>JBEPUH010000052.1:0-24614 GCA_041691635.1 Hyphomicrobiales bacterium
TGTCGTCAGGCGCCAGTTTCCGCCGGATCAGCGGGGCCTCGAGGTCGCGCCAGGCATAGGCCACCTCGTCGACGTCGGCGCCCGAGAACGTGTCGGGGCGCTCGCCGACGCGTTGCCCCCCCAACCCCTCGTAGAAGAAGCGGGTCGGGTTCTCGGCCAGCATCCACAGCACCGCGGTGTCGAAGCGATCGGCATGGAGCTGGCGGAACAGCGCGTCGAGCAGGCGCCGGCCGATGCCCTGGTCCTGGAAATCCGGCTCGACGTAGAGGAGATAGACCTCGCCTACCCGCTGCTCGGTGCCGTCGAGGCCCTCCGGCGTATCGCGTACCGGGCCGCAGCTGCCGAAACCCACGACGCCCGCATCCTCGTCGTCGGCCACGAACACGCCGCGCGCCTCGCTTCGGTTGGCCAGGGTGTGCGACCACATCGCCGAGTGCCGGACGTCCGACATGCCGGCCAGCATCGCGTCGGGCAGCAGCCCGGCATAGGCCGATTGCCAGGTCTCGACATGCACCCGGGCGATCGCGGGCGCGTCGGCAGGTGCTGCACACCGGATCCTGATCAAGCAGCGGGCTCCGCAGCGGCAGGCGTCTCCGCAGTGGCAGGCTCCGCTGCGGCGGGCTCCGCCGCAGCGGGCGTCTCGGCTGCTGGCGCTGCAGTTGGCGGCTCCGCCGCGGGGGCCTTGCGCACCAGTGCGGCGGCAAAGAAGCCGTCGGTGCCGTGGCGCAGCGGCGACAGGCGCAGGTACGGGCTGTCGCCGATCTGCGCCGGCGTCTCGGTGCCGATGACGTCGGCCCACAGGTCGGCCACGGGCACGACGGCGAACTCCGGATGGCGCGCCAGGAAGGCCTCGATCTGGCGCTCGTTCTCGGCCGGCAGCACCGAGCAGGTGGCGTAGATCAGGCCGCCGCCCGGCTTCACCAGGCGCGAGGCGGCGTCGAGGATGGCGGCCTGCTTGGGCACCAGCTCGGCGAGATCCTTCGGCGTCAGGGTCCAGCGGCCGTCGGGATTGCGCCGCCACGTGCCGGTGCCGGTGCACGGCGCGTCGACCAGCACGCGATCGAAGGCGCCCTTCTGGCGCTTCAACCATTTGGCGTTGTCGCCGTCGAGCGCGCGGCGTTCGACGTTGTGCGCGCCGGCGCGGCGCAGGCGCTGGGCCGAGCGGTCGAGGCGACTTGCGTAGACGTCCATGGCCACGACGCGGCCCTTGTTGTTCATGCCGGCGGCGATCGCCAGCGTCTTGCCGCCGGCGCCGGCGCAATAGTCGACGATCTGCATGCCGGGCTTTGCGTCGATCAGCGCCGCTACGATCTGCGAGCCCTCGTCCTGGATCTCGACCAGCCCGTTCTGGAACGCGTTGCCGGTCACCACAGACAGCCGGCGCTTCAGGCGCAGCCCGTCGCGGGAGAAGCGCATCGGCTCGGTGTCGATGCCCTCGTCGGCCAGCGCCTTGCGCGCCTCGCCCACCGTGGCCTTGAGGCGATTGACCCGGAGGTCGACTGGCGGCGGATTTTCGAGCGCGGCGATCTCGCGGCCCCATTCCTTGCCGTAAGCCTCGATGAGATGCGGCGCCACCCATTCCTGGACGTTGAGGCGGACCCAGTCGGGCTGCTCGGGGTGCGGCAGCGAGTGGCCTTCCATCTGGCGCAGCGCGCCCAGTTCGCTGTCGTGGAGCGGACCGGGCTTGTAGGTCGAACCGTCGAACATGTTCATCATGTCGGACATCGGCGTTTCTTCCGTCAGGACGAGGTCGGCGGAGACCAGCGCCCGCCCGCCGCGCTCGGGGTGGCGCGTGCGCTCGAGCCACCAGCGCAGCTGGCCGTAGCGGCGCAGGATGCTCCACACGCGATCGGCCACGGCCCGGCGATCGCCGCTGCCGATGAAGCGGCGGACGCGAAAGTACGCGTTGGCGACCAGATCGGCCGGCCGTTCGGCCTGGCCGAAGATTTCGTCGAGAAGCTCGATTGAAGCGGCTATGCGGGCGCCCGGTGTCACATCGATCCCTTTCGTTCCTCTGCCGCTACGATGAATGAGCGCCGAGCGCAACGCTGCGAATGCGGCCGAGCAAAACGCTGCGTCCGAGCGCCACTGGCCTACGGGCTGAATTAGCCTTATTGCACCTGCCATGTTCGGCCGTCTCTCGCTCGCCCTCGCCTCGGTGCTGTTCAGCCTGCTGGTCCTTGAAATCGGCTGTCGCGCGCTGAGAGGCACCGATTCGCTGCAGCACTGGAAGAATATCGTGCTCGACCAGCGCCGCAGCATGGCCCACCAGAATGTCGGCCGCCGCTTCACCTACGATCCGATGTTGGGCTACGTCCAGCGCGCGGGCTTCTCTTCGTCGCAGATCACCTACGATGCCAATGGCTTTCGCGAGGTCCCGCCGCCGCCGGCCGATGCGACCGACGGGCCGCCGATCCTGGCGACGGGCGATTCCTACACCCAGGGCGACGAGGTCGCCAACGGCGAGACCTGGCCCGCCTATCTGCAGGAGCTGATGCATCGCCGGACGATCAACGCCGGCGTCGCGGCATACGGCCTCGACCAGACGGTACTGCGCACCGAGCAGCTCGTACCGAGGCTCAAGCCTTCCCTGATCGTCGTGGGCTTTATCGCCGACGACGTCCGCCGCGCCGAGATGAGCCGCACCTGGGGTGCGGAGAAGCCCTACTTCAGCCTGAGCGCCGGCGAGCTGGTCCTGCACAACGTTCCCGTACCGCCCTCGCCGAAGCCGGAGGATACGCTCGACTTCTGGCAACGTGCCTTCGGCTGGTCGGTGCTGCTCGACACGGTGTTGCTCCACCAAGGCTGGGAATACGAATGGGTCGTCGACCATCACCGCGCCACGCCTGCAGGAACCGGGCTGCGGCTCGCCTGCCCGCTGATGCAGCGCCTTGCCAGGCTCGACGTGCCGACGCTCGTCGTGGCGCAATACGATTTCTACGTCTGGGAGAACCCCGACTTCGCCGCCGAGCAGCGCCGCATTTCCCAGGCCGTCCTGAAATGCGCCGACGCCGCCGGCCTTGGCAGCCTCGACCTCTACGACCGGACCGCCGCGGCCGTGCACGCCGAGGGGCGGGAGAAAATCTATCGCACCTGGCATCCCGCGCCCGAGGGTTACAAGGTCATTGCCGAGGGAATTGCCGCTGAACTCGCCCGCCGCCACATGCTGGCAGGCGCGCAGTAATCTGCACGCAAGCGTGCAGTCGTTTGCGCGTAAGCGCGCCCTGAGCAGCGCGCCCGGCCAGAGGCCGGCACCTACATGCCGCTCCGATAGTTCGGCGCTTCCTGCGTGATCTCGACATCGTGCACGTGGCTCTCGCGCAGGCCGGCACCGGTGATGCGCAGGAACTGCCGGTTGGTCTGCATGCCCTGGATCGTCGCGTTGCCGGTATAGCCCATCGCGGCGCGCAGGCCGCCGGTCAACTGGTGCAGGATGTTGCCGACCGGCCCCTTGTACGGCACGCGGCCCTCGATGCCTTCAGGCACCAGCTTCAGGGTGCTGGCGACTTCCTGCTGGAAGTAGCGATCCGCCGAGCCGCGCGCCATGGCGCCGATCGACCCCATGCCGCGATAGGATTTGTACGAGCGGCCCTGGTAGAGCAGCACCTCGCCCGGCGCCTCGTCGGTGCCCGCGAGCAGCGAGCCGATCATGGCGCAGTCGGCGCCGGCGGCGATCGCCTTGGCGAGATCGCCCGAGTACTTGACGCCGCCGTCGCCGATCGCCGGCACGCCGGCGGCATGGCAGACCTCGGCCGCCTCGAGGATAGCCGTGAGCTGCGGCACGCCGACGCCCGCCACCATGCGCGTGGTGCAGATCGAGCCAGGCCCGATGCCGATCTTGACCGAGTCGGCGCCGGCGTCGATCAGCGCCCTCGCACCCTCTGCCGTCGCCACGTTGCCGGCCATCACCTGGCAATAGTTGCTGAGCTTCTTGACCCGCGTCACCGCGTCGAGGACGCCCCTCGAATGGCCATGCGAGGTATCGACCACGATCACGTCGACGTCGGCATCGATCAGCATCTGGGCGCGACGCAACCCGTCCTCGCCGACGCCGGTTGCCGCCGCGGCGCGCAGCCGGCCCTTCTCGTCCTTGCTGGCGCCGGGAAACTTGTTGGCCTTCTCGATGTCCTTGACCGTGATCAGCCCGATGCAGCGATAGTCGGCATCGACGACCAGCAGCTTCTCGATGCGGCGCTGGTGCAGGAGCCGCTGGGCGTCGGCGGAGCTCACGCCCTCGCGCACCGTGGCCAGCTTCTCGCTGGTCATCAGCGCGCTCACCGGCGTTGAGCTGTCGGTAGCAAAGCGCACGTCGCGGTTGGTCAGGATGCCGGCCAGGCGGCCATTGCGCTCGACCACCGGGATGCCGGAGATCTGGTGCGACGACATCAGGGCCAGCGCGTCGGCCAGGGTCTGCTCGGGATGGATGGTGACCGGGTTCACCACCATGCCCGACTCGAACTTCTTGACCCGCCGGACCTCGTTGGCCTGGGCCTCGGCGGTGAGGTTCTTGTGGATGACGCCGATGCCGCCGGCCTGGGCCATGGCGATCGCCATGGGGGCTTCGGTGACGGTGTCCATGGCCGCCGAGATCAGCGGGATGCGCAGATCGATCGTGCGGGTGAGCCGTGTGCGGGTATCGGTCTGGTTGGGCAATACCGATGAGGCAGCAGGCTTCAGGAGGACGTCATCGAATGTGAGCGCTTCCTGAATCAGCATGCCAACCTCCGGATAAAACAAAACCGGCGGCCCTGGTCGGGGCCGCCGGGTTGGCGAGCCGTTATACACATTGCCGCCGATAAACCAAGCGCTATGGCGCGTAGTCGTTATGCACAGGCATGATGCTCAGGCGGGGCGAAAGCCCCTACAGACCGCCGATGAAATCCCGTTTCCCGATCTCGACGCCAGCCTGACGCAAGATTGCGTAAGTCGTGGTGCAGTGGAAATAGAAGTTCGCCATGGCGTAATGCACGAGATACTGCGCCCCGGTGAGCTTCAGCGGATTGCCGGCGACGGTGAGGATGACCTCGCGGCCGTCGCTGCCGTCGACCTGCTCGGGCTTGAAGCCGCCGATGTAGGACAGGACGGCGGCGATGCGGCCCTTGAGTTCCACCAGGTTCTTTTCGGCGTTCTCCGGGGCCTTCGGCACCTCGACGCCGGCCAGGCGCGCGATGCTCTCCTCGGCGAAGCGGCAGGCGATCTGGACCTGGCGGTTGAACGGCAGCATGTCGGGCGTCATGCGGGTGCCGAGCAGGACGGCCTCGTCGACCTTTTTGGCGGCGGCCCAGGCCGCGGCCTTGTCGAGAACCTTGGAGATCGCGTTGAGCTGGCGCTGATAGACGGGCACCGACGCGGCATACATACCGAAAGCCATCTGGATTTCCTTTGAGTGGAGCGGAAGGCGCGAAATCTAGCCGCGAAAGCCGGTCGCGACGACATACATTTCCGCCGAGTCGGCCCTGCTCGCCTCCGGCTTCACGTGGCGAACCTTCACGAAGTCCTTCTTCAGCCGGTCGAGCAAGGTGCGCTCCGTGCCGCCGCGTAACACCTTGGCGACAAAGGCGCCGCCCGGCTTCAGGACCGAACGGGCGAAATCGTGCGCGGCCTCGGCCAGGCCCATGATGCGAATATGGTCGACCTGCGTCTCGCCGGTCGCCGCCGCCGCCATGTCGCTCAATACGACGTCGGCCGGCCCGGCGAGCAGCTTGGTCAGCAGCGCCGGCGCATCGTCATCGTAGAAATCCTTGGCCAGCACCGTGGCGCCAGAAATGGGATCGACCGGTGTCAGGTCGATGCCGATCACGACACCGCCCTTCGATCGCTCGACCGAGACCTGGGTCCAGCCGCCGGGCGCGGCGCCAAGATCGATCACCCGCGCCTTGGGCTTGAGGAAACGGAATTGATCGTCGAGCTGCAACAGCTTGAACGCCGCGCGCGAGCGATAGCCGCGCTTCTTGGCTTCGACGACGTAGGGATCGTTGAGCTGGCGTTGCAGCCAACGCTGTTGGGAGACCGTGCGGCCGCGCGCGGTCTTCACACGCACGGTGGCGTGTCGTCCCGTCGGCAGACTGCTGCCGCTACCGCTTTTCTTGCCCTTGCTCATGAAATCAGTCGCTACGGCGACACATTGGATCGGCGTCGCGGTCGGCCTGGCGCATGAGGTCCATCAGAACACCCTCGCGCAGGCCGCGATCGGCCACTCGCACAATGGGCGCGGGCCATTGCCGGCACACCGCCTCGAGGATTGCACCGCCGGCCAGCGCCAGGTCGGCGCGATCGTCGCCGATGCAGGGCAAGGCAGTCATTTCGGTCACCGACAGGGTGGAGAGCTCGTCGCAGATCTTGAGGATGTGGTCGCGGCCGATCGACGAGCCGTCGACCATCGTGCGGTTGTAGCGCTTGAGGCCAAGGTGGTGCGCGCTCACGGTCGTCACCGTGCCCGACGCGCCGACCATCTGGACCTCGCCGCGGGCGATCGCCGTGCCGATCGAATGACGGGCGCAGAATGGCCGCAGGTCGGCGCGAATGCGCTCCACCATCTCGTCGTAGCGCGCGCGCCCAAGAGCAGTGTCGCGCGGTTGGCCGGGGGAGCACGACTCGGTGAGCGTGACCACGCCCCAGGGCACCGAGACCATGTCGATCAGCTCGATCGTGACGCTGCCGGCGCCCGAGCCCAGCCCGTCGCCGCGGCGGCCGATCCGGATCCAGCTCACTTCGGTCGACCCGCCGCCGATGTCGATCAGCAACGCATGGGGAATCTCGGGATCGAGCAGGTTCTCGCAACTGGCCAGCGCCAGACGCGCCTCCTCCTCGGGACGGATAACCTCGAAGCAGAGGCCGGTGCGCAGCTTTACCAGGGCGAGGAAATCCTCGCCGTTGCAGGCGCGGCGGCAGGCTTCGGTGGCGATGTGGCGTGCGCGCGTGACCTTGTGCTGGCCAATCTTGGCGGCGCAAACGTCGAGCGCCCCCAGGGTGCGATCGATGGCATCGCCGCACAGCGTTCCGCTCAATGCCACGCCTTCGCCGAGCCGCACTGGCCGGGAATAGGCGTCGATCACGTCGAAGCCCGAGACAGACGCCCGCGCGACCAGAAGCCGGCAATTGTTGGTGCCGAGATCGATGGCCGCGAACGTGTGCGCAAAACGGCCGCTGTGCCAGCCTCCCCGCTGCCCTGCCTGTGGCGTTAAATCCCCGGTCATGGCGAACTCTCTTTGAGTCGATGGTACCCGAGGAAACGCCTGCGGGCGAGCCCGCTTGCCGCGGTTTGGCGATGGAACCGGGGACTATCCGCTGGCTGGCCGCTGGCTGGCCGCTGGCCGGCCGCCGGCCGGGCCTTATTTGATCGTGATCTCCGTGCCGCCGAGGCCCTCGAACTCTGTCCGCGCCATGCCCGCTCCGCCCAGGAACGCCGGCGGATGGACCGAGCCGGTGAGGATCAGGTCGCCGGCGCGCAGGTGCTTGCCGTGGGACAAGAGCTTGTTGGCGAGCCACGCCAGCGAGATCATCGCGCTGCCCATGACGGCACTGCCGGGTCCTTTGCCGATCTCCTTGCCGTCGAGCAGCGAGCGGCCCTTCAAGCCGGGGAAGTCGAGCTTCTGCCAATCCTTGATCTCGGTGCCGACCACGCAGGCAGCCTGCAGCACATCGTCGGCGATGCGGCCGGGGCCGCCCATCTTGCTGACGTCGGCGTAGCGGTTGTCGACCAGCTCCATGCCGCAGTGGAGATTGCCGACACAGGTCTTGATGGTGTCGGCCGTGTAGATCGTGCCGGGCCCTGCATCCTTGCCCATGCGCGCCACCAGCTCGGGCTCGATGCCGGGCTTGATCGGCCAGCCTTTCTCGAAGACCGCGCCACTCTGGCGCAGCCCGCTCTGGAACAGGCCGGCGAAGACCGGGCCCGAGAGCTTCAGCGGCTCGTATTGCGCGGGCAAGGTCAGTGCGACCTTCCAGCCGGCGAACTTGTCGCCGTCGCCGGCCAGCCGATCGTGCACGGCGAACTGGACCTTGTAGGCGTCGGCCTCCGAGAGGGCCGCGGTCGCGGCGGCGATGTCCATCACCTTCTTCGACCTGCGGCCCGCGGCGATCTTGTCCGCGAGCGCGCCGATTTCCTTCGCATCCATGATCAGGCCGCCTTTGCTTGGTTGCTCCCGTAGAAGCTTTGCCCCTTGGCCGCCATGTCGCGCAAGAGTTTCGGCACCTCGAACTGCGTGCCGTACTTCTTGGCGAAATCATCGCACTCGGCGACGAACTTCTTGACCCCAACCTGGTCGATCAGGCTGATCGCTCCACCGGTCTGCGGCGCAAAGCCCAGGCCCATGATCGAGCCGACGTCGCCGTCCTGCGGATCGGTCAGCACGTTGGCCTCGAGGCAGCGTGCAGTGTCGACGGCCTGCACGTAGAGGAGGCGCTTCTTGATCTCGCTCTCCTTGGCGCGCTTGTCCTCGCCCTCGCCGTAGAGCAGCTTCGGATCGGCCGGCCAGTACTTCTGCAGCTCCGGCCACAGGCGCTTCTTGCCGTCGGCCGGATAGTCGTAGAAGCCCTTGCCGTTCTTGCGGCCGAAGCGCTCGAGCTTCTTGACCATCAGCTCGAGGATGTCCTCGGTGCCCAAGGATTCGTACTTCTGCCCCGCCGCCTCGGCATCGCGCTTCGTCTGATCCGCGATCTTCCACGACAGATCGATCGCCACCTCGTCGTTGAGCGACAGCGGGCCCACCGGCATGCCGGCGTAACGCGCGCAGTTCTCGATCATCGCCGCGGGAATGCCCTCCTTCAGCATGCGATGGCCTTCGCTGATGAAGGCGCCGCACACGCGGGAGGTGAAGAAGCCGCGGCTGTCGTTGACCACGATCGGCGTCTTTCGGATCTTCTGCACGAAGTCCATGGCCCGCGCCAGGGTCTCGGGCGAGGTCTTCTTGCCGACGATGATCTCGACCAGCGGCATCTTCTCGACGGGCGAGAAGAAGTGCAGGCCGATGAAGTGATCGGGCTTCGACGAGGCTTCGGCCAAGCCGGTAATCGGCAAGGTCGAGGTGTTGGAGGCAAACACCGCTTCCTTCGGCAATGTCGCTTCGGCCTTCTTGGTGGCCTCGGCCTTGACGTCGCGGTTCTCGAACACCGCTTCGACGACGAGCTGGCAATCCTTCAGCGCGCCGAAGTCGGGCGTCGCCGTCACCTTGGCCAGCAGGGCGTCGCGCTTGGCCTGATCCATGCGGCCGCGCTTCACCAGCTTGTCGAGCTCGGCCGCGATGTGGCCCTTGCCCTTGTCGGCGGCGGCCTGGTCGCGATCGATCAGCACGATATCGAGACCGGCCTGCACCGAGACGGTGGCAATGCCGGCGCCCATCAGGCCGGCACCCAGCACGCCGATCTTCTTGTACTCCTGCTTCGGAACGCCCTTGGGGCGGCGCGCGAGCTTGTTGGCTTCCTGCAGGCCGAAGAACAGCGTGCGGATCATGCTCTTGGCGACGGGGTCGCGCAGTAGCGACACGAAATAGCGCGTCTCGACCTTGAGGGCGCTATCGAACGGCAGCTGCAGGCCTTCGTAGACGCAGGACATGATGGCCTTGGGCGCGGGATACACGCCGTTGGTCTTGCCGGCGATCATGGCGTTTCCGCCGATAAAGGTCTGCACGCCCACCGGGCTCCACACCTGGCCGCCGGGGAAGCCCGGCGTCTTGAAGCCCTTGCGGTCCCACGGCTGCACGGCGCGGCCATCGATCGGCTTCGCGCCCTTGCCGGCGTATTCCGGCACGACCTGCTCGGTCGGCGCAGCCGTCAGCCACGCCTTGGCGCGCGACAAGAGCTCGCCCGCCGGCACGACTTCGTGGATGAGGCCGAGGCCCTTGGCGGCATCGACGGTGAGGTCCTTGCCTTCGATCAGGATGGGCGCGGCATTCATCACGCCGATCAGGCGCGGGATGCGCTGGGTGCCGCCACCGCCCGGCAGGAGGCCGAGCTTCACTTCGGGCTGGCCGAGCTTGGTCTTCGGATTGGCTGCGGCGATGCGGTAGTGCGTGGCCAGGCAAATCTCGAAGCCGCCGCCCAACGCCGTGCCGTTGATCGCAGCCACGATCGGCTTGCCGCCGGTCTCCTGGCGACGAAACAGCCTCTGCAGCTGGCTGAACTGCTCGGTGAGCTTGGCCGCGTCCGACGTGTCGGCATTCAGCAGCATCTCGAGATCGGCGCCGGCGATAAAGCTGTCCTTGCCCGAGGTCAGGATGATGCCCTTGACCTTGTCGTCCTTCAGCGCCTTGTCGAGCGTCTCGGCATAGGCCTTCATCGAGCCTTCGTTCAGCACGTTCATGCTACGGCCCGGCATGTCCCACGTGATCGTGGCAATACCGTCGGTGTCGACGTTGTAGTTGATCATGGTCGGAATTCCTTAGACGCGCTCGATGATGGTGGCCGTGCCCATGCCGCCGCCGACGCACAGCGTGGCGAGGCCGGTCGAAAGGTTGCGGCGCTCGAGCTCGTCGAGCAGCGTGCCCAGAATCATGGCGCCGGTGGCGCCGAGCGGATGGCCCATGGCGATCGCCCCGCCGTTCACGTTCATCTTGTCGTGCGGCATCTTGAGGATCTGCATGTAGCGCAGGACAACGGCAGCAAACGCCTCGTTGAGCTCGAATAGGTCGATGTCCTTCACGCTCATGCCGGCGCGCTTCAGCGCCTTCTCCGACGCCGGCGCCGGACCGGTCAGCATGATCGCGGGCTCCGAGCCGATCGAGGCGAACGACCGGATCTTGGCGCGCGCCTTGAGGCCAGCCTTCTCGCCGAACTCCTTGGAGCCGATCAGGATCGCGGCTGCGCCATCGACGATGCCCGACGAATTACCGGCGTGATGGACGTGGACCATCTTTTCGATCTCGGGATAGCGCTGCTGGGCGATCGCATCGAAGCCCGGCATCGCTTCACCCTGCATCTTGAAGGCCGGCTCGAGCGAGGCCAGCGTCTGCATGGTCGTGTTCGGGCGCATCAGCTCGTCGTGGCCGAGCAGCTCGACGCCGTTCTGGTCCCTCACCGGCACGATCGACTTCTTGAAGTAGCCGGCGTCCCACGCGGTCTTGGCGCGGCGCTGCGACTCGACGGCATAGGCATCGACGTCGTCGCGGCTGAGCCCGTACTTGGTGGCGATCAGGTCAGCCGAGATGCCCTGCGGCACGAAGTACATCGGCATTGCCACCGCAGGGTCGACCGGCCAGGCGCCGCCATCGGAACCCATCGGCACGCGGCTCATCGATTCGACGCCGCCGCCGATCGCGGCCTGGCTCTGGCCGGACATGACCTGGGCGGCCGCCATGTTGGTGGCTTCGAGGCCCGAGGCGCAGAAGCGGTTGACCTGCACGCCCGACACGCTCTCGGCATAGCCCGCCATGACCGCGGCGGTGCGGGCGATGTCGGCGCCTTGTTCGCCGATCGGCATGACGCAGCCCAGCACGACGTCGTCGACCAGATGCGTGTCGAGTTTGTTGCGATCACGGATCGCCTGCAGCGCGGTGACGGCCAGGCGCACCGGCGTCACTTCATGCAGCGAGCCGTCCTTGCGACCCTTGCCACGCGGCGTGCGAACGGCGTCGTAGATGTATGCTTCGGTCATGGTCTTCTCCTTGAGCATTCTGTCGTCCTGAGCGTAGCGAAGGACCTAAGGCTCGCCACGAAGGCCTGCCGTGAGGTCGGCGCTAGATCCTTCGCTACGCTCAGGATGACAAGGGGGTTAGAGGGTACGTCCGATCAGTTCCTTCATGATCTCGTTGGTGCCGCCGTAGATCTTCTGCACCCGCGCGTCGGCGTAGAGCCGCGCGATCGGGTATTCCCACATGTAACCGTAGCCGCCGAAGAACTGCAGGCACTCGTCGATCAGCGCGCATTGCAGTTCGGTGGTGTGATACTTGGCCATCGCAGCCGTCGCGACGTCGAGCTCGCGCGTGAGGTGCTTGACCACGCAATCGTCGACGAAGGTTCGTGCGACCAGCGCCTTGGTCTTGAGCTCGGCCAGCTTGAAGCGCGTGTTCTGGAAATCGATGATCGGCTTACCGAAGGCCTTGCGCTCCTTCACGTACGCCAGTGTGTGCTCCATCGCGGCCTCGATGGCGGCGATCGCCTGGATGGCGATGACGAGGCGCTCCTGCGGGAGCTGCTGCATCAGCTGCACGAAGCCCATGCCGGGCCCACCCAGCAGGTTGTCGGCCGGCACGCGGACGTTGTCGAAGAACAGCTCCGACGTGTCCTGCGCCTTCATGCCGATCTTCTCGAGATTGCGGCCGCGCTTGAAGCCCTCGGTGTTGGTCTCGACGGCGATCAGCGACGTGCCCTTGGCGCCGAGCCTGGGGTCGGTCTTGGCGACCACGATCACGAGGTCGGCGAGCTGGCCGTTGCTGATGAAGGTCTTGGAGCCGTTGATCACCCAGTGGTTGCCGTCCATCACGGCGCTGGTCTTCACCGCCTGCAGGTCCGAGCCGGTGCCCGGCTCGGTCATGGCGATGGCCGTCACCAGCTCGCCGGAGCAGGCCTTGGGGATCCATTTCTTCTTCTGCTCTTCACCGGCGTAGTGCAGCAGGTAGGGTACGACAATGTCGTTGTGCAGCGAGAAGGCCGGCCCCGAGGCGATGGCGCGACCTTGTTCCTCGATCAGGATGGCGCTGTAGAGGAAATCCCCGCCCGCGCCGCCGTACTCCTCCGGCATGGTTATGCCAAGCAGGCCCTGCTGACCCGCTTTGCGCCACAGCTCGCGCGGCACGACGCCCTGTTCCTCCCACTTCATGTGGAAAGGCGTCACTTCCTTCTCGAAGAAGCGACGGCACGTCTCGCGGAACATCCGGTGTTCCTGCGTGTAGTGAGCCGCCAAGGACGTTGCAGGAGCCGTCACGAGCCTGTTCCTCCGGGTGCCAATTGTCCGTCTTTGCGCAGGATTTTGGGCTTCGGGCGGGATCACCGCCAGTCACGGTTAGGTAGTTTACCTTTACGTAAACGTCAACCTCAGTATTCCCGGAAATACGCAACCCGTGTCGCGTCGGCATCGTTCATTCCGAACCCTCGGTTTTGTCTCTCCGCCGCCTTGCGAGGCCCAGGGATCCGGTTCGACGAAGGCGGCACAACTCCGAAAGGAACCACCTCTTGATCAAGACCCTCAAAGTTGCCGCCCTCGCGGTGGCGTTCGCCGGCATGACCTCGGCAGCCTTCGCTGCCGACGTCGTCGTGCAGTTCAACCCGGGCACCGTCCAGTACGGCTACAGCGACGGTTACTGGACCCGCACGCACGAGTGGCACGCCTGGGAGAAGCCGGAACACGTCGAGGTCTATCGCAAGACCCCGAACGCCCAGTACTACGAGTACAAACATGACCGTGACGCCGATATGGGCTGGCGCGTCCGCTAAGCCCCTGTAGATCGTTCGTCGGTGAGCCGTATTTCAGCAACGGCTCGCCGGCGGACTTTCTTTTCCACCGCTCTCATTCCACCGTCGTCGCACTCATGCCGAGCATCGCGCGGCGGCGCAGCCACTGGCTCGGACGATAGCGATCGTCGCCGGTGATGGACTGGATCTGCACCAGGATCTCGTGACATTGCTTCACGCCCAGCCAATCGGCCAAGGCCAGCGGCCCGCGCGGATAGTTGAGGCCGAGTGTCATCGCGGTATCGACGTCGGCGGCCGAGGCGATGCCGATCATCGCCATCTCGCAGCCGAGGTTGGCGATCATCGCGCAGATGCGCTGGGCGATGAAGCCGGGCGAATCCTTGATCAGCGTCACCTTGGTGCCGGACTTGGCGAACATCGCCGCCGCCGCGTCGCGCACCAGCGGATCGGCGCCGGGCGGCGTCATGATGGTGATGCGCCTGGCGGTGTCGCCGGTCACATCGACGGCGACGGTGCGCTTGGGATCGAGGCCGCGTTCGATCGCCTCGGTCGTCGCGTCCTTGCCGATCGGCGCCACCAGGATCGCGCTCTTGCCGTCGTCGACCGCGAGCGTCTTGGCTCCCGAGGCGACGACAAGCTGCACCAGTTTCTCGTTGTGGCTGTCCATCACGACGGCCGCGGTCGCCGGCGGCACCGACGGCAGGTGATCGGCGCCCGGGTCTATCTTCCCGCCTTTGGCGTCGTAGGCGTACCAGCCGCCGCCGGTCTTGCGGCCGAACTTGCCCGCCGCGAACAGGCCCTCGTGATAGGGGCCGGGCGTCATGCGCCGGTCATGGAAGAAGCCTTCGTAGATGATCTTGCGTGCCGGGAAGTTCACGTCGATGCCGGTCAGATCCATCAGCTCGAACGGCCCCATGCGGAAGCCGCAGGAGTCGCGCATCACGGCGTCGATAGCCGAGACGCCGGCGCGGCCCTCCTGGTGGATGCGCAAGCCCTCGGTGCCGATCGCGGTGCCGCCGAGGTTGACCAGGAAGCCCGGCGTGTCGCCCACGACCACCGGCACGCGAGTCTGGCGCTTGCCCAGCGCCACCATCGCATCGACCACCCATTGCGCAGTGTCGGTGGCGCGGATCACCTCGACCAGCTTCATCAGCGGCACGGGATTGAAATAGTGCATGCCGCAGACGCGGTCGCGGTGCTTCAGTGCGCGCGCGATCGAAGCGATGCGGATCGACGAGGTGTTGGACGCCAGGATCGCATCGGGCGCGATCACCGCCTCGAGCTCACCGAACAATTTCTGCTTCACCTCGAGGTTCTCGAACACGGCCTCGACCACGATGTGGCAGCCCTTCAGGTCCTCGATCCCGGCGGCGACGCCCAGGTTGGCCTCGGCCTTGGCGACGTCGGCATCGGTCAGCCGGCCCTTGGCGGCCAGCCCCTTGAGTATCTCGACGATCCCGGCCTTGGCCTTGGCGGCGCCTCCGGCCGCCGCGTCGAACAGGATCGCCTTGATGCCGCCCTGCGCCGTCACCTGCGCGATGCCGCGCCCCATGGCGCCGGTGCCGACGACGCCCACGACGAGGTCGGGGCGGTTGATGTCGAGACTCATTCTCTCTCCTATCTACTTGTTCGCGTAGCCCGCGGTCTTGAGGTTGTCCTTGATCTCGTCGAGCGCGGCGGGATCCTCGATCGTGGCCGGCATGGTCCACGGCTGGTTGTCGGCCATCTTCTGCATGGTGCCGCGCAGGATCTTGCCCGAGCGCGTCTTGGGCAGGCGTTGCACCACCAGGGCGCTCTTGAAGAACGCCACGGGACCGATGCGCTCGCGCACCATGCGTACCACGTCGCCCACAATCTCCTCGTCCGGCCGCGCGACGCCGGCCTTCAGCACCAGGAAGCCGAGCGGCACCTGGCCCTTCAGCTCGTCGGCCACGCCGATCACCGCGCATTCGGCGACGTCGTTGTGCGCGCCCAGCACTTCCTCGATCTGGCCGGTCGACAGCCGGTGGCCGGCGACGTTGATCACGTCGTCGACCCGCGTCATCACCGAGACGTAGCCGTCCTCGTCGATGAAGCCCGCGTCGCCGGTTTTGTAGTAGCCGGGGAACTCGCTCATGTAGGCCTGCTTGTAGCGCTCGTCGGCATTCCACAAGGTCGGGAAGGTGCCCGGCGGCAGCGGCAGCTTGCCGGCAAGGACGCCGACCTCGCCCGCCTTCATCGGCCGGCCTTGTTCGTCCAGCACCTCGAGCTTCCAGCCCGGCGCCGGCACCGAGGTCGAGCCGGGCTTGATCGGCATCGGGTCGAGGCCCTCGAAGTTGCCGCAGATCGTCCAGCCGGTCTCGGTCTGCCACCAGTGGTCGACCACGCGCACGCCGAGCAGCTTCTGCGCCCACTGCACGGTCGGCGGATCGCCGCGCTCGCCGGCCAGGAACAGCGTGCGGAAGTTCGACAGGTCGTACTGCTTCAGCAGCTTGCCCTCGGTATCCTCGCGCTTGATGGCGCGGAATGCCGTCGGCGCGGTGAACAGCGCTACCGCCTTGTGCTCGGAGATGACGCGCCAGAAGGCGCCGGCGTCCGGCGTGCCGACCGGCTTGCCCTCGTAGAGGATGGTGGTCGCGCCGTGGATCAGCGGGCCGTAGACGATGTAGCTGTGGCCGACCACCCAGCCGATGTCCGACGCGCACCAATAGACTTCGCCCGGCTTCACGCCGTAGAGGTTCTTCATCGACCAGTGGAGCGCCACGCAGTAGCCGCCGACGTCGCGCACGACGCCCTTGGGATAGCCGGTCGTGCCCGAGGTGTAGAGGATGTACAGCGGATCGGTGGCGCCGACCGGCACGCAGGCGTGCGGCGTGGCGGTCTTCACCGTTTCGTTCCAGTCGAGGTCGCGGCCCGGCACCATCGTGGCCTTGCCCTGCGGGCGCTGGAACACGATGACCTTGGTCATCCTGTGCGCGGCAATGTCGATGGCCTGGTCGAGCAGCGGCTTGTACTGGACGATGCGGTGGGGCTCGACGCCGCACGAGGCGGTGAGCACGAGCTTGGGCTGGCAATCGTCGATGCGGCTGGCGAGTTCTTTGGCCGCGAAGCCGCCGAACACCACCGAATGCACGGCGCCGAGGCGCGCGCAGGCGAGCATCGCCATCACCGCTTCGGGAATCATCGGCATGTAGATGATGACCCGGTCGCCGCGGGCAACGCCCTGGGCCGCGATCATGCCGGCGATTTGCGCCACGCGATCGCGCAGCGCGCGATAGGTGAAGGTCTGCTTGGAGTTGGTGACGGGCGAGTCGTAGATCAGCGCCGTCTGCTCGGCGCGCCCTCCGTCAACGTGACGGTCGAGCGCGTTGTGGCAGGCGTTGAGCTCGCCGCCCTTGAACCAGCGATAGAACGGCGGGTTCGACGAATCGAGCACCTTGTCCCAACGCTTGCTCCAGTCGATCGCCTCGGCCTGCTCGGCCCAGAAGCCCTCGGGATCGCTCAGCGAACGGGCGTGAACCGCCCTATATTTGGTGCCTGGTTTGGTGTTCGTGGCCATCTTTCCCTCCCGCCTTTTGATGCGCCAACGGCGTCCGCCTGACAAGGGCGCGATGGCGCCGACCTATTGCGCGATGGGAATCCCCGCGGCCTTCACCAGCCCGGCGTTGATGGCGATCTCCTTCTTGATCTTCGCGTCGAACGCCCGCGACTCCATCAGGTTGGGCTCGGCGCCGAGCTGGGCGAAGCTCTCCTTCACCTTCGGATTGGCGAACGCCTTGCCGGTCTCGGTATAGAGCCTGTCGACGATGTCGCGCGGCGTCTCGGCCGGCACGAACATGCGGACCCAGAAATCGTAGTCGGAGTCCGGCCCGCCGAGCTCGAGCGTGGTCGGCAGGTCGGGCAGCGCCGCCGAACGCCGGGCACTGCCCATGCCGAGCGCCAGCACGCGCTTGTCGCGGATCATCGGCAGGCAGACGTTCACCGGACAGAAATAATAGTCGACTCGCCCCGCCATCACCTCGGTCAGCGCCTCGGGCGTGCCCTTGAACGGCACGTGGACGGCATCGATGCCGGCGCCGACGCTGAAGCGCTCGGCGTTGAGCTGGTTGGCGGTCCCGACACCGGCGGAGGCGTAATTGAAGACGCCGGGGCGGGCCTTGGCCTGGGCCACGAGCTGCTTCACCGAGGTGATGCCCTTGGACGGAGCGATCACCAGCGCTTGCGGCAATTGCGCCAACGGCGTCACGCCGGCGAGGTCGCGCTGCGTGTCGTAGGGCGTGTGCGGATAGGTGATCGGCGTGATCGTGTAGGACGCCGACTGGACGAGGATCGTGTAGCCGTCCGGCCTGGCCCGCGCGACCGCGCCGGTGCCGATGGTGCCGCCCGCCCCCGGCTTGTTGTCGACGATGAACGGCTGGCCGAGCTGCTCGGAAAGCTGTGCCGCCACCGTGCGCGCCATCACGTCGGTGGCGCTGCCCGCTGTCAGCGGCACGACGATATGGACCGGCTTGTCGGGCCAGGTCTCGGCCCGGCTCGCGGAGGACAACAGGACCGCCGCCAGGGCGATCCAGGGCAATGGAATCATCTCGACCTTCATCATGCGCCAAGTATACCGTGCCTCCGCATCGAACGGCATGGGAACCGCGATATGGCGAAGGCAAAAACCCGGAAGACGAAGAAGAAGCCGCCCAGGCGCAAGGCGGTGAAGGCCAAGAAGCCT
This sequence comes from Hyphomicrobiales bacterium, assembly GCA_041691635.1. Taxonomy (GTDB): domain Bacteria; phylum Pseudomonadota; class Alphaproteobacteria; order Reyranellales; family Reyranellaceae; genus Reyranella. The sequence continues at coordinate 18,047 of JBEPUH010000052.1, forward strand.
GTCCGCCGCGCGGCCAAGGCGACACAGAAGGCGGCGCCGAAGAAGATCGTTGTCCCGAAGCCGGTGGCACGGCCGGCGTTTCGGCGCCCGGCCAAGAACCGGACCTCAATCGCGCGCATGCCCGGTGGGCGCATGCCCGGCGCGCGGCCGGCGCGGCCCAAGGCCGCGATCGCCGCCCACAATATCTACGAGCGCGACCTCGACAAGAACGCCGCCAACTACGCCGCCCTCACGCCGCTGCAGTTCATGGAGCGCACGGCCAGCGTCTATCCCGACCGCCTCGCCCTGATCCACGGCGAGCGCCGCCAGACCTGGGGCGAGACCTATGCGCGCTGCCGCCAGCTCGCCTCGGCGCTGGCGCAGATCGGCATCGGCGTCGGCGACACGGTGGCGGTGATGGCGCCGAACATCCCCGAGATCTACGAAGCGCACTTCGGCGTGCCGATGACGGGCGCGGCGCTGAACGCGCTCAACACCCGCCTCGACGCCGCGATGATCGCCTTCATCCTCGACCACAGCGAGACCAAGGTGCTGCTGGTCGACCGCGAGTACCACAAGGTCGCCACCGAGGCGCTGGCGCTGGCCAAGGTCCAGCCGCTGGTGGTCGATATCGACGACCCGCTGTGCGAGGACCGCGCGCAGATCGGCGACACGACCTACGAGGAATTCCTCGCCACCGGCGATGCCGGCTACGAGTGGCAGTATCCGTCCGACGAATGGAACGCGATCTCGCTCAACTACACCTCGGGCACGACCGGCAATCCCAAGGGCGTGGTGTTCCACCACCGCGGCGCGACGCTCTCGGCCTACGGCAACGCCACGCAGTGGGCGATGGGCATCCACCCGGTCTATCTCTGGACCTTGCCGATGTTCCATTGCAACGGCTGGTGCTTCCCGTGGACGCTGGCGCTGGTCGCCGGCACGTCGGTCTGCCTGCGCCGCATCGGCGCAAAAACGATCTATGATTCATTGGCCGACCACGACGTCACGCACATGTGCGGCGCGCCGATCATCATGCAGTTCATCATCGGCGCCGGCGCCGACGAGCGCCGCCAGCTCGCACGCAAGGTCGCGTTTATGACCGCCGCCGCACCGCCGCCGGCGGCGGTGCTTGAGGCGCTGGAGCAGGAGAACTTCGCCGTCACCCACGTCTATGGCCTCACCGAGGTCTACGGCCCGGCGACGATCTGCTCGTGGCACGAGGCGTGGGACGCGCTGCCGTCGGCCGAACGGGCGCGGCTCAAGGCGCGGCAGGGTGTGCGCTATGCCGCCGAGGACGGCGTCACCGTGATGGACCCGATCGACATGAAGGAAGTGCCGCGCGACGGCACGACCATGGGCGAGGTGATGTTCCGCGGCAATCTGGTGATGAAGGGCTACCTGAAGAACGCCAGGGCGACGAAGGAAGCCTTCGCCGACGGCTGGTTCCACTCGGGGGACCTGGGCGTCCTGCACGAGGACGGCTACATCGAGCTGCGCGACCGCTCCAAGGACATCATCATCTCGGGCGGGGAGAATATCTCGACCATCGAGGTCGAGGGCGTGATCATCAAGCATCCCGCCGTCGCCAACGTCGCCGTCGTGGCCAAGCCCGACCAGAAATGGGGCGAGACGCCATGCGCCTTCGTCGTGCTGAAGCCCGGCGCGGCAGCCACGGCCGAGGAGATCGTGGCCCACTGCCGCGCCAACCTGGCCGGCTTCAAGTGCCCGCGCCACGTCGTCTTCCGCGACCTGCCCATGACCTCGACCGGCAAGGTGCAGAAATTCGTGCTGCGCGAGTGGGCCAAGGCCGTCTAGTCGCCATAATCAAAAGCGTATTGTCGGACTGGAATGTCCGGCCAGGCCACTCTTGTCGCCACCACCAGGAGCGGCGTCCGCCCCCTGGGCGTGCGCGGCGAGCCGCTGCATAACGCGGCGAGCCAGATCCGGCGCGTGGTGCGCCGGCGCCTGGGCGACGCGGCGGCCGACCTGCTGGCCGAGCCGCAACTCCACGAAGACGGCAGCGCGATCGACTGGTACGCCGCCTGGCCCGGCGAGATCCGTCAGGTGGCGAACCTCGATCCGGCGCAACGCAGCACCATCCTTGCCCAGGTCGACGCCGCCCTCGCCGACATCGGCCGGCTCGGCCAGACGCTGAAGGATGCCGGCAGCGGCGACGACACCGGCGTGGTCGGCCGCTCGCTGCAGCTCGCCGCGCGCCGTCCCGCCGAGTCGTTCGTCTTCCTGGTGGGCGACCGGCCGGTCGTCGTGTGCTGGGGCTACGAAAAGGAAGCCGCCAACTCCCTGCTGCCGGCGGCCCTGCCACGCGCGCCGCAGCACCAGCCCGTCCTCGCGCCGCCGCCGCCGCCGCCACATTTCCCCGTCGCGGTCGCGCCGCTGGCAGCCGCCGCGACCATCCCGTGGGCGCGCACCCTGCTGGCGGCACTACCTCTCCTGCTGTTGTTGCTGGGCGCGGCCTACCTGCTGCGCGACCGGCTGCCGGGCGAGCCCGACCTGGCGCTGGCCACGCGCGAGGGCCCGCCCGCACTGCCGGCGCCGGCCACGCACGATCCGCTGCCGGTCCTGAAGGCCTCGCTGGCGTCCGAAGCCGCGCGCGCCAAGGCGCTGCAGATCGAGATCGGCACGATCGAGAGCGAGCTGAAGAAGCGCGTGGCGGACTGCCGGCCGCCCGAAGCGCCCAAGGAAACACCAAAGCCACCGCAGACGGCGATGGAGCAGCCCCGGGCCGCGCCGCCGCAACCCAAGCCCGCGCCGCCGCCCCCACCGCCACAACCCGCACCGCGCGCGCCGGGCGACAATCGCCTGCGCCTTCCGTCGACGCCGACCAACGACTATTCGTTCATGGCCGGCTGCTGGCGCACCGATCCGTTCCGCCACGAGTCGGTGCAGCGCCAGCCCGGCATCTCGTCCTACTGCTTCGACGCCAACGGCCGCGGCGAGCTCGAGTGGCGGCGCGGCCGCACGGCGTGCCGCACGCGCGCCCAAGCGCAATTCAGCGGCCCCAACCTCGCGCTCCGCGACGGCGACACGACGTGCAACGACGGCTCGCACTGGTATGCCGACCAGCTCACCTGCCGGCGCGGCGCCGACAACGTGGCGCAATGCAGCGGCAACTCGCAGGGCGCCTACGGCCCCACGTCATGGACTGTGAACCTGCACAAGCTGAACTGACGCGGGGCGGATTATGGGCGGTTAGTGACGGGTCTCGCGCGTTCTCAGGCGGTTGATCTCGTCCTTGATCTGGAGTTTTCGCTTCTTGAGGCCGCAGATCGCATCGTCGTTCGGCTGAGGCCTCGCCGCCTCTTGCCCGATCGCATGCTCCAGGGAAGCATGCTTGGCCTTCAACGCTTCGATATGGTCCATCGCGCTCATCTCGCTGACCTCCGATGCCTGTTGTCGACGTCAAATCCTGACTCCGACATTGGGACGAGTCACGCCAAATCAACCACCCTCCCGCCGTTGTGCATAAACAGATAGAATGGTCAGCATGACTGACCCGAAGCGGCTTGTGGTGGGTATTTCCGGCGCCTCCGGCGTGATCTACGGCGTGCGCCTGCTCGAGGCGCTGCGGCCGTTGCCGGTCGAGACGCACCTGGTGATGACGCGCACCGCCGAGGTCACGCTGGCGCACGAGACTGATCTTAAGGTGAGTGACGTCCGGCGGCTCGCGGATGTGGCATATAAAATAGACGACCTTGCTGGTGCGATCTCGAGCGGGTCATTCCGGACCATGGGAATGGTCGTGGTGCCCTGTTCGATGCGCAGCCTTGGCGAGATCGCCCACGGCATCACCAGCAATCTGCTGACGCGAGCCGCCGACGTCATACTCAAGGAACACCGCCGCCTTGTTTTGGTTGCCCGGGAGACACCGATTCACACAATCCATCTCCGCAACATGCTCACCCTGTCGGAGATGGGCGCAGTGATCGCCCCGCCGATGCCGGCTTTCTACAATCGGCCCAAGAGCTTGGACGACGTTGTGGATCATACCGTGGGGCGGGTGCTCGACCTGTTCGATCTCGACACCGGCCGGGTCAAGCGCTGGCAGTGATCCCGACGGCCGGATCTATTTCACCGGCGGAGAGGGCGGGAAAGGCCGCCCGCATCAGCGCCGCCACGGCCTTGCGGTCGGCTGCATCCGGCGTGACGCCCAGGCACAGCGCATAGACACCGAGATTGCCCACAGCGGCCCGCAGGCGCTTGTCGAGCGGCCGGTCGCGGTCGGCGGGCGGGCTGTGCAGGCTGGCGAGCTTGAGCTGCTCGGCATGCTCGGCGGCCAGCTCGGCATCGGCCACGCGGCGGCGGGTGGCATCGACCGTCTCAGGCAGCACATCGTTCCATGGCCGGTCCTTCAGCAGACGACGGACCTCGCGCAGCGGCTTCACGATGCCCGTCTGCCAGGCTTCGCTCACCCGCAGGATCGCCCGCAGTCGCTCAGCGGCCAACGTCGGCCGGCCCGAGGCGCCGAGCCAGCAGCAGAACAGCAGGATATTGACGTCGCAGCCGCGTCGCTCCTGCAGGTCGAGGCAGGCCTCGGCCACGCCCTCGCCGGCATAGATTTCCAGCGAGAAATTCCAGAACGGATGGGGCAGAAAGTCGGACATGCCGGCGGATTTTAATCCCTATTTGCTTCCCTGGAAGCGGGCGAAGGGGTACACGGCGCCAAGGCGATGAGCAACGATGACACCTCCGAGCCGCTGGAGACCGAAGCGATCAAGGCCAAGCTGGAGGTCTTGCGCATCGAGCATCGCGACCTCGACGATGTCATCGACCGCCTGATCGAGAAAGCCCCGTTCGACCAGCTCCAGCTCCAGCGCCTGAAGAAGCGCAAGCTCGGCCTGAAGGACCAGATTATCCGGTTGGAAAGCCGGCTCATTCCCGACATCATCGCCTGAGAGATGGCCAAGACTTCCCAGAAAAAGACGCCGCCCGGAAAGCCGTCCGTCGGCCTCATCATGGGCAGCCAGTCGGACTGGGGGACCATGCACCACGCCGCCGACACGCTGGCGGCCCTGGGCGTCTCCTGCGAGACCCGTATCGTCTCGGCCCATCGCACGCCCAAGCGCCTGTTCGCCTACGCCTCGGGTGCCAAGGCGCGCGGTCTCAAGGTCATCATCGCCGGCGCCGGCGGGGCCGCCCACCTGCCCGGCATGACCGCCTCGATGACGCCGCTGCCGGTGCTCGGCGTGCCGGTCGAGAGCGCTGCTCTCAAGGGCATGGATAGTCTTCTTTCGATCGTCCAGATGCCGGCCGGCATTCCCGTCGGCACCCTGGCGATCGGCCGTGCCGGCGCGATCAATGCGGCGCTGCTGGCCGCCAGCATCGTGGGCTTGGGCAACGCCCGGGTAATGGCCGCCGTCGAACGCTGGCGCGCGCGCCAGACCGAAGCCGTCGCCACCAAGCCAAAAGACGACACCCCCGCCCACCGCTGATGCCCTCTCCGAAGATCCTGCCGCCGGGTTCGACCATCGGTATCCTGGGCGGCGGCCAGTTGGGCCGCATGACGGCGCTGGCGGCCGCGCGGCTCGGTTACCACTGCGTGGTCTTTGCACCCGATGCAGAATCGGTGGCGGGCCAGGTGTGCAACGGCCATGTGCAGGGCCAGTACGACGACATGGACGCGCTCGCCCGCTTCGCCAGACAAGTCGACGTCATTACTTACGAATTCGAGAACGTGCCGGAAGCGGCGGTCTCTGCGTGCGAGAAACTGAAGCCGGTCAGGCCGGGCATAAAACCGATCCACTTCGCCCAGCATCGCATTCGTGAAAAGGACTTCCTGCGCAAGGCGGGCATCGGTACGGCCGACTACCAGCCGATCCGCAACGAGGACGATATCGCGGCGGCCACCGCGCTGCCCGGCATCCTCAAGACCTGCACCGACGGTTATGACGGCAAAGGCCAGGCCCGCGTCGCGACCAAGGACGGCATCAAGGCGGCGTGGGAAAAATTCGGACGACGCGAATGCATCCTCGAGGCACTGGTCGATTTCCAGTGCGAGGTCTCGGCCATTGTCGCGCGCTCGCTCGGCGGCACGACCAGATGCTTCCCGATCGGCCGCAACGAACATCGCGACGGCATCCTGCGCACCACCCACGTGCCGTCGGGCCTGCCCGACGCCGTACTGCAGAAGGCCGAGGCGTTCGGCCTCAAGCTCGCGGAGAGCCTCGACCTCGTGGGCCTGGTGGCGCTCGAGATGTTCGTTACGCGCGACGGCCGCGTACTGGCCAACGAGATGGCGCCGCGCCCGCATAATTCAGGTCACTGGACGATGGACGCCTGTGCCACCAGCCAGTTCGAGCAGCTCGTGCGCGCGATCTGCGGCCTGCCGCTGGGCAGCGTCGAGGTGCTGGCGCCGTCGCGCATGGAGAACCTGATCGGCGACGAGGCGGCGGACTGGAAGAAATATCTCGCCGATCCCGCCGCGCGGCTGCACCTCTACGGCAAGAGCAAGGCCCGCCCCGGCCGCAAGATGGGGCACGTGACTTTTATCGGGCGCTAGCTAGCGCCGCGTGTTTGTCGGCGGCTAGCGCTGCGTGTTTGTCGGCGACTAGCGCCGCGTCGCGCCCGC
>JBEPUH010000053.1:0-22872 GCA_041691635.1 Hyphomicrobiales bacterium
AGTCAGATCGCAATCAGCCGGGGCCAAACAAGCGTGCGAGAATTGGACGCTTACCGCTTACCCTGCTAACGGCGCGCTCTTCCCTGTTCCTCCCCGAATATTCCCTGTTCCAGAACGAGTGATCCCGGAGTCAAAGCACGCATAACGGCGTATTCGCAGGCTCATATCGGTGCGGGCGGGTCCCGCTGGGCCAAAACTTCCTTTAATTTTCCCTGTTAGCAGGGAATTTGGGTAGAGACCGGTTCATATTCGACTGGCTCCACTACCAGCCACCCATTGCGGTGACATGACACTTCGAGAAAAACCCGGAAAAGGTCGCGCACGTGAGCCCAACGACGTGCCGATCTCGTTTCTGTTGCGGCGGATCGAAATTGAGATGCGGACAATGCTTGGTGAGAACTCCGATCTCAAACCAATCGAACCCAAATACGGCATTCTATTCTAGCAGCGTCAGGGGCGACGCGCTTACCCTGGTTGGCAGGCCGTCGGCATGCGAACTATACGCGACTCATATTAATCGTCAGGCGTTGAGGGCCATCCCGGTACGAGCGGCATCGTCGGTTGAGCAAAGGTCTGCACGGGCTCAGGCGACTAACTGCCGCTGACGACGACGACCGGCGGCGTCGGCGGTGGGATGTTGCAGACGCTGCAGGGCGGCGGCGGAGTGATGACTGACGGCGGCGGTTGCGGCGGCTGCGGCGTCGGATCCGGCGGCGTGATCGGCGGACCAGCTGTCGGCGGCTGAGGCGGAGCCGGCGGAGGCGATGGCGGGGCCGGCGGTGTGGGCGGCGTGATCTCGGGCGGCAGCGCAGGCGGCGGCGCCAGCGGAATCGGCGTCGGCAGCGAGACGAGCTGAAGCGGCGGCGCGGACGGCGGGGGCGTCGGGAGGTTGATGTTCACCGGCCCGGTAACCGTGGTCGGGCCACCGGCGATGAGCGGATTCGCACCCTGGAGCGGGCCGACGCCGGCGAGCGGGCCGTTACCACCCTGAAGCGGACCGGCACCGAGAAGCGGACCGGCACCCTGAAGCGGACCGGCACCGAGAAGCGGGCCGGCGCCCTGAAGCGGGCCGGCACCGAGCAGCGGCCCCGCACCTTGAAGCGGGCCGGCGCCTTGAAGCGGACCGGCACCCTGCAGCGGGCCACCGCCTTGCAACGGGCCTGTACCCTGGACTGGACCGCCGCCGGCGACGGGGCCGTTGCCTTGCAGCGGATTGCCACCGGGGTTCGGGCCGCCGCCCTGCAGAGGACCGCCGCCCTGACCGGAACCGGCCCCCGCGACGGCGCCGGTGCCGGGTGGACCGCTGCCACCTTGCTGCGCTCCCGCGCCGCCGCCAGGTCCGCCGCCAGGTCCGCCGCCCGGAGCATTTCCGCCGGACTGATTGGTGCCGGGTTGGGTGCCGGTGTTGCCGTTGCCCGTGCCGGCATTCCCGTTGTTCGTGCCGGCTTGGGCCTGCTGATTACCGGACGCGCCGCCCGGCGGAGTACCGGCTGGGCGCGGAGCCGAAGGCGCCGTCAGCACCTGCGCGATTTGAACTACTGTCGGGGTCGCGGCGATGGTGGCGGCGGGCGCCAACGCCGCGTTCACCTTGTGAAGCCCGCTATTGGCGAGCGCCGCGCTGACGGCGCTGGGCGGCCGCACATTGGCCGGGCCGTTGGGCCCGTTCGGTCCACCGCCTGACGTCGCCGACCGGCCAGCCGGATTGCGCGCCGCGGTCGGCGCGTTGCCTGGTCCGGCGCCGCCAGCGGTCGGCACGCCCGACGGCGCTTGCGATACCGTCCGAAAAGACTGCTCGAACGCCGCCGTTTGAGTGGCGAGGCCACCCGGCGGAATCGCCGCCGGCGGCGACGGCGGTGCGCCGGGAGCTACATTCACCTGGGAACCGGGCTGGGTCGTGGTTCGCGTCACGCCCTGGCTGGTGATGGAGAAGGATGCGCCGAACAGGAAGCTGGCGGTCGTCGCTCCGCTGGCGCCCACCGCGACCGTGAGGATGCCGCCTCTTATGCCCATCGTCGCCGAGGGCGTCGTGATCTTCACTTCTGACTTCTTGCTGATGACGCCGCCGACGAAACGCAGGGTACCCTTCGATACCGTGAGCGCCATCTCGCCCAGCTTCTTGTCGGTGTCGTAGACATACTTGTCGATGACCACTGCACTGTTGGGGCCGACCGTGAGCGACGTGCCGTCGAGAAAGACAAGATGAGCGCGGTCGTTCTCCCTGGTCGTGACTTTCTCGTCGGCATCCATGTCGATGCCGACGTGAAGCGTGCGCTGATTTCCCGTCGGTGGCTGGCCGATGGGCTCGCCCTCCACGACCGAGGCAATACCCACCTTGGCGGACACCTCACCGGCCAAAAGCACAACGATAGCCGCGGTAGAAAAGAGCACGCGGGCAAGACGGAGAAGAAGGGCCTTCATGGCTTCTTCATTTCCTTGAGGAACGTGTTCGCCCGTTCCTTGGCCTCGCTGCTGGCCTCGGTCGATGAGCTCACGTCCTGGAGATAGGCGCGCGCCGCCTCCACCGATCCCAGCCGATAATAGAGTACGCCGAGCTCCAGCTTCACGTCGGACTGGCTGCCATCGATCAGGAGCAGACGTTCGAGTGCCGAGATCGCCCCTTCGATGTCGCCGATGTCCACCGCCAGTTCAGCGAAATGCACCAGGGTTGCCGGATCGGAAGGCTTCTCGAGGGACTGTTGAAACGCTTGATCGTATGCCGCGCGCGCAGCATCGGTCGGCGTGGCGCCGGGCTGCGTTGTCGCGGCGGTTTGCGCCGCGGGCTGCGGTGCGACTGTCGGAGCCGGCGCGGTTGGCGACGAAGGCGCGCCCTGGGGTATCAATGTCGGCCCAGTTTGCATCTGGCTTTGGGCAAGCGCGATGTCGCCCTCCGCCACGCCACCGCCGAAAAGGAGCAGCGTTGCACAAAGAATCCGCGCCGATGTGCGCGACATCGAATTCACGAGCTCTCCCCCGATTTCCGACTGCTCAACGCGCGCGCTGGCATACTCTTGCGCGCTCTACCCACGCGTGGACTGGAGAGCCCCCGCATTCGCATGCTTCCCAGACTCTCCCAAGGTGTTTAGCCGAATTATGCGCAGACCGCGCATAAATTCAGACGGGCACCACTACTTTCGGCTGCATACTTTGTGCGATTTCGCGAATATCGGGCATCCCGGCCGGTAGTCCTGCACCAGGCGGCGCGAAACCGTAACCTTCCTCCCGCGTGCAAGCTTCGCTTCAAGCCCGTTCGAATCGCTCAGCCGAACGCGGCGAAGACTTCCTCGATCGCCTTCATCTGGTTGCCGGCCGCCGAGGACGGCACCAGGATCGGCGTGTGCACGCCCGCCGCTCGCCAGGCGGCAACGCCCTCGCGCACCTTCGTCGCCGGCCCGGCCAGCGTGTTGTCGGAGAGCCATTTGTCGGAAAGGTATTTCGGTACGTCGTCGCGGCGGCCTTCGCCGATAGCCTTCTCGATCGCGTCCATCTCCTCGACGTAGCCCGCCTCCTTCCAGTAGTTCCGGTAGTTCGGCAGGAAGGCGTAGTTGGTGAGCGTGCGCCGGTTCACCGCCCGCGCCGCCTCGACGTCGTCGTCGATACAGGTCGGGATCATGTTGCCGATGAAGAAGCCCGCGTCGTTGCGTTTGGCCACCGGCAGCGCCGACAGTGACTGGCCCATGTGCGACAGCGAGGCGTTGGCGAAGATCACGCCGTGGGCGAGCTCGCCCGACAGCGCCACCATCTTCTTGCGCAGTGCCGCCACGATGATCGGCGGCAGGGCGCCGAAGCTGTCCTGCGCGCGGAACTTCTCGATGAAGGCGCGCGTGTCGCCGAGCGGCTTGCCCGGCGTCACGCCCATGCGCACGTGCGAGGGCCCATGCGCGATGCCGAGGCCGAGGCGGAAGCGTCCGCCCGAGACCTCATGCATCATCGCCGCACTCTGCGCAAAGTCGACGACCGTGCGCTGGTAGATCGGCGCGATGGCGGTGCCGAAGGTGACCGAGGAGGTCTGCCACGACAGCGCCTCGCACATCGACATGTTGCCGAACGGGCTCGGCACGTAGATGCCGGCGAACCCGCGCCGTTCGGTTTCCTGGCACAGCTCGATGGTACGGCGGCGGCGGCCGGGCACGGCGATCAGGCACAGGGCGGGAAGCTGTTCGGCCATGGTGAGATTTCCTCCGGCCGTATCTGTCCTACCCCCTTCCTTTTGCCGTCAACCCCCACCACGCCCCGCCGCGGAATTCTTTATCCTCAGCATTATTCGCCGACAGCCGCCGCGACCCATTTTGACCGGCTATTGTCGGGCTCCTCGGAAACGCGAGGCACTGACTTCGCTGGGAGTTCGACGCGTCGCATGCGGCATGGCTTGAAGTTCTACCGGTCTTGCATCCAGGAAGCCTGGCGCGGCTCCTGGGATATCGCCAACGCCTGGCCTCCCACCGTCGGCTTGCTGGCCCTCTATGCCGGCGCGAGACTGGCCGGGTTCACGATGCGGCTGCCCGGCGACGCCGAACGCAGCGTTCCAGCCATGGCCGTCCTCTTCGTCGCGACCGCCTGGCTGGCGGTGTTCCTGGTCCGGCTCGTGGCCGCTCCGCCCCGGATCGTCGCGGCCCTCGAGGCGCGGCTGCCGGCGCCGGTTCTGCCGTCTGCGCTGCATCTTCGCCTCCACGGCTCGGCCCCGGAAGCAGGCGCCGTCGATGCCGTGGGCGACGTCCTGCCGCCGGCGCGAGTGTTCCTGGCGCGGGCGACCAACCGCGGCGACGCGCTGCTGCAGCGCTGCCAGCTCTTCTTCGGAACGCCCACGAACATCCAGGTCGTGAGCGCGCCGTTCGATCTGGCGCCGGGCGCGCATCGCGATCTTGCGGTGTTGCGCACTGGCACTGGCATTGACGCCGGCGCCGACGATCCGCACGCGCTGGTCTACTTCCTGGATCGCGAGACGTGGAAAGTGGCTCAAGGCCAGGCCGCGTGGCTGCCCGATCCCGGCCGGTTCAAGGTCACGGCGCTGTCCGCCGATACGACAGCCGCCGCGCTGGAAGTGGATCTGTCGTCCGAAACCGCCGAGTGGACGCTCGCCGAAGCGCCGGCCACCGGCGTCGACACCGCACCGACCGCGGCAAAGACCGGTCGCCAGCGGCTGGCCTGGATGAAAGCCGGCCGGACGCCGACGGCCGAAGGCTTCGCTCCCGCGAACGACTGAGGACGCGGCCCTCGCTACACGCCGTTGGCGCGCAGGAAGGCCAACGTGCGCTGCCAGGCATCGGCGGAGGACGCGACGTTGTCGGGCCCGGTGCTGCCGGACCTGTCGAAGTCGTGGCCCGTCCCGGGGTAATACTTGATCTCGTAGCGCGCGCCGGCGGCCTTCATGATCTCCTCGAGCTTCAGCGGCGGCTTCATACCGATGGTGGCGTCGCTCTCTCCCGCCAGCACAAGGAGAGGCGAGCTGGCGGCGGTGAATCGCTTCTGGAAGGGATCGAGGTTGGGCCACGTGCCGGCGCCGTTGAACGCGCCGTAGTAGCTGACGCCCGCCTTCACCTTCCCAATGGCCGCCAGCATGGCGGCGAAAAATCCGCCGTTGGAGAAGCCCACCGCGCCGACCGCGCCGCGCCGGGCCTTGGGCAGCGCGTCGAGCCCGCCGATGATCTCGACGAAATCCTCGACGATCGGCTTGGCTTCGCTGGTGAACGACTTGCGCCGCAGCTCGGGATTGGTGATGCCGTGCGCGCGCAGGAAGGCCGGCGCGATGCAGATGTAGCCCTCGCGCGCCAGGTTGGCGCAGTAGCCGCGGTCGGCTTCCTGGATGCCGCCGCTGGAGTGCATTTCCAGGATCGTCGGGAACGGGCCCGGCCCGTTCGGCGTGAACAGCGTCGCCTCCATGTTCTTGCGCACGCCGACAGTCACGATCTGCGATGTGAAGTCGGCGGCGACGGCGCTACCGCTTCCCATGGCAAGCGCAGTCACCAGCACGGCAAGTCTCGCCATCGCTCGCATTGGATGTCCCCCCAGAATCCCTACGGCGATGATGAGAGCGCGCAAGGCCTTCCGTCAATGTTCCGCGCGCAAGCCTCGCACGACGAAGGCATTGAGCCGGCGCGCGAACGCCGCCGGATCGGCCGGCACCTCGCCGTCCAGGATGTGCGCCTGGTCGAGCAGCAAGGCCGCGATGTCGGCGACCTCTTCCTGACGTCCGGCGCCGCGCGCGACGTTCAGGGCCTTCACCAGCTCGTGGCGCATGTTGAGCTCGAGGATCGGCTTGGCACCGGTGCCGCGATTCTGGCGCGCGAGCAGGCGTTCGAGCTCGCGGTCGCGGCCCTGGGCGCTGGCCACCAGGCACGATGCGCTGTCGGTCAGCCGCTGCGAGGCGCGCACCTCGGAGACCTGGTCGCCCAGCGCCTCCTTCACCGCCTTGACCACGGTCGCGTCGTCCTCCGGCGAGGTCTTGTCGGCGGCGGTGTCGTCCGGCTTGTCGACCAGCGGCACGAGACCGAAGTCAACATCGCCCTGGCTCAGCGACTTCAGCGGCTTGCCCTCGAACTCCTGCGGCATGGTCGTCCAGAAGGCGTCGATCGGATCGGTCAGCAGCAGCACCTCGATGCCGCGCGCCCGCGCCGCCTCGAGCTTGGGGTTGGCCTTCAGCCGATCGATGCCCTCGCCCACCAGATAGTAGATTTCCGTCTGGTTGGGCTTGAGGCCGGCGACATAGTCCTTGAGCGAGCGCAGGCCGTCGCCGGTCGCGGCCGTCGTAGCGAAGCGCGCCAGGCCGAGCAATTGCCCGCGGCGCTCGTGATCCTCGTAGAGCCCTTCCTTCAGCACCGGGCCGAAGGACTGCCAGACCTTGGCGTAGGTCGCGGCATCCTTGGTCGCCGTGCTTTCCAGCTCGCCGATCACGCGGGTGGTGAGACCGTTTCGGATCTGCACGACCTGCGGATTGTTCTGCAGCATCTCGCGCGAGAGGTTGAGCGGCAGGTCCTCGCTGTCGACGACGCCGCGCACGAACCGCAGATAGGCCGGCAGCAGGTCCGCGTCGTCGGTGATGTAGACCCGGCGAACGTAGAGCTTCACCCGACCCTTGCGGCCGGGATCGCCTATGTCGAAAGGCGGTGTCGTCGGCACGAACAGCAGCACCGCGTAGGACTGCCGGCCCTCGACCTTGTAGTGGAGCGTGAGCGCGGGCTCGTCGAAGACCATGGCGATCGAGCGATAGGCCTGCGTGTAGTCCTCGGGCTTGACCTCGGACTTCGCCCGCTGCCACAGCGCGCTGGCGGCATTGACCTGGCGCGCCTCGCCCTTCTTGTCGACCAGCGTGTCGTCGACCAGCTCGATGGGAAACAGGATGTGGTCGGAGTAGGTCCGCACGATGCGCTCGAGCTCGTGGGCCTGCAGATAGCGCGCCGCATCCTCCTTGAGGTGCAGCACGACCTCGGTGCCGCGCGGCACGCGTTGGGCCTGCTCGGGGCCGGCCGGCGCGATCTCGAAGCCGGCGCCGCCGGCGGACGTCCAGACCCAGGCCTCGGCCGAGCCTGCGCGGCGGCTGGTTACCTCGATCCGGTCGGCCACCATGAAGGCAGCATAGAATCCGACGCCGAACTGGCCGATCAGGCCCAGCCCCTCCTTGGCGTCCTTGATCCCCTTCAGGAAGGCCTTGGTGCCCGAGCGCGCGACGGTGCCGAGATTGTCGATCAGCTCCTGGCGGTCCATGCCGATGCCGTTGTCGGAGATCGTCAGTGTCTTCGCCTTGGCGTCGGGCGCGATGCGGATCGCGAGCTTTTCCTCGCCCGCCAGCAGCTCGGGCCGGGCGATCGCCTCGTAGCGCACTTTATCCAGCGCATCCGACGCGTTCGAGACCAGCTCGCGCAGGAAGACGTCGGTCTCCGAATAGACCGAATGGACCATCAGGTTCAGTAGCTCGGCTACTTCCGCCTGGAACTGGTGTGACTGTGCCGTAGTGCTATCGCCGTTCATCGCATCCCATCCATGTCGTGTGGTCCCGGTTGCCGCTCGATATAGGCAATGCGGCCCGGCCGGCAAGGGCCGCCGGCGCTGTCGCCCGCTATTTCGCCTTCGCCCGCGCGATCGCCTCGGCGATCAGCCGGCGGGCCTCGTCGACGTCGCCCCAACCCTGCAGCTTCACCCACTTGCCGGGCTCGAGGTCCTTGTAGTGGACGAAGAAGTGCTCGATCTGCTGGCGCGTGATCTCGGGCAGGTCGCGATAGCTCTTCACGCCGACGTAGCGCTGGGTGATCATGGGCGTCGGCACGGCGATGATCTTCTCGTCGCCGCCGCCGTCGTCCTCCATGCGCAACACGCCGATCGGCCGCACGTTGATCACCGCGCCCGGGATGATCGGCCGAGTGTTGGCGACCAGCACGTCGATCGGGTCGCCGTCGTCGCTCAGCGTGTGCGGGACGAAGCCGTAGTTCCCCGGATAGCGCATCGGCGTGTAGAGGAAGCGGTCGACCACGAGCGTGCCCGCCGCCTTGTCCATCTCGTACTTGATCGGCTCGCCGCCGATCGGCACCTCGATGATGGTATTCACGTCGTCGGGCGGATTGTGGCCGATCCGGATGGCATCGAGGTTCATGGTGCGATCCTGCAGCGCCCGCGGCCGCCTGACAACCTCTGGCCCTGCCGTGCCGGCTTTGGGGTTGAAGAGCCGGCGGCGCTCGATCACTCTTGGCCCGGGGGAAACGAAGACGTCAATGACCGAACAAGCGCCAGCGCCGCGATCGTTCGTGGTCGCCGACGACCATCCGATGGTCCGCGATGCGCTCAGCACCGCGCTCGGCCACGCCTTCGCGGGCGCGACGGTGGCGCGCGCCGCCAGCCTGGGCGACGTGCAGGCCGCCCTCGAGCGCCTGCCCGAGATCGACGCCGTCCTGCTCGACCTCGACATGCCCGGCATGGACGGGCTTGCCGGGCTGGCACTGTTGCGCTCGCAGCATCCGACGGTGCCGATCATCGTCGTCTCGGCCGCCCGCGACGCCGCGGTGGCTCGGCGCACCTACGACCTCGGCGCCTCGGCCTATGTCGACAAGTCGGCGTCGCTCGAGGAGATCGCGGGCACCGTGCGCGCGGTGCTCGACGGCGAGATCCTGGCGCCGCCCGAGGCCGCGGCCGGCGACACCTTCGTCCAGCGCGCCGCCCAGCTCACGCCGCAGCAGTGGCGCGTGCTGGCGCTGATGGTGCATGGCGACCAGAACAAGCAGATCGCCTATACGCTGGGCATCGGCGAGGCGACCGTGAAGGCCCATGTCACGGTGATCCTGCGCAAGCTCGGCGTGCGCTCGCGCACGCAAGCCGTCATCGAAGCACGGGTGCTGGCGCTGCCGAAGGTCTAGCGCTCTCGCGCATCCGAAGCAGCGCCCGCAGCGCCGCGGGCTTCACCGGCTTGTGCAGCAGCTCCATCCGCGCCGCGCGCGTGCGCAACCGCAGGGTCGGGTCGCGATCGGCGGTGACGAGTGCTGCCGGCACGTCGCGGCCCCACGCGGTGCGCAGCGCCGCCACGACCGCCAGCCCGTCGGGCGCCTCGTCGAGGTGAAGATCGGCCAGCACCAGGTCGGGCAACCGGCCGGTCTCCTCGACCCGGCGCTGGGCCTCGGCCTGCGACGACGCCGTCGCCACCGTGCAGCCCCAGCCGTCGAGCAGGACCGCCATCGCCTCGAGCACGCGCGCCTCGTTGTCGATGCAGAGCACGAAGCTGCCGGCCTCGAGCAAGGGCACCGGCTGCGGATGGGCGACCGGAATTGCAGCGACCGAGACCGCCGGCACGCTGGGCACGATCACCGAGAAGGTCGAGCCGCGGCCCGGCGCCGAGGCGATGCGCACCGGCAGGTCGAGCATGCGCGCCACGCGCTCGACGATGGCCAGGCCAAGGCCAAGGCCGCGTTCCTCGCGCGGCTGGTCGTCCTCGGGCTGCAGGCGCACGAACTCGTCGAAGATGATGGTCTGCTTGTCGCTGGCGATGCCGGGCCCGTTGTCCTTGACCTCGAGGCGCAGCCCTTTGCCTTCGCGCCGCGCGCCCAGCAGCACGCGCTGGCGCCTGCCCTCCGGCCGGCCGTAACGCAGCGCGTTGGACAGCAGGTTCTGCAGGATGCGGCGCAGGAAGGCGGGATCGGTCGCCACGAAGGCTCGCGTCGGCACCACCACCAGCTCGACGCTGCGCCGCGCCGCGACAGGCGCGAACGCCGTCGCCAGCGAATCGAACATCGGCTGCAGCGCGAACGGCCGCTTCTCCGGCCGGAACGCGCCGGCGTCGAGCTTGGAGATGTCGAGCAGCGCGTCGAGCAGCGCCTCGACCGCGCCCAGGCTGGTGTCGATCTTGCCGCCGAGGTCGTTGCCGGGGTCGCGGTCCATCATCGCCGCCGTGAACAGGCGCGCGGCATGCAGCGGCTGCAGGAGGTCGTGGCTCGCTGCAGCGATGAAGCGGGTCTTGCCGAGGTTGGCGGCCTCCGCCTCGGCGCGGCTCGCCTCGAGCTCGGCGGTGCGCTCGACCACGCGCTGCTCCAGCGTCTCCTTGGACTGGCGCAGCAGGCGATCGCTGTCGCGCAGTGCCTCGGCGGTGCGCACCCGCGCGGTCACGTCGTTGCAGGTGGCGACGAAACCGCTCGCCGGCAGCGGATCGAGGCGCAACTCGACGACCCGCCCGTCGGGCGTCTCGACCTCGTGCGTCTGCGCCGTCGGCGGGCGCTTCAGCAGCGCATGGTCGAGCGACAGCAGGGTGGCGAAGCGGTCGTTGGAGAATTCGAGGCGTCCGTCGCGATCAAAGGCGGCGATGCCCATACCGACATGGTCGAGCGTGTTGCGCAGGATCTCGTAGTTGTAGCCGATCGCCGCCGACGCCTCGTCGATCAACGCCCGCGCGCTGCGCGGCAGGCGGCGGCGCCCGAAGGCCGCGACGATCACCCGCGCCGACGCCGCCCCGAGGGTGCCCGACAGCAGGCGCTCGGTGCGGCTGAGCGCGCTTTCGATCGACAGCGGCGCGGCGCCCAGTGCATCGGCGGCGCGCTGGGCGCCGACGAAGCGCGCCAGCATGGCCCGCAGCTCGTCGACGCGGCGGGCGTCGGCCGGCAGCGACTCGTCGGCCTGCTCGGGCTCGGCGCCGAGCACGAAGGCGTCGGCCTGCTGGGCGTCGGCGCCGACGGCGCGCACCATCAGCGAGACGCCGACCAGCAGCAGCGTGTTGACGACGATGCCGACCACGAAGCCCTGGCCCACCGGATCGAGGGCGGCGAACGGCGCCGGCAGCCAGGCCGCGAGCGGCGCCGCCTGGCCCGCACCGGGGGCCTGGTGAAGGCTGGGCAGCAGCAACGCATAGAGCCAGACGAGGAAGCCGCCCAGCAGGCCGGCGACGACGCCGTAGCGATGGGCGCGGCGCCAGTAGAGGCCGAGCAGCAGGCCGGGCGCGAAGTTGGCGACGGCGGCGAAGCTGATCAGGCCGATCGAGGCGAGGGACAGATAGCCCGAAATCGTGCGCTCGTAGGCGTAGGCCGCCATCAGGATCAGGACGACCGCAGCGCGCCGCATGAACAGGACCAGACGGCCCATCTCGCTCTCGGTACCGGCCTGGCGGCTCAGCACATAGGGCATCAGCAGCTCGTTGCCGATCATCGCCGACAGCGCCATGCACGCCACCACCACCATCGCCGTCGCCGCCGACAGGCCGCCGATGAAGACCAGCGCCGACAGGCCGCTGGCGCCGTGGCTTATCGGCAGCTGCAGCAGGTAGAGGTCGGGATTGGCCTGCTGGCCGACCAGCAGGAGGCCCGCCGCCGCGATCGGCACGACGAAGAGATTGATGAGCACAAGATAGGCAGGAAACATCCAGCGCGCGGTGCGCAGGCTGGCCGGATGGCCGTGCTCGACCACGGCGACGTGGAACTGGCGCGGCAGGCAGAGGAACGCCATCGCCGACAGCAGAGAAGTCACGACCCAGGCCAGCGGCGAGCCGCTCTGCGTTACCTGCCGGGCGAGTGCGGGCTGGTGGTCGAGCCACGACCACATGTCGGCCGGCCCGTCGAACAGCACGAACAGCACGAACGGCCCCATGCCGAGCAGCACGGCGAGCTTGACCACCGACTCGAAGGCGATCGCCACCATCATGCCGCGATGCTGCTCGGAGGCCTGCACGTTGCGCACGCCGAACAGGATGGTGAAGACCGCCATCAGCGCCGCCACGATCAGCGAGGTGTCGGGATGGATCACGCCGGAGCCGCCCATCCACGGCGTCGGGTCCGCAACGGTACGGAACGACGACGACACCGCCTGGAGCTGGAGCGCGATATAGGGCAGCACGCCCACCGTGGCGAACAGCGTGGCGGTGACGCCGACGGCGCGGCTCTTGCCGTAGCGCGAGGCCAGGAAGTCGGCGATCGACGTCACGTTGTGCTGCTTGGCGCGCCGCACCATCTTGCGCAGCACCGGATAGCCCACGGTCATCACCAGCGCGGGGCCGGTGTAAATCAGGATGAAGCTGAAGCCCGAGATCGCCGCACTGCCGACCGCGCCATAGAAGGTCCACGAGGTGCAGTAGATCGCCAGCGACAGGCCGTAGACGGCGGGCGCCATGCGGCTTGCCGACCACGCATCGGCGTGCCGGTCGCCAAAATAGGCGACAGCGAACAGCAGGCCGAGATAGGCCAGCGACAGCGCAAGGACGACGGGTTCGGCGAGCATTTCCGGGCGGTTTCCAGGCGGCGTTCCAGGCGCATTGAACCCCGCCCCCCGGGTCGCTACAAGGCTGGCCTTTCCGCCCCATCTTCGTCCGGAGCCGCCAATGGCCGCGTATCAGTACATTTACGTCATGAAGGGCCTGAACAAAACCTTTCCAGGCGGCAAGCAGGTCCTCAAGGACATCTGGCTGTCGTTCCTGCCGGGCGCCAAGATCGGTGTGCTGGGCCTCAACGGCGCCGGCAAGTCGACCCTGCTCAAGGTCATGTCGGGCGAGGACGACAGTTTCACCGGCGAGGCGTGGGCCGCCGAGGGCGTCAAGGTCGGCTTCCTCAAGCAGGAGCCCGAACTCAACGAGAAGAAGGACGTACTGGGCAACGTCATGGAGGGCGCCGGCGAGATGGCGCAGATGCTGGCGCGCTTCGAGGAGGTCTCGAACGCCTTCTCCGATCCCGACGCCGACATGGACAAGCTGATCGCCGAGCAGGCCGAACTGCAGGAGAAGATCGACGCCGGCAACGGCTGGGACCTCGGCCGCACCGTCGAGATCGCGATGGACGCGCTGCGCTGCCCGCCGGCCGACGCCGCGGTCGACAAGCTGTCGGGCGGCGAGAAGCGCCGCGTGGCACTCTGCCGCCTGCTGCTCAGCAAGCCCGACATGCTGCTGCTCGACGAGCCGACCAACCATCTCGATGCGGAGTCCGTCGCCTGGCTGGAGCGCCATCTCGGCGAGTTCCCGGGCACCGTCGTGGCCGTGACCCATGATCGCTACTTCCTCGACAATGTCGCGGGCTGGATCCTCGAGCTCGACCGCGGCGCTGGCATCCCGTGGGAAGGCAACTACTCGTCGTGGCTGAAGCAGAAGGACAAGCGCCTCGAACTCGAGGAGAAGACCGTCGATTCGCGCCGCCGCACCATGCAGCGCGAGCTCGAGTGGATGGGCACCAGCGCCCAGGCCCGCCGCACCAAGAGCAAGGCGCGCATCGCGGCCTACAACCAGATGGTCGAAGAGGACAAGCAGGAGACGCTCGACAAGGCGCAGATCGTCATTCCCGCCGGCCCGCGGCTGGGCGACCACGTGATCGACGTCGAGAAGGTCTCCAAGGGCTTCGGCGATCGCCTGCTGATCGACAACCTCTCGTTCAAGCTGCCGCCCGGCGGCATCGTCGGCGTCATCGGCCCCAACGGTGCCGGCAAGACGACGTTGTTCAAGATGATCACCGGCCAGGACAAGCCCGACAGCGGCACCTTCTCGGTCGGACCCACGGTCAAGCTGGGCTATGTCGACCAGAGCCGCGAGACGCTCGATCCCAACAAGACGGTGTGGGAGGAACTCTCGGGCGGCCTCGACATCATCAAGCTCGGCACCAAGGAAGTCTCCAGCCGCGCCTACTGCGGCTCGTTCAACTTCAAGGGCGGCGACCAGCAGAAGAAGGTGGGCCAGCTCTCGGGCGGCGAGCGCAACCGGGTCAACCTCGCCAAGATGCTGAAGAGCGGCGCCAACGTCCTGCTGCTCGACGAGCCGACCAACGATCTCGACGTCGACACTCTGCGCGCGCTCGAAGAGGCTCTGGCCGAGTTCGCCGGCTGCGCCGTCATCATTTCGCACGATCGCTGGTTCCTCGACCGCATCGCCACCCACATGCTGGCCTTCGAGGGCGACAGCCATGTCGAGTGGTTCGAGGGCAACTACCAGGACTATGAGGCCGACAAGCATCGCCGCCTCGGCACCGACGCCGACCAGCCGCACCGCATCAAGTACAAGCCCCTCATCCGGAACTAAGTCCGGAACCAGTCCCGCCGGCCGTCGGGCTGGCACGCATCCTGCTTCCGACCCTGCGGACAATTCACGCAGATTGGAAGGGAATGGACATGAGCGTGACGGAGGCCCCGGTACCGCCCGGCGGGTTCGTGGCCCTCATCCCCGACAATGCGCCGTTCAGCGACGACCAGCGGGCGTGGCTGAACGGCTTCTTCGCCGCCGTCCTGTCGACGCCGCCCACCGCCGACGCGCGCCCGCCGCCGCTGCCGGCCGCGGCCGACCCCGCCTTCCGCGACCCAATGGCCGACGGCGGCGGCGACGGCGCGCCGTGGCACGACCCGACGCTCGGCATGGGCGAGCGCATGGCGATGGCCGGCGACCGGCCACTGCGCCGGCGCATGATGGCGGCGATGGCCCAGCAGGATTGCGGCCAGTGCGGCTACACCTGCGAGACCTACGCCGACGAGATCGTGCAGCAGGCCGAGGAGCGGCTGAACCTCTGCGTGCCCGGCGGCAAGGAGACCGCGCGCATGCTGAAGAAGCTCATCGAGGAGATGGGCGGCGGCGCCATCGACCCCGACGAGGAGAAAGCCAGGGCTGAGGCCAAGGTCGCGGCGCGGCTGGTCCCGCCCTCCGACACCGCGCACGGCTATTCGCGCGAGGCGCCGGTCGAGGCGACGTTCGTATCGCGCGCGCTCCTCAACAAGGGCCCGTCCGAGAAATCGACCTGGCACATCGAGTTCGATCTCGCGGGTTCCGGCCTCGACTATGCCGTGGGCGACAGTTTCGGCGTCTATCCGGTGAACGATCCCGTCCTGGTCGCCGCCGTCATCGCCGCCATCGACGCGCCGGCGGATTTCCCGATCGCCGGCAAGCCGCTCGCCGACGTGCTCACCTACGACATGTCGCTGGGCGCCGCGCCCGACATGCTGTTCGAGCTGATCTCCTACATGGTGGGCGGCGCGCGCAAGGCGACGGCCAAGGCGCTGGCGCAAGGCGAGGATCCCGACGGCGACGCCGCCACGCTCGACGTGCTGGCGGCGGTGCAGAAGTTCGCCGGCATCCGGCCCGACCCCGAGGCCTTCGTCGAATGTCTCGACGGCCTGCAGCCGCGCCTCTACTCGATCTCCTCCTCGCCCCGCATCGACGCCCACCGCCTGTCGCTCACCGTCGACCACGTGCGCTACGAGATCGACGGCCGCGCGCGACTGGGCGTCGCCTCGACGTTTCTGTCGAATGCGGTCGCGCCCGGCACGCAGCTCAAGGTCTACGTCCAGCGCGCGCGCAACTTCGCGCTGCCGGCCGATCCCGACACGCCGATCGTCATGGTCGGTCCCGGCACCGGCGTGGCGCCGTTCCGCGCCTTCCTGCACGAGCGGCTGGCGACGCAGGCGCCGGGCGACGCCTGGCTGTTCTTCGGCCACCAGCGCAAGGCGTGCGACTTCTTCTACGAGGACGAATTCACCGGGCTTCTCGAGCAGCAGACGCTGACCCGCCTGTCGCTTGCCTGGTCGCGCGACGCCGACATGCCCAAGACTTACGTGCAGGACCGCATGCGCGAGGACGGCGCGGAACTGTGGCGCTGGCTGGAGCGCGGCGCGCACTTCTATGTCTGCGGCGACGCCACGCGCATGGCCAACGACGTCGAGAAGGCGCTGGCGGCCATTGCCGCAGCGGAAGGCGGGCTCGACGAGGCGGCGGCCAAGGCCTTCGTAACCGGCCTCAAGCAGGCGGGCCGCTATCAGGCCGACGTCTATTAGACGCTCGGATTCTCATCGGCGTGAGAGAGTTATAACGCTGCAGTGTAAGGGTTTTGGGTGATTCTTCTCATTTCTCGCCACACCCCCTGCGCAACATAATTGCGCAAGGAACGGTGAGATTTTAGCGCCCGAAAGCCTCCAAGAGGGCCCGACGGGCGGCATCGGCGCCCGCTTTCGCGGTCTCGGCCGCGGGCTGCGCCCAGTGGGCGGGATTGGGCGCCTCGTAGGACAGGTAGCCGGCGTAGCCCTTGTCGGCCAGCAGGCGCAGGAGATCGGTCCAGCGCACGACGCCCTTGCCGGGCGGCAGGCGATCGACCGGCGGGGCGCTGGCCGGCGGCGCGTCAGGCACGTCGCTGAACTGGACGTAGAAAATCTCGGTCCCCGGCACGTCGGCGAAGCCCGCGCCCGGTCGGCCGCCACGCTGCAGGTGATAGGCGTCGAGCAGCAGGCCGACGTTGGGACGGCCGGCGCGGGCGATCATGTCGCGCAGGATGTCGAGAGTGCGCACCACGGGATGCTGGAACTGATATTCGAGCGTCAGCCTGACGCCGTGGGACGCCGCGATCTCGCCGGCGCGCACGATGTTGGCCACTGCCTCCTCCGGCGCGGCCGTGCCGGGGCCGATGGCGCTCATCACCAGGCCGCACTTCAGCGCGACGGCGTTCTCGCAGGCCTCGCGGAACGAGCCGAACAGCCGCTCGCGCTCGGCGCCCGACGAGAAGATCCAGCCGTACTCCACACCCATGGCGCTGACCGGCAGGCCGCCTGCGCGCACCAGGTCGAGCACCGCGGCGTTCGACAGGCCGCGCTCCTCGCAGCGCTTGAAGTCGATGCGCCTGAGTTCGATGGCGTCGAAGCCGGCCGACCTGGCGGCCGCCAGCGCGCCCTCGAGTGGCGTGGTGTCGACGGTCCAGGTGTGAAGTGCCAGGCCGCGGAACTTGGGGCCGGTGAACTTGGGACTGAGGTCGCTCAAATCCGCTGGTCCATCTCCATCGCCGGCTCCGGCACGTCGACGCAGCCGATGATGCGGGCGGGCACGCCCGCGGCGGTGCAGCCGGCGGGCACGGGTTCGAGCACCACGCTGCCGGCGGCGATCTTGGCGCAGGCGCCTATCTCGATGTTGCCAAGTACTTTTGCGCCGGCGCCCAGCAGCACACCACGTCGCACCTTAGGATGGCGGTCGCCGCGTTCCTTGCCGGTGCCGCCCAAGGTCACGCCGTGCAGCATGGAGACGCCGTCTTCGACGACGGCGGTCTCGCCGATCACGATGCCGGTGCCGTGGTCGAGGAAGATGCCCTTGCCGATCACCGCGCCGGGATGGATGTCGAGGCCGAACAGCGCGCTGGCGCGGCTCTGCAGGTAATGCGCGAGATCGTGGCGGCCCTGCATCCACAGCCAGTGGGCGGCGCGATAGGTCTGCAGCGCCTGGTAGCCCTTGAACCAGAGCAGCGGATCGAGAAGAGAGGTGCAGGCCGGGTCGCGGTCGGCGACGGCCACGATGTCGGCGCGCGCGGCCAGCCCGATCGCCGGATCGGCGGTGAACGCCTCGTCGAAGGGCTGGCGGATCAGTGCGGCGGGGACTTCGGTGGTCCCGGCGAGCCGCGCCAGGTGATAGCTGAGGGCACTCTCGAACCGGGGCTGGCTGAGGATGGTGGCATGGAGGGTGCCGGCAAGCACCGGTTCCGCCGCGGCAGCGACCTGCGCGGCCTCGCGAATCTTGCTCCAGACCGGATCGACGGCCCGCGGCTCGGGCGACCGGCCCTCCGACACATTCTTGACGGCTACGCTATCCATGGCGTTCTCCCTCGACCCCGCCCGGGCTCCCTAGGCCCCGGCAAGGCGATCGACCGCCTCCCGGGGAAGAATCTAGGGCCCGTCCGTTGCGCGCGCAATATGGGCGCTCACTTGCCGGCGCGCTTTTCGAGCTCCTCGATCAGGGGCTCGACCTTGCCGCCGTGTCCCTGGATGTAGGAATTGAAATCGGAACGTCTAGTCATGACCATGCTGACGCCCTCGATTTTGACGTCGGTGATGCGCGAGCCCTGGCCGGTGTCGCGGACCTCCCACTGCATGGTGATCGGCGGCCCGTCGGCCTGGTTGAGCTTGCTGTCGACGACGGAGACGCCGTTGGGCCGGCTGGTCACCCGGCCCAGGGTCAACGTCTGGCCACCGTACTGGCCGAAGCGCTCGCTGTAGGCGTGGGCCTCGGACGCCACCGCGGCCTTGAGGTAGCGCTGACGCTCGGCCTCGGACGTGGCCTCCCAATGGGTGCCCAGCGCGGCGCGGCCCATGTAGCTCATGTCGAAGCTGGTCAGCATCACCTTCTGGATGGCCGATTCGCGCTCGACGCCCTTGGTGTTCTTGACGATCGCGATGACCTCGTCGGCGGTCTTCTGGATCAGTTCCTTCGGATCGTCGGCGGCAAGTGCGGGCGCGGCGGACCCTGCCACGAACGCGGTAGCCGCGCCGGCGGCCAGGAAAAGGACGACACGACGATTGGCGAGCAGCGACACTGTGCGCTCCCTGAAAATATTTGAGACGGCAGTATTCCTAGCGCGAAATTATTACCGCACCAGGGCGACATTGTCGCGACGATCAAGTTCGCCACGGCTGTCGGTCTTTTCCCGCTTCTGGCGGATCAGATCGGCGCGTTGCTGGGTATAGGCCGACCGCAGCGCGGCGTAGTAGTCAACGCTGTTCTTCTCGAGATCGTCGAGCGCATACATCGTGCGCACGCGCACATCGATCACGGTGGCGCCGTAGCGCGTCCCCGAATAGAGCAGCTGATCGACGTTCAGGGCGTAGGTCAGGATGCGGAACGGATCGACGGCATAGTCGGCCATCAGGCCGGCGGCATCGCGGGCATTGGACGGGCCGGCGAGCGGCAGCATGATATAGGGGCCGCCGTTCTCGGGCTCGACGCCGGCGTAGTATCCGACGGTCTTGCCGAAATCTTCCTTGGTCTTGGAAAGGCCGATGCTGGAGGCGACGTCGAACAGGCCGGCAAGGCCGATTGTCGAATTCACCAGGAAGCGCGCGATCGTCGTGGCGGCGCGGCTCGGATCGCCTTGCACGACCTCGTTGATCGCCGTCACCGGCTCGCCGAGATTCTCGAGGACGTTGTGGATGCCCTTCTTCGCCGGCACCGGCATCCAGTCGCGATAGACGACTGCGACCGGGCGGATGGCGATGATGTCGATGGCGCGATTGATCGAGAAGATGAAGCGGTTGGGCGTCTCGATGGGATCCCAGACATCGGCCGCACCGGTGTCATTCGTGGCGCAGCCGCCCGTCAGCGCGGCGAGGGCCGCGGCGAGGACGACGGTATGGCGAGCGTTGAGCCCCACCGCCTTGAACATGCCTTTGACCATCGACGTCACTTGAGTCCTCAACAGAGCCCCTTAAGACGCAGGGCCTTCGCGCAAAACGGCTTTTCGCCGCGATCAGCCGGAGTGTCGCACACGAATACTGCACTTTGAAGTGAATAGGCGAGACGGCCGGAGGCTGTGGCCGACGGGCCACAAATTTTAGAGTTATTGAACTTGCAAATATAAAGATATGCTTATATTAGAACTTCCATGGATCATATCCTCGCTCTCCTGCGTGCCGCGGCGGAAGACACACGCCTGCGCATCCTCGCGCTAGCCGCCCGGGAAGACCTCACGGTCAGCGACTATGTCCACGTGCTGGGACAGAGCCAGCCACGGGTCTCGCGCCATCTGAAGCTGCTGGTCGGCGCGGGCCTTCTCGAGCGCTTCCGCGAGTCGCAGTTCACGCGGTTTCGACTCGTGACGGCCGGCGAGGATGCCCAACTCGTGCGCGAGTTCGTGCGCCGGCTCGACACCAAGCACATTCGCCTCGCCGCCGACCGCGCCCGCCTCGACGCCCTGCAGCAGCGCCGCCAGACCGCGGCCGTCCGCTTCTTCCGCGACAATGCCCAGCGCTGGGACGAATTGCGGGCGCTGCATGTGGCCGACCGCGAGATCGAGCGCGCGCTGGTCCATCACCTGCCGATGGGCGCCCGCCGGCTGCTCGACATCGGCACCGGCACCGGCCGGCTGCTCGAGGTGTTGGCGCCCAAGGTCGAGCAGGCCGTCGGCGTCGACCAGAGCCGCGAGATGCTGGCGCTCGCCCGTTCCAACCTCGCGCGCGCCGGCATCGACAATGCCGATATCCGCCAGGGCGACATGTATGCCCTGCCCTTCGACGCCGACTCCTTCGACGTCGTCACCATCCACCACGTGCTGCATTACGCCGACGATCCGTCGGCGGCGCTGAGCGAGGCCGCGCGCGTGGTCAAACCCGGCGGCGTCGTGCTGGTCGTCGACTTCTCGCCGCACGACCTCGTCGAGCTGAAGCGCGAGCACGCCCACGTCCATCTCGGCTTCGCCGATAACCAGGTGCAGGGCTGGCTGAAGAGCGCCGGCCTCAATCCGCTCGAACCCATCCACTTCCCCGGCCGCCGCCTAATGACCGGCATCTGGCGCGGCGAGCGCGAGTTGCCGCGCCGCACGGCCTCCCATCCCGCTGCCGCGATCCACGGAGCTTCAAGGTGAGCACGACGACTGAATTCCCGGCACGCTCGCCGCAGCGCCTGCAGGTCTCGTTCGAGTTCTCACCGCCGCGGACCGAGGGCGCCGAGCGTACCTTGTGGGAGACGGTGACCCGCCTCACGCCGCTGCAGCCTTCCTTCTTTTCGGTGACATACGGCGCCGGCGGCTCGACGCGCCAGCGCACCCACGAGACGGTGGCGCGGCTGAAGAGCGAAACCGGCATCGACGCCGCCGCCCATCTCACCTGCGTGGCCGCCACGCAGGGCGAGATCGACGAGGTCGCGCGCGCCTATTGGGACGCCGGTATCCGCCACATCGTGGCGTTGCGCGGCGATCCGACGACCGGCATGGGCAGCAAGTACACACCCCATCCCGGCGGCTATGCCAATGCCGCCGCGCTGGTGGCCGGGCTGAAGAAGATCGGCGACTTCCAGATCAGCGTCGCGGGCTACCCCGAGAAGCATCCCGACTCGCAGAGCGTCGAGAGCGACCTCGACAACCTCAAGCGCAAGGTCGATGCCGGCGCCGACCGCTGCATCACGCAGTTCTTCTTCGACGCCGACGATTTCCTGCGCTTCCGCGACCACGCCGCCCAGCGCGGCATCGCCGTGCCGATCGTGCCCGGCGTCATGCCGGTCTCGAACTTCCAAGGCATCACCCGGATGGCGGGCCTGTGCGGCTCGAAGGTGCCGGCGTGGCTCGCCGAGATGTTCGAGGGTCTGGAAGAGGATGTCGAGACAAGGCGCATGATCGCCGCCACCGTGGCCGGCGACCTGTGCCGCCGCCTGCACGGCGAGGGCGTCGACAAGTTTCATTTTTATACGCTCAACCGCGCGGACCTGACGTTCGCGATTTGCCACCTCCTGGGAGTCCGTCCCCATGCCCCGAGCTGAAATGACCCGCGCTGAAAAAGCCGACCAGCTCCGCGAGATCGCCCGCGAGCGCATCCTGGTGAAGGACGGGCCCTACGGCACCGCCATCCAGAACTACAGGCTCGACGAGGCGGGCTACCGCGGTGGCCGCGATTTCGCCCTCGACCAGAAGGGCAACAACGACCTCCTGAACCTGACGCGGCCCGACGTGGTGAGAGAGATCTGCAACGCCTACGTCGAGGCCGGCGCCGACCTGCTGGCGACCAACACCTTCAACGCCAATGCCATCAGCCTGGGCGACTACGGCATCCCCGGCATGGCGCGCGAGATCAACATTGCCGCGGCCAGGCTCACGCGCGCCTGCGCCGATGCGGCGACCGCCAGGGACCCGGACAAGCCACGCTTCGTCGCCGGTTCGCTGGGGCCGACCAACAAGACGCTGTCGGTGTCGCCCAAGGTCAGCGATCCCGGCTATCGCGCCGTCGGCTTCGACGAGATGAAGGGCATCTACCGCGAGCAGATCGACGGGCTGCTCGACGGCGGCGTCGATTTCATACTGATCGAGACGGTGTTCGACACCCTGAATGCGAAGGCAGCAATCGTCGCTGCCGACGAGGCGGGCGAGGAGCGCGGCGAGGTGCTGCCGGTCATGGTGTCGATGACGCTGACCGACCTCGCCGGCCGCAACCTCTCGGGCCAGACGGTCGAGGCGTTCTGGCACTCGGTACGCCACGCCCGGCCGCTCACCATGGGCCTGAACTGCAGCTTCGGCGCCACCGAGCTGCATCCCTACGTCAACGCGCTCAACCCGCAGGTCGACGGCCTGGTCTGCGTCTATCCCAACGCCGGCCTGCCGAACGAACTTGGCGCCTACGACGAGCCGCCCGAGATGACGGCCAAGCTGGTCCGAGGCTGGGCCGAGAACGGCTGGCTGAACATGGTCGGCGGCTGCTGCGGCACGACGCCTGCCCACATCAAGGCCGTCGCCGAGGCGGTCAAGGGAATCAAGCCGCGCCAGTGGCACGGCCTGGCGCCGGCGCTGCGCCTGTCGGGAATGGAAGCTGCGAGTTTCATGTAATGACGACCGAACCAGAAACCACCGACGACACGGAAAACGCCGGCCCGCGCGCCGGGGGCAGCGACCAACGTCGCGCCCTATTTATCAACATCGGCGAGCGCACCAACATCACCGGATCGGCCAAGTTCAAGAAGCTGATCCTCGAGGGCGACTACACCGCCGCCGTCGAGGTCGCGCGCCA
>JBEPUH010000054.1:0-21924 GCA_041691635.1 Hyphomicrobiales bacterium
AGGTCGTAGATGAGCTGCGCCAGATCCTCGATCGAATAGATGTCGTGGTGCGGCGGCGGGCTGATCAGGGTGACGCCGGGCGTCGAGTGGCGCAGGCGCGCGATCATCTCGCTCACCTTCACGCCCGGAAGTTGGCCGCCCTCGCCGGGCTTGGCGCCCTGGGCGACCTTGATCTCGAGCTCGCGGCAGTTGTTGAGGTATTCCGCCGTCACGCCAAACCGTCCCGACGCCACCTGCTTGATGGCCGACGAAGCGTTGTCGCCGTTGGCGCGCGGCGTGTAGCGCGCCGGATCCTCGCCGCCTTCGCCCGAATCGGACTTGGCGCCAATACGATTCATGGCGATCGATAAAGTCTCGTGCGCCTCTGGACCCAGTGCACCGAGGGAGATGCCGGGCGCCACCAGGCGCTTGCGCAGCTCGGTGATCGACTCGACCTCGTCGATGGCGACGGGCTTGCGGTCGGTCTTGAAGTCCAGCAGATCGCGCAGGTTGATCGGCGGCAGGCTGCGCACAGCCTCGCTGTACTTGCGGTACTTGGCGAACGACTCGGTGTTCACCGCGTCCTGCAGCATGTGGATGAGGTTGCCCTCGAAATTGTGGCGATCGCCGCCGCGCCGCGTCTTGTAGAAACCGCCGATCGGCAGCGCGATCACCTCCTCGTCGAAGGCTTGGGCATGCTGGCGGGAAATCTTCTCCTGCACGCCGCGCAGGCCGATGCCCGAGATGCGCGAGGGCATGCCCGGAAAGAACTCCTGGACCAGCGAGCGCGACAGGCCGACGGCCTCGAAGTTGCAGCCGCCGCGGTACGACGACAGCACCGAGATGCCCATCTTGGACATGGTCTTGAGCAAGCCGTCGTCGAGCGCCTTCTTGTAGTTGGCGAGGCACTGCGACAGCGTCTGCTTGCCGAACAGGCCGCGCGCGTGGCGGGCCGCGATCGTCTCCTCGGCGAGGTAGGGGTTCACCGAGGTGGCGCCGACGCCGATGATGACGGCGGCATAGTGCACGTCCAGGCACTCGCCCGAGCGCACGTTGAGCGAGGTGAAGGTGCGCAGCGACTGGCGTACCAAATAGGAGTGCACGCAGCCTGCCGCCAGGATCATCGGCAGTGCCACGCGACTCGAATCGATGTTGGCGTCGGTCAGCACGATGTGCAGGCAGCCCGAGCGGACGCCGTCCTCGGCCTCCTTGCAGATGCGCTCGAAGGCCTGGCGCATGGCGTCGAGCCCGCCCTTGGGATCGCCGTTCCCGACCTCGAAGGTGCAGTCGATGCGGCAGGCGGTGTCGCCCATGTACTTGCGCATCGCCTCGAATTCGGCGTTGAGCACGATCGGCGATTGCAGCGACAGCATCTCGCTCTGCTCGGGCGACTCGTCGAGGATGTTGCCGAGGTTGCCCAGGCGGGTGCGCAAGGTCATGACGTTGCGCTCGCGCAGGCTGTCGATCGGCGGGTTCGTCACCTGGCTGAAGTTCTGGCGGAAATAATGATGCATGCCGCGATAGGTGTCCGACAGCACCGCCAGCGGTGCATCGTCGCCCATAGAGCCGATGGCCTCCTTGCCGTCCTCGACCATGGGAGAGAGGATTATCTCGAGATCCTCGATCGACCAGCCGGCGGCGAACTGGCGGCGGCGCAGCTCGTCGGCCGGGAAATGCTCGGCCGCCGGCGTGTCCTGCTTGATTAGTGAATCGAGCTCGACGGTGCGGCCGGTCCAGTTGGCGTAGTCGTGCGTGTCCGCCAGCATGTCCTTCAGCTCGCGGTCCTTGTAGAGCAGCGGCTGGTCCATATCGACGGCCAGCATCTCGCCGGGGCCGAGGCGGCCCTTCTCGACGATCCTGGCCTCGTCCTGCGGCACCATCCCGGCCTCGGAACCGGCGATCAGCAGCTCGTCCGAGGTGCGCACGTAGCGCATCGGGCGCAGTCCGTTGCGGTCGAGGCCGACCAGCGCCCACTTGCCGGCGACGGCGGCGATCGCGGCCGGGCCGTCCCACGGCTCCATGACGCCGTTCACGTAATTGTACATGGCGCGGTGCTTGGGCGGAATGTTCGGATTGAGCGACGAGGCTTCCGGGATCATCATGCACTTGACCATCGGCAGGTTGCGATGGCCGCGCACCAGCAGCTCGAAGACGTTGTCGAGCGCCGAGGAGTCCGACGCGCCGGGCTGGACGATCGGCTTCAGGTCCTCGATGGCGCGGCCGAAGCCCTCGTGCGCGAGGCGGGCCTCGTGGCTCTTCATCCAGTTGACGTTGCCCAGCAGCGTGTTGATCTCGCCGTTGTGCGCCAGCACGCGGAACGGCTGCGCCAGCTTCCACTGCGGGAAGGTGTTGGTCGAATAGCGCTGGTGGAAGATGGCGAAGCGCGAGGTGAAGCGCTCGTCGAGCAGGTCGGGATAGAAGGCCGACAGATGCTCGGCCAGGAACATGCCCTTGTAGACGACCGAGCGGCACGACAGCGAGCAGACGTAGAACTCCGCGATGTTCTCGGCGATCGCGGCCTTCTCCATGCGCCGGCGCAGGATGTAGAGCTGCTTCTCGAACTCGCGGTTGTCGAGCTTGGGATCGCCGCGGCCGATCAGGATCTGCTCGATCTCGGGGCGTGTTTCATTCGCCTTCTCGCCGATCACCGAGATGTCGACCGGCACCTGGCGCCAGCCCAGGATCTGGTGGCCGAAGCGCAGGATCTCGGTCTCGACGATGATGCGGCAGCGCTCCTGCGCGCCCAAGTCCGTGCGCGGCAGGAACACCATGCCGACGGCGACGCGGCCGACCTGCGGGTCCTCGCCGCTCGAATCGCGGATGTGCTCGCGGAAGAAGTCCTGCGGGATCTCGACATGGAGACCCGCGCCGTCACCGGTCTTGCCGTCGGCGTCGACGGCGCCGCGATGCCACACCGCCTTCAGCGCGTCGATGCCCGCCGCCACCACGTCGCGCCGACGCTTGCCGTCGAGCGCCACCACGAGCCCAACGCCGCAGGAATCCAGCGCCTCGGCCGGATTGTAGCCGTAGGCGGCGGTCAGCTTGGCGGTGCCGGCGATGTACTGGCGGACGAACTCTTGTGCGGACATGACGATGTTCCCGAATGGGGCTTCGTTGAGAGACCTAGCTGTCTGAGGCGAGCTTCCCGGCGTCGGCCCAGTTCTCTTTCTTGATGTCGGTCAGGATGACCTGCACCGCCTCGGGCTTGCAGCCGAGCGCCCGGCAGGTGCCCTCGGTGAGTTCCTTGGCCAGCTTGCGGCGCTGCTCGGTGGTGCGGCCTTCGTACATTTCGACATGGATGGTCGGCATCTTTCTCTCCCTTGCTCAGAACTTGTGCTCGATCGACACGTAGCCGGGCTGGGCCTTCACGCGGGCCAGCCAGGCGGTGATGTGCGGATAGCGTGCCAGGTCGAACTCGCCCTCGTGCGCCACGTGCGTGTAGGCATAGAGGGCGATGTCGGCGAGACCGTAGCGGTTGTCGACGAAGAAGGTGTTGGTCGCGAGGTGCTTCTCCATCACGTCGAGCGCGGCGTAGCCCTTCTTCATGATGTCGGGCAGCGCTGCTTCCTGCTGCGGCGTGAGCTTGTCGAAGAAGTGCCTCCAGAAGCGGGCCACGGCAATGCAGGGCTCGTGACTGTATTGCTCGAAGAACATCCATTGCAGGGTCCGCGCGCGCGCGAGCCGATCCTGCGGCATGAAGCTCGTGCCTTCCGCCAGGTACCAGATAATCGCGCCCGACTCGAAGAGGAACGTGCCGTCCTCGAGCTCGAGCGTCGGGATGCGGCCGTTGGGGTTCTTCTTCAGGAATTCGGGCGTGCGCGCCTCGCCCTTGAGGATGTCGCGTTCGATGCGCTTGAAGGGCACGCCGAGTTGGCTCAGCAGCAGCCACACCTTGTAGCCGTTGCCCGATCCGGTGAAGTCGTAAACCGTCAGCATTCTCTACTCCGCCGCGATCGGCAGCGCGGCCGCCGCCTTTGCCGTCAGATACGTGTGGATGCGTTCGGCGGCGTCGCGGCCGTCGCGCACCGCCCACACCACGAGCGAGGCGCCGCGCACGATGTCGCCGGCGGCGAACACGCCGCCGAGGCTGGTCATCATGCTCTTCCAGTCGATCTTGAGCGTGCCCCAGCCGGTGACGCCGAGATCGGGTGCGCCGAGCCGCGCCGGCAGGTCCTCGGGGTCGAAGCCCAGCGCCTTCAGCACCAGGTCGGCCTCGACGTTGAGGTGGCTGTCGGGAATTTCCTGCGGCGTCTGGCGGCCGGTGGCGTCGGGCATGCCGAGGTGGATGCGGACCGAGCGCACATGGCTGACCCGCTGGCCCTTGGGCGTGTTCTTGCCGAGGAACGACTGCGGCGCCGTCAGCCAGACGAACTCGACGCCTTCCTCCTCGGCGTGCTTCACCTCGCGCTGCGAGCCCGGCATGTTGGCGCGGTCGCGGCGATACAGGCACTTCACCGACCTGGCGCCCTGGCGCACCGCGGTGCGCACGCAGTCCATCGCCGTGTCGCCGCCGCCGATCACGACGACGTGCTTGCCCCTGGCGTTCAGTACGCCCGACTCGTAGGCCGGCACCGTGTCGCCGAGTCCGGTGCGGTTCGACGCCGTGAGGAAGTCGAGCGCCGGCGCGATGCCGTCGAGGCCGCTGCCCGGCGTCTGGATGTCGCGCGCCTTGTAGACGCCGGTCGCGACCAGCACCGCGTCGTGGCGCTGGCGCAGCTCGGCGAAGGCGACGTCGAGGCCGACCCGGCAGTTGAGGTGGAACGTCACTTTGGAGTCGCGCAGCAGCTTCTCGCGACGCTGCACGATCTCCTTCTCGAGCTTGAAGTTGGGGATGCCGTAGATCAGCAGGCCGCCGACGCGATCGTAGCGATCGTAGATCGCCACTTGATAACCCTTGCGGCGAAGCTGCTCGGCGGCGGCGAGTCCCGCAGGGCCGGCGCCGACGATGCCGACGCTCTCCGCGCGCTCGCGGCGCGGCACGATCGGCTTCACCCAGCCCTGTTCCCACGCCGTGTCGGTGATGTACTTCTCGACCGCGCCGATCGTGACGGCTTCGAAGCCCTTCTCGATCACGCAGTTGCCTTCGCACAGGCGATCCTGCGGGCAGATGCGGCCGCAGATCTCGGGGAAGTTGTTGGTTGCCGACGACAGCTCGTAGGCCTCGTCGATCCGGCCTTCGGCGGTGAGCTTCAGCCAGTCGGGGATGTTGTTGTGCAGCGGGCAATGGACCTGACAGAACGGCACGCCGCATTGCGAGCAGCGCGCGGCCTGCTCCGCCGCCTTGTCGCGCGCGTAGTCGCTGTAGATCTCCTGAAAGTCGTGACGGCGCGCCGCCGCCGGCCGCTTTTCGGGCATGGCTTGCGGCGTTCCGACGAACTTCAACATCCTCTCGGCCATGACGGGCCCCTCGAACCGACTATGTAATTTTATTGCGCAACAGGCGTTCTTCCGTCGCCAAAGCTGCGTGACAGGTCGCTATTCATCATGTTTCCAGATTTAAGTCAATATAGTTGACCTAGTTTTCCGTAGAGTTCCCACGGGACATCCAGGCCCGCCTTAGTGTGATACTCAAGAAGGATAACTGATACCGAATCAAGACTATATTGATAGATGTGGTATCGGAATACCGTGGAGGGGGGTGCGACGAGAAATGAGAAGAATCGCCTTCAAGGCCGATGCCATCGGCATCGGAGCTCTCTCACGCTCGTGAGAATCAGTGAGAATCTCCCGGCGCGCGGCCGGGCCCGTCTCACGCCGGGGCGTGCTGGTTGTAGCGGCCGCCGTGGCGGAAGCGGTCGAGATAGGTCGGCAGAATAGACTCGACCGAGGTGGGCTGGATGCCCAGGGTCGCGAAGCTCTGCGCGCCGGCGCGCACGACATTGTCGTGCAGCATCAGTTCGACCTGGTCGACGGTGAGCTGCGGGGTGAAGCCCAGGACGGCGGTTTGCTGGGCGAAGAAGCCCGCGATCTTCATCAGCGCCGCCGGCACACCGACGATCGGCTTGGGCCGGTCGATCGCGCGCAGCACG
Source organism: Hyphomicrobiales bacterium (assembly GCA_041691635.1). Lineage (GTDB taxonomy): Bacteria > Pseudomonadota > Alphaproteobacteria > Reyranellales > Reyranellaceae > Reyranella. The sequence continues at coordinate 6,009 of JBEPUH010000054.1, forward strand.
AGGGCGGCGATCTCGCGATAGGAATAGACGCGCGGGCCACCGAGCTCGAATACACTGCGCGCGGTCTCGGGCCGGTCGACGATCGCGGCCACGGCGGCGGCGACGTCGCCCACGAACACCGGCTGCACCTTTGCCAAGCCGTTGCCGATCACCGGCAGGAACGGTGCGCTGCTGGCGATGCGTGCCAGGCGGCTGAACATCACGTCGCCCGGTCCGAAGACCACGCTCGGCCGCACGATGGTGGCGTCGGGAAAGCCCGCAATCACGGCATCTTCGGCCGCGACTTTCGAGAGAATGTAGCGGTTCTTCGAGCTGCGCGCGTCGGCGCCGATGCCCGAGATGTGGACCAGGCGCTTCACGCCGAAGCCGCGGCAGGCGTCGGCGACGGTCTTGGCGCCGTCGACATGGACCGATTGATAGCGCTGGCGACCGCGCTGCCAGCCGATGCCGGCGGCGTTGATCACGGCGTCGCTGCCGGCGACGACCCGGGCCACCGAACTCGGCACGCGCAGGTTGGCCCGCATCAGCATGACCTGGCCGACCTCGCCCGCGGTCTTGACCGGCTCGGCCAGCTCGATCCGGCGGGCCACGACCCGCACCAGATGACCGCGCTGCGCCAGCGCCCCGACGATGGCCCGGCCGATGAAACCGCTGCCCCCGAATACAGTGATCTGCTTCGTGCTCATGGCCTGCCCTATAGCCCACCGTTGACATCTGTGCGAGCCCGCCCTAACTCACGCCCCGCAGCCCGCATGCCGTGCCCTGGTGGCGGAATTGGTAGACGCACTAGTTTCAGGTACTAGCGCTGAAAGGCGTGGAAGTTCGAGTCTTCTCCAGGGCACCATGCGAGGCTTGCGAGGCATCCGACAATGACGATCAAGCTGCATCACGGCGACCTTCCGGCCGACGTCTCCCTTGGCGCAGTCGTGGCGATCGACACCGAGACGATGGGGTTGAACCCGCATCGCGACCGGCTGTGCCTGGTCCAGCTCTCGGGCGGCGACGGCAACGCCCATCTGGTGAAGATCGCGCGCGGCCCTGCCAGGGCGCCGCGGCTGGCGGCCCTGCTGGCCGACCCCAAAGTGCTGAAACTTTTCCATTTCGGCCGCTTCGACATCGCCATGCTCGAGCATGCGTTGGGCGTGCGCTGCGAGCCGGTCTACTGCACCAAGATCGCCGCGCGCCTGACCCGCACCTTCACCGACCGCTTCGGCCTGAAGGATCTCTGCCGCGAGCTGCTGGGCGTCGATCTCTCCAAGCAGCAGCAGACCTCCGACTGGGGCGCCGATACGTTGAGCGACGAGCAGATGGCCTATGCCGCGTCCGACGTGCTCCACCTCCACGCGCTCAGGGCCAAGCTCGACGCCCTGCTCGAGCGCGAGGGCCGGACCGAGCTGGCCCAAGCCTGCTTCCGCTTCCTGCCGACCCGCGCCCGCCTCGACCTGGCCGGCTGGCCGGAGACAGACATTTTCGCACACTGAAACTGGCAGTGCCTGACTTTGGCACGCTTGTTGCTTGGAACCGTGCCGACGGGGTGTACTGACCCCGAAGGGTGAGGGGTTTCATGCGTATCGGTCAAAGTCTTCTCCTGGCTTCCCGCCAGACGCTGGCAATGACGCCGCAGCTGCAGCAGGCGATCAAACTGCTCCAATTCTCGCACCTGGAATTGGCCGCCTTCATCCAGCAGGAGCTCGAGAAGAACCCGCTGCTGCAGGAGACCAGCCCGGACGATGGTTCCGGCCCGGAACGCGAGGCGCCCGTCGCCGTCGCCGCCGCACCTGCCGACACCGCCGATACCCTGGCCGCCGCCGCGCCGGCGCTGGCCGAGGCCGACGATCGCTGGACGCGCGAGCATGCCGACCGCGGTGGCGATATCGCCAGCACGGTCCGCCCGCGCGACGATCTTCCCGAGGCGCTCGACTTCGTAGCCGAGCGCCCGCGCTCGCTGGCGGTGCACGTGCTCGAGCAGATCGATCTGCTGTTCACGGAGGCCGCCGACAAGCGCATCGCGCTGAAGCTGGCCGAGGGCCTCGACGAGGCGGGCTACTGCCGCCTCGCGCCCGCCGACGTGGCCGAGGCGCTGGCCGTCGATCTCGCCGTCGTCGAGCGTGTGTGGGGCCGCCTGCGCCAGATCGAGCCGGCCGGGCTTTTTGCCCGCACCTTGGCCGAATGTCTCGGCGCCCAGCTCGCCGAGCGCGATCGCCTGGATCCGGCGATGAAGGCGCTGCTCGACAATCTCGACCTCGTGGCCGCGGGCGACATCGCTCCGCTGCGCCGGCGCTGCGGCGTCGACGACGAGGATATCCGCGAGATGCTGGCCGAGCTGCGCACGCTCGATCCGCGTCCCGGCCAGGCTTTCGACTTCGATCCGATCCAGCCGGTGGCGCCCGATCTCTATCTGACGCCGGCCAAGGATGCCGACACCGGCGAGGACGGCTGGTACATCGAGCTCAACACCGACGCACTGCCCCGGGTGCTGGTCGATCGCAACTACCACGCGACCCTGATGAAGGGCGCGCGCGCCAAGCCCGACCGCGACTTCGTGGCCGAGCGCTTCCAGTCGGCCAACTGGCTGGTCAAGACGCTCGAGCAGCGCGCCACTACGATCCTCAAGGTCGCGCGTGAAATAGTGCGGCAGCAGGACGGCTTCTTCCGCCGCGGCGTGAGCGCGCTCCGGCCGCTGGTGCTGCGCGATATCGCCATCGCCACCGAGCTGCACGAGAGCACGGTGAGCCGCGTCACCTCCAACAAGTACATCGCCACGCCGCGCGGCATCTTCGAGCTCAAGTACTTCTTCACCTCGTCGCTGCCGGCGCGCACGCCGGGCACGGTCGTGTCGTCGGAATCGGTGCGCTCGCGCATCCGTCTGCTGGTCGGAGCGGAGAGTGCGCTGCAGCCGCTCAGCGACGACCGCCTGGTCGACCTGCTGAAGGGCGAGGGCATCGAGATCGCGCGCCGCACGGTGGCCAAGTACCGCGAGGCGCTGCGCATTCCCTCGTCGGCCGAGCGCCGTCGCCTCGGACGCCTGGGCGGCAGCCGCCCCGTGCCGCCCCGCGGCCTGCCCTCGGTGGCCCCGCAGCCCGTCATTGCCGCGGTCGCGCTCGCCGCCGGACCGGGGGACTGACGACCCTTGACCCGCCCGGACGACGCGCCTATAGGGCTGCACTTCGCGTCGGATGGTTTTCGCCCCTCCGCGCTAACCCTTTGGTGGCACAGTGGAAATCGCCGATTTGTTGGCTGGGCCAGACGCCGTTCTGGCCAGTGTGAAGGCGTCCGGCAAGAAAGCGCTGCTGGCTGAACTGGCGAGCCGCGCGGCCACGGTGTTCAAGTTCGACGAGCGCAAGCTCTTCGACCGCCTGCTCGAGCGCGAGCGTCTGGGCTCGACCGGCATCGGCGGCGGCATCGCCATCCCGCACGGCCGCCTGCCTGCGATCGCCAAGCCGTGTGGGCTGTTCGCACGGCTCGCCCATCCCGTCGATTTCGATTCGATCGACGAGCGTCCGGTCGACATCGTGTTCCTGCTGGTGGCACCCGAGGGCGCGGGCGCCGATCACCTGAAGGCGCTGGCGCGGGTCTCGCGCATGCTGCGCGACCGTACGCTGGTCGACAAACTGCGCGCCACCGAAAGCGCCGACGCGCTCTACGCCCTTCTCGTCGAATCGGTCCAGGCGCAGAGCGCGGCGTAACTTTATCTAGTGGACGAGAGGCTCGTCCTAATGGACGAGCGCCGGCTCCAGCTCGTGCTGGCGAATCAGCGCCTGCGCGACCTCGATCGACGGCGCGGCGGCCATCGGCTTGCCGTCGGCGGAGAAGATGCCGACCGCATGCGCGCCATCGGGCAGATTAATCGACTTCACGTAGGCGATCTGCTGGGCACCGAGGCTCAGGAATGCTTCTTCCGCGAGGGGCGTGAAGACCGTGGTGGTGTTGCTCTGGTTTTCCATGGCTACCTCCTTGGCAGCATCAACGCGTTCCGTGCTCATCTCGATTGGGCACGGCGCCCGGTGATATCGACGGTATTGTCCGTACGGCCGGCCTCGGTCTTCGAACCATCTATACGAATGGTGCGCATCCGAGGTTCCGCGACGGGGCGGGTTAAATCGATCGCGAGCAGGCCGTTATCCAGCCGGGCACCGGTCACTTCGATGCCGTCCGCCAGCATGAAAGCGCGCTGGAACTGTCGGGCGGCGATGCCGCGATGGAGGAAGACCCGGTCGGAGTCGTCAGCCTGCTTGCCGCGCACCGAGAGCTGGTTCTCGACCAATTCGATCACCAGGTCGTTGATCGCGAAGCCCGCGACGGCCAGCGTGATGCGCAGGCCGCTCTCGCCGATCTTCTCGATATTGTAAGGAGGGTAGCCTTCGGCGTTCTTCGCCAGGCGGTCGAGCGTGCGCTCAAGCTGGTCGAAACCCAGCAGCAAAGGCGAATTGAACATCGACATACGACTCATAACCCTCCTCCGAAGAGCGAGTGGCCGGGAACCCGATATGGCCTTCCCTTGAAGAGAATCTGGGGAGCCGGAAGGGTCTTTCAAGGGGTCGCGCCCGCCCGAGGAGCCGGTTTTCGCCGCATTTCGGGTCCGTTCTGTTCCTACCCGCAAACCTCGCCAGCGGGCGCTCCGTCGGGTAAACTCCGCCACCCCTCAACGCCCGGTCGCTCAAGGCCGGGTCAAAAAAGATCAGAAGAACAATGACCCTGGTCGCTTCCGACATGCGACGGTCCCGCGAGTCGCAACCCAATGGATCGCCGGCTAGTGGATCCCCGGCCAATGGGTCCCTGGCGGCCGGATCCCGTCCCCTCCTGTCCACCGTTGCCCGGGCGCTTGCCGCACCGGCGTCCGCCCTCGGCAGGCCGCCCCGGATCGGCCGCTGGCTGCTCAGTTCGCCGCTTTATTCGCTCACCGTCGGCTACGGCACGCCGCGCAGCTTCTTCGCCGTGGCGCCCGATCCGTGGCCCGGCGATTCGGCGCGCGGCCGGCGCATGATGACCGGCGAATTCGTCGTCCACGGGCTGGCGGGCACGATCGCCCTCGATCCCGGCAATTCGCCGTGGCAGCGCCCCGGCACGTCGGCGCTGTGGCTCGATGCGCTGAACGGTTTCAACTGGCTGCGCGACCTGCGCGACTGCGGCGAGCCGGGTGCCGCCCACTTCGCCATGCGCCTGATCGACGACTGGACCAACTGCGAGTGGCGCTGGTCGCCCGCCACCTGGCGGCGCGACGTGTTGGCCAACCGCATGGTGGCGTGGATCCGCCACTACGACTGGCTGGCGACCGCGGCCGATCCCGCCTTCGCGCGCCGCTTCGTGGCCTCGCTCGCCCGTCAGCGGGTGCATCTGCGCCGCGCCACGCGCACCGGCCTGGTCGGCCGCGAGACCGTGACTGTGCTGAAGGCGCTGATCTTCGCCGATCTCGCCTTCCTCCACGACGGCAAGCGCTACGCCAAGAGCCTCGAGCAGTCGCTGGCGCGGCTGGCCAAGTTCGTGAAACGCTATGTCGCCCACGACGGCGTCGTCGCCGAACGCGCGCCGCACATCCAGGTCGAGGTGCTGCGCGATCTTTTGGACGTGCGCGCCGCCCTCGTCTCGGCCGAGCAGCGCGCGCCGGCGGAGATCGTGGCCGCGATCGACCGCCTGGCGCCGATGCTGCGCTTCTTCCGCCATGGCGACGGCGGCTTGGCGCTGTTCAACGGCGCGTCGGAAGGCGACCGCACGCTGATGGACCTCGTGCTGGCGCGCTCGGGCTCGAGCGACGGCGCGCCGTCGATGGCGCTGCAGAGCGGCTTCCAGCGCCTGGCCGCCGGCACCTCGCTGGTGATCGCCGATGCCGGCAGCCCTCCGGGGCGCGGCATGGACGGCATCGCCCATGCCGGCACGCTCAGCTTCGAGATGAGCGCTGCGCACGAGCGGCTGATCGTCAACTGCGGCACCTATCCCGGCGTGCCGAAGGAGTGGCGTCAATTCATGCGCTACACGGCGGCGCATTCGACCGCCGTGGTCGACGACACCAACTCGACCGAGATCACCGAGCACGGTGCGCTCGAGTACCGCGCCGGCAACGTGTTGGTCGATCGCGCCGAAGAGCAGGGCGCGCAGTGGCTCGACATGAGCCACGACGGCTACCGCTCGCTGTTCGGCATCATCCACCGCCGCCGTATCTGGCTGTCGCCCGACGGCGGCGACCTGCGCGGCGAGGACATGTTCGCCGGCCCCGAGAACAAGCCGGTGACCGTGCCCGACCGGCGCTTCATCGTACGCTTCCACCTCCATCCCTCGGTCAAGGCGACGCTGGCACAGAGCGGTCAGGCCGTGCTGATGCGCCTGCCGAGCGGCCGTGGCTGGCGGCTGCGCGCGTCGGGTGCCGGCATCGGCCTCGCCGAAAGCATCTATCTCGGCGAGGACGGTCGCCAGCGCCGCACCGAGCAGATCGTCCTCGTCGGCCAGGTCCCGCTCGAGGGTATCGGCATCAAGTGGGCGCTCACCCGGATGGAAGGGTAGTCGGAAGTCTCCGACCCCTCCGTCGTCGTATGACGCCGACACCTCGCCATAAGAATGGGGAGGAATAAGAAAATCATATCCGAAGGCCGGAGGGGTCGAGCTCCTACGGCTTCAGGAATCCCACCGTCTTGTAGACGTCGGCGAGAATCGGGTCGGCCAGCGCGCGGGCCTTTTCTGCGCCCTCGTGCAGGATCTTGTCGACGTGGCCAGGGTCCTTCATCAGGCGCTGCATCTCCGCGCCGACCGGGCCGAGCTTGGCGACGGCGATCTCCGTCAGCGCCGCCTTGAACTCGGAGAACTGCTTGCCGGCGAAGGCCGCGATCGCCGCCTCCTTCTCCTGGTCGGCCAACGCTGCATAGATGCCGAGCAGATTGTCGGCGTCGGGCCGCTTCTCGGCGTCGGCCGCGGTGTCGGGCATTGGCAGCGGGTCGGTCTTGGCGCGGCGGATCTTCTGGGCGATCGCGTCGGCATCGTCGGTGAGGTTGATGCGCGAATAGTCCGACGGGTCGGACTTGCTCATCTTCTTGGTGCCGTCGCGCAGGCTCATCACGCGCGTGGCCGCGCCGAAGATCAGCGGCTCGGTGACCGGGAAGAAGTCCGGCGCGTGGAAGTCGTTGTTGAACTTGACCGCGATGTCGCGCGTCAGCTCGAGGTGCTGCTTCTGGTCCTCGCCGACGGGCACGTGCGTTGCCTTGTAGATCAGGATGTCGGCCGCCATCAGCGCCGGATAGGCGTAGAGGCCGAGCGAGGCATTCTCGCGGTCCTTGCCGGCCTTCTCCTTGAACTGGGTCATGCGGTTCATCCAGCCGAGGCGGGCCACGCAGTTGAACACCCAGGCGAGCTGGGCGTGCTGCGGCACCGCCGACTGGTTGAAGATCGCGTGCTTCTTGCCGTCGACGCCGGCGGCCAGGAAGGCCGCGGCGATCTCGCGCGTCTGGCTGCTGAGCTGCGCGGGGTCCTGCCACACGGTGATCGCGTGCATGTCGACCACGCAGTAGAGGCACTCGTAGTCGTCCTGCAGGCGCGCGAAGTTGCGGATCGCGCCCAGGTAGTTGCCGAGGTGGAGGTTTCCGGTGGGCTGGACGCCCGAGAGGATGCGGCCCTTGAGGCCCTTGGCGGCGTATGGCGCGAGATGCGGATGGGACGCGGCCGCGGCTGTGGTGACGTCAGGCATGGATGTGGACTCCGGGTCAGGTGGACGGCGCGGCGTTTGGACCTCCGCGCACCCCGCCGGTGGAAGGCAGGGGCGGGCGGGTATCGCTCACCGGCCGGACGGAATCAAGGCGGCCGGGCAAGCCGGTCGTTGACGGCGGCCCGGCCACCTGTTCGGATCGGAATTGCACGCATCTTGCAAAATAAGCAGGAGCGTCAAGGGAACGGCTTCAACGACCTGGATGGAGGCATCCGATGGACGAACGACGTTTGCGTGGTCTGATCGACCGGGTGAAGACGGGCGGGCTGTCCCGCCGTGGATTCGTGCGGCGGCTGGCGGTGGCGGGCCTGACCGCCCCGATGGCGACCCAGCTTCTGGCTTATTCAGGTGTGGCGATGGCCCAGGCCAAGTCTGCCTACAAACCGACCAAGCGCGGCGGCGGCGGCCTGCTCAAGGTCCTGTGGTGGCAGGGTCCGACCTTGCTCAATCCGCACTTCGCCGTCGGCACCAAGGACCAGGACGGCTCGCGCATTTTCTACGAGCCGATGGCGGCGTGGGACCGCGACGGTAACCTGCGTCCCGTGCTGGCGGCGGCGATCCCGGGTCGCGAGGACGGCACCCTGGCGGCCGACGGGAGGTCGGTGACGTGGAAGCTGAAAGAGGGCGTCACCTGGCACGACGGCACGCCGGTCACGGCCGACGACCTCGTCTTCACCTGGAAGTACGCGAGCGATCCGGCGACGGCGGCGGTGACCAGCGGCTCCTACAAGGATGTCACGGTCGAGAAGGTCGACCGGCTCACCGTTACGGTGAAGTTCCCGCAGCCTACGCCGTTCTGGGCCGACGCCTTCGTCGGCTGGGCGGGCTGCGTCATTCCCCGGCACCTGTTCGGCGACTACATCGGTGCCAAGTCGCGCGACGCGCCGACCAACCTCAAGCCGGTCGGCACCGGGCCGTACAAGTTCAAGGCCTTCAAGCCGGGCGACCTCGTCACCGGCGAGATCAATACGAACTATCACGCACCCAACCGTCCGTACTTCGACGCCATCGAGATGAAGGGCGGCGGCGACGCGGTGTCGGCGGCGCGCGCGGTGCTGCAGACCGGCGAGTACGACTTCGCCTGGAACGTGCAGGTCGAGGACGAGATCCTCCTGCGCCTGGAGAAGGGCGGCAAGGGCCACGTCGCCATCACACCCGGCGGCGGCATCGAGCACCTGCAGATCAACAACACCGATCCGTGGACCGAGGTCGACGGCGAGCGCTCGAGCCTCAAGACCACGCATCCGACTCTCTCCGATCCGGTGGTGCGCCAGGCGCTGGCGTTCCTGATCGACAAGGATTCGGTCGAGAAGCACATCTACGGCCGCACTGGCCTCGCCACCGCGAACTACATCAACAATCCCGAGCGCTTCCGCTCGAAGACCACGAAGTACGAGTTCAACATCGACAAGGCCAACGCGCTGCTCGACAAGGCCGGCTGGGTGAAGGGCGCCGACGGGGTGCGCGCCAAGGACGGCAAGAGGCTGAAGTTCGTCTACCAGACCTCGATCAACCAGCCGCGCCAGAAGACCCAGGCCATCGTCAAGCAGGCCTGCCAGAAGGCCGGCATCGAGATCGAGATCAAGGCGGTGACGGCGTCGGTGTTCTTCTCGTCGGACGTCGCCAATCCCGACACCTACACCAAGTTCTATTCGGACCTGCAGGAATACAGCAATGGCATGAACGCGCCCGACCCCGAAGTCTTCCTGCGCCAGTTCTGCTCGTGGGAGGCCGCGCAGAAGGAGAACAAGTGGCAGGGCCGCAACATCACGCGCTGGCAGAACAAGGAGTACGACGACATCCACAAGTCGGCCCAGGTCGAGCTCGACCCGGTGAAGCGCGCGGCCATGCTGATCCGGCTGAACGAGCTGGCGGTGAACAACAACGTCATTATTGCGCTGGTGGCGCGGCCGGGCGCGGCGGCGGTGAGCAACAGCCTGGTCGCCGAGCTGAGTGGCTGGGACAACAACACGTTCGACCTCGCCAACTGGTTCCGCGAGGGCTAGAACGGCGCGGAAGAAAAACAGCCGAAACGGTTCTCCGCGATGTCCGACTCTCCGCCGATCGAGTACGCCTTTCCCGAGTTGCGCAAATGGGAGAAGGGTGCCGCGCCTTATATCCACGTGCGCGAAAGCGGCAAGCCCGGACCGACGGTGATGGTGACGGCGCTGACCCACGGCAACGAGGTGTCGGGCGCCATCGTGGTCGATGCGCTGCTCGAGCGCGGGCTGAAGCCGCGGACGGGCACGCTGATCCTGTCGTTCGGCAACATCGAGGCCTATCACTCCTTCGATCCGCGCGCGCCTTTCAAGTCACGCATGGTCGACGAGGATTTCAACCGCGTCTGGGGTCGCCTCGACCAGCCGGCAACCACCGTCGAAACCCGACGCGCCCAGGTGCTGAAGCCGTTCGTCGAGCGCGCCGACCTGTTGTTGGACCTCCATTCGATGCACGACGACGGCGTGCCGCTGATGCTGGCGGGCCCGCTCGACAAGGGCAGCACGCTGGCCAGGAAAGTCGGCGCGCCGGTCGACATCATCCGCGACGCGGGCCACGCCGCCGGCATGCGCATGCGCGACTACGGTGGCTTCGGCGATCCCAGGAGCCCCAAGAACGCGCTGCTGATCGAGACCGGCCAGCACTGGCGCGCCTCGTCGGTGGTCGTCGCCAAGGACGTGGCGGCGCGCTTCCTGGCCGAGACGGGCATCGTCGAGGCGGGCGATCTGCCGGCTGACTGGAAGCAGAAGTCGCCGGCCAGCCAACGTGTCGTCGAGGTGACCCACGCCATCGCCACCAAGCAGGGCAACTTCAAATCGGCGCGCCGCTTCGAGGGCCAGGAGATCGTCGCCAAGGCCGGCACCGTGCTCGGCCACGACGACGGCGAGCCGGTGACGACGCCCTACGATGACTGCGTGCTGGTCATGCCCTCGTCGAGCCGGCCGCTGCGCCCCGGCGTCACGGTGGTGCGTCTGGGCCGGCTGATGTGATGTCGGCCGGGCGGCGCATTGCAGCCTTGAGCTCGCCGATGCGGATCACGCCCAACACCATGCCGAACAGCGCGTAGGCCACGCTGCCCAGCGCGATCATGCCGAGCAGGGCCGCGATGCCCGCCAGGTTGGCATGGGCCAGCGCGGCACCGAGCACGATCGATCCACCCCATAGCGCCGCGCCCATCCCGGCGCTGGCGACCACGGCGCGCAGGAAGCGCGAGACCAGGCGCGGGTCGGGCACCCAGTGCCGGCGCCTGAGCAGCACCGCCGCCAGCAACAGCGTGTTCAGCCATGCCGACGCCGAGGTCGCGAGGGCAATGCCGGTCTGGTCGAGCGACGTCCACAGCAGGAAGGCGGTGTTGAGTGCCGCGTTCACCGCGATCGAGGCGACGGCGATGTAGAGCGGCGTGCGCGTGTCCTCGCGGGCGAAGAAGCCCGGCGTCAGCGCCTTCACTGCCACGAATGCGGGCAGGCCGATGGCGTAGGCCGCCAGCGCCGTGGCCGCGCGGGTAGTGTCCTCGGGCCCAAAGCGGCCGCGCTCGAACAGCTCGCGGATGATCGGATCGGCCAGTAGCCACAGCGCCACCATCGACGGCAGGCTGAACAGCATGCCGAACTCGATGGCGCGGTTCTGGTTGGCCATCGCCGCATCGTCCTGGCCGGCGCGGAGCTGGCGCGACAGCAGCGGCAGCAGCGCGGTGCCGACGGCGATGCCGACGACGCCGAGCGGCAGTTGGGCGATGCGGTCGGCGTAATAAAGCGCGGAGATCGTGCCGACCGGCATCAGCGAGGCCCAGATGACGTCGAGCACGACGCTCACCTGTTGCGCGCCGCTGCCGATCGCCACCGGCGTGGCGAGCTTCACCAGCCGCGCCACTTTCTCGGTCCAGCGCGGCCGCACCAGCACCATGCCGACGCCGTCGCGGCGGCACGACAGCAGCAGCCACAGCCACTGCAGCAGGCCGGCGATGGCCACGCCGATCGCGGCGGCATAGCCCGAGTTGGGCAGGAACGGCGTCAGCCCCAGCACCGCGCCGATCAGCGCCAGGTTCAGCAGCACCGGCGTCACCGCCACCTCGGCGAAGCGGTCGACGCCGTTCAGCACGCCGCCGTAGAGCGAGGCCAGCGAAATGAACACGAGATAGGGGAAGGAGATGCGGCCCAGGGTGACCGCGAGATCGAACGTGGCGGGGTCGGCGCGCAGGCCAGGCGCGATCACCGCCAGAACCCACGGCATGCCGGCGATCAGGATCACCGAGAAGGGCAGCAGCACGACCAGCAGCGCTGCATGCGCCTGGCGCGCGAAGGTGAGCGCTGACTCCCGGCCATTGCCCTGCAGCTCGCGCGCGAACAGCGGCACGAAGGCGGCCGAGAAGGCGCCCTCGGCGAACAGCCGGCGAAAGAAGTTCGGCAGCTTGAACGCCACGAAGAACGCATCTGCCACTGCGCCCGAACCGAGCACGGCCGACAGCACGATATCGCGGACGAATCCCACGATCCGGCTCAACAGCGTGTAGCCGCCGACGGTGGCGACCGCGCGTCCCAGGCTCATGAAAGCGTCACCCTGGCTGCCATAATCCTGTCATCATCGAGTGGCATATTCTCTTTCGGTGGCGGCCGGCGATGTAATGGCCGGGTCCAACCGCTACCACGGCCGGTCCTGACAAGGGCCGGTTTTTTATTGTGCGCGCGTCGGCTCATTGAGATGGGCAAGCCTGAGCAACGTCTCGCGGTCCTGCGCCACGAGTTGCTTGTAGTCGGCGACGATCTTCTCCAGCTCATTTGGCGGCAGCACCGCGTCGAGATTCGCGAAGCCCTGCGGCGCGCGCTCTTCCACGATGTCGAGCATGACGTCGATGCCCTTGCGACGGTTGCTCTCGACGATGCGCGCCATTGGCGGCAGGCGGCGCTTCTCGAAGCGCTGCAAGGCGGCCTCGGGGTCGCCGCCGGCCACAAGCTCCTGCGTGATCGCCTCGCCGTCGATGATCGCCTGCGAGGCGCCGTTGGAGCCGATGGGATACATCGGATGGGCGGCATCGCCCAACAGGGTGATGCGGCCGTGGCTCCAGCGCGGCAGCGGATCGCGATCGACCATCGGGAACTCGAGGATCGTGTGGGCATTGCGGATAACGCCCGGCACGTCGAGCCAGTCGAATTTCCAGTCCTTGAAGCGCGGCAGGAAATCCTCGAGCTTGCCCGGCCGGTTCCAATCCTCGCGCGGCAGCACGGCGCCATCGCCCATGTGCAGGTCGCAGATCCAGTTGATCAGCGCCTCGCCCTTTTCGTTGTGTGCGCGGCTGATCGGATAGCAGACGAACTTCTGCGTGTGGTGACCGGCCTGCACCATGGTGGCGCCGCCGAGATACGGCTTGCCGACGGTGACGCCGCGCCACATCAGGATGCCCTGCCACTTGGGCGGGCCTTCGTTGGGATAGAAATGCGCGCGTACCGCGGAGTGGATGCCGTCGGCGCCGATCAGGATGTCGGACTCCGTCGTCTCGACGGGATTGCCATTGCGGTCGACGAAGGTTGCGACGACCTTGCTGCCCTTCTGATCGAAGCCGGTGATACGGCGACCGAACTTGATCCTGTCAGCGCCGACGATCTTCTTCGCGGTCTCGAACAGGATCATCTGCAGCTCGCCGCGATGGATCGAGAACTGCGGCCACGGCAGGCCGGCGTGGCGGCCCCGCGGGTCGGCCCAGATCGTCTGGCCGTGGCGATTGGCGTAGCGCAGCTCGCGCGTCTCGATGCCGGTGGCGGCCAGCGCCGGCTCCATGCCGAGGCTTGCGAGAATGCGCACGGCCCCGGCCTGGATGTTGATGCCGACACCGAGCGGCTTGAGCTCGCTCACCTGGTCGAAGACCTCGACGTCGAAGCCGGCTCGCGCGAGGCACATCGCGGCGGTGAGCCCGCCGATGCCGGCGCCGGCAATCACGATTTTCATTTCCGAGGCCTCATGGGTCCCGGCTCAGCCCTTTGAACAAAAGTGCCGCCTGGTAGGTGGCCCAGCGTTCGGTCTGCGTGTCGCCGAGCTCGTGCAGGTACGACCAGCTGTAGATGCCGGTGTCGTGCCTGTCGTCGAAGACGATGCGGATGGCGTAGTTGCCGACCGGCTCGACGGTGACGATCTTCACGTGGCGCCGGCCCGACACGATCTTCTTGGTGGTCGGGCCGCCGTGGCCCTGGACCTCGGCCGACGGGCTCTCGACCCGGAGGTACTCGGCCGGCAGGCTGAACTTCTTGCCGTCGGCGAAATCGATGTCGATGCGCGCGCCTTCCTTGAACACGCGCAGCTCGTCGGGCCACGGCGCGGTCGAGGCCTCGTAGCTGCCCTCGTCGGGCGCCGACTTGGGGAAGCCGTCGCTCACGGGTTGCCGCCCAGGTGACGCGCCTCGCTCACCAGCATGATCGGAATGCCGTCGCGGATCGGATAGGCGAGGCCGGCCTTGCGGCTGATCAGCTCGCCGGCCGCCGCGTCGTATTCGAGCGGGCCTTGCGTGGCCGGGCAGACCAGGATTTCGAGGAGCTTCGGGTCGACGCCGGAGCGGCGCGGGGCTTGGTCGGACATTCCCCTTTATAGCACGGCCTCAGTTGGCGCGCTGGGGCGTGTCGGGCGTCGGCTCGAAGGCCGCCATCTCGAGGAAGGCGACCAGCAGCTTGGCGCGGGCCGAGGTGTCGGCCGCCTCCAGCAGGGCCTGCTTCTCGACCGGGCCGAGGGGCAGCACCATCGACAGGGAATTGACCAGGTTGAGGTCGTCGGCCTTCTTCACGGCGTCCCAGTCGGTCGACAGGCTCTTGCCGCGGAAGAAGGCGGCGAGGCCGGCCATCAGGCGCTCGCGATCCACGGTCACGATCTCGTCGACATAGTCCAGATCGGCGCGATAGGGCGAGAACAGCACCGACGCGCGGCGATAGCCGCCGTGCGCCGGGTCGAGCTCGTGGCCGATGCGGAAGCGGTTGACGCCGGAGAGCGCCAGCAGCAGGCGGCCGTCCTCGGTCTCGTTGAAGCTGACGATCCTGCCCGCGCAGCCGACCTGGTGGACCTTGGGCGGCCCGTCGTCGGCCGGCATGCCGTCGCCGGCGAAGCCGCCGGACTGCACCGGTTGGACCATGCCGATCATGCGATGGCCGGCCAGCGAGTCGAAGATCATCGCCAGGTAGCGCGGCTCGAAGATGTTGAGCGGCAGCTTGCCGCCGGGCAGCAGCAGCACGCCGGACAGCGGAAAGATCGGCAGCGTCTCGGGAAGCTGCTCGAAGCTGGGATCGAACGGGTTGTGCCCCAAGAGCCGTCGCTCACGAGAACAGGATGGTCGACAGGCGCTTGCGGCCATCGACGGCGAGCGGATCGGTGAAGCCCAGGGCCTCGAAGAACTTCAGGAGCTGCTGGCGCGCGGCCGCTTCGTTCCAGGCGCGATCGGCCTTGATCATGGCGAGCAGCTCGTCGATCGCCTCCTGCTTCTGGGCGCCGGCCCAGTAGGCCATCGCCAGATCGAGGCGGGCCTGGAAGTCCTTGGGATTGGCGGCGACCTTGGCCTTGAGGTCGTCGACCGGGCCTGCTTCCTTGGCCTTCTCGGCGAGGTCGATGGCGGCCTGGGCGGCCACGGCGTCGGCGTGGTTCTTTTCCTTCGGCGGAATCTGCGCCAGCAATTCCTTGGCCTGCTCCATGTCGCCGATCGAGACCTGATAGCGCGCGAGGCCCGCAAGCGCCGTCACGTTGGCAGGCTCGGCGCCCAGGATCTCGCTGTAGAGACCGGCCGCGGTGTCGAGATCGCTCTGCGCGACCGCGGTCTTGGCCTGCTCCAGCAGCTCGGCGACCTGCGCCACGGCGGGATCGCCCGCGCCGCCGCTCGCCTGGATGAGGCGGTCGACGAAGCTCTTGACCTCGCTCTCGGGCACCACGCCCGTGAAGCCGTCGACCGGCCGGCCGCCGAAGAAGGCGTAGACCGCCGGGATCGACTGGATGCGCAGCTGCTGGGCCAGCATCTGGTTCTTGTCGATGTCGATCTTGACCAGCCGCACCGCGCCCTTGGCTTCCTTGACGACCTTCTCGATCATCGGCTGCAGGGTCTTGCACGGCCCGCACCACGGCGCCCAGAAATCGACGATCACCGGTACCGTGCGCGAGACTTCGAGCACGTCCTTGGCGAATTTGGTCTGGTCGCTGTCCTTGATGAGATCGGCGGGCATAGCTTGCGGCGCGGCGCCCTGCAGCATCGTTTCCATAGGTCCTCGAAGC
>JBEPUH010000055.1:0-21825 GCA_041691635.1 Hyphomicrobiales bacterium
CGGCCGATCGAGCGCATGATTGCGTTGAAGACGAAGAACGAGAAGTTGAACACAAGGCCGATGAACGACACGCGCAGGAAGCCGAGCGCGCCGTCGTAGACGTCGGCCGGTACGCCCATCAGCCGCAGCAGCGCGGGGGCGACGAAGAAGCCGCCCGCGCCCAGCACCAGGGCAGACGCGATCACCATCAGCAAGGTCTGGCCCGCGACATGGCCCACCATCTTGTCGTTCCGGGCGCCGACGAACTGCGCGATCAGGGTCGAGCCCGCGATCGACAGGCCAGCACCGATCGCGAACATCAGGAACATCACCGGGAATGAAAGGGATACCGCCGCGACTGCCGCGCCGCCCAGCCGCCCGACCCAGAAGGCGTCGATGATCTGGTAGGCCGATTGCAGGATGTTGGCCGTGACGATGGGCACGGCCAGGGTCAGGAGCGATCGCAGGATCGGTCCTTCGAGGAGTTTATTCTTGGGGGACGGCACCGACGCGATATGGGGAGGCAACTCGGTGTCTTGAAGGCCTAATCTCCCAATCTTTCTTCCGTGTCCCGGCAATCGGCACGCGTCAGAAGACAGAGCGACAATAGGCGACGATCGCTCGGGCGGTGTCATATACCTCTGACGCATCCGCTGCGCTTGGAACGACATGGTCCGCATAGTCTGACGCCAGGCGCGTATCCTCGGCACGGTTGAAGGCACGTCCCAGCGAGCTGGCCTTGTCGCCGTTGTTTCTGGTCAATTGGGCGAACTGACCGATCACGGCGCCATGGGTTTTGGGCGCTCTGCCGTGCGTTTTGATGAGGGCCGCCGCCGCCGCATGAAGCATTGCGTAGTAAGCGAGATGGATGACGGCTTCGAGGGCGTCGCCGGAAGACAGGCTGGATGCTTGCGCCAGGAATCGCTCTGCCTTGACCATGGGCGGGCAGCTTCGTCGATCACGCCGCGATTCCGTCCTCTTGGACGTTTTTCAGGAACGAGGAATGCTCGGCGGATCGTGCGGCGTCGATCACAATGGTCTGCACGTGCTGTCCATATTCCATCATTAGATCGAAGCCGATATCCGAGAGGGCATGTCGATCCTTGCGCGACGGCTCACCCGCCAGAAAGATCGCGACATCCCAGTCGGACCCGGCGCGCGCATCGCCCCGCGCGCGCGACCCATAGAGCATGACGCGCACGATCTTTCCGGGAAGAGCCTTTTCGGCTCGCCGCTTGAATTCGTGAACCAGGGTCAGATCGGTTGCCGACACGTGTCCATTATAGCGCAACTTTATAGCGCAACTTTGTGGGAAGCTCGACTGTCCACAAGGGCCGGCAATTGTGGCGCTATCGAACGCTCAATGCAAAAGTGGCTCATTCTCGCGGGAAGGCCAGGCGGAGGAAGAATTTGCAACTCTGGAACACGGGCGTCGCCTCGGCGCGCGGCGCGGCGCGCGCGGCGCAGGAGCTGGAAGAGGCCGGCTGGGACGGCATGCTGGTCGTCGATTCGCAGAACCTGTCGGGCGATCCCTATGTCTCGCTGGCGCTGGCCGCGACGGTGACCAGGACGCTCGGCCTCGGTACCGGCGTCACCAACTCGATCACCCGCCATGCCGCGGTGACCGCGACCTCGATCACCAGCGTCCACCGTATCTCGGGCGGCCGCGCCGTGCTGGGCATCGGCCGCGGCGACAGTGCGCTCGCCCATCTTGGCCGCGCCCCCGCGCGCCTGGCGCAGTTCGAGCGCTACCTGCGCCACCTGCAGACCTATCTGAAGGGCGGTTCAGTCGCCTTCGACGAGATCGACATCCCCAGGGAGCTGGCGCCGCCGATGTCGGCACTCGAACTGCACGACGCCCCGCCGGCCAGCCGAATCGCCTGGATCGGCGATGGGTTGAAGGGCGGCGACAAGGTGCCGGTCGAGGTCGCCGCCAGCGGCCCCAAGGTGATCGCGATGGCAGCCCTGCACGGCGACCGCGTGATGTTCACCGTCGGCGCCGACGTCGAGCGCTTGCAATGGGGCATCGAGCTTGCCCGCAAGACCCGCAAGGACGCCGGCCTCGACCCCGACGCGATCAGGTTCGGCGCCTTCATCAACATGGGCTGCCACACCGATATCGACGCCGCGCGCAGCCTGGTGCGCGGTGGGCTTACCACCTACGCGCGCTTCTCGGTGATGCACGGCAAGGCCAACGGCCCGGTCTCGGCCAAGGACCGCGACCTGCTCGAGACTCTGCGCACCAACTACGACATGAAGCAGCACACCCGTGGCGACTCGCGCCAGGCCGGCACGCTCACCGACGACTTCGTCGACCGCTTTGCCATCGTGGGCTCGCCCGGCCGCTGCATCGAGCGCCTGAAGTCGCTGGCCCGGCTCGGCCTCGACAAGGTCGCGATCAGCGGCGGCACGCGCGGTGTGGCGGCTGACGTCGCTGCTGTCGGCAAGGAGATGGTGGTCAAAGAAGTGATTCCGGGAATGCGCGGGTGATGCGCGCGGTCCGATGAGGACTACTTCCGGATCCGCGATTGGTCTCCCCGCGGTCCTAGCGCTTGCGCCGCGTCGCGCCTTGTGGCCCTCTGTATGCATGTCGCCTGTTTTCGAACTCCGCCCTGCCGTCAAAGGCGATCTCGCCTTCTGCTGGCCGATCTATCGCGATGCCGTTCAGCCGCTCACGGCCAACTGGAACGAGGCAGAGCATCAGCGTCTCGTCGAGCGGGCGGTCGGTCATCCCGGTACCTCTATCTTGCGGTCGGACAAAGCCGACAAGGGCTGGGTTGAAGTCGCGGAAAGCCATCATGCCGTGGAGCTGAAGCAACTCTTCGTTCTGGCCGCCGCGCGCAACGGCGGCCTTGGCACCAACTTCCTGAACTGGATGAAGGAACGCGCCGACCGCAAGCGCAAGGACCTTTTGCTCGACGTGCTGGCCAACAGCCCGGCACGGGGTCTCTGCGAGCGTCTCGGCTTCAAAGCGGTAACGACCGCCGACAACAAGGTAACGATGCGCTACTAGCGCGCCTCTCAGTGATGCGCGGCAAGGCCAGCGGCCCCGTGTCGACCGCGGATCGCGGCCTGCTCGAATCGCTGCGCACTAATTACGACATGAAGCAGCACACCCGCGGCGACTCGCGCCAGGCCGGCATCCTGACCGACGATTTTATCGACCGCTTCGCGATCGTGGGCTGCCGGACCGCTGCATCGAGCGCCTGAAGTCATTGGCGAAACTCGGCCCCGACAAGGCCGCGATCAGCGGCGGCATGCACGGCGCACCGGAGGAGCATATCCCGGTCGGCAAGGAGTTGATGGTGAAGTTCGTGCTGCCGGCGATGGTGGAGTGACGCTCGGCACTAGATTCCGTAGTCTGCGATTATGTGCGATGTCGACTTGCCCAGAACCTATGAGCTAATGGCGAGTCTAAGTGGTGCAGCTCAATCGTATTTCACGAATTTCAAAGCATCGATCCGCGACAACCCTATCAAGCGCAAGTACTTCGTCGACATCGAAGCGGACTTGGCGACTTTGGATGCGGTGGCATGGGATCATCTCAAAAGTAAAGTCGGGCCTCTATTCCTAAAGAGGGAAAAGGCCCGCGGATGGCAGGGGGCTTTCAATGAACTGAATGAGGCCAAGGCCTACAACTGGCTCATAGGCCGAGGTTGTAGCTCGGTGGCGTTCATTCCACGCGACAAAACGAAGACTCCTGATCTACGCGCGAAACTTCACAGCGCAGATATCTTATGTGAGGTGAAGACTGTCAGTCGTTCAGAGCAAGAGCGCCTCGCTCAGCAGCAGTCTCTTCCTCGTTCAATCTCAAATTACCTTCAGCCAGAGTTCTTTAAGAAACTCGTGGCGACCGTCGGTCAAGCCGACCGCCAAATGACGGCATTCTCCACTGCGCTAAACGTCAATCGGATTGTCTACATCGTGATCAACTTCGATGATTTACTTCATGAGTATGTTGACGACTACCTGGTTCAGATTCAGGAGCACAGAGAAGAATTTTTAGTGTCAGGGTTGGAGATCGTGATGGATGTAAAGCCGAAGTTTTATGCCGCGACCTCAAACTCAGAAGCATCGCTGCTGCTAAACTTTACGGCGCAAGGGTCTTGGCTTCCGCCGCTCGCCTAGCGCCAGATCTTCTTGCCGCTTCCCGGCAACCCCAGCTCGCCCCACATCTTGTCCACCTTCTCGACGACAGCCTGATCCATGCTGATCTGCCGGCCCCATTCGCGGTTGGTTTCGCCGGGGAACTTGTCGGTGGCGTCGAGGCCGATCTTGGAGCCTAGTCCCGAGACAGGGCTGGCGAAGTCGAGATAGTCGATCGGCGTGTTCTCGATCACGGTGATGTCGCGCGCCGGGTCCATGCGCGTGCTGAGCGCCCACATCACCTGCTTCCAGTCGCGCGCGTCGATGTCGGCGTCCACCACGATCACCCACTTGGTGTACATGAACTGCCGCAGGTAGCTCCATACGCCCATCATCACCCGCTTGGCGTGGCCGGCGTAGGCCTTCTTCATCGACACCACGGCGATGCGGTACGAGCAGCCTTCGGGCGGCAGCCAGAAGTCGACGATCTCGGGGAACTGCTGCTGGAACAGGGGGATGAACACCTCGTTCAGCGCCTCGCCCAGCACGCTCGGTTCATCTGGCGGCCGGCCGGTGAAGGTCGAGAGGTAGATCGGCTTCTTGCGCATGGTGATGGCGCTGATCGTGAACGCCGGAAATTTCTCGACCGAGTTGTAGTAGCCGGTGTGGTCGCCGTAGGGGCCTTCGTCGCCGTAGTCGTCGAGGCTGACGTGACCTTCGAGCACGATCTCGGCCTCGGCCGGCACCTTGAGCGGCACGGTCTTGCAGTCGACCAGCTCGACCTTCTTGCCTCTGAGGAGTCCGGCGAACTGGTATTCCGACAGTGTGTCGGGCACCGGCGTCACGGCCGCGAGGATCGTGCCGGGATCGGCGCCGATCACGGCGGCGACCGGCAGCGGTTCGCGCTTGCCGGCACCCTTCCAGCGCTGGTGATGCTGCGCGCCGCCGCGATGTTTCAGCCAGCGCATCAGGGTCGTGTTTCGGCCAGTCACCTGCAGGCGATAGATGCCGAGGTTGTAGCTGTCCTGCTTGTCACCCCCCTTTGCGCCACTTGGTGGGTTCGGTCCCTGGGTCACGATCAGCGGCCAGGTGATGAGCGGCGCGGGCTCGCCCGGCCAGCAGGTCTGGATCGGCAGCTTGCCGAGATCGATATCGTCGCCGGTGAGCACGATCTCCTGGCACGGCGCGCTGCCGACGGTTTTCGGCTTCATCGCCATGACCGTGCGCAGCATCGGCAGCATGTCGAGCGCCTCCCTCCAGCCGCCCGGCGGCTCGGGCTGGCGCAGGAAAGCCAGGGTCTCGCCGACGGCGCGCAGCTCGTGCGGCTCGCGGTCCATGCCCCAGGCAACCCTCTCGACCGTGCCGAACAGATTGACCAGCACCGGGATGTCGGAACCGACGACGTTCTCGAACAGAACCGCCGGGCCTTTCTCGGCCAGCAGGCGAGTCTGGATCTCGGTCATCTCGAGATGGGGCGACACCGGCGCCGTCACGCGCACGAGCCTGCCGCTCTTCTCCAGCCGGTCCATGAAGTCGCGAAGCGAGGCGTAGGGCATGGGGTTTTGTTTAGAAGGTACGCCAATCGTTGTCATCCCGAGCGCAGCGAGGGATCTTTACCGAACCGGAAAGATCCCTCGCCGCTCTCGGGATGACAGTCGCCGCCATGGATGGCAGTAAGCTCCAATAATGCCGCGTAACGCCATCCCCGCCGAATTCGAGGACCTGCTGAACCGACGGGGCCGGCAGGTGCTGGCGGGCACGCACGAGATCTGCGGCGCATTGGGCGATCCCCGGCGGCGCTTCCTGATGCGCGACGACCTTCTCGACCGCGCCAAGGCTGCCCGGGTGCGCCAGGCGCTCGAGGCCGGGCTCGGCGACACGCTCGAACCGCTCGACAAGCCGATCCCGCCCGAGAGCATCTGGGACATGCGCCGCGACTATGGCGAGCTGCTGCCCAAGACCGCGCGCAGCCGCACCATCTTCTTCGACAGCCGCCGCGAGCCCGGCGTGAAGGCCGCCGAGCGCATCGGTCTTGCTCGCATGATGCGCTCAGAGAGCTTCCGCGCCTTCGCCGCAGCACTGGCCGGCCGCAAGCTCCGCTCGGGCTGGGGCACGCAAGTGCTGCGCTATGGCGTGGGCGACTACGCCGGCCCGCACAACGATCATCATCCGCAGAACGCGCGCGCGAAGAAGGGCTACATCGACCTGCACCTGAGCCTGTGCACGCCGGGCGTCGAGCATCAGTGGCTGGTCTATTCGCGCGCCGGTCACCTCGGCGAGATCGCCTCGGTCGCGGGAGCCGCCACGATCACCGCCTATCGCCTGCCGTTCTGGCACTACACGACGCCACTGGTCGGCACGGCGAAGGCCGCGCGCTGGGTGCTGCTGGGAACTTTTCTCTACGCTTGACATTCATTGCGTAATATGCAATATTACCGCAATGGCCCACATCAGCCCCATTGCCTCGATCCCGACCCTGATCTCGATCCTGACCTCGATCCCGGCCTCATCCGGAGCGGTCCGACAGGTCGCGTCCCGAAGAAAGGCAGCATATGCGGTTTCCGCACCGTTTAGCCCGGTTTACGACGGTTTATCCCGCGCATGTTTCGAGACGAATCAAGGACTTGGCCGCCTCCGGGGTGATTCTGCCGTCTTGAAACCGTGAAAACCGTCGCCCTACTGGACGCCGACCGGCACGACACTGATCGAGTTGCGCGGGCTGCCCTCGATGATGCGGTCGGTGTAGACGAGATAGACCAGCGCCTTGCGCTTGGCGTCCCAGAAGCGCGTGACCTGCGTGGTCTTGAAGATGAACGAGGCGCGCTCGCTGAACACTTCGTGCGGGCTCTTGATCTTGTCGAGCTTGGCGGCGTCGATGGCGCCGACCTGGCGGCAGGCGATCGAGGCCTCGCCGGGATCTTCCGCGAGGCCGACCGCGCCCTTGATGCCGCCGGTGCGGGCGTGGCTCATGTAGCAGGTGACGCCCGGCACGTCGGGATCGTCGAACGCCTGGACCACGATCTTGTCGTTGGGGCCCAGCCACTTGAAGCGATAGCCGACTGAGCCGATGTCCTCGGCGAGCGCGGCCGGGACGAACGCTGCAAAGGCCAGCAGCGACAGCAGGGAAGCAGCGGCGAGGGCGAGACGGCGCATCTTCAGGCTCCTTTGGCGGACGGCCGCGTGGCGAGGAACAGCCCCGGCAGCACGAGCGCGATCCCCAGGAGATGGTACCACTGCGGCGCTTCGCCAAGCAGCGCCCACGCCATCAGCCCGACATAGGGCGGGCCGAGGTAGAGCGAGATGCTGGTGCGCGAGGGCCCGAGTTCATGCACGCAGAAGGAATAGGCGGTGTAGGCGCCGACGCCGGGCACGACCGCCATGACCAGCCACATCGCCCACAGGCGGCCGTCGGCGAAGTCGGGCGGTCCCCACAGCACGGCCTCGCCGAGCGTGAAGGGCAGCAGGATCAGGCAACCCGCGATCGAGGTGGCGCAGAGCCGCGTCGTCGGGTCGAGGCGGCTCGGCCGGTGCTTCAGCAGCACCGAGTAGAGGCCCCAGCTTGCCGAACCGGCCATGACCCAGAGATCGCCGACCGTGAAGCGCACGGCCAGCAGGTTCTCGAGCCGGCCCTTGGCGAATACCGCGGCGACGCCGGCGAGGCAAAGCGCGATGCCGGCGATCCGTGCCAGCGACAGCGGCTCCTTGTCGATGACGCGGCCCAGCACGACGATCAGGATCGGCGAGGCGGCGTAGATCAGGCCCATGTTGAGCGCCGGCACGGTGTGGGCGCCGATGTAGACCCAGGCGCCGCAGATCCACATGCCGAGCGCGCCGAACAGCAGGAGATCGGGCCATTCGCGCGCGATGGCGTCGCGGCGGGCGACCAGCCGCGACCAGCAGAACGGCAGGAGCAGGAGCACGACGAAGAACCAGCGGCCGAGCGCCAGGGCGTTGGCCGGCACGAACACCGCGTAGCGCGCCGCCAGCATGTTGACGCTGAACAGGCCGGGCGAAAGCAGCAGCAGGATCCAGGCGAGGCGGCGGCGGTTGACGGTCAAGCGTTAGACGGGGCGCAGTCCCTGCTTGGGGACTTCGCCCTCGGCCTCCTGGATGGCGGCGCGATACGACTTCTCGGAGTCGAAGGGCGCGACCTTGGGAAAGTCCTTCTTCTTGCCGGGGCGGATGTCGCCGGTCGAGGGCTCGACGATCAGCAACTGGCCGTCGCGGCCGAGCAGCGGGATCTCGCGCTTCCAGCGCGAGTAGACGCGGCGCGCCGAGGCCGAGAAGTCGACGTAGGTGGTGAACTCGCTGTGGTCCTTGACGAACAGCGCCTCGTAGGTGGCGATGAACTCGCGCACGAACTTGGCGTCGACGATCTCGAGGTTCGACATCATCCAGCAGCGGTCCTCGAACACCCAGTAGGTGCCGATGCCGACGAACTCGCGCTGTCTGGTCAGGTACGGATAGAAGGGGAAGCCGCGGCAGGCGATGGTGCGGTTGTCGCGCTCGCAGTGGCGCGCGCCCTTGCAGTGGATCGCCATGCAGTCGGACGTGAGCTCGGCCACGATCTGCTTGGTGGCGTAGTCGTAGGGCTTGAACTTGCTCCACAGGTCGGTGCGGGTCTTGAGCAGGTCGAACTCGACCTTGTGCACCACCGGCACGGCGTTCTGGGTCGAGCAGCAGACCGGCTCGCCGCCGTTCAGGGGGGCGCACTTGCGGCCGCAGTCGAAGCGCGAGACCGGCGCGTTGAAGCCTTCGTAGAGGCTCTCGAAGTCGCGGGGCTTGATGGTGCTCTTGGTACTTTTGGACATTCGAGGGCGCGTGTACCCGATCCCGGTGTGAAAGAACAGTTAAGGAATTGTAACGACCATCCTAATCGTACGGTGCCGTGCCTAGGGATGAGGCAAAACGCGCCAGACTACGGTCTCGCGCATGCCGCGGTTCTCGAGCTGGAGCGAGGTCGGGATCTCGTAGCGGGCCAGCTCTTCCAGCCCCTGGGCGCTGAAATAGTTGCGGCCGGGGTCGCCCAGCAGGACCAGCCGGCCGGCATTGGCATGGCTGCGCAGCCAGGCGAGCGCGCGGACCGACATCTCGCGCTCGTAGCAGACGTCGCCCGCGAGCACGACATCGGCCTCGGGCGCGCCGCCGGGACCGGCCAGCCAGTCCTCGGCGCTGGTCGCGACGACCAGGCCATTGGCCTCGGCATTGAGGCGCGCGGCGACCAGCGACAGGGCGTCGATGTCGTTGGCGGTCACGGCGGCCGCCCCCGCGCGCGCCGCCGCCATCGACGACACGCCCGAGCCGGCCGCGAAGTCGATCACCCGCTTGCCGCGCACATGGTCGGGGTTGTCGAGCAGGAAGCGCGCCACCGCCTGGCCGCCCGGCCAGCAGAAGGCCCAGTAGGGCGGGTCGACGTTCTGTTCTTCGAGCCACGCCTCGGTGGCCTGCCAGATCGGCACGTATTCGCTGGCGAGCCACAGTTTGAACTCCGGCAGCATGGCCGGCGCCTCGAGAGCGGTGTTGGCGCGGATGAAGGTCTCGGGCTCGGCCGGCAGGCGGGCCATCTAGAGGCGGGTCATCAAGAGGCGGGTCATCTAGAGGATCGTCGACCGGATCGTGGCGATGAGAGGGGTGGCGACCACGGCCAGCAGCAGCAGCCAGCCGACAAGGGCGTTGGCCTTGAACTTGGCCAGGCAGTCGGCCTGGTCGTTGGGTTTCAGGGTCGCGATCTGCCAGCCGAAGTGCAGCGCGATGGCCAGCAGCACGGCGAAGTAGGGGAGCTTGAGATGCGCCAGCACACCGCACGCCATCCACAGCACCACCGCCAGCACGGCAAACAGCGTGAGCCAGCGGCGCGGGGCATGGGCGAAGCGCCGCGCGGTCGAGCGCACGCCCACGATCGCATCGTCGCGCTGGTCCTGCATGGCGTAGATCGTGTCGTAGACCATGGTCCAGGCGACGCCGCCGGCGTAAAGCGCGACGGTCGCCCACGACAGCGTCTCGGTCACGGTGGCGTAGCCCACCAGCGCGCCCCAGTTGAAGGCGAACCCGAGCACGACCTGCGGCCACGAGGTGAGGCGCTTCATCGTCGGATAGATCGCCACCAGCAGCAGCGAGGACAGCGCAATGCCGCCGGCGAACTTGTTGAGCTTGAACAGGATGGCGGCACCGACCGCGGCCTGGATCACCACCCAGCCCAGCGCCTGCTGCAGCTTGATCTCGCCCGAGGGCAGCGGCCGGCCGCGCGTGCGTTCGACCCGGGCGTCGACCTTGCGGTCGACGATGTCGTTCCAGGTGCAGCCGGCGCCGCGCATGGCCAGTGCCCCCAGCGCGAACAGGGCCATCCAGCCGACGAGGGCCGCCCAATGCCGGCCGGTGCCCAGTTGATTGGTGCCCAGCGCCAACGACCACCAGCAGGGAAAGAGCAGCAGCCAGATACCGATCGGCCGGTCCCAGCGCGCCAGCCGGCCATAGGGTCGCGCCCACGGCGGCAGGCGGCGCAGGGTCCAATGCTGGGGGTCGATGTCGGTGAAGCCCGGTGCTGGCGCGTCGGAAGCCATGGCGGCATCATGCAGGGATGGCGGCGATAACTCCATGCCCATAGGACCATGAGCACCTCGCGTCTCTTTGTCGAAACCGATCTCGCGGCGGGCGTGGAAGCCCCGCTCGACGAGGCGCAGGCCCATTACCTGCGCCACGTCATGCGCCGCGCCGAGGGTGCGCCGCTGGTGCTGTTCAACGGCCGCGACGGCGAGTGGACGGCCACGCTCGCGCTTCGCGGCAAGAAGGCGGCCGCGGCGCTGGTCGGCGCGTGCACGCGGCCGCAGGCGGCCGAGCCCGACCTGTGGCTGTGCTTCGCGCCGGTGAAGCGCGCGCGCATCGACTATATCGCCGAGAAGGCGACCGAGCTTGGCGTCGCGGTGCTGCAGCCCATCGTGACGCAGCACACGATCGTCGAGCGCGTGAACCTCGAGCGCCTGCGCGCCAATGCCGTCGAGGCGGCCGAGCAGACCGAGCGCCTGTCGGTGCCCGAGGTGCGTGCTCCCGTCGATCTCGCACAGCTTCTCGGCGCGTGGCCCGCCGGCCGGCGCCTGCTGATGTGCGACGAGACCGGTGGCGGTCGGCCGATCGCCCACGTGCTGGCGGCCCTCGACGATGCCGCGCGTGCGGCGCCGTGGGCCATCGTCGTCGGGCCCGAGGGCGGCTTCGCCGAGGCCGAGCTGGCGGCGTTGCGTCGCATTAAAGATGTCACGGCAGTCGGGCTCGGTCCGCGCATCCTGCGCGCCGACACCGCAGCCCTTGCGGCGCTTGCGGTATGGCAGGCGCTGGCTGGCGACTGGCAACGGCCGACACCGCGTTTGACCGCCGATTACCGCACATCATGAGGGCTCGTCTGAGAGCTTGCGCAGGCCCCCGCCGGCATGGGAGAGGGAGAGTCGAAACATCATGAACCAGCCGCAGGCTCGCGTGAGGAATATTCATGTGAACTGCGCCGCCATCGGCCTGCTTGCCGCTGGTGACGAGGGAGCTTTCAACGCATGTCCGCACCACCGTCGGGCGGCGGCACGCCGATCGAAAATCGGCGGCAGCTGATCGAATACTTCGTTGCCGGCAACAAGCCCAAGGCCGACTGGCGCATGGGCACCGAGCACGAGAAGTTCGGCTTCAACAAGCAGACGATGAAACCGCTGCCCTACGACGGCAAGGCGGGCATCCGCGCCATGCTCGAAGGCATGATGCGCTTCGGCTGGGAGCCGGTGATCGAAGGCAACAACCCGATCGCGCTGCTGCGCGACAAGGCCAGCATCACGCTCGAGCCGGGCGGCCAGTTCGAGCTCTCGGGCGCGCCGCTCGAGACCGTGCACGAGACCGCCGCCGAGAACGAGCAGCACATCGCCGAGGTGAAGACGGTCGCCGGCGAGATCGGCGCGGGCTTCATCGGTCTGGGTTTCGCGCCGCAGTGGAAGCGCGAGGATTTCGACTGGATGCCCAAGGGCCGCTACAAGATCATGCGCGAGTACATGCCCAAGCGCGGCAAGCTCGGCATCGACATGATGCTGCGCACCTGTACCGTGCAGACCAACCTCGACTTCGAGTCCGAAGCCGACATGGTCAAGAAGTTCCGGGTGTCGCTGGCGCTGCAGCCGCTGGCGACGGCGCTGTTCGCCAACTCGCCGTTCGTCGAGGGCAAGGACTCCGGCTTCAAGAGCTATCGCAGCAACATCTGGACCGACACCGATCCCGACCGCTGCGGCATGCTGCCGTTCGTGTTCGAGGACGGCTTCGGCTTCGAGCGCTACGCCGACTACATGCTCAACGTGCCGATGTACTTCGTCTATCGCGACGGCAAGTACATCGACGCCTCGGGCCAGGACTTCAAGGATTTCCTGAAGGGCAGGCTGGCGGCGCGTCCGGGCGAGCTGCCGACCATCAACGACTGGGCCGATCACGTCACCACCGCCTTCCCCGAGGTGCGGCTGAAGCGCTACCTCGAGATGCGCGGCGCGGATTCCGGCCCGCTGCCGATGCTTTCCGCCCTTCCCGCCCTGTGGGTCGGGCTTCTGTACGACCAGGACGCGCTCGATGCGGCGTGGGATCTGGTGAAGGGCTGGAGCGTCGCCGACCACGATTTCCTGCGTCGCGAGACGCCCAGGACCGGCCTTGCCACCCGCTTCAAGGGCCGGCCGTTGGCCGAGTTGGGACGCGAGGTCGTCGAGATCGCGCATGCCGGCCTGCGCGCGCGCAACCGGCTCGACGCCCAAGGCAACGACGAGACGATCTATCTGGCACCGCTCGACCGCGCCGTGGCCAGCGGCCAGGCGCTGTCCGACGAGCTGCTGGAGAAGTGGCACGGCGAATGGAAGGGCGCCTTCGCGCCGCTGTTCCGCGACTACGCCTACTGAGCTAGGCTCGCGCCATGCTCGACCGGTGCGACAGGGTGCAGATCGCCGTCCACGATGCGGCCAAGGCGGCAGAGCGCTTCCGCGTGCTGCTCGGCTGCGAGGTTTCCCGCCACGACCACAGCCGCCATCTGGCCGCGCGGCGCACGATCCTCGCCGTCGGCGAGAGCGAGTTCGAGCTCTGCCAACCCGACGGCGCCGGCGCCACCCAGAATTTCCTCTCCCGGCGCGGCGAGGGGCTGATGACGGCGGGCTACTGCACCGCCGATCTCGACAGCATGGTGCATCGCTGGGAAGGGCTGGGCGTCGCCTACGAGCGCGACGGCGAGCAGCTCTATCTCGGCGCCGAGGCGACCTTCGGCCTGCCGATCGTGATCTCGCAGAGCACCTATCGGCCGAGGATCGGACCGGTGTCGTTCCTCTACGAGACGACCAATACGCTGGTCACCGACTGGCGCCGGGCCGCGGCGGTCTACGCCGGCCTGTTCGGCCTCGATCCGGCGCGCTTCAGCGACATTGGCAGCGAGCGCTTCGGCTACATCGGCACGCTCACGCTCTTCGATCCGCCCAACCGGCTCGACCGCATCGAGCTCAGCCAGGTCACCGACGACGTCCATTCGATGGGCCGCTACGCCAAGAAGCACGGCGACTCTCTTTACATGTGCTACGTCGAGACCCACGACTGGCCGGCGATCCGCCAGCGCCTGCTCGACGCCAATGCGCGCTATACGCCGCGTGGCGCCGATCCGGTGACCGATCCCGACGGCGGGTGGATACATCCCAAGGAATTGCACGGGATGCTGCTCGGCGTCTCGCGCACCGGACTGGCGTGGGACTGGTCGGGCCGCAAGGACCTCGTGCCATCGCCATGAAGCATCTTTTCCTCTTCCTCGCCCTGCTGGTTCTCCCGCTCGCCGCGCGCGCGCAGTCCGTTACGCCAGCGCAACCTGTCGCGCCAGCGCAACTTGACGACTGGCAGACGGTGGTGGCGCCCGACCTGCGCTGCCGCCTCGAGATGCCGTCGCCCGCCCAGAAGAGCGAGGGCGGCGACAGGGAGAAGGGCCACGTCGCGCCGCGGGTGTCCTGGGAATCCAAGCGCGATGGCCAGATCTTCGACTTCGACTATGTCGACTACGACGCCGGCTGGTTCTCCGGCCGCGACACCAGGGAGATGGCGCGCGACCTCGGGCGCGGCGAGGCGGAGAAGGCCTTCCCGACGCCCAAGTTCAAGTACGCGCGCGACGAGGCGGTGACCCTGCAGGGCTGGGACGGCTACGCGCTCGACATCGAGGATGCCACCGGCGCCGGCGTGATGATGCGCACCTACATCGTGGGCGACCGTCTCTATCGTCTGCTGGTGTCGGTGAACGCCGACATGAAGAGCAAGAGTGCCGCGGTGCGCTTCCTCGAGTCGCTCAAGGTCGCGGAAACCCGGCCGTGAAGATCTGCGTGTTCGGCGCCGGCGCCATCGGCGGCAACTTCGCCGCGCGTCTGGCCGCGGCCGGCAACGAGGTCTCGGTCGTCGTGCGCGGCGCCCATCTCGAGGCGATCCGCGCCAACGGCCTCATCATGCTCTCGGGCGAGCAGCGCACGGTGGCGCCGGTGCGCGCCTCCGACAGGCCGGCCGACCTCGGCCCGCAGGACGTCGTGCTCTCGACCATGAAGGCCTCGGGCCAGGCGGCACTCGCCGAGACGGTCGGCCCGCTGCTGCGCGAGGACACGCCGGTCGCGTTCGTGCAGAACGGCATTCCTTGGTGGTACGGCCACGGCATCGGCGCGGGACGCCCGCCTGCACCCGACCTGTCGCGGCTCGATCCGGGCGGCGCGCTTGCCCGGGCGGTCGGCCTCGGCCGCACGGTGGGCGCCGTCGTCACCTCGTCGAACCACGTGATCGCGCCCGGCGTCGTGCGCAACATCTCGCCCGAGCGCAACGTGCTATGGGTCGCCGAAACCGACGATGAACAGAGCCCGCGCATCCTGGCGTTGCGCAAGACCCTGATCGCGGCCGGCATCGCTTCGCCGGCGACCACCGACATCCGCTACGACATCTGGCACAAGCTGATGGCCAACCTCACGGGCTCGACGCTTTGCCTGCTGCTGCGCGAGGCCACGACCATCCAGGCGACGCCGACGGTCAATCCGCTGGCGCGCCGCGCCCATGCCGAGGCGCTGGCGATCGCCAGTGCGCACGGCGTCGTGCTCGACGACAGTCCGGACGTTCGCTACGGGCCCAAGCGCGTCTATCCCGACCATCGCCCGTCGATCCTGCAGGATTACGAACTCGGCCGGCCGATGGAGATCGAGGCGATCGTGCGCGCGCCGCTGGCCTTTGCGAGGAGTGCCGGCATTGCCACGCCGACGCTCGACACGATCGAGGCGCTGTGCGTCAGCCTCGCTGTATCGAAGGGACTTTACGCACTTTAAGACAGCCAGGAGGAACGCCATGAAACCCAGGATCATGCGAGCTGCTTCCCGTCCGACGGCGAAGGCGGAAGCCGAACACTTCGTCGGCACGGTGTTGTCGGACCCTGTTTATGCGCCGGAGAATCCCTCGCGGCTGCGCGCCTCGCGCGTCTGCTTCATGCCGGGCGGGCGCACCAACTGGCACCAGCATGCGGTGGGCCAGATCCTCTACGTGCTGTCGGGTGTCGGCCGCTACCAGCTCGAGGGCCAACCGGTGCAGGAGATCAGGCCGGGCGACACGGTGGTCATTCCGCCCAACTCGCGTCATTGGCACGGCTCGGCACCGGACACGATGATGGTCCATCTCGCCATGTCGGAGACCAACGACAAGGGCGAGGCGACGAGCTGGCTCGAGCCGGTGAGCGACGCCGACTATTCGACGGCGCCGGCCAAAATCTAAATGATCCTCCCCACTCTTATGGGGAGGTGGCGGCGTCATACGCCGACACTTCCCCTTCGCGGAGTCCGCGAAGGGGAAGGAAAGAATCCCTTGACAAATATTGCTATTTACGCAATATTGATCCATGCGGGGACCCGGACCCGGGGTTAGAGAAGGCCAAAGCGCGGGGGCCATGGGAGACGCTGCACGGTGGGGCAGATCGAGTATGGCGCCGATCCTAACATCCGGGATCGTCTCGCTAGATTCCCGCTATTTTAACGGTTACTTGCGGTAACCGCCACGCGATCTAGCCAGTCGCGGTGCCGCCCACGGTGAGGGCGTCGATGCGCAGCGTCGGCTGGCCGACGCCGACCGGCACGCCCTGGCCGTCCTTGCCGCAGGTGCCGATGCCGGGATCGAGCTTGGAGTCGTTGCCGATCATGCCGACCTTGGTCAGCGCCTGCGAGCCCGCGCCGATCAGGGTCGCGCCCTTGACCGGGTGGGTGAGCTTGCCGTTCTCGATCAGGTAGCCCTCGGTCACGCTGAACACGAACTTGCCCGAGACGATGTCGACCTGGCCGCCGCCG
This sequence comes from Hyphomicrobiales bacterium, assembly GCA_041691635.1. Lineage (GTDB taxonomy): Bacteria > Pseudomonadota > Alphaproteobacteria > Reyranellales > Reyranellaceae > Reyranella. Next base: position 16,395 of record JBEPUH010000055.1, read on the forward strand.
AAGTTGGCGCAGTAGAGGCCCTTCTTCACCGACGAGATGATCTCCTTCGGGTCCTTGTCGCCGCCCAGCATGAAGGTGTTGGTCATGCGCGGCATCGGCGCGTAGGCGTGGCTCTGCCGGCGGCCGTTGCCGGTCGGCTTGGTGCCCATCAGGCGGGCGTTCATGCGGTCCTGCATCAGCCCGACCAGTCGGCCGTTCTCGATCAGCACGTTGCGCTGGGTCGGCGTGCCTTCGTCGTCGATGGTGAGCGAGCCGCGGCGGTCGGCCAGCGTGCCGTCATCGACCACGGTGACGCCGGGAGAGGCGATCATCTCGCCCATCAGCTTGCTGAACATCGAGGTCTTCTTGCGGTGGAAGTCGCCTTCCAGCCCGTGGCCGACCGCCTCGTGCCACAGCACGCCCGACCAGCCCGAGCCCAGCACCACCGGCATCTCGCCGGCGGGAGCGGCGACCGACTCGAGGTTGACCAGCGACTGGCGGATCGCCTCGTCGGCCTCGCGCTTCCAGTAGTCGGCGTCGAAGATGTCGCCGTAGGCTGCGCGCCGGCCGCTGCCGGTCGAGCCCGTCTCCATGCGGCTGCCGTCGGCGCAGACGACCGAGATGTTGAGGCGCACCAGCGGGCGCACGTCGGCGGCCCGCCAGCCGCCGGCCCGGATGATCTCGACGACCTGCCACGACGCCGCCAGCGAGATCGAGACCTGCTTGGCCTTGGGCTCCTTGGCCCGCACGTAGGCGTCGATGTCCTGCAGGAGCTGGACTTTCTTCTCGAAAGTCTCGCCGTCGATCGGATTGTCGTCGGCATAGAGGAGCTGGTTGGTGCCGCGCGGCGACTCGTCGGAGGTGCCACCCTTGCCCGAACGCACCTGCTTCACCGTCGCGGCGGCGCGCTTCAGCGCCTGCTCGTCGAGCGCCGAGGCATGGGCGAAGCCAGTGACCTCGCCCGACACGGCGCGCAGGCCGAAGCCCTGCGTCGTGTCGTAGGAGGCGCTCTTCAGCTTGCCGTCGTCGAACGACAGGCCCTCGCTCTTGACGTATTCGAGGAACAGCTCGCCGTCGTCGCAGCCCGCCAGCGCCTCATCCACTGTCTTCTTCGTCTTGCGCGGATCGAGCGCGCCCTTGCCGAAAAAGAGGCCGTCGGCGGTGGCTAGATGGTTGATGTTATTACTCATGAGGAGAACCCTTCGTCGGACCACAAGCGCGATCCAGTCAAAATGGGTGTTGGCCTTCGGTGGCGCAAGCGCTTCCGGGACCGGGTCACCGCATTTTGAGCACCAGCTTGCCTTTGAGATGACGCCCCGCGCTCACCCGCAGGGCATCGGCGACCTGCGCCAGACCGAACAGCGTGATGGGCGGCACGCGCACGACGCCCAGGCGATGAAGCTCCGCAACCCGCTCGAGATGGGCGCGGGTGCGGGGAACGGCCGGCCGCAAGGCCGTGACGTCGCTGCGATCGGGCTTGGGTGCCTGGGCACCCGAGGCAATGAAGGCCGCGCGTCCGCCCGGCTTCAGAACGGCGAACGACCGGGTGGCGACGTCGCCGCCCACCGTGTCGAACACCGCGTCGCAATCGCTGACCGCCTTGGTGAAGTCGGTCGCGTTGTAGTCGATCACCTGGTCGGCGCCGATCTCGCGCAAGTATGGCGCGTTGGCGGCGCTTGCGGTGGTGATGACACGCGCACCGAGATGCTTGGCGAGCTGAATGGCGAAGCTTGCGACGCCGCCTGCGCCGCCCTGGATCAGGATCGTCTCGCCCTTCTGGAGCTTGAGCGCGCCCTCGACGGCGCATATTGCAGTAATACCGGTGAGCGCGAGGGCGGCTGCCTCGGCATGCGAAAGGGCGGCGGGCTTTTTGGCCACGATGGCGCCGCCGATGGCGATTTTCTCGACGTAGGTGCCATCGCGACCCCCTTCGAGGACACCGAACACCTCATCGCCGACCCGCAGATCCGACACGCCCGCGCCCAGCTCCGCGACGACGCCGGAGAAATCGCGACCGAGGCTCAGCGGAAACCGGGGCGCGCCCGGGTATTCACCGGCGCAGACCTTCCAATCGGCGGCATTGATGCTGGCCGTCACGGTATCGATGACGATTTGGCCCGGTCCGGCGATTGGATCGGGAAGATCGCCGTAGATCAGGACCTCAGGTCCGCCGAATTTCTCGATATAGGCAGCTTTCATGATGAGTCCCTCAGACGACCAGAACGATTTTGCCAAAATGGGCGTTGGCTTTCATGTGCGCCAGCGCTTCAGCCGCCTGGGCGAGCGGGAAGGTCTTGTCGATCGGCAGGTGCAGCTTGCCGGACTCGATCGCGGGCCACAGATCCTTGCGGGCCGCGGCGACGATGGCGCGCACCTCCTCCGGTGAACGTGTCCGGAAGGTGACGCCGATATAGTCGATGCGCTTCAGCGCATGCAGGTCGAAGTTGAACTCGCCCTTCATGCCGCCCAGGCGCCCGACGTTGACGATGCGGCCCAGGATCGCGGCGGCCTCCATGTTCCGGTCCATCACGCCGCCCGAGACCTGGTCGACGATCAGGTCGACGCCCTTGCCGCCGGTGGCTTCCTTAACCTTCTCGGGCCACTTCGGGTCACGCGTGTTGATGGCGACGTCGCAGCCGAACTCCTTGAGCCTGGCGCGGCGGCCGTCGTTGGTCGAGGTGCCCATCACGACGGCGGCGCCCATATGTTTGGCAATCTGCATGCCGAGCAGGCCGACGCCCGACGACGCGCCCTGGATCAGCACGGACTCGCCCTTCTTGAGGCGGCCGGCGCCGACCAGTGCATTGTGCATGGTCTGCACGGCGACGGGCATGCAGGCGGCCTGCTCCCAGCTCATGTTGTTGGCCGGCACCTTGTGGGCGCGGCCGGAGTCGGTGACGGCGTATTCGGCGAAGCCGCCGGCGGCCGAGCTCATCACGCGGTCGCCGGGCTTGAAGTCCTTGACGTCGGCGCCGACGGCTTCGACTTCGCCGGCGCACTCGAGACCGACGATCGTGCCGGCACCGCCCACGGTGCCATGGCGATGGCCGGAGGCGACCGCAAGGTCGGCGCGGTTGAGCGAGGCGGCACGGACCTTGATCAGGATCTCGTTGGCCTTGGGCGTGGGCTTCGGCGCGTCCTTGTATTGGACGCCTTGCTCGGTGACGACGGCTGCTTTCATGGCGGAGCTCCCTGGGAACAGGCGCCACAGATAGCAGGCCGGGGCGTGCGCCTCTACGGCTGGGCCACGCCCTTCACGTATTTCTTAACGATCGACGCGTCAGGCGGATAATGCGCGGGCGCAACCGGCGTGATCTGCGCCTGGGTGCATTTCCAGTCGCCGTCCTCGAGGATGTAGACGTCGGTGTAGGACATCATGCGCGCGGTCTCGGTGCCGCCGTCGACCACGATGCTCTTGTTCGTTGAGCGGACGAGGGCGGTCGGACCGAAGACGCCGATCAGCTCGTCGCGATAGTCGTAGTAGACGATGCGGGAGGGATCGAAGCCGGTTGCCCAGCGCCGGAGGTATTCGGCTTTCCCGACCCTCTCGCCCGAAGGGTAGATGCTGACGAAATCCCGATGCGTGATGCGGTCGTGCGAGGCCACGTCGTTGGTGATGAAGTTATGGATGAATGCCGCGTTCCTGGCCCGCAACACGCGCAGCACGTCTTGGCTCATGGCATTGCCCTCCGTCTCTCTATAACCATATAATAGGTTATATGGGGACAATCCCTAGATCTTCGTGGCGTGGCCCTGCCAGTAGCGGTCGCGCAACAGGCGCTTGTAGAGCTTGCCGGTCGGATGGCGCGGCAGCTCGGACTCGAAGTCGACGGTGCGCGGGCACTTGATGGCCGAGAGGTGGCGCTTGCAGTAGGCGATCAACTCCTCGGCCAGCGCGGACCCCGCGTCGGCCATGTCGCGCGGCTGGACGACCGCCTTCACTTCCTCGCCGAAGTCGGCGTTGGGCACGCCGAACACCGCGCAGTCCATCACCTTGGGATGGTTGATCAGCAGGTTCTCGGCCTCCTGCGGGTAGATGTTCACGCCGCCGGAGATGATCATGAAGGCCTTGCGGTCGGTCAGGTGCAGGAAGCCGTCGACATCGACGTAGCCCACGTCGCCGAGCGTCGTCCAACCCTTGGGGTGCCGCGACTCTTCGGTCTTCTTGGGGTCGTTGTGATACTTGAAGGGATTGCCGTCGGCGAAATAGATCGTGCCCGGCTGGCCGGCCGGCAGTTCGCTGCCGTCGTCGTCGCAAATCTTGAGCGTGCCCACCATGGCGCGGCCGACCGTGCCCTTGTGTGCCATCCACTCCTGGGCGTTGCACATGGTGAGACCGTTGCCCTCGGTGCCTCCGTAGTATTCCCACACGATCGGCCCCCACCAGTCGATCATCTTCTCCTTCACCGGAATGGGGCAGGGCGCGGCGGCGTGGATCACGCATTTGAGCGACGTGACGTCGTACGCAAGGCGGACCTCGTCGGGCAGCTTGAGGAAACGCACGAACATGGTCGGCACGAGCTGGGTGTGCGTGACCTTGTGCGTGCCGACCAGCCGCAGGAATTTCTCGGCGTCGAAATTCTCCATCAGCACGCAGGTGCCGCCGAGCTTCATCACCGTCATGTTGAAGCGCAGGGGAGCCGCATGATAGAGCGGGGCCGGCGAAAGATAGACCGTGTCGGGACCGACGCCGTAGAGCTTGCGGTTGATCTGGATCAGCGCGTTGTCGGCGTCGATCGGCTGCGGCTCGCCGACCGGCAGCACGCCCTTGGGCCGTCCCGTCGTGCCCGATGAATAGAGCATGTCGCGGCCCATGATCTGGTCGGAAATCGGTGTCGCGGGCTGGCTGGCGACGGTCTCCTCCCAGGAGCGATAGCCGGCCACGGTGCCGTCCACCATGTAGCGGTTGGCGACCGCGACGCCCGTCATCAGGGGGCCGAGCTCGGCGGCCTTGTCGGCCAGGTACTTCGAGGTCAGGAACAGCTTGGCGCCGCAGTCGGTCACGATATAGTCGACTTCCGCCGCGGTGAGCCGCGAGCTGATCGCGGTGAAGATCACGCCCGAGCGCTGGGCGCCCCAGCAGAACTCGAAGAACCGCGCGTTGTTCTCCATGAAGATCGCGACATGGTCGCCGGCCTTGAGGTCGAGCGAGCGGAAAAGGTGCGCAATGCGGTTGGATTGCGCGTCGAGCTGGCCGTAGGTCACGGTCTCGCCGCTGCCGGCCATGATGTAGGCCGGTCTGTCCGGGTTTTTTTGCGCGTGGATATAAGGATGCATGCGGAAGCCATAAAACCGGACGGCCGGGGCCCTCGCAAGCGTTGACCCGGTTCCGCCCATCGGCTTTATTCCCCCCGCACGACAGCGTGCCCCCGTGGCGGAATTGGTAGACGCGCCTGACTCAAAATCAGGTTTCCTCACGGAAGTGTTGGTTCGATTCCGACCGGGGGCACCA
>JBEPUH010000056.1:0-20308 GCA_041691635.1 Hyphomicrobiales bacterium
TGGAATGGTGCCCAGGGGCGGAGTCGAACCACCGACACTGCGATTTTCAATCGGGCTTTAAGCGCGCCGTTTCAACGGCTTGGGAACTCCCCTTTTGGAAAATCAAAAGGTTTTTTCGACCGTTTGGAAAACGTCGCCAGGGCCCTGAATCTGGCCGCCTGATGCCCTCGCCGATCCTGACGCCCGCCATAGGGCGACAGGATTTGTCACCCCGTAAACGCCAAAAGAACCGGCCCGGCCCGAAGGCCGAGCCGGTCTAGTCGCCCGAGGGAGGAAGCCCGCGCGTAGCCGGTCGCGCGGGATCGTCGGCGGGATCACGCCGCCGGCGATGGGTTGGCCACGCCGCAGGGGCAGCGCCGGCAACGTCGAGGCGCCCGGCTTACTTGGGACCGCCGTAGCGGGCCGCCGGCGCCGGCGCGGCCGGTGTCGGCTCGCCGAGCAGGATCACGCGCACCCAGGTCACGAGCTCGGCGAACTTGCGCCGGTTGCAGGCGCCCCACAGGGCGACCTTGCCGCGCTCGACCGCGATTTGCGCCGCCGTCGCCGTGGCGACGTTGGGCACGAGCTCAGGGTCGAGGCACGGCAGGAGCAGCGCCATCTGCGGGCGCGCCGCCGCCGGGACCGGCAACGGTGTCGTGCACGAACTCGTTAGCGTCGCGCATAGCAGCAGAACGAGCGCACGCCTCATCGTCCGGCGTCGCCGGCCTGGTGACGATCCTGTCGACATAGACGGTTTCCTTTTTCCGGTCGTTCGCCATCGCCGAGGTCTCGGCGATGGTCAGGTCGCCAGACAGAGTGTCGGCGCGGTTCTGCTGTTCGAGGATGGCGGCCACCTGTTTCGCGGCGAACGACGCGGCGTCGCGCTGCAGGGTCACGCGCCAGGTGTGTTCGACGCCACCCCACACGAGCGCGAGCCCGAGCAGGATCTCGCGCCAGTATTTCAGGAGCGCGAGCGGGTTCATGCCAGCCCCGCGAGAAACCCGGCGTGATAGCCGGCGATCGTCTCGGCGCGGTCGGTGCCGTTGATGATTCGCCGCGCACCGACCGGGTCGTCGACCGTGGCGTTGAAGAACCGCGGCAGGCCGAGGCCGGTGAACAGCCCGTATTCCATGCCGATGAACATGATGTCGGCGGCAATCTTGGGATCGAGCGCGAGCTCGGGGTGCCCCGGCAGGTCGAGCCCGAGGCGGGCGCCCATCATTTCGTAATTCTTTTCCCAGGTGAGCTGCACGTCGCCGCGGCCGTCGTAGACCTGGCCGGTCCGGGGATCGCGCACGCCGTAGGGATGGCCGGCGCCGTGGCCGTACTCCTCGATCGGCTGCATGAGGCGGTCCGTCTCGTGAAACGTCGTCGCCAGCATGTAGGCCAGCCAGCGCCGGTCGCCATCGGGCTTGCGCAGGTCCCACTGGTCGAGGATGAAGGTGCAGCCGTCGACCTGGCCCTGGCGCAGGAACCCGTCGAACGGGCACGCGCGAGCGGCCGCAAAGAAGCGGTTACGATCCAACATTCGGTTTTTCCTTTTTAGGTGTCAGGTCGAGGTGCGACGGTCCTCGACGCGCTGCAGATGGTCGTCGACCGTCGAGAGTCCGGCATAGATGGTCAGCGTCCCGGCAAAGCCGACGCAGCAATTCGTCATCACCATCGTCGCGTGCGCGAGGTCATGGTCGAACCATATCGAATTTGCGATGCCGGCCAGGAACACCGCGCAGCCGGCGAACGTGACGCGCCGGCGCCACGCCCACGAGCGGTCGCCCGTGAAGATGCCGGCGCCCAGCGCGCGCCACATCACCGAGGCCCGGCGAGCGGCCCGGTGAGCGGATAGACGCGCTTTTTCAGGTCGTCGATGTCGAGGTCGAGCTTGTTGATCCGCCCGGTCACGTTCTGAAACCGCGCGTCATTGACCGTGTCCTGCAATGCCTGGTGCGACGACAGCAGGAAGTTGGCGCCCTCGATCGACGTCAGCTTGACCCGCATGTCACCGATGTCGTGCGCGGCCTTGTCGATCGTCGTGATGACCCGGTCGCCGGCATAGCCCGCCAGGACCGCCGCGGCGGTCAGGAACGGCGCCATGAGCACCATCGTCCAGCGCGCGACCAGCATGAGAAGTGCATTGTTCGCGGCCTTCTCGATCTTGCCCACCCCCTCGACGTCGCTCATTCCGTTCTCCCTACCAGTCGGCCGTGACGGCGATGGCGTCCACCTGCTCGGCCGTCGCAGCGGCCGCCAGCGCGTCGCGCAGGGCGCCGCGGTGCAGTACCAGGAACGTGAATCGGTCGCCGGCGGCCTGGCCCATGGCGAGCATCGACGCCGCATCGAGAGACAGCGCGCTATTATCGGCGCAGCGCCAGACGAAGCCGGCGGGCCATGTCATGCCGGGCACCGCCAGAAGAACGAACCCCGCCCGCGTCGCGGCCGCCGCGATATTGGCGCGCCCGGAGTCGTCTATTTGTATGACCTTGCCGCCGAACGCGAGGCCGGCATCGATCGCGGCGGCGAAAGCAGTGTCGATCGCGGCGAGTTTGGGGATGCGCGCGACCTCGGCGTCGACCTCTGCCTGTGAGGGCGGCGTCACATCCGGCGTGTCCCATCGGATGCCGACCAGCGTGCCGTTAGTATCGGCGAAGTCCACGCCCGGACGAAGAGTCTCGATAGCGCCTCGGATCAAATCCATGATGCCTCCTTCAGGCAAAGACAGTCGCGGAAATCTGCTGGACCTGCGTCGCGGCGATTCCCGCACCGTAGAAAGTGAGCGCGGCGGTGCCGTCGCCCTTTTCCACGGCCTGCACATAGTTGAAGCCCAGCGCGGCGGCACCGGCGAAAGACGTTGTGACGCCGATGACGGCGCCCGTGGCGCTCAAAATTCCCGCGACGTTCGGCGTCGCCGAGGTCGAGTTCAGGTTGACGCCGATGAAGGCGGTATCGCCGCCATTCGCGCCAAAGCCGACCAGGTAGTCGGCGCGCACACCGCCGCCGCCCAGCCCGTCGATAAACGAGATGCGGTTGGATGCGCTGTTGTTGGCCGAGCGCCACGTCGCCGTACCGTATGACCAGCTCGCGGTACTATCGCGCGACGTGGTGGCGACGGCGACCTGATTGTAGGCATTCCAGACGCCGATGACCGGCGCTGCGCCGCCCGCGGCGGCAGCGGGATTCATCTGATAGTTGATCTGGCTCGCTCCATCCGAGCGCACCGTGCCGACATAGGTGCCGAGGTTCGCGCCAGGTCCGTTCGTAATCGCGACCTTGTTCGTCAAGATACCGAGCAGACGCTGCAGTTCGGTCGTGCCGGCGCCGGTGCCGCGCGCCGTGTCGCTCGTCCAGGCCGGGCCGCGCGTCAGGCGAATCGTACCGCTGTCGTTCCAGACGAACAGGTCATAATTACTGTTCGTCGTGACCGCGGCGGGACCCGCCTTGCCGGTGCTCGATTGCGTCGTCGCATTGGACAATTCAACAAACGTCGTGGCGAGGAATCCCGCGCCGTTGTAAATCGGAATCTGGTTTCCGTTGTACGGCGAGTAATAGATCGTCGCCGCACCGCTCACGCCCGACGACAGGACCGGCGCGCCCGACGTCAGGGTAAGGCGGCCCTGCGGCACGAGCAGAGCGGTCGCACCGGCCGGCGTCCAGGTGTGCGCGGTCGTGTCGAGCACGCCGAACGCCACGTCGTTCGCGCCGTCGTACAGGTAGACGGTCCACACGCCGCTGCCGGGGACGGCCGTGTCGATCCATATCGTCCCCGCCGCGACATAGGCGGGCCGCGCGGTGCCGCTGTGCCCCGACACCATGGCCGCGAGCGCCGCGTCGAGGGCGGTGAGAAACGTGCCGCCATCGCTGTCGGCGATGACATTCGATCGTTGAGACATTCTTTAGACTCCCTCGGCCGCCACACTGTCGGCGGAAATGCCAATCGTGAAGCTTGCGTCTTTGCTTTCGAGCACGCGGCGGAACTTGTGGGCGCGCGCGCTGAACGTCGAGGCATCGAGGCGCTGCCAGTCGGTCCAGGTCGGTGACGTGGCAGGGTCGGTCTGCGTCGAGGCAACCATCAGATAGGAGTCGGCCTCGTCGCCGGTGACGCCGCTGCCGACCCTGGGCCAGGTGCTCACGTTCGCCATGCGCGCGCCGATGCGATCGACGGCCGATATGATTTGCGCCGACACGGTGTTCGTCAGGCGATGACGCTTGACCGACCCCAGGTCCATGACCGCGTCATAATCGTAGGTCCCCGAGGCGACGACGCCGCCGAAATAGGCGATTGACGGCGCCGCCGACAAAAGCGGAATCGTCGAGATATTGGCGCCGCCCGTCAGTTTCAGAATGCCGCCGTCGACATAGCAGCCGGTTTTCGCGCCGGCGAACGCCGGATCTTGCGTCGTCAGGCCGCCACCCAGGGCCGTGAAGGTGAGCGCGCTGGCCTGCGTCTGCACGAACGTCGCCGCACTCGCCGACGGGATGCCCGACGAATCGTAGAACTTCGCGAGATAGGTGCCGGTCTTGAGCGGCAGCGCCCAGGCGCCCGAATTTGCCGGTAGCGGATCGGCAAGAGACAAGGCTGCATCCCACGTCGCCCCCGTGGTCGCCGGCGAATGACGGAACACGATGAAACCGCCCTGCTGCACGTCGAGGTCCGACGACAGGGCGCAGCGCGCCAGCGCGAAACTCTCCATCGCCGCAACCGTCAGGTTGACCGGCGCCGACGGCGCAGCACTGAGGCCCGCCACTGTCGTTGGCGGCAGACTGAGCGGCGACGAGGGGCCACCGACCCAATTGAAGGCGATGACCTCGGCCTCGTAGGTGCCGGGCCCGATGTCGAGCACGTCGGCCGTCAATTGCGTCGTGTCCGTCACCGTGACCCACGACGACGCGCCGACCGCGCGGTATTGCAGCCGATAGAAGCCCCCGGACTGCACGAACATATCCGGCGACTGGTCCCACGAAATCGACCATTTCGCCTTGACGCCGCCGCCGTCGCGCGTCGCGTAGAGAGATTCGGCCGCCCGGATATTGGACGGCGGCAGGACGTTGAAATAGTCCGGCAGGTTCGTGTTCGGCGCTGGGTCGCCGGCGGCGGCGATCAATGTGGCGTCGAAAATCGAAATATCCGTTTCGCGCAATTCGAGGTCGACGCCGACCAGGATCGGCTGGGCGCCGCCGGTGCCCGTGCTCGGGCCATTCTCGAAAGCCATCGTCACGCTGACGACCTCGAAATTCTTGGCCGACCAGCCGAGCCGCGTGTTGTTGATCTGGACGACGTCGCCCACCTGCGCGCGCCAGCCCGTCAGCTTGCACGGATAGGTGAGCGACAGCGTCTGCCGCAGACGGCGCAGGTCGATGATGGCGATGCGCTGCGCCATCGTCGGAGAATCGGTGAACGGAAGTTGAATGTCCTTCCACGACACCTCGCCGCCATCTTGCGCGACGTAGGCCGGGATCTGCAGCGGCGGGAACGTGTCGGCCTGCCACTGCTTTGCCGGGTTGACGTAACTGCCCTTTTCGGCGTTGTAGGAGTTGGCGCGGCCGAGCAGGTTTTGCACGGTGAAGCCCGCGCGCAAGTCCGTCTCGTCGAACACCAAGGTCGGCGTCTGCCACGCCGCCGCCTGGACTTTCCAGAGGCCGCCCGTCCAGACGACCCGCCCCACCATCGCGGCCAGCATTCCGCCGATCACGTCCATCGGCTTTTGCGACAGACCGATGACGCCGTTGCAGGTGAAGCGCGACTCCGTGACGCCGCCCGCCGTGACGGACTCGTCGCAGACCGACGCCGAGGCGGCGAGCGCCGTGTTGTCGATTTCGCTGCCGTAGGCCGCGCCCAATCCGTGACGCGCGCTGGCGAGGTAGTCGGCCACGCACAGCGCGGGGTTGGCCGAATAGACCGTGTCGGCGATGCGCGGGTCATAGACCAGTTTGCCCCGGCACACCGTCCAGATGGACGACGGCGAGAAGCCGCCGAAGGCGTCGCGGTTCCACCTCATGCCAAGATAGATGTAGGTGACACCGCTCAACCGATGCGCCGACGTCCACTGGCCGGGAACCGCCGCAACGAGGTTGTCATCGGCCGACTGTGCAGCCGCGCCGAGATGGGGAAAGACGCTGACAAAGGGCGCGAACTTGGCCGAGACATTGCCGGCCGCCGCCGTCCACACCTGCTCGCTGCCGAACCAGACCTCGTCGATGCTTTCGCTCTGGTGATCGAGCAGCGCCACGACGAGGTACAGCAGGCCGTTGTTGTCGCTCGTCGTCTGGAAAACGATCGTGCCGGCGACGCGGCTGCGGCCGTACAGGATCTGCCGCGGCGTGGCAGCGGCGTTGCCCGTGACTTTCGAGCCCGGATCGAGCGACGCCGACGGCGGCGGCGCGCCGCCGCTTCCTTTGCCCGACGCCAGGAGCATCTGCAGTCCCGTCGTGACGGCCGTTATGGCGAACGTCAGCAGCGCCGACGTCAGCGCGATATAGCCCGCCGCATAGGCGCCCGCCTCGATGGCGGCAACGACGAGCAGTGGCAAGGCCTGCGGCATCAGGCGTCGCCGAGGCGCCAGGCCCGCACGGCCTGGTCGAGCGAAAAGAACAGCAGCCCGGCGCCGCCTGGCACGGCGAACCGCGCGCCGAGCACCACGCCGAGCGACAGGCCGAGTTGCCCGCGCCACGACACGACGTCGCCCCGCATGGCGGCGAGCAGGTTCTGCCGCGGCACGAGCCCGACGCGCGCCGGCACGTCGGTCACGTCGTCACAGTCGAACCGTTTGAGGGCGCGCATCGCGCCGCCCGCGGTCCTGTAGCCGCGCAGGGCGGCGGCGAAGTCGACGCCGGTAATTTCCCGCGCCGCGTCGGCCGCGAACAGCCCGCAGTCGTGCCCCCCCCACTGAAACGCCCGATGCCGTCGGCTTTCGACGAACAGCGCGAGCCGCTGCTCCCATCCTTTCACGCGCTCGGCCACCATCACCCGCCCCACTGCAAAATCTGGTCGGCAATCGCGCCGGTGTACTGGCAACCGAGGTCGCCGGGCGACGTCGTCTGCTGGTCCTGGTCGGTCCATGACCAGATGCGCGGCACTTCTAGATTGGCGAGCCGCGACTCGTAATTGATCGCCACCGTCGCGACCGGCGGGCTTTCGGCAATCTTGGCGAGGTCGAGGCGGCCCGAGAACGCGACCGTCGGCGCGCCGCCGATCCAGTTGCCGCTGTCGTCGCGCAAGCCGAACCAGACACGACCGATCTGGTTTTGCGCGATTTCCTGCAGGGCGATCGATGTCATCCCGAGGTCGAGCCCGGCCAAGGTCGCTGTGATGCCGATGGCCTGCACGGCGCCGGTTTCCCCCAGCGACGACAGTTGAATGAGGTCGCCGGTGCCTTTGTAGGTGTTGCCGCCGAACACGAGGTCGCCGTAGCCGTTCCACAGATAGACCCAGCCGCTCGTGAACTCGGCGTCGAACAGGATCGTCGGACGCACGACACCGTCGCCCAGCGCCGAGGCGAGGGCGGCCGGCAGCGTGCGGGACATCTAGCGCGGCTCCTGCAGCGACAGCGCGATGCCAGCCGCCAAAGCCGAGGCGTCGCGCAGGCCGAGGTCGACGCTGCTCGCGGACAGGCACCAGATCCCCCGCGCGCCCGACACGACCAGCGGTGCGCCGTCGGCCGGCGCCGTCTTGACCCGCGGCCGCACGGTGAGCGTGGCCTTTCCCGACCCGTCGCTCGACACTGTCTGCATGACCTTGTGCAGCCGCGTCGTCGCGCCGCTGCCGAGTTGCACGGGATCGCCGGCGACGAGGTAGTTTGCCGTGCCGGCCGGCAGGCCGCGAATGTTGAGCGATTCGCCCACCTGGCCGGCGCCGTCGACGACCGGCGTGCCGGGCGCCCCGTTGGCCGCGCCGAACGGCGTCGCCCGGTTCGGATCGCCGAGCAGGAATGTCCCGACGATGCCGTCGAGCGACATCAGGAACCCTTCCCATGCGCCGAGGTCGGCGCCGCGCAACGGCACGAGAGTCCAGTCGGCTTCCCACCGCTCGCCCGGCCACAGGTAGACCTGGCGCGCCAGATTGTAGGGCGACGTGTTGGCCCCGGCGACGACGACGTGCCGCGGCCGGAACGAGGCCGTTTGCGCCGTCGAGGGCGGCGTCAGGGGATAGGTCGTGCTCATCGCCGGAACGCCGCCGCGAAGGTGCCGCCGCGGTGCCGCGCCTCCTGCACGCCGTCGATGGCGGCCTTTTTGAACTGCGGCAGCAGCGCCATCATTTCCGCGCGCACCGTCTGCGACACGCCGGCGCTGACGGTGATCGTCTGGTGCACCGTCACACCCCCGCCGCCGCCCGCGGTCAGCGCGTGATTCGGGACCACGGTGCCCGCGGTGTCGGGCACGAACAACTCGGGCCCCTGCTCGCCGACCAGCGACACGTCGCCGGGAACCGGGCGCCCGCCGTCGGCGAACGCCGGCGCGCCGACAGCCCCGGCGCCAGCAGAGATATTGTTCGCGGCGTCCGTGTTCGCCGCCCTCGTCGTGAAAAACTGCTCGATAAAGCCGGAGAGGCCGCCGCCGCCGCCGTCGCCGACCTTGCCGATCATGTCCGACAAGGAATTGAATACCTGGCTCGTGGCGGCCTTCAATGCCATCTGCTCGAGCATATCGGCCCAGCTCGCGAGGAATGCCCCCATGTCGAGCTGGCCGGTCTTGCGCCAGTTGGTGAAGGCCTGCGACATGAGCTGCGAGGTCTGCTGAAAAATCTGGCCGCCAGCCTGAAACGCCGTGTTCTGCTTGGCATAGGCATCGGAAGCGGCGATGAATCCCGCCGCGAGTCCGGTGAGTCCTCCCTGCTGGCCCAGCATCGTCAGCGCCTGCGCCCTGGCCGCCTCGTTGGCTTTTTTGATCGCGATCGAATAAGCGTCGTAATCGAGTGCGCCGGTCGCGAGCGCGTCGTTCAGCTTGCGCGTCGTCTCGGTGAGGGCGGCCTGTCCGTCGCCATACTGGCGGTTGACCTTGTCGGCTTCCGTCACCGCCTCCTGCTCGCGCTTGAGCGCGGCCTGCGCCTCGACGTGGGCCACGATCGCGGCCTTGAGCTGGGCGACCCGCGGGTCGGCGCTGGCCTTGCCGCCGATCGCGGCGATCGCGTCGTCGGTCTTTTTCTGCAGGTCGATCTGCTTGTTGAGCAGGTCGAGCGGCATCGACGCATTCTGGATCATGTAGGCAAGCGCGGCGTTCGCCGCCGCCGTCTCGCCCTTGAGCTTGGCGATGGCGTCGCCCACCTTGTCGGCCTTGGTGCCTTTGCCGCTCGACGTCACCGCGGGATTGCCGGCGCCCTTCGTCTGGAACGTGTCGCCTGGCAGCAGGCTATGGTCGCCCCGCGCGGCGTCGTCGTCCTGCTGAAACTTGACCTGCTTGGCCATGTCGAGCACGGCTTTCTGCGCCGTGAGCTGGTCGAGCTGCGCCTGCAGGTCGGCCTGGCGCTTCTGCGTCGAGCCGGCCACGCGCGCGCCAGGATGGTTGGCGATGTTCTGGTTGATCGAGTCGAGCTCTTTTTGCTTATCGGCGATCTGCGAATTGAGCTGCTTCGCCGGATCGGGCGAGCCGATAATCATCCGGGCGCCAAGATAAGCGCCGCCCACCGGACCGGCGCCGATCGCCTCCACCAACTCAAACCAACTAAACTTCGCTGCGTTGATCCTGTTGCCGAGGTTGGTCATCGCATTCGTAATCGCCATGATGCCACCGATGTAAACCGGGGCCGCCACCGTGGCGTACATTGCATCGAACCGGGCCTGCGCCGCGGCGCTTTTCACCTCCAACTCGTGGAGCTGCTGCACGACCTCGGGCGACACGAGGCCGGCGGCGAACTTCTGTTGCAGTGCGTCGACACCCTTCGCCAGGTTGACCAGCATGGGGTTGAGATCGACGCCGGCACGGCCAAAGAGTTGAACCTCGGTGCGCGTCTTGAGCGTACCGTCCTGCATCTGCAGCAACGCCGACGCCGCCTCGGCCAGCAGGTCGGTCATCGGCCGGATCTTGCCGCTGGCGTCGAGGATGTTGACGCCGAGCTGCTGGAACGCCCCGATCGCCGCCTTGTTGCCCTGCTCGGCCTGGCCGATGGTCGCGCCGAATTTCGCCAGCGAGGTCTGCAGTTGCTCCTGGCTGACGCCGGCGTCGATGCCGGCCAGGCGCAAGGCCTGGTACTGCGTCGTCGTGAGCTGCAGCCGGTCGGCGAGGTTCTTGAATCCGGCGGTCTGCTCGATCACCCGCGCGTTGAACTTCACGAAATCGTCGATCAGCTTGCCGACCTGCAGGCCGGCCAGCACCGCGCCGAACACGCCGCCCGCGGCGCTGGCGCCGCCCATGCTCGATTTGAGCGCGTCACTCTTTTTCTGCGCGCTGTCGAGGTTGGCCTGCAGCGAGGCAAACGCCGGGCCCGTGAGGTCGCGGGCCGTCAGGTCGAGGCCGAGGTTGCCGTCGAGTGACATCAGGCGTCCGTTCTCTTGTCGCGCAGGTAGGAAACCCACAGTTGAAACTCGGCAATCGGCATTGCGCGCATTTCAGCGAGGGATTTTTTCAGGCGGTCGGCGACGCGCATTCGCTCATAGAGCAGCGCGTCGCCTGTCAGTTTTTTGCGACGGCGTCCTGGTCGTCGGCCTTGGGCATCGTCTTGAGGATGGCCGCGGCGAGGCGCTGCACGAGCACCGGCCGCGCCGTGTTGAGCAGTTGCTCCTCCTCAAGCGGCACGAAAAGCCGCTTGCCTTGCGCGTTGAGCGCCTTGGTCACGATGATCCGGCACGACTTGGCGTTGACCGCCGCCGGCGCACCGGGCCCGAACGCGGCGTCGAAATCGCCGAGCGTCCACGCCGACCAGTAAATCGTCGTGTTCTGCCACTCGGGCACGGCCAGCGAGTCGAGCTTGACGCGCTCGCTCGCCCATTCGGCCGACGCGATGTCGGCCAGGCGCGATGTCTCGGACATGGCGGCTTTACGGCGCGGTCGTGCGCGTCAGGGCGCCGGTGCCCGTGAACGTGAACGACTTGCCGATCTTGGCCGCGACGTTGCCGTCGCTCGTGACCGCGTCGACGACGACGTTGCCCGACCAATACTTGAAGCCGGTCGT
Source organism: Hyphomicrobiales bacterium (assembly GCA_041691635.1). GTDB lineage: Bacteria > Pseudomonadota > Alphaproteobacteria > Reyranellales > Reyranellaceae > Reyranella. The sequence goes on from JBEPUH010000056.1 coordinate 11,075, forward strand.
GTCGCCCTCGGGATAGAGCTTGACCGCGACCTTGAGGCCGGCGACCAGGGTTTCCTGGCCGTCGCTGTCGGTCGGGTCGTAATTCATGGTGATGGTTCCGGTGTACCCGATCGTCGCCGGCTCGAACGTCTCGGGGACCGGCGCGGTCGCGGCGTTCTGCATCGAGGTCGTTTCGACCGTCTTTGCCTTCTCCTGCAACTGCCACGAGATGACCTCGTTCAGCACGCCCGACGATCCGATGACGGCCTTGCCGCCGTAGCCCATACGAATGCTCATTGAAAAACCCCTTTCGTTAGCGTGACTTCACTCAGACAGGCGCGGTCGGATCGGCCGCCGCGGTGCGATAGGTGACGCGCCATGTCATGCCGACCCGGCCCTTGGCCTTGTCGCCGCCGTCGGTCGACACGTCGAAATCGGTCGCCGCGAGCTCGACCTTTTCGAGCAGGCCCGCGGCCGTGGCCGCGGCGGCGAGCACCGGCTCGACCTCGGCACAGATCCGGTCGAGCAGGTCGTCCGGCGTGCCGGTCGCGCGGCAGACGCCGACGACCCACACCTGCAGTTGACGCTGCAGCGGCCGGTGCGAGTCGCCCATGGCGTCGAACTGGCTGCGCTCCTGGCGCGTGTAGACCAGGAGCGCCGGCAGCGAGGCGTCGCTCGACGGCGTGTTGCGCGTCTTGAACACGTTGGCGCCGGTCGTCGGCAGCCCCTTGAGCGCGGCCACGAACGCCTCGCGGATCTGTTGCCGGACGTGCTTGCTCATGCGGTCGACGTCAGGTCGAGGCGCGTGACCCCGGTGCCGTCGGGCACGACCGCCCGCACCTGGTAGGGCGTCGCCACCCCGGCAATCGACACGGCGTCGCCCTCGGCCGCGTCGTGCGGCAGGTCGGTCGTGCGCACGACGATCCGCGGCATGTTTTCGACGATGCCCGGCGAGTCCTGCCACCCCGACGACACGCCGCCGGGCGCGTCGTAGATTCCTTGCATCGTGACCGGCGCGCCGCTGGCCCTGGTGTAGGTGACGACCTTGCCGAAGTCGGCGAGGTACACGGCCAGGTCGGACAGCGACTCGACGGTCACGATGCGCGCGCCTTACGTGGCCGCCGGCGGCAATGCCGCGGGCGGTTGCTCGGCGGGCTTGGCCTCCGTCGAGGCCTCGATCGGCGGCGTTGGGACGCCGACGACCGCATCGGGCGCGGCGACCTTGCCGCGGCCGGATTCGAGCAGGTTGCCGAGCTCGTGCTCGGCGACCATGACGATTTCGCCGACGACGCGGTGCACGTCCTGCACGATGCAGGCGGCCACGACCTCGACCTTGTGCACGAGCGACAGGCGCTCGGTCACGGCCTCGCCGACCACAACGGCGGCGGTGTCTTGCGTGTCCACCTAGGCCCCGCCTTTCTCGGCCCTGGCAGCCTTGCGCTGGCAGGCCTCGAACGCCTCGCGCGTCGAGGCCTTCGTCCGGCCGCTGGTGTGCATGTCGACATGGGCGGTCGAGCCCTCCTCGACCTCGATCACGGTGCCGGCCGGCACATGCTCGCCGCCGTGCAGCAGGCCGGATTTGGCCTCCAGGTAGACCGATGGCTTTTTCATCTTCTCTCCTCGATTAAGCGTTTTCGGCCTTCTGGCCGAAAATCGCGGATTGTAGGGTCGTGTTTTCAGGAGCCGCCGCGACTGCAGGCCGCTCCTGAAAACACGACGGGCGCCGCAAAGGGCGCCCGTCGTGAGTCCGGTCAGACGATGTCGCGGTCGGTTAGCCCGACAGCGCGTCCAACATGCAGGCGAACGACGCCGCGCGGCGCACGCCGACGTCTACCGACTGGTAGACATGGACCCGGATGCCGCCCGAGGTCGCGTTCGTGTAGGGGTTGACCAGCACGTCGAGCACACCCCACTCGCCGATCAACAGGTCGGCCCAGTTGCCGAAGAAGATCGCCGAGCAGACGCCCGAGGCGCTGCCCTTGGTCAGCGCCGCCGACACCTGGTTCGAGACGCCGGCCTTGTAGCCGTTGAGCATCCCGAAGCCCGGCGCCGGGCCGGCAACGTCCGGCCAGATCATCGTGGCGTCGGTGCCGCTCGGGTTCTTGAGCGTCTGCTTGAGCTTGCCGCGGGTCTTGGCGTTGACCAGGTAGCCCATGGCGCCGACGTCGGCGTTCGCGGCGGCGACGTCGGTTTCGAGGTTGACCAGGTTCGCCCACACGGGCGCCGCGCCGTTCGTGCCGCCGGCCTCCGAGCCGATGCCCGAGGTCGAGGCGATGCCGGTCGGCTGGTTCGACGAGCCCGAGCCGTGCAGGCCCGCGAGGTCGATGCCGAGGGCGATGACCGACGCGAGATCCGAGCGCACGAAATTCTCGACGTCGAGGCTCGACTGCTGCATCAACAGACGGGAATAGTCGGTGTAACCCATCGCCTCTTTCGGCGACATGGTGAGCTGCGCGAGGGTCTGGTCGCTTTCCGACGGCGCCGAGGCCTCGGCCACCCACGAGAAGGCCGCCGCGGCGGTCTGCTTGGGGAAGGCGATGTTGCCGACCAGGCCGGTCAGCATCGTGGCGCCCATGGCGCGGACCATCATGCGGTTGCGCAGCAGCGTGATGAAGTCCTGCGCCAGCAGGTCGGTTGCCACGGCGTAGCCGCCGGCGGCCGCCGTGCCGACCGACAGGGCGCGACCCTGCACGTCGACGAGCGGCACGCGCTGCGCGTCGAGCGGGATGAACAGGCCCTTGGCCTGGCGACCGACGCGCTTGGCCACCGCCTCGGACGCTTCGAGCTCGAACGGCGCAATGCGCGAGGCCTCGCGCGGGTTGAGCTGCGCCTGCATGGCGCGCAGGAACGAGAAGGCCTTGGCGTCCTTGTCGCTCATGCCGAGGTCGGCGCGCGAGGTTTCGAGCGCCTTGCCCGGCTCGATCGCACCCAGCATGACGCCGCGGAACTCCTCGAGGCTCGTGCCCTTGGCGATGTGCTCGGCGGCGAGCGGGCCCTTGTTGTGGCGCGTGCCCAGCGCCGTGATGTCAGCGACGCGCTGGCGTTCGAGGCGGGTCGCCTCGGCCGTCGCGGTGGTGAGCTCGACGCGCGTGCGCTCCAGGCGCTCGCTCTCCTCGCGCTGCACGCGGTCGCGCTCCAGGCGCTCGGCCTTCTGTTCGACGGTTTCCATGTTCTCAGTCCCCTTGTTGCGTTGACGGGTTGCGATGACGGGAATCTCGCGCACGTCGTCGCCGGCCGCCGCGCGCCCGATGCCGACGGTCATGTCGGCCGGAATTGCGACGTTCGAGATTTCGAGCGGAGTCCACTTGGCGCGGTAGGTCGCATCCTGGTCGCCGTCGTCGTCGGGGTCGCCGTCCATTTCGACGAGCGTGAGCTCGTCGATCTGGTAGCCGACAGAGACATTGACTCGGATGCCGGCCGCGCAGTCCTGCAACTCCTGCTCGGCGCGCGGCGACGTGCCGAAGCGCGCCAGCGCCCGGCCTTTCGCATCGTTGCCGATCCAGGCGCGCGAGATCACGCCGATCTGTTGGCCGGTGTCATGGTCGACGAGATAGGGAGCGCGGCCGCTCGACAGCCAACCGAGGTCGGCCTCTCCCTGCCCGTGACCGAGAATTTCGATACCCCACCACCGTTCGACCGGCTGCTCGCTGGAAAAGGCGAGCTCGACGGTGCGGTCGGCGATGTTGACGGCCTCGCGCACGATCGTCGCGGCGAGGAATTGACGGCCGAGTTTCAGCGACTCGGGCGGCGCGGTGCGCGTGCGCTTGCTCATGGATTGTTGCCCCCTGATTGCGGAACCGCGGCGAGCGGATCGTCAGCCGGCGCCGGCGGCATGAGTTTGGGATCGCCGGTGCCGAGCGGAATCTTGTATTTCTCGGCGAGGTCGAGATCCTGGCGCGTCTGCCGCAACACATCCTCGAAATCGACGCCCGACTCGGCGCAGACTTGCGTGCGCGACTTCACCCCGAGGTTGATCGCCTGTGCGTCGGCCGTGATGTCCTTTTGCGGGTCGACCCACGGCCAGCCGCGGGGATGCCACACGGCGGCGTTGAACTTGTCGCGCTTGCTCGGCGGCAGGGCGAGCGCGCCGGGCTTGAGGAGCCCCATGTCGAGCCAGGCCGTGTAGACCGGCGCGCACAACTTGCGCACGAGCCAGTCTTGAATGAGCTTGTAAAAATCGCGGTCGTCGAGCTCACCCTGTCGCAGGCTCGAATAGTTGACGCCTTCCAGGTCTTTCGCGATGCCGTTGTATCCGACGCCGCCGCCGGCGGCCGCGCCGCGCAGCATGATTTTCATAAAGGCACCGAAACCCGCGGTCGGATGCTGCGGGTCATAGGCCTTGAACGTGACGCCGGGCGGCAGACGCTCGAACTGTCCGGGTTGCACGTCTTGAATGATGTTTCCGGCGGCGTCGCTGCCGTCGCCCGTGACTTCGCCGTCGACCGTTTCCTCGAAAAAGCCGCCCTTGCTGGCGCCGAGCCGCGCCGCGACGAGCTCGGCCTCCTCGTAGCCGCCCATCATCAACAGGCGCCGCAACGACGTCCACGCCCACGGCGCGCCGCGCGCATCGTCGACCCGGTCGGGCATGAAAACGTGCAACGTGTCGGCGGCGTCGAGCCGCATGTAGCGCGTCTGGTCCTGCCAGATTCCGATGTCGTCACCGGGATGGCGGTTAAAAACGTGATAGGCAACGACGCGGCCCCACGGGTCGCGCTCGACGCCCATGCGGATTTCGTTCGCCGTCGGCTTGTCGATGCCGCCGTATCCCGCACCGCGGGCGACGTTGAGGTTTTCGTCGAGCTGGTCGGCCTCGATCAACTGCAGCGCAAAGCCCCAGCGATTGGGAAACCCCTTCACCATGCGCACGAGGATTTCGCCGTCGCGTGCCGCGGTGCGCAGCACCATCTGCTGCACGTCGTTCCACGAGTAGCGACCGCAGACGGTGCAAGTGCCCTCGGCCGCCCATGTCTCGAACGACTGTTCGAGATAGTCGCTGTCGACCTGGTCGACGGTGTTCGCGTCGCGCATGGCGCGCACGGCGACGCGAATCCCCTTGTGACCGAGCACCTTTTTCACCAGCACGCGCAGATACTCGCGCATGTAATCGTTGTTTTCGGCGAGCTGGCGCGACCGCGAGCGCATGACGCGCAGCGCCGGCCGGATCGCCGCATTGCCCGAGCGCGTCAGCAGCGGCGCATCGCTCGTCAGCATGTCGACGACGCCGCCCTGAAAATCGCGCAGGCTGGCGCGCGGTGGCTTGAACGACGGCTCGCGCCGACGAACCGCCGGCGCCGGCGCCGGCTCGCGACGCGCAAAGAGATTCCAGCGCATCTATTCCCCCGTCAGCGAACAGGCCAGCGGTCGAACGGCGCGTTGCCGCCGCCGTTGGGCCGCGTGAACCGCTGAAACACGCGCCGGCGGCCGCCGCGACCCTGGGCGACGCGGTCGCGCTCCTCCTCGGCCTTGACCTCGGCGCGATAGGCGACCCGCAGCGCCATCAATTCGGTGTGCGGGAAACTGTCCATGCGCCGCATCGACCCGTTCACAACAATTTCGTAACGCATGTCGGACCGCGACGCGCGACCCTCGATCAAGGCCTCGACCGTGTCGAGCACCCGCCGCGCGTGGCTGCGCGGGTCGCTGTTCGTCGCCAGGGTCGGCAGGACGATCAGCGTGCCGCGGTCGACCTCGAACTTGTTGCCGCTGCCGTCCGACACCGTCGCCGACCAGGCATAGGAGCCCGGCACAAAGGGCGCCGTCGTCGCGGGCGGCACGCTGACGACGAACGAGTTGCCGTCGGCCGTCACCTGGCCGCCCGCGATGGCGAACGCCGCCGTCGCCGAGGCGAACGCATAGGCCAGCGACCAGCCCGCGCCCGCAGGGAAATCGGTCAGGTCGTCGCGCCGCCAGGTCCAGGTCGTGCCGGGCGCGAGCCGATCCGGCTCGCGCGTCGGCGTCTGATAGGTCATCGACCCCTAGACCGCCGGCAGGTTGACGGGGTCGGCGAGCAGGCCGTCGACGCTGGCGGCGAGGCCGGTCGCGGGCGAGCCGGTCACGGTGATGACCGGGCGAACATACCGCTTCTTGCCGATGTAGCCGACCTGCACGACGGCGCTCGCGGCGAGCGCGGCCAGCGTGCCCTGCATGTCGGCGGCCGCAACGTCGCTATAGGACGAGTCGTCGTCGGACTCGGTGAGTTTCGGCGTGTGCGTGCCGTCGGTCAGCGCGCCCGTCTCGAACTGCACGAGCAGGGCGCGATAGCCCAACGTGTCGATGGTCGAGCCGGTTGCGGTCGTCGTGCGAATGGCCGGCACGATGCTCTTGACCGTCTTGACGTTGTCCTTGATGTCATGCTCGCTCATCGCATTCCCCTTTTCGATTAACGCCAACCGTTGAGCCATCCACCGCCGCGGCGAGGCCTTACAACGTGCCCGCGCCGCGGCGGCGATGGTGACGGCTTGGTCGGCGCAGGACTCGACGTCTGTTTCTGGTGTGACGTTTCAGTCGCTGGCGCGGTCGAGCCGCCGGTGTCGATGTCGATGGCCTGGTCGATCGCCCGCGCCCAGCGTGGCGGGTTCGACCAGTCGATTTTGTCGCCGCGCGCCTTGATCCAGCCCGCGTGTGCATAAACGGCAAGGTCAAGCGCCTCGTTCGGCACCCGGCGCACGTTCTGCCACTCGCCGTCGTCGTTCGGCGACTCCGCGCACACCTGGTCGAAGACCGCCTCGGGCAGATGTTTCGACAGATGCAGCGTGTCGGGTCCGCGCTCGCCCTTCTGCTTCACCAAGCGGCGCAGCCGCGAGGCGACAGCGTCCTTGAGCTCGTTCGTCCACACGAACCACAGGTCGACGCCGCGCCGGTTCGCGACTTTCGTGCGCGTCGTCTTGGCGTCCCACTGCGGCGCCGGCGCGATGCGCGCGGGGTTGCGATGGCCGCGGCCCTTGACGAACATGACCCGCCGCAGCAGGTCGGGCCGGTTGCGGCGCAGCCACCGGCCGAATTTATAGGCCTTGTCGGTGGCACCGTCGGCGCCGCCGGTGTCGATGACGACCAGCAACGGCCGAAGCCCCTTGCCGGGATGACCGGCAAGGGGCAGCGCCTTGTCGAACACCGCCTCGACCAGCGCGACCCAATGCTCGGCCTTCGTCGCCGGGTCACAGGCTTCGAGCTCGCCCGACACGGCGCCGGCGGCGCCCGTCAGAACCGGCCTGTTGCCGGGCCCGATCGCCACGAGTTTCTGCAGGTCGACGAACGCCGCCTCGCTGTCCTTGGCGAACACATGCCATCCGATTTCGAATCGGTTCGACTGCACGTCGGCCGACGCGATGACGACCTCGCCCCATTCCGGCACGACGCCGCGCGGGATGTCGAGTGCGACCTCGCGCAAGGCATCGGGCGCGAGCTGCGTCGATTCCTCGCCCTCGGGCACGTAGACCTCGCCGGCGTCGACGTTCCAATAGGTGCGCAACTCGGCGTCGCTGCCGGTGCGCTGCCTCTCGCGCTCGGCGCGCAGCCGCTTCCGCACCAGCTCGTCGAGCGTGATGAAAGCCGCCTGCGGACCGAACAGCCAGTAAGAATCGATCGGCGTCAGCCGCGGCGCGCCGCCCACGATCCCCTGCGCGTCGATGCTTTCGCCCTCGGCCAGCCAGTGCGCATTGTCCCACAGACGGCGGCGGTCGCGCTCGTCGTGAACGCCGCCACAGTGCGGGCAGTTGAACCATACCTCGATCGCAGGCTCGTCGGCCGTCGCGGCTTCCGGCCAATGCAGGTCGCGCGCCCGCGTCACGAAATAGGCGCCGCACTCGCGGCACGGCCAGTAGAGTTGACGCCGCGTGCCCTGGTTATAGAGCGCCAGGATCCCCGTCGTCGGCGGCGCCTCGTGCGCGCCGGTCGGCGGCGGTGCGCCCTTGATCGGCGGCCGCTTGGGCGAGCTCGTCACCAGCGTCATGCGCCGGCCGCCGAACGTCTGCGACCGCTTGTGGTAGAGCGCCACCGGGTCGCCTTCGCCGTCGACGTCGTCGGGCATGGAGTCCCGCTCGTCGAGCCAGTTGCGCGGCACCGGCTTCGACGAGGCGTTCGTCGATGTCGGCCACGACAGGTTGACGATGCAGCGGTCGAACGTCGCTGCGTACTTTGTCCTTTCCTTGAGTCGCGCGGCCAGCGCCGGCGAATTGTCGATCATGCGGCCGAGACGCCGCCCGCTGAAATCCTCGGCGAGCTGCTTCTCGGGCAACACCGCCTGAAAATCCGACGGGTCGACCTCGATTGCGTAGGTCGCGAAGTTGAGCCCGAGCTCGGTTTTCGCGCTTTGTGCCGGCGCGGCCTCGACGACCATGTCATAGCGCGGGTCGGTCAGCGCGCGCATCGGCGCGACCAGGTACGGCACGACCGGGTTGCGCCACGGTCCCGAGTAGCCGCCACCCGGATTGTAGAGATAGCGATATCGCTCGGCTGCCTCGGCGACGTCGATGTCGGGCGGCGGTTCGAGGATGCCCGCGCACTCGACGCGAATGTCGGCCGCGCTCGGCGGCGGCGGCAGCCGGAAATCAAATGGCATCGCCGTCGATCGCCGGCCGCAGATCCTGATCCTTAATCTGCCGCCACATGGCCGCAAGCGTCCCGCGGCCCAGCGTCTCGGCCGCCTGCTGTTGTTCGGGCGACAGGCCCGCGGTTTTCGACAACGTCGTCGCCCATCCCAGCACATGCTGGCGCAGGACGTTGAACACCGCCTGAAATTCGTTGCGCACGACGGCCCGCTCGATGACCTCGCCGCGCTGGCGCTTCACGACCTCGAACAGGCGCAGGTTGTCGAGGTACTTACCGATGTCGTCCTGGCTCATGCCCTCGGGCATGAACGTCTGCTCGCCGAACAACTCGGCCTGCTTCTGCCGGATCGCCGCCTCGCGCTCGCTCGCGAGGTCGCGCTCGCGCTGCTCGACCTCGTCGCGCCAGGCCTTGACCGCGTCGACGTCGAACTCGTAGGCGACGCCGTTGCTGCCGCCCTTGACGAACGGCGCCCCCTCGACGAGCCACTTTGAAACCGTCGGCTCGCTGACGCCAAACGTGCGCGCGAGCTCGGCCTTGTTGACCAAGAGCACGGCAGCACCTCGAAATGGTGCAGGCCCGGGCGCCATCGTACAGCGCCCGAGCCCGCGGTTATGCGGCCCGAAGGCCGCGCTATCTCAACAGAAACAACAACCGCGGCTGCGGCTGAAAGAAGAAAAACCACAAGCCTGCCGGGGCCCGAATAACCCG
>JBEPUH010000057.1:0-20179 GCA_041691635.1 Hyphomicrobiales bacterium
TTGCTCTTCCTCGTTCAGGCACTGATCGGCGGCGGCGTCGCGCATTATCGCGCCGAGCCCGGCGATTTCTTCGGCCTCGACCTGTCCCGATTCCTGCCCAGCAACCTCCTGCGTACCTGGCATCTGCAGCTCGCCATTCTGTGGATTGCGACGGCCTATATCGGCGGTGCGCTGTTCGTGGCCGGCATGCTGGGCCGAAACGAGCCGGCCGGGCAGCGTCGCGCCATCCATGTACTGTTCGCGGCCGTGGTCTTGGTCGCGGTCGGCAGCTTGCTCGGTGAATGGGCCGGGATACTGCAATGGCTGGGCAAGGCGTGGTTCTGGTTCGGCAATCAGGGCTGGGAATATCTGGAAACCGGTCGCGCCTGGCAGATCCTGCTCGCCATCGGCCTGGTCTTCTGGTTTTGCCTGTTGTGGCGCAACGTGGCGCCGGCCCGGCGCGACCCCGACCGGCGCGGACTCGTCGTGTTCTTCCTGATCGCCGCCGCGGCGATCCCGGTGTTCTATCTGCCGGCGCTTCTGTACGACGGCACCACCCATTTCACGATCGTCGACACCTGGCGCTTCTGGATCATTCATCTTTGGGTCGAAGGCTTCTTCGAGCTCTTCGTCACCGTCATCGTCGGCATCATTTTCTATGAACTCGGCCTGGTGGAGCGCAACACGGCACTTCGCGTCATCTATCTCGACGTCATCCTGATCTTCGGCGGCGGACTGATCGGCACGGGGCATCACTGGTACTTCAACGGCCAGACCGAGCTCAACATGGCGCTGTCCGCAGCTTTCTCGGCGCTCGAGGTGGTTCCCTTGACGCTCATTACGCTCGATGCCTGGGATTTCGTCAGCGTGACCAGGGGCGAAGGGAGCGCACCGTTCCGGCACAAATGGACGTTCTACTTCCTGATGGCGGTGGGTTTCTGGAACTTCACCGGTGCCGGCATCTTCGGATTTCTCATCAACATGCCGATCGTCAGTTACTTCGAAATGGGCACCAACCTGACGCCGAACCATGGCCATGCCGCGATGATGGGTGTGTTCGGCATGCTGGGCGTCGCGCTGATGGTGTTCGTCCTGCGCCAGACGACGCCGGACGCGGCCTGGCCGCGCCTCGAGCGCTATGTCAGGTGCGGCTTCTGGGGGCTCAATATCGGCCTCGCAATGATGGTCGGGCTCAGCCTCTTTCCGTCGGGAATCCTGCAGATGCACGACGTCATCACGCACGGCTACTGGCACGCCCGCAGCCTCGCTTACACAGCGGGCACGCTGCCGCGGTTGCTCGAATGGATGCGTATGCCGGGCGACCTCGTCTTCATCTTCCTGGGAGCTTTGCCGATCGCCGTTGCCCTCTGCCTGGGTTACCTCGGTCTCTGGCGCAATCGCGCGGCGGAGCGGCCTTAGAACACCACGCCGTCGATCAGGTTCTCTTCGTAGAGCTTCGCCAGATCGATGCCGCCCGGCGGGCGCGGCACCTGGAAGCCCGCGATCGCGCTTTGCAGGCGCGACTGCTGCGCGCGGCGCAGCTTCTCGGCTTCCTCGACCGTGATGGCGGCGAAGCGCACGGTCTGGCCCGGCAGCAGCCGGCCGAGCCGCGGCAGGTCGACCGACGCCACCGTCGCGATCTTCGAATACCCGCCGACGGTTTGCCGGTCGCCCAACAGCACGATCGGCAGGCCGGCGCCCGGTACCTGGATGGCCCCCGGCCCGATGCCGTCGGAGATGATGTCGGCGCCGCCCTTTTCGACACTCACGGCATGCTCGATGATCGGGCCTTCGAAGCGGATGCCCATGCGGTCGGCCTCCTTCGAGACCTTGTAGTCGGACTCGATGAAGGTCTTGCGGCCTCTGGCGCTGAAATAGTCCTCCTGCGGGCCCCAGATCACGCGGATCGGGCCGCGGCCGTAGTCGAAGGCGCCGCCCAGCTTGCGTTCGTCGCCGCCGGCCGCCGCATCACGCACCAGCGGCAGGCTGTCGCCCGCGGCGAGCTTGCGGCCCTCGAAGCCGCCGATGCCGGCGCGGGCGTAGGTCGACAGGCTGCCCATGAAGGCGGGCAGGGCGAGACCCCCCGCCACGGCGAGATAGGCCGTGCTCGATCCCTCGATCATGCCGACCCTCAGGATCTGGCCGCGCTTCAGCAGATGCGAGCGGTCGGATTCGATCGGTCGGGGCGGCGCGTCGGGCCCATCGGCCAGCGACGGCGACAGCGGCCCGACCAGCGCCACGCGCACGCTGTCGGCATCGACCAGCAGGTCCGGCCCCATGACGCCGATCTCGATGCCCGCGGTGTCCGGGGGATTGCCGGCCAGCGCGTTGGCGAGGCTGAGCGCGATGCGGTCCATCGCGCCCGCCGTCGGCATGCCGAGCGCCATGAAGCCGATGCGGCCGAAATCCTGCACCGTGTCGAACAGGCCCGCCCGCACGACTTTCAGAGCGGCGCTCATGTCTTCACCAACCTGGACCAGTCGAGCGTGCCGCGCTCGGCTTCATGCGCCATTTTGTCGAACGTCTTGCGGTCGATGCGCTGGAAGGCGATGGAATCGCCCGGCGCGAGGAACACCGGCTGCTCCTTGCGCTGGTCGAACATCATGAGCGGCGTGCGGCCGATCAGGTGCCAGCCGCCCGGGCTCTCGAACGGGTAGATCGTCGTCATGTCCATGGCGATGGCGACGGTGGAGCGCGGCAGGCGCACGCGGGGCTGGGTCCGGCGCGGCAGGTAGAGCGTGGGATCGAGGCCGGCGATGTAGGCCAGGCCCGGCATGAAGCCCAGCACGTAGACCTTGAAGGCCGACTTGAGATGCGCCGCGATGACCTGCTCCGGTGTCTTCCTGGTGCGCTTGGCCACGTCGCCAAGGTCGGGGGCGAATTCCGCGCCGTCGTAGCAGCAGGGGATCGTGACCTTGCGGCTGCGCGCCGCTGCCTTCAGACCCTTGGCCAGCAGCACGTCGATCGCGGGCTGCAGCTCGGCGCGGCTGGTGGCCAGCGGATCATAGCTGACCATCAGCGACCGCATGGTCGGCACGGTCTCTACCACGCCGCCCAGCCCGCCGGCCTCCCGGGCCGCGGCGATCGCGGCATGGAGCGCCATGACCTGGCCGTTGATCGCGGGGGAGATTTCGTTGCCGAATTCGACGGTAAAGGCCGTGTCGCCGCAGGAGAGATAACGTACGCTCACGTCTGCTAGGATAGCGCCTTCGTTTCAGGGAGTCTCCCATGGCCGCAGCCACCAACTCTGGACACGTCAACATCAACTCCGATCTCGGCGAGAGCTTCGGGCCCTGGGTGATGGGCAACGACGCCGAGGTCTTGAAGATCGTGCGCTCGGCCAACGTCGCCTGCGGCTTCCACGCCAGCGACCCCGTGGTGATGATGGACACCGTCAAGCTGTGCGCGGCCAACGGCGTCTCGATCGGCGCCCATCCGGGATTCGCCGACCTCCAGGGCTTCGGTCGTCGCGTCATCAACCTCACGATCAAGGAGCTCGAGGCCAACATCGCCTACCAGATCGGCGCCCTGCAGGCGATCGCCGCCCTCCACGGCGCCAAGGTCACGCACATGAAGCCGCACGGCATGATGGCCAACATGTCGGCCGACAATCCGGAGATGGCCGAGGCGATCGCGCGCGCGACCAAGGCGGTCGATCGCGACCTGATCTTCCTCTGTCAGGCCAACACCGAGCAGGGCAAGGCGGCGAAGAAGTTCGGCCTGCGCGCCGCCGAGGAGGTCTTCGCCGACCGCACCTACACCGATGCCGGCATGCTGACGCCGCGCAAGGAAGCCAACTCGATGGTCAAGGACGCCGCCACCGCGGTCGCCAACGTGCGCCGCATGGTCGACGAGCAGGCGATCTATTCGACCTCGGGCAAGCGCATTCCCTGCCAGGTCGATTCGATCTGCGTGCACGGCGACGGTCCGACGGCGATCGAAGTCTCGACCGCGGTCCGCAAGGGCCTTGAAAACGCCGGAATCCGCATCGTTCCGCTGCCTGAGTTACCCAGTCTTCGGGCCTGACGGCGCGCTTGTCGCGCGGCTTCTCGTGGTTATAGTCCGGCCAAACGGAATGGCGGACGAGCGAGGAGTTGCGTAATGGCTGTGTTTGGCAAGGCCCAGTATATCAAGCGTGTCGAGGACGACCGCCTGCTGACCGGCACCGGCGGCTTCACCGACAATCTGGCGCGGCCGAACCAGGTCCATGTCGTGCTCGTGCGTTCGCCGCACGCCCACGCGAAAATCATCAAGATCGACACTGCGGTCGCCAAGAAGGCGCCGGGCGTGGTCGCCGTCTACACTTGGGCCGACATGGAGAAGGAAGGCAGTGGCTACTTCGTCCTGCCTGCGATGTTCCCCAACGCCGACGGCAGCAAGCCCGACATGACGCCGCGTCGCTCGATGGCGAGCGAAGTCGTGCGCTACGTCGGCGAGGCGGTGGCCGCCGTCGTGGCCGACACGCGCGAGCAGGCGGCCGACGCCGCCGAGCTGGTCGAGGCCGCGTACGAGCAACTGCCGTCGGTGACCGAGATAGACGATGCGCTGAAGCCCGACGCGCCGCAGGTCTGGAAGGGCGCGCCCGGCAACCGGGTCGGCTTCAACCGCTTCGGCGACAAGGCCAAGGCCGATGCCGCGTTCAAGGCCGCCGCCCACACCGTGTCGCTCGACGTCGTGCACCAGCGCCTGATCGTGAACGCCATGGAGCCACGCGCCATCATGGCCGAATGGGACGGCGACCGCATGGTCGTGCACATCGGGAGCCAGAATCCCCAGGGGACGCGCGACACGCTGTGCGACGTCGTCCTCAAGATGCCCAAGGACAAGGTGCGCGTGCTGGTGCGCGACATCGGCGGCGGCTTCGGCATGCGCACCGGCATCCAGCCCGACGAGTCGGTCGCGGTGTGGGCGGCCAAGGTGCTGAAGCGTCCGGTGAAGTGGCGGGCCGAGCGCAGCGAGGAGTTCGCCGCCGCTACCGCCGGCCGCGACCAGCTCCACAAGATGTCGCTGGCGCTCGACAAGGACGCGAAGATTCTGGGGCTGCGCATGGAGGCCTTCGCCAACGTCGGCGCGTACCCGTCGGGCGCAGGCATCGCCATCCCGCTGTTCGTCGGACCCAAAGTCGCCACCGGCACCTACAACGTCCCGCTGGTCGATCTGGCGATCACCTGCGTGGTCACCAATACCGGCACGATAGGCGCCTATCGCGGCGCCGGCCGGCCGGAATGCCTGCTCGACCTCGAGCGGCTGATGGATACGGCCGCGCGCCAGATCGGCATCGATCCCGCCGAGTTGCGCCGCCGCAACTTCGTGACACCCGCGCAGATGCCCTACACCACGGCGATGGGCGAGAAATACGACACCGGCGACTTCAACCTGTTCCTGACCAAGACGCTCGAGGCGTCCGACTGGAACGGCTTCCCGGCGCGTAAGGCCGAGGCCGAGAAGCGCGGCAAGCTCTACGGCCGCGGCCTCGCCTCCTATGTCGAGTGGACCAGTGCCCTGGTGATGAACGAGATGGCGCACTACGAGGCCAAGGCCGACGGCACCATCACCATCTGGATGGGCACCCAAGGCATGGGGCAGGGGCTGGAAACCAGCTTCACCCAGCTCGCGTCGGAACTGCTGGGCGTCGATCCGTCGAAGATCAAGATCGCGATGGGCGATTCCGATCGCGTGGGCGGCGTCGGCTCGATGGGCTCGCGCTCGGCCTATATCGGCGGCTCGGCTGTGCTTTCTGGTAGCGAGAAGCTTGTCGACAAGGGCAAGGAGCTGGCGGCCGACGCGCTCGAAGCCAGCACGGCCGACATCGTCTACGCGGCCGGCCGCTTCACGATCACCGGCACCGACCGCGGCATTGGCCTGGGCGACCTGGCAGCCAGGCAGCCCGACAAGCGCATCTACATCGAAAACGTCAACACGGTGGACGGCATCGCGTGGCCCAACGGCGCGCACGTCGGCGAAGTCGAGATCGATCCCGACACCGGCCACGTCGAGTTGAAGCGCTACACCACGGTCGACGACGTCGGCCGGCCGCTGCACCGGCCAATCGTGTTCGGCCAGATCCACGGCGGCTGTGCGCAGGGCATTGGCCAGGCGCTGCTCGAGGAGAACGTCTACGACCGCGAGTCGGGCCAGCTCATCACCGGCTCGTTCATGGACTACGCCATGCCGCGCGCCAGCACGTTCCCGACGTTCAACAACCAGCTCGACGATTCGGTGCCGGCGAAGACCAACCCGATCGGCGCCAAGGGCGTCGGCGAATCGGGCGCGGTGGGATCGACGCCGACGGTGATGAACGCCGTGATGGACGCCTTGTGGCCGCTCGGCGTGCGCAATATCCAGATGCCCGCGACGCCGCAGCGCGTCTGGCAGGCCATTCAGGAAACCCGCAAACAGGGGTGAGATCATGAAGCAGCGACTCTTCGGCTGGATCACCGCGCTCCTCGGTGTCGTCATGGCGTTCGCCGCGGTCGAGGTAACCGCGATCGCGTGGCTGTGGATCGAGGACGGGCACTACACCTCGACGGCAGAACTCTACCAGCGCACGCAGAACACCTACGTGCGCGACCTGACCAAGGGCTCCTGCCGCTACGTCGACACGCTGTTTCCGCATCCGTACGTAGGCTTCGTGCATCACGGCAATCCGCCGTGCGGCCTTGTGAATATCAACAACGTCGGCCTGTTCAACGATGACTTCCCGACGGTAAAGCGGGCAGACCGCTACACCGTGCTGCTGGTCGGCGGCTCGGTGGCCTCGCAGATGGGCCAGAACTGGGAGCCGCCGGCGCCCAAGTACCTCGAGGAGGAGCTGAACAAGCATTACGTCAGCCCCAACGGCAAGCCGTGGCTGGTGCTCGACGGCGGCGACGGCGCATGGAAGGAGCCGCAGCAGTTCATCCTGTTCTCGATGTACGCGACGTCGGTCGACGCGGTGGTCGCGCTAGACGGCTACAACGAGCACTACTTTTTCCGGCCGTACGACACAGAGCGCCTCGAGCGGCCGCTCAGCAACTTCATCGACGTCAATCCCTTCGTTGCCGACGAGAACTTCGGCGATGCCGCGATCGGCTGGGTGATCGGGCGGATTGCTGGCGTGTTGTCGCAGAACGTGATCCTGGGCCACAGCCATGCCGCCTACATGATCATTCGCGGCATCGAGGCGGTCGCCAAGAGCAAGGACATCTTCAAGTCGACCAAGAAGACGACCTTGCCGGGCCTGTTCTCCATCCCCGAGGAGATCCACAAGAATCCCGATCTCCAGTTTGCCGTTCAGCTCGGGCTCTACCAGAAGTACGAGCGAGGCATCGAGGCGATCGCCAGGGACAACGGCGTGAAGACCGCCTACTTCCTCCAGCCCGTGCCGGCGTACGGCAAGGTGCTGACCGAGGAGGAGAAGAAGAACGCGGGTGACCTGGGCTACGGCGACGCCTATCGGCGCATGGTCGCTGGCATGATGACGCTGCGCGACAAGGGTCTGCCGATCTACGATCTGGGCGACATGCTGAAGGATGAGAAGGAGAGATTGTACGCCGACGACATCCATTTCATCCGCGAGTACAAGACGGGCGAGAGTAAGGGCTACCGGATCATGGCGGCGCGCATGGGCGAGTTGATCGCCCAGACCTGGGATCTGCAGCGCAAGCCGTGACGCCGGGGGCCACCTGCAACGACAATTGATACAATTGGCGCGGGATTCCGAAACCACTGATACAGAGCTCTCGCCTATATCCTCCTCGCGACGACCGGGAGGGGGCCTGGCCGTCGCAGCGTAATTTGTGTGGGTTTGCCCGGCCGTTTCGGCGGCGGGGCGAGGGTTGTCGGCCGACAGGGGAACGAAGGGGTTCGTTCCCTCCGGCCGGCGGGGTTCTGAACTTGGGGTTTCACATGACTTTCATTGACCGTGCTTTCGCGTTCGGCCGCTCGCTGCGCGCCGACGACTTCGGCGGCTCGCAGATCCGCCTCGCTCTCGTGATCGGTCTGTCGGCCTCGGCCCTCCTGGTCCTGGTCCGCGTCGGCACTGCCGTCGCCGCCGCCGCTCACTAAGACTACCGTCGCGGCGGGTTGATCGATCCGCCGCCTTGGGACATTCTCAAGGCCGCCCGAGCGTCTGGTCCTCGGGTCCTTGTGAAGGAATTGCCGTGTCGCGTGCCGACCGGGCCGAAAGTGCCCCCCGTCCTCTGTCCATCGACCGCATGGCCACGTGGCCCCTCCTGGGGGCCTTGAAGGCGCGGGCCGGCCACAGACTGCTGGTCGAGACCTTGCGCGCCTGGGTCGAGGCCCGGCGCGGCAGCGTTGACGTGGCCGACGAGGCCGCCTGTGCCCGCTGGTGTGCGGAGAGGCTGGCGGGCTTGCTCGAACCCTCCCAGCGCCGCGTCTTCAACCTCACGGGCACGGTGTTGCACACCAACCTCGGCCGCGCGCTGCTGGCCGAGGAGGCGATCGAGGCGGCGGTCGCGGCGATGCGCTCGCCCACGACCCTGGAATACGACCTGTCCGGCGGCGGTCGCGGCGAGCGCGACGACCATGTCGCGCCCTGGCTGTGTCGCCTCACGTCGGCCGAGGCCGCGACCGCGGTCAACAACAACGCCGGCGCCGTGCTGCTGGTGTTGGCAGCGCTTGCCCACGGCAAGGAAGTGATCGTCTCGCGCGGTGAGCTGATCGAGATCGGCGGCGCCTTCCGCATTCCCGACATCATGGCGCGCGCCGGCTGCCGGTTGGTCGAGGTTGGCACCACCAACCGCACGCATCTCAAGGACTACGAGGCCGCGATCGGGCCAGAGACGGCGGCGATCATGAAGGTGCATCCGTCGAATTATGCGGTGCAGGGCTTCACCAAGTCGGTGAGTGCGGCCGAGCTGGTGCCGCTGGCGCGGGCCAGGGGCCTGCCGGTGATCGAGGATCTCGGCAGCGGCACCTTGGTCGATCTCGAAACCTGGGGCCTGCCGCACGAGCCCACGGCACGCGAGGCGATCGAGGCCGGCATCGACGTCGTCACCTTCTCCGGCGACAAGCTCCTGGGCGGCCCGCAGGCCGGTCTCGTCGTCGGCCGCAAGGCGCTGATCGAGCGCATCGCCAAGAACCCGCTGAAGCGCGCACTTCGCCTGGATAAAGTGCGGCTGGCGGCGCTCGAGGCGACGCTCAGGCTCTATGCCGATCCCGAGCGGCTGGTGCAGCGCCTGCCCACGATTCGTCATCTGGCGCGACCGCCGCTCGAGATCCGCGCGCAGGCCGACCGCCTGCTGCCCGCCTTCGCCGCGGCGCTCGGCAAGGACCGCCAGGCCGGCATCCAACCGGTGCGCGGCCAGATCGGCTCGGGCGCGTTGCCGGTCGATCTGCTGCCGTCGTTCGCGCTGTGCGTGCGCGGGCCCAACAAAAAAGGCGGAGGCCTGGACAAGCTCGCGGACGCCTTCCGCAAGCTGCCGATCCCGGTGATCGGCCGCATCGAGGACGGTGCGCTGCTGTTCGACCTGCGCACGCTCGACGACGAGGCGGCCTTCGCCGCCCAGCTTGGCGCGCTGGCGGCATGATCGTCGGCACCGCGGGCCATATCGACCACGGCAAGACGGCGCTGGTGAAGGCGCTGACCGGGGTCGACGCCGATCGCCTCAAGGAAGAGAAGGCGCGGGGCATCACCATCGACCTCGGCTACGCCTACAGCGACCTGGGCGACGGCCGCCAACTGGGCTTCGTCGACGTGCCGGGCCACGAGCGCTTCGTGCACAACATGCTGGCGGGCGTCACCGGCATCGATGCCGCGTTGCTGGTGGTGTCGGCGGCCGAAGGCATCAAGCCGCAGACCGTCGAGCACCTGCAGATCATCGACTTGCTGGGGCTCGACCGCGGCATCGTGGCCCTTACCAAGTCCGACCTCGCGACCGAGGACGAGATGCTCGAGCGCATGGCCGAGATCGAGACGCTGCTGTCGAGCACTTCGTTGAAGGGTGCCGAGATCGTCCCGGTCTCGGCGATCACGGGGCAGGGTATTGACGAGCTCAAGGCTAGGCTGCTGGCGCTGGGCGAGAGCCGTCGTGGCGCCACCGGCTTTGCACGCCTGGCCGTCGACCGCTGCTTCGTGCTGCCGGGCGCCGGTGTCGTGGTGACGGGCACCGTCCATGCCGGCGAGATCAGGGTCGACGATCACGTGCTGCTGACGCCCTCCGGCCTCGAGGCGCGGGTGCGCTCGCTGCATGCGCAGAACAAGGCGGCCGATGTCGGCCGCGCCGGCGAACGCTGCGCCCTCAACCTGAGCGGGCCGCGCCTGTCGAAGGACTCGGTGCGGCGTGGCGATTGGGTCGTGAGCGCCGCCCTGCACGCGCCGACCGATCGCCTCGACCTGCGGTTGAAGGTGCTGAAGTCGGAGGCGCAGCCGCTCAAGCACTGGACGCCGGTCCATGTACATCTCGGTGCCGCGCACGTGATGGGCCGGGTGGCGCTGCTGGGCGGCGACAAACTGGCGCCGGGAGACGAAGGGCTGGCCCAGATCGTCCTGGAAGAAAAAATAGGTGCGCTCGCCGGCGATCGCCTGGTGCTGCGCGATCCCTCCGCCACGCGCACGGTCGCGGGCGCCACCGTGATCGATCCCTTCGGTCCGCCGCGCAATCGCCGCACGGCGCGCCGTCTCGCCGAGCTGGCGGCCCTCGGCGGTCGTGAGGGCGCCGCCGGCGAGGCATCAGTGATGGCCAGGCTGTTGCGCCTCGATGCCGGGTTCGTCGAAACCGCGCGCTTTGGGCTCAGCCACAATCTGCGGCCGGCGGAAGTCGACAAGCTCCTCGACGAGGCGGGCGGGGTGAAGCTGGCGGGCTTCGGCCTGCTGGCCGAGACGCTGGCCGAGGCGCACGAGGACCTGGTGGGCACGCTCAAGACCTTCCACGAGACCAACGCCGACGCTGCCGGCCTGACCGCTGAACGGTTGCGCGTCACCATGAAGAAGCGTTGGCCCGCCGACGTGTTCCGCGCCCTCGTCGATCAGCAGGTCCAGGGCAAGACGATCGTCGTCGACGGCGCGGTGCTGCGCCTGCCCGGTCATTCGCTGAAGCTCGGCGCGCGCGACGAGGAACTGTGGCAGAAAATCTCAGCCGCGCTGGTGCGCGACCGCTTCAAGCCGCCCCGGGTGCGCGACTTCGCCGACGAGCATCGCGTGCCGGAAGCCGACGTGCGCCGGCTGATGAAACGGCTGGCCAAGCTCAGCCGGGTGATCGAGGTGGCGCCGGACCAGTATTTCCTGCGCCCCGTCGTGGCCGAAATGATCGGCGTCGCACACGGCTTCGGGCGCGACTTCACTGCGGCCGATTTCCGCGACAAGCTCGACAACGGCCGCAAGGTCGCGATCCTGATCCTGGAGTTCTTCGACCGCCAGGGGATCACGATCCGGCGCGGCGACCACCGGCGCACCGCACCGCAGAAGCTGCAGCAGTTCGGGCCGCTTCCGTCGCCGTAGAAGTCCGGATGACACGATGCTCGTTCCGGGCGATCATCGCTGCGGAGGGGAAGCGCTCCCGGTGGGGCGGCTGGCCTTCAAAGCCAGAGAGGGTCGCCAGACGGCTCTTAGTGGGTTCGACTCCCACTCTCTTCCGCCAATCATCATCCGAAGTTGTCCGACATAGTCTCAAAAAGTCTTATCTAGCTGAATTATTCTCGTTCGAGTGTCCGGTGGCATCCCGGTCCGTCCACTGGAAGCTACCCCACTTTTTGGGGTAACTTTCGGGGTAACTTTACGGTCCCCTCGGAGTTACCCCACATGCTGACCGACACGCTGATCCGCAAGGCTAGGACACCCGACAAGCCGACGAAGCTGATGGATGGCCGCGGCCTCTTCATGTTGCTGACACCGTCCGGTGGCCGCTGGTGGCGGTTTCGCTACGCCTTTGGGGGCAAGGAGAAGTTGCTGTCATTCGGGATCTATCCCGACGTGTCGCTCAAGGGCGCACGGGAGGCGCGAGACGATGCTCGGAAGCTTCTTGCCAAGGGAATCGATCCTTCCGCTGCACGGCAAGAGGAGAGGCGAGCGCAGCGAGAAGCCGCTGACAATGACTTCGAGACGATCGCGCGAGAGTGGCTGGAGAACGTCAAGCCAGGATGGGCCGCTGTCTATCATGGCGACACCCTGAAGCGCTTCGAGACCTTCGTCTTTCCAACGATCAGCCGACACCCCATCGCTTCTGTCACGCCTCCCGTGTTGTTGTCCTTGCTGCGGAAGATCGAAGCCCGCGGCACGCTGGTCACGGCGCACAAGGTGCTCCGAGCCTGCGGGCAGGTGTTTCGCTACGGCATCGCCACGGGGCGCTGCGAGCGCAATCCGGCGGCTGACTTGCGGGGTGCCCTCAAGGCTTTGCCCCGGCCAAAGCATATGGCCGCGTTACCTGCGGCGGAGCTGCCGACTCTCCTGCGAAAGATGGAAGGGTATGACGGTGAAGTGCAAACGCGGCTTGCAATGAAGTTGCTCGCACTGACATTCGTGCGCACTAACGAGCTGCGCAGCGCAACCTGGTCGGAAATTGACTTGGACAAAGCCGAGTGGACCATTCCGGCCGAGCGGATGAAGACCAAGGCGCCCCATCACGTTCCGCTCTCCATGCAGGCCGTTGACGCCTTTCAGGCACTGCAGAAAGTGAGTGGTAAGTGGCCGTGGGTATTTCCTGGCCGCGCGCCGAGCAAACCAATGAGTAAGAATACTGTGCTCTTCGCCCTGTACCGGCTGGGATACCACTCGCGGATGACCGGCCACGGCTTCCGCGCCCTGGCGTCAACGACGCTTAACGAAATGGGGTACCGACCGGACGTAATTGAGCGTCAGCTCGCGCATATTGAAAAGAACGCGGTCCGGGCCGCTTACCATCGCAGCCAGTACCTCGAAGAGCGTCAGACGATGATGCAGGCTTGGGCCGATTTTCTCGATGCTCAGAGGGCAGACGCGCCGAATGTGGTGAGCTTTAAGCGCAAGACCCCGAACGCTTGAATGGGGGCAAACCGACCCTAGCAAGCATGTCCGTTCCTCGACTAAAAGCGGCATCCGTTCGCATTCTCGGCCATGTCGGCTAAGGGCCAAAAGCGGACATCATCACCCGGTCGGCGCCAGTCTCCGGTAGCTGATGATCCGCCGCGCAACACTGGAGTTGCCTTCGGTTCTAGTGCCCGACGGAATCGCGTGCCGTAGTGGTCAAAAGAGAGAACTGGGCAGCGACCATTCCGCGTCGTCAATAGCTTCCCCCAAATAGCCAAAGGGCTGGATCGCTTTCATATTGCCACCTGACATGTGCGATGGTGGTTTGAGGTAGATAAAGGACGCTCGATTACGCCGCAATCAGCCTATCTACTAAAGTGAGGCTTCCATGCCAACCGCCCGTCGTCTCGTAGCGTCACTCCTGTTCGTCGTAGCTGTTCTCGGGCCGGCAACGGCACGGGAGCGGACCGACTTCGAGCGCTTGCAAGGCGTGCCAGTGTCGCTGACCCAAGCCGTCGAACTCATCGAAAACGAGAGCAAGGGCCGGGTTGTGCATATCGCCTTCGAGGTCGAACACGACCGCTCGGTATGGAATGCCGATGCCCTTACCGACGCGGGCATGTTCGCGTATCGAATCGATGCGATATCGCGCCGCTTCGTCGGCATTGTCGAGAAGTCGATACGCGGCCGGCTTTACGTCGCCGTCGCCGATTTTACCCTGGCCGACCTCCGCGCGACGAAGGTCAGCGTCGCCGAAGCCGTTGCCCTTGCGGAACGCGACACTGCTGCCAAAGCGGAACAATTCGAAGTGAGCCGCGTTGGAACCCGGATTGAATTTTCTATCCAACTGCGCACCGCCGACGCCAGACGCACAGTCAGAATTGACTCATCGAGCGGCGAAATTCTCTCGAAGCACTAACCCGCTACACCGTAAGTCGGGGCGGCATCCTCTCCGTGAAAGCAGTCCAGAATGTCCCAGCAGGGCCTCGATGAGGCGGAAGCGCGACTTCGACTGACCGACGAAGGGGCCAACGAACTTCCCTCCCCGACCAGACGTACGCCCTTTCATATCGCGGCAGAGGTGCTGCGCGAGCCGATGTTCGCCCTGCTCCTGGGGGCCGGTGCGATCTACCTCGTGCTGGGCGACCTGACCGAAGGAGTCGTGCTCCTGCTCTTTGCCTCGCTTTCGGTGACGATCTCCATCGTCCAGGAAACGCGGAGCGAAAGAGTGCTCGAGGCGCTGCGCACGATGACCAGTCCGCGCGCTTTGGTGATCCGGGGGACCGAGCGCAAACGGATCCCCGGTCGGGAGGTCGTCCGGGGCGATCTTGTCGTCCTCGTCGAAGGAGATCGCGTGCCCGCCGATGCCGTGCTTGTCAGCGCGACCGACCTCCTTCTCGACGAGTCGCTGCTGACCGGCGAGTCCATCGCCGTCCGCAAACGGCCGCGCCACGCACCCGATGAGAAGGCAGGCTCACCAGGCGGAGACGATCTGCCGGCCATCTACTCCGGGTCGCTGGTCGTGCGCGGCCAAGGTATCGCCGAAGTGCACGCCACGGGAGCACGGGCGGAGATCGGTAAGATTGGCCAGGCGCTGGCGAGCATCGATCCCGCTGCGCCGCGCCTCACCGCCCAGACGCGCCGGCTCGTGCGGATCTTCGCCACGTTCGGGCTTGGCGCCAGTCTTGTCACCGTGATCGCGTATGGGTTGCTGCGCGGGTCGTGGCTGGAGGCCATCCTGGCAGGCATCGCGCTCGGCATGTCCATGCTGCCCGAGGAGTTTCCGCTCGTCCTGACGGTCTTCATGGTGATGGGTGCTTGGAGGATTTCCCAGGCGCGCGTGCTGATAAGACGCTCGGCGGCCATCGAGACTCTTGGGTCGGCTACGGTGCTCTGCACTGACAAGACCGGAACGCTCACCGAGAATCGCATGTCGGTCGTGGTGCTGCAGGCAGGCGACGAATCGGTCGACTGGAAGGGGCCGGAGAGTGGCGTCGCGGCGCCCGAGATCCGGCAATTGCTGCGCATCGGTGCTCTGGCATGCACGCCCGATGGATTCGACCCCATGGATCGGGCGATCACGGCGGCGGCCGGCAGGCAAAGCGACGCCCTGACTTTGGTGCGCACCTACGGGCTGACACCTGAGTTGCTCGCCGTCACGCAGGTCTGGCACCGCCTCGCCGACGCCTCATCTGTGCGTGTTGCCGCCAAGGGTGCGCCGGAGGCAATCATCGGCCTCTGCCGACTGGACGACACGGCAATCGCCCGCGCACGGCAGGCCGTCGAAGTAATGGCGACCAAGGGCATTCGGGTGCTTGCAGTGGCGACTGCCGACGTTGCGTCCGATCCTTTGCCTGAAACGCCGCACGCATTTGCGTTCTCGTGGGTCGGCCTGATCGGACTGGCCGATCCGCTGCGCCAGACAGTTCCCGACGCGATCAGGCAATGCCGTGCCGCCGGCATCCGGGTGATCATGATCACGGGCGACTATCCGGCAACGGCCCAGGCCATCGGCAGGAACGCCGGTCTCGATCACAAGGCCGTAGCAACGGGCACCGAACTCGCCCAGCTCTCCGATGCCGCTCTTACCCAACGAGTAAAGACAGTCGGCATCTTCGCCCGCATCATGCCGGAACAGAAACTGCGCATCGTGCGGGCACTGCAGTCCAACGGAGAGGTCGTGGCGATGACCGGCGACGGCGTCAACGACGCACCCAGCCTCAAGGCCGCCGATATCGGCATTGCCATGGGTGGACGCGGCACCGACGTTGCGCGAGAAGCTTCCTCAATCGTCCTGCTCGACGACGATTTCGGGTCGATCGTGCGCACCATCCGGTTAGGCCGCCGCATATACGACAATCTGCGCAAGGCCATGGGCTACATCATTGCGGTCCACGTACCGATCGCCGGCATGGTCCTGCTGCCGCTGCTGACCGGCTTACCGCTCGTGCTCTTCCCACTCCATATCGCCTTCATCGAATTGATCATCGACCCAGCCTGCTCGATCGCTTTCGAGGCCGAAGAGGGTGAAGAAGATCTCATGCAACGGCCGCCGCGGTCGCCCACGGCGGAATTGTTTTCAACGGCGATGATTGCGTGGAGCGTATTTCAGGGCCTGATTGCGTTCGCGGCCGTGGCGGCGGTCTATCTACTGACCATTGAGCGCGGACTGCCGGCCGAGGATATCCGCTCCTTGTCGTTCTTCACCCTCGTGCTCGCGAACCTTACACTGATCCTGGTCAATCGCTCCTACCGCGGGTCGCCGTTCGATCTCGTCCTTGGCCACAATCGCGTGCTGCTCGGCATCTTTTCGCTCACCACCGCGTTGCTGATTCTGTCGGTGACCTGGCCACCGGCGCGCCACCTGTTCGGCTTCGGCTCCCTGCATGCCGACGATATCGGCACGATCGCGGTCGCCATCGCCGTTATGGCGATCGGGCTGTTCTCTCTGAGGCCCTTCGCCCGCCGCCTGATCGCTGTATAGGAGATGTCCTGTATTATCCGAGGCTGGCGTACCGGAAGAGATTCGAACTGGAAGGTAACGCTTCCGATGCCGGCCGCGTATCGTCAGTCATGGAAGTCTATGCCTCGCGCTGCGTGATTAATCGGCGCGCATCTGCCGGCTTGGTCACGGCGCAAATGAAAACGGAGACCGCAAGGTCTCCGTCTACTCCCGTTCAACCGCGGACCAAACTCGACTGGAAAGTGGGCGGTATCTGGCAACATAGCCCGCGAAGGGGCTTAGCTGGCCGGGTCACGAGTGTTCCCGGTACGACCGTGTACTCCTGCCTGGAGCACACAGGAAGGCCGTTGGGGACTCATTGGATGATTATCGGTGAATACGGAGGGTGAAACAGATGCGACGAACAATGGCGGTGGTATCGGCCCTGGGGCTGCTGGCGTTTCCGGCGGCCGCGCAGGATCCCTCGGTCGGAGGCAGGCTCGCCGTCCGCTGGTGCATGGCGTGCCACGTCGTCGAACCCAACCAGAGTACGGCCACCGACAACGCCCCGAGCTTCCTGGCAATCGCCGCCCGGCCGAGCACTACGGCAGCCGCGCTCGACCGCTACCTCTCCGTAGCGCACACGCTCATGCCCGACTTCTTGCTCAGCTCCCAAGAGCGCAACGCGCTGGTCGCCTACATCTTGAGCATGCGCTAGCGCTGTGATTACCCACGCTGCTGCCGTGGTCCGCCCGGATACCGGCGAAGAGGCAGGCTGTCCGCGCGCGACCCGGCGATCCTTCACCGGGTTGGCCATGTTGCGGTCGGGCACAAAAAAGGCCGGCACCGCACGATGCAGCGGCCGCTAGATACCTGAGTGGCGTCCACGAAGTGATCGAGTAAGCGGCGCGTCATGACCGCTTTGGGTCAGTCGCGTCATTCTGACCGTGGGCCGATTACGTCCGATATACCCCGATAAGCGGACTATTTCAGAGCCAGTCGGCAATTCGCATTTGGGTCAATAGGCGACATGGGCCGAATGCAAAACTCAAGAATTTTGACGAAGCACTTCTTGATTGAGAACCGCATAGCTTTAATCGGGGCCGCACCGCGTGCGCGAAACAACCCGCGTTGACACGCCTGCCTTGCGAGCGGATGCCGCCCGTGCAATCTCGGCTCACGGATATCGAACAATGCCGGGCGATAGAGGAGGGATGTGATGACGACTCAATCCGTTGAGCGTGGCGCTTTGCCGGGATGGTGGAAGATCATCTCTTTCCATCTCGAATTCGAAGATTCAGACCAACACTTGGACCCGTACGGCGTCGATCCTCTTGGTCACATGGTGATCATCGACGACCGAATTGTGTCAATTATAACGTCCAGAGAACGCGCTGACAAAGACGGCGCATCGCTCTTCGAGACTATGATGGCCTATTCTGGCTCGTGCCGTGTTGAGGATGAGGTCAAGCTCGTCATAAAGGTGGACGCAGCATGGCATCCGGCTTGGGTCGGCTCGGAGCAAGTTCGGTTCTTCAAAATTGATGGCGACGCGCTATCAATAACCACGGCGTGGCAAACGCATCCGAAGTTCCCCGGGCGAACGGCGCGCGGAGTGCTGACGGCGCAAAGGTCATAAGTGTTGATCCCGGTATGGGGCCCGGGTGCTGATCGGCTTGCTACCCTCTGACCGGGAGGAGAGGAGCAGATCGCATCGAACGCTCAGAAAACGCCTCGCAAAACTCAATCTGAATTCCTACCTCTAAAAAGGTAGCAGCACCATGAGTCTCAAGGGTGCAGAAATCGAGAATTCTGCCCCATGTGGTTGGGCCCAGCTCTACAGTTGTGTTTGTGCACAGCGTGCCAGGTTGGCCTTGACCACGAGGTGATGAAAAGGCCTGATCGCGTTGAGATAGGTGAAGCCTAGGGCATTGTGGGTATGCACAACGGTTGTCGCGATGAGCAACGTGCCTATTGGAGAATGGCGTCGGAGCAGAGATAGCCGGAAGTCCAGGTGTCGGTCATCCGTACCGAGCACAATTTCGTCCTTGCCCTCCCAGTGCACCGGGAAGAAGTCTACCCGTTCATGGCTGTCCGGGGACGTCCTGACCGTATCAGAGGTTTTGATGCCAAAGGGCGTAACCATGGCGTCGCGCAGCGCGATCAACGCCTTTTGCCACGCGGGTGGATTGACGAGTGTCCGCGTCGCCAGCTCGCGCATGCTCGACTGTTCCGATGCACTCAAGTCAATGCTGTAGCTATCGAGTAAACTGGCATTCTCGTACCAGCTCGCAACGATACTTTCCGACGGTGGTGGCGTCCGGCGTACCTGCGGTTTGCGGTCTAAACCCATGCTTATGATGATGTCGCCTATTCAAGGGGCCATCAACTACGGGCGTGAAGACAAGCAAATCGCCTCAGCACCTTGGTCTGAGGAAGTCCGCCTTGGGTCAGTTGCAGACACTCCGACCAGCTGACGGCGGGTCCGCTGGACCCTCGAAAGCAGACATGGGGCGGCGTGGTTGGCTGCGCGCACGACTTTGCGCCAGGAGCGCGTATTGGATGAGCAGACCAGCTTGTTTGCCGAGGCACGCGGAAGCGGCTTGACGCAGTGGATGAATATCGTTTAGTGTCACCTAAACAGGAGACGTACAGGCCATGCCGGTCGGAAAAGAGAATTTTGGCGCGGTCATTCGGAAGGCGCGCGAGGCAAAAGAGATCAGCCTTCGGGATCTCGCCAAACGGATCGAAGTTAGCCCGACTTTTCTATCCAAGCTCGAGACCGAGGGCTGGATGCCGAAAGAGGACAAGCTGCGCAAGATCGCCTCAATCTTGGAAATCAACGGCGACGAGCTAGTCGCGCTCGCTGGGCGGGTACCGTCCGACCTGACCGAGATCATTAAGAAGCATGGCGCTAAATCGGAACTCGCGAGCCTGCTGCGAATCACCAAAGGCTATTCCGCCGCCGAGATGAGCAAGCTTGTCGAATTGGCTACGAAGCCCGGAAAGGCAAAGTGATGCAAGTTGGAGCAATCAAGGTAAAGATTCGCGGTAGAGATTTCATCGAGCGCGAAGCCGAGCGACTTCTAGCTGAGTACGTCGGAGAAACAGGGGCGGCGCTAGACGTTCCTGTGCCCGTCGAGGAAATCGCCAGGTACCATCTGTGCCTGAAGCTCGAATTTGCCGATTTGCACGACGTGTTAGATTTGCCGAAGTACGCTGGCGGACCAGATATCCTGGGAGCCATGTTTTTCGAACAGAGCGCGATCCTGATTGATGATCGGCTCAACCCCGACGTCCACCCGGAACAACTCGGCCGCTATCGCTTTAGTTTAGGACACGAAATAGGACATTGGCAGCTGCACCGGGACGCTATGACGAAGAGACGATTGGCGAATGCGAGCCAACCCGCTTTCATTTGTCGGCAAAGCGATGCCGTTAGTCTCCGGTGTGATCCATGGGCAGACCCCCGGTGTTTGGATAGATCACCTTTCAATCGCGAATACAGAATACAATGCGGCCACCGCCGAAAAGGTCGTCGCCGCGTTCAGCGCTGGCGTTGATATTGTGCATCGAATTTTTCTTTGCACCGTCGGGCAAGTACTTTGGGATAGCTTCTCCAAAGGAGCTAAGAACGTGTTGCTATCGGGCTTGCCGGGAGAGGTGAAATTGGTGCTGCGACTCGACCACGCATGACAGGTACTGTTACTTACTGGGGTAATTTTCGGGGTAACAAGAGAACGCTTCGGAGACTCTCTCAATTAGGGTCCAGACTCATAAAATCCACCATACGATAGCAGCGACGAGGCAGACGG
>JBEPUH010000058.1:0-19654 GCA_041691635.1 Hyphomicrobiales bacterium
GAGCCGAACAGCGACATCAGCGTCTGGGTCAGCGCCACCATGTTGCCTTCGGAGTCGGCGGCGCAGAGATGCGTGGTGCAGGTGTTCGACGGCTTGTCGCCCAGCGTCTTCAACCGTTCCTGGTAGGCGGTGTGCATGCCCTCGGAGATCGATACGAAGAAGTCGGCCCCGGGCGCGCCCTGGCCCTTGGTGCGCTCGCCGGCAAGCTCGAGCGTGCGCTTCAAGGTCGGGCCGGCGGTCAATCCGCCGGCGACGTTGAAGGTGACGCCGTGATGCTCGAACGACAGCGGCTCGACGATCCGCGCCTCGTAGGCCTTGAGATCGTCGTAGGAGATGGCCGAGCCGCCGCCCTGCAGGTCGGCCGCGATGTCGCGCGCGAGGCTACCTTCGTAGTATTCGCGCGGGCCCCCTTCAGCGAGGCGCTTCATCGTCTGCGCGAGGTTGCCGAGCTTGAGATAGCGCTTGTTGCCCTGCCAGTCGTTGGTCGGCACGAAGCCGTCGTCGCACAGGTAGGCCGCGCGCGAGGCCGGGAACTTCGCCAGATCCTTTGCGCCGTTGGCGATCATCACCTGCATGTACCAGTCGAGTTCCATGCCGCGCTCGGCGAGCGCGACGGCGGGTGCCAACACGTCCTTCCACTTCATCGTGCCGAAGCGCTCAAGCGCCTTGCCGAGGCCGGAGACCATGCCGGGCACGGCGATCGAGTGGTAGCCGACCTCGTTGTTCTGGTTGAGGATGTCGGGCCAGGCGAAGGGGTTGGCCGGACCGGGGCCGACGATCTTGTAGTTCGCCACGTCGAGCTTTCGGGCCGAGATCGGGCCATAGTCGACTGTCCAGGCGCGTTGCTCCTTGGCGCTCCAGATAGTCATGAAGCCGACGCCGCCGATGCCGCTCATCCACGGTTCGATGGTGCCGATCGCCATGCCGGTCGCCACCGCGGCGTCGATCGCGTTGCCGCCCTTGCGCAGGATCTCGGCGCCGACCTCGGCTGCCCGGCAATTCTGGGCGACGACCACGCCCTTGCCGCGGACCGCCTGCTTGGTGATCTTCAGTTGCCGTGTTAGCGACTCGCTCATCGGTACCTCTCGCAAAATGCGGGGAGACTGTAGCGGGGCCTGATTTGGCCACAAACCCCGTTAAACTGCAGGGCGGACAGGCTCAGGGCGGACGCAGGCGTGACGGAACTCAACCAGATCGATCTGCGGGTCCTGGAAACAGGCAATAAGCGGGCGTGGGACACGTTCGTCGTGGCGTCGACGCCGTTGATAAATGCCGTGGTCCGCCGGGCGCTGACCTCCTACCGGCTGTCGGAGGAGGATGTCATGGATGCGGCCCAGGACGTCTATGTGCGGCTCTGCACCAACGATTTCCGACTGTTGAAAACCTACGATCCTAGTCGCGCCGGCCTGTCGACATGGCTGGCGGTCGTGGCTCGGTCCTCGGCGGTCGATCACGCCCGCCGCCGCCGCCAGAGCACGACCCCGATCGACGACGTGCCGGAGGCTGCACTGGCGATCGAGGACCGCCATGTCGAAAAGCTCAAGATCCCCGAAGGGCTCCTGACCGAGCGCCAGACCCTCATTCTCAAGTACTTATATGATGAAGAGCGGGACGTAGCCGAAATTGCACAGTTGCTGAAGATCGATGCCCAAACCGTCAGAAGTACGCATCACAAGGCGCTTTTGCGGCTGCGGGAACACTTCAAAGAAGAATCGTCCTGACGCGGGGATGAATCGCGTAATTGTGGCGTAAGGTAGGGCAAGGAGATTGCTATGAGCACCGACCGTATTTCCAAGGCCGACAAGGATCTGTGGCAGAGGCTTGCCCCCGGTCCCGTCGCGTCTGCGGCGGTATCGGACCTGGAATTTGCCGCCTGGCTGGAAGGCCGCCTGTCCGAAACGCAAGCCGCCCGCATCGAAGCCGCTGTCGCGGCCAATCCCGAGATGCGCAGGGCTGCGATGGATCTCGCTGAAATCCTCGGCAAGCCGTTGCTGGCCGCGCCGACCCGCATGGCCGTGCGCGCCCAAGCCTTGGTCGGCTTCGAGGCCGAGCGCCGGACACCGCGTCGCGGCTGGCTCGAGGGCCTGTTTGCGCTCGGTGGCGGTTTTGCCCTGCCGCGTGCGGCCATGGCGACTGCGGCCCTTATGATCGCGGTCTCGGGCTTCATGATGGGCGGTGGCTTGGGCGAGTCCTTCGCGCAGCAACGCCACGACGCCACCATCGTCGCCAAAACGCAGAACAGCAACGAACTGACGGCGTTCTTCACGTCCGACGGGATTTAGGACGGGGTTACGTAATGAACTCCCGTCTGGTTCAGCTTCTGCTGGCCTTGTCATTGCTTCTCAATTGCTTCGTTCTTGCGGGCTTCGTCTACCGGACCTGGATCGCCTCGCCGTTCGAGCACGCAGGACCGCCGGGCGGCCGTCCGGGCGGCCCGCTCGAGATGATGGTCAACGACCTCAAGCTCGACGACAACCAGCGCAAGGCACTGCACGATCTGTTCGAGAAGAACCAGGCCGAGCGCCGCGAGCGCATCCACGGCATCCAGCAGGCGCGCGAGCAGACCAGCGACGAGCTGAAGAAGCAGCCGGTCGACCTCGCGAAGGTCGACGCTCTCGTCGAGGAAGTGTCGAAGCTGCGCGCCGAGCAGCAGAAGGCCAACCTGCACGCCATCCTCGAGCTCGATGCGCATCTGACGCCGCAGCAGCGCGAGCGTATGCATGAGATTCTCGCCGAGCGTTACGTTGGCTTCGGCCCGCCAGGCCGCGGCGGACCAGGGCGTCCGAGCGGTCCGGGTCGCCGTCCCCCGCAATAAGGGATGGTCGACGAAGTCGTATCGTAGTCTGAGTACGGAGGGCGAAGATTTCGCCGGTTCTGGAAAGACTTTCACGATGATGGTTCGTCTCGATAGGCGTCGGTTCCTGGGTGGAGCGGCGTCATTGGCCGGTTTCCTTTCCCTGCCGTCGGGCGCTTGGGCATCCCAGTCGATGGGCTTCGACGAAGCGCGCCATCTGCTGTCGCGCACCGCGTTCGGCCCGACCCCTGCCGACATCAAATCCCTTTCCGGCGTCGACTACGCGACCGCAGTCGATCGCCTGCTCGCCAATCCGCGTCGCGCCGCCGTCACGCCCGCGCCGGGCTGGGTGAACGAGGGGCTGAAGAGCGTGCGCGAGGAGCAGCGCGAGGCGGTCGAGAAGCTGCGCGCCGCCGGCACCGACAAGAAGCAGGCCGCGGGCATCCGCCGGCCGATCCAGGAACAGGGTCGGGAGCTGCGCAACTGGTGGGTCGAGGAGATGCTCGTCACCGACCAGCCGCTCGTGGAGCGGATGACGTTGTTCTGGCACAACCACTTCACCTCCTCGATGCAGAAGGTGCGGTTCGCGCCGGCGCTTTACCGCCAGAACGCGCTGTTTCGCCGCGAGGCGCTGGGCAATTTCGCGACCCTGCTGAAGGCGGTGGCACGCGATCCGGCGATGCTGATCTACCTCGACGGCGTACGCTCGGTGGCGCGTCAGCCCAACGAGAATTTCGGCCGGGAGCTGCTCGAGCTGTTCACGCTGGGCGAGGGGCACTACGCCGAGGCCGACATCAAGGCCGCGGCGCGCGCCTTCACCGGCTGGTCGATCGACCCGGCGACGGGCGTCTTCGCCGATCATGTCCGCCAGCACGACGACGGCGAGAAGACCTTCCTCGGCCAGACCGGCCGCTTCGGCGGCGAGGACATCATCGCCATCCTGCTGCGCAACCCGCACACCGCCGAGACGATCGTGCGCAAGCTGTGGCTCGAGTTCGTCTCGCTCAAGCCCGATCCCGACGAGGTGAAGCGGCTCGCCGCCGTGTTCCGTACCGGCGGCTATGAGATCAAGCCGCTGATGCGCGCGATGTTCCTGTCGACGGCGTTCCGCGATCCCGCCAACCGCGGCGGGCTCATCAAGTCGCCAGTCGACCTGATCGTGGGCACCGTGCGGGTGCTGGGCCTCCCGGTCCCCGAGAAGACCGGCCTCGTGCGCATGATGCAGGGCCTCGGCCAGCTTCCGTTCGACCCGCCCAACGTCAAGGGCTGGACGGGCGGCGAGACGTGGATCAGCACCTACACGCTGCTGCTGCGCCAGCAGTTCCTGCGCCGCATGGTCGAGGCCACGACGGTCGCGTCGATGGACGGCGGCATGACGATGGGCGGCGGCCGTCCCAACCGGCGCACCGACCGCAAGCAGCAGGCGCCGGCCGACGGCACCACGATGCAGCAGTTGCCGGTCGAAGGCCGCAGCCTGCGCAACGCGAGCGAGACCGCCAGGCTCGGGCCGACGCTGGCCGGCGTCGACCAGGAGGCGCTGGTGCGCACCCTGCTGCCGCGCCAGCCGATCGACGGCGTCGATCTCGCCGCCGCACCGGGCACGGTCGTCGCCTCGGCCATGCTCGATTCCGCATACCAGTTGAAGTGAGGAGTGCCGCCATGGACCGCCGCAACTTCCTGTTCGGAGCCGGAGCCATCTCGGTGGCGCTGGCGTCCCGCGCCGCGCTGGCCGACACGGGGGTCCCGCCGCGCGTGTTGTTGCTGGTCGAGCTGAAGGGCGGCAACGACGGGCTGAACACGCTGATCCCCTATGCCGATCCGAAGTACCGCGAGCTGCGTCCGTCGATCGGCGTCGCGCGCGATCGCGTGCTGCAGCTCGACGAGAAGGTCGGGCTGCATCAAAAGCTCGAGCCGCTGATGGAAGCGTGGAAGGCCAGGGACTTCGCCATCCTCCAGGGTGTCGGCTATCCGTATCCCAACCGCTCGCACTTCCGCTCGATCGAGATCTGGGACACCGCCTCGGCCTCGAGCCAGACCCTGAGCGAGGGCTGGGTGGCGCAGGGGCTCAAGGGCTCGACCCTGCCCAAAGGTGCGGGCGTCGACAGCATCGTGATCGACACCAACGCGCTGCCGGTCACGGGGCCGGAGCTGCGCACCATCGTGATGCAGGATGCCGAGAATTTCCTGCGCGCCGCGCAAGGCCTCAAGGATTCGGCCGGCCTGCGCGACAATGGCAATCTCGCGCTGCGTCACTTGCTCGATGTGCGCCACGAAGTGAACGCCGCGGCGGCCGGCCTGCGCGACAGGCTGCACGACAGTGCGTCGCCGGCTTTCGCCTACCAGGATCCCGGCTTCGGCCGTCAGCTCGACCTCGCCACCCGCATCCTGATGGCGAAGGTGCCGGTGGTCGCGATCAAGGTGGCGTTGAACGGCTTCGACACGCACGCCAACCAGATGCCGACCCAGGAGCGCCTGCTCGGCATCCTGGCGACCGATCTCGCCATCCTGCGCCGCAACCTCATTGCCGCCGACCTGTGGAAGAACGTGACCGTGCTCACCTATTCGGAGTTCGGCCGGCGCGCGCACCAGAACGCGAGCGGCGGCACCGATCACGGCACCGCGGCGCCGCATCTGGTGATGGGCGGCCGGGTCAAGGGCGGCCTGCACGGTACCTATCCGTCGCTCACCGACCTGCAGGATGGCGACCTGCGCTACAGCATCGATTTCCGCACCGTCTTCTCGACGATGGCGCAGGGATGCTGGGGCGTGCGCGCCGACTTTGGCGTGCGTCATCCGCAGCGGCTCGATCTTCTCTCGGCCTAGAAGAACTCGTAGAGCAGCGGCGGCACCGGACCGTTCGCGACGAATAGATAGACGAGCACGAGGGCGATCGCGCCGGCCGAGACGATATCGCGCGGGATCGCGCCCGTTCCGATTGGTGCTTTGGCCGCGATGGCGCAGAGGACGAGGATTGCCGCGAAGAGCAAGGCGGAGGCCGCGATCCAGTCGGCTGCGACGTCGAGCGACGGCGGTGCGGCGACCCAGAGGAACCCGAGCGCCAGGACGAAATAGGTGACGGCCAGCGCGCGGGCAACAGCAGCGTAGAGCGGTCGGGCGACCAGCGCGTTGTAGGGGCGCCGGCCGAGCCGCCGCAGCGCCAGCACCTGATAGAGCTTGTTCGCGCTCACCCCGCCGCCCAGGATCAGTCCGTAGGCCGCGAAGCGCAGGCTGACGCCGTGCCAAAGGCCCATCAGCAGGAAGGTGACGAAGAAGCCGGCGACGCCGAGATAGGGCACCAGCGCCGGCCGCGCGTTGACCGCGATCATCGCCTTCACCAGCGGGTTGAAGACATAGATCTTGAACCATTCCGACAGGCTGATGTGCCAGCGGGACCAGAAGTCGAGGAAGTCCGACGCCAGGAACGGCCGGTCGAAATTGTCGGGCAAGCCAAGGCCGATCAGGCCGCCGAAGCCGCGCACGACGTCGGTGTAGCCAGCGAAGCTCGCGTATAAGCAGAGCGCGAAGGCGAGCAAGGAAACGGCGAGCCCGACCGGCAAGGGGCACCAGGGCGGCGGCGATTGACCCCAAACGAAGGCCGCGAGGAAGGCCCCGGCGATCACGGTGAACTTCAGATATCCCGTCGCGATCGTCGGCAGCCAGTAGCGCACGCCTTGTGTCGGTGCGGCGTTGAGGCCGGTGATGAAATCGGGGAAGCGCTGAATCGGCCCCGCCAGGAACGTGAGATAGCAGAACAAGTAACAGACGTAGTCGCGTGGCCTCGGCCGCTTCGGCCGCTTCGGCAGCTCGCCGCCATGCGCATCGACGATCAGATGCAGGATGCGGAACATCACGTAGGAGAGGCCGAACGTGGGCCCGACCGCGAGCCACGGCGCCGTCGCGATGTCGGGCAGGACCTGCCGGGTCCCCAGGAATTCGAGGACGAGGAGCACGATCGCGCCGGCCAGCAGTACGCCGCTCTTGCGCGCCGTGACCGCGCGGATGGCGATCCAGCCCGTCGCCGCCATTGCCGCGAGGCAGATCGCGTCGCCGGCCGAGGCGGTGACGCAGGCGGCGAAGGCGAGGCTCGCGAGGGTGAGGATGCGGGCGCGATGGGCGTGCAAGCGCGGCGCGCGCAGCAGCAGCGTGGCGACGACGGCGATCAACAGGAACGGGATAGATACGACGCTCATGTGACGATGCGCGTCACCTCACTCGGCGGCATCGAGCTCCGCGGGCGGGACGGGAACGCCCGCCCACGCCTGGGCGGTGTCGGCCGTGTCGAGCTGGTGCTTCATGAGGTCGTTGATGCCGGCCTGCACCTTCTCGATCGCCTTGAAGTCGTAACCCTGATCGTAGAGGTAGGCCATGTACCAGAGGCTGGTGTCGGGATCGATGTTGGTGCTGTTGTCGATCGACCGGAAGAGGTCGAGTTTTATGCGCGAGGCATCTTCGTGGTTCATCGTGCGGTGGGACCACTTGCCGCCCATGCCGGTCAGGCCGTAGTCGTTGCGCTTCTCGTGCACCTGGGTGTGCGGCATGTAGAAGAATTCCTTGAGGGAATAGAATCGCACGCCGTTGTTGCGAATAAAGTCGACGTTCTCGCGGATCGTGCCTTCGGTCTCGCCCGGGAAGCCGAGCACGAACGCCGCGAGGTACGGGATGTCGTATTTGTTGAGCAAGCGCACGCCTTCGGCGAACTGCTTGGCGGTCGCGCGTTTGTTCATGTTCTTCAGCACCGTGTCGCTGGCCGACTCGATGCCGAGGTAGACGCCGGCACAGCCCGACTGCTTCATCATCTTGATGTCTTCCTCGGTCGTGTACTGGACACGGAGGAAGGAGAACCATTCGAATGGATACTCGGCGAAGATCTTGATCAGCTCGCGGAAGCGGTGCGGCGGCACGTTGAAGGTGTCGTCGATGAAGATGATGCGGTCGATGCCGCCGATCTTCATGATCGAATCGAGGTGGGCGCGCACATGCTCGGCGTCGACCGTGCTCCAGCCGCCGGCCGTGGTCGGATAGGAGCAGAAGGCGCAGGCGAACGGGCAGCCGGATGCGGTGCGAATCTGGATTGTCCGGTTGAGGAACGGCATGTCGTGCATGTGCCAATTCGCCGGCACCTCGGAGAGGCCGAGCAGCGGATTGTTCCAGGCCTTGCTGCCGGCGTCGAAGCTGCCGCTCCTAAGGTTGCCGGAGATCGACGCGAGGTTGCGCACGGCGCTGACGTCGCCGGTGCCGCGGCGCGCGGTCAGCAGGCCGCGGAAGTCGACCTCGGAGTTGAAGGCATGAAGGGCGTAGCGGATGCCGTAGCGCCGCATGCGGGACTCGAAGTCAGCCGGAGTGCCGTTGATCGTCTCGGCATTGGCGAAGGCGCCGCCCAGCACGATCTCCATGTCGGGGTCGACCGCTCGCAGGCGCTTGGTGACGTGGCCGACTTCCTTCCACGACAGATAGAAGGTCGACGAGATGCCGACCAGCGGCGGGCGCTTGCAGTTCGCATAGGCCTCGCAGAACCAGTCCCACTCGGAATCGAGATTGTTGATCACGCGCACCCGGAAGCCGAACTGGGAGAGGTAGTTCAGCAGGTGGACGCCCGACATCGACGGCAGATTCCAGATGTTGAGCATCTTGCGCCGCTCGGGATAGTCGGCCTCGTCGAAGAATTTTCCGGTGTTCTGATGATTGATGTAGTCGAGGTGCGAGCGGAAGCCGCCCTCGTGATAGACCATGCGCGGATAGACGAGCGACTTGTAGAGGTCGAGCCGGTCGAGCGGCAGCCGGCCGAAGCCGTCGTAGTCGAGCACGTTCGACTGGGTGACGAGGATCAGGTCGAGGTCATCCATGGGCGGTGAATCCCACGATCAGGCGTCCACGCGCTAGCGCCGCGTCGCTCGACACGTCGGTGACGGTCAGCCGCAGGACGATCGAGCGCACGCTGTCGGACATCTGTTCAATGACGCCTTTCACCTTTACCCGTGTGCCGGGAAGCGCCGGCGCCGCAAACGACATCTGCACCGAGAGCAGCAGGGCATTGCGTCCCGGCAAATACATGCCAACCAGCCGCGATGCCAGCGCGATCAGATAGGCGCCGTGCGTCACCCGATCCTCGTAGCCGCGGGCGCGCGCGAAGGCCTTGTCGACATGCAGCGGGCTGCAATCGCCCGACACCGCCGCAAACCGGTCGATATCGCTTCCATCGATGACAGTCTCGAATTCGGCGTGCTGACCGACGGCAAGGTCCTCGAGGACGAACGCTTCCGCCGCAGCCGTCATGGTGCCAGCATACTCCGCCAAACTGTCGAACATAGTGGCACATCGGGTCGTTCGGGAGCAAGGGCGGAGGCTTTGCGGTGCCCGCGCCTATGCGCGCTTGCCGCTAGCGAACGCTGACATGGCTGAGTATCATCCGGGCCGGTTTTTGTTGCGTTTTCAAGGCGGAGGGTAAGGCGTGTCGCTGAACGCGAGAAGCGGGGTCGCGTTCGAGGAAACCCTGTCTCGGGCCAAGACTGCAGCGGCGGGCGGCGACGCCCGTACGGCGCTCGCCTCCTTGTTTGCGAGCGTGACGCCCGATTCGGATTTCGTCGATCAGGCGCGGACTGCACGGGCGCTCAAGCGCGTCGATTTCGGCGCCCTCGGCCTGCGTCCGCTCAGCATTGCGCTTGTGGCGGCCAGCACGCTCGAGCATTTCGCGCCGGTGCTGCGGCTGTGGCTGGCGCGTATGGGCTTCGACGCCGAGGTGACGCTCAGCCCGTTCGACACCGCCGTCCAGTCCGTACTCGATCCGGCGAGCGCGCTGCGCCGCTCCAAGCCCGACATCGTCTGGCTGTTCTCCACCTATCGCGACCTCGGCCTCGAAACGCGTCCGGGCACCGACCTCGCGCAGGTCCGCCAGCAGGTCGGCGACGCGATCGCCGCGCGCCAGGCGTTGTGGTCGCAGCTGCTCGACCATCTCGGCTGCACAGTCGTCGACAATATCGCCGACGTTCCCGCCGAGGATCCGTTCGGCAATCTTTCCGGCAGCGCGCCGTGGGGCCTGCGGGCGATGCTGCGGCGCTACAATGCCGACCTCGCGGCAGCCGCGCCGTCCGGCGTCGTGCTGTTCGACCTCGACCATGTCGCGAGCCTGTGGGGCCGTCGCCGGTGGGAGGATGCCCGTTACTGGTTCCATTCCAAGCACGCCTTCGCATTGGACGCGACGGGCAGCGTGGCGCACGCGGCGGCGCGCCTGATCGCCGGCGCGCGCGGCCTGGCCAAGAAGTGCCTGGTGCTCGACCTCGACAACACGCTGTGGGGCGGCGTGATCGGCGACGACGGCGTGGCCGGCATCGCGCTCGGCCATGGCGAGGCCGGGGAAGCGTTCGTGGCGCTGCACCGCTTCGTGAAGGCGCTGAAGGATCGTGGCGTGATCCTGGCCGTCTGCAGCAAGAACGACCACGACACGGCGTCGTCGGTGTTCCGCGAGCATCCCGACAGCGTGCTGCGCCTGGACGACTTCACCGTCTTCGTCGCCAACTGGCGCAACAAGGCCGACAACATCCGCGACATCGCCGCCACGCTCAACATCGGGCTCGACAGCCTGGTGTTCGCCGACGACAACCCGATGGAGCGCGACATCGTCCGCCGGCACCTGCCGGAGGTCGAGGTGATCGACTTGCCGGAGGATCCGTCGGGCTTCGTGGCGGCGCTGGCACGTCCGCGCTGGTTCGAGGCAGCGGCGTTCTCCGCCGAGGATCGCGAGCGCGGCCGCTATTACGCCGACAATGCCCAGCGCACGGCGTTCCGCGAGGATTTCGTCGACCTCGGCGCTTACCTTCGCAGCCTCGACATGCGTGGCACCGTGGGCGGGGTCGATCCGTTCTATCGCCCGCGCATGGCCCAGCTGATCAACAAGAGCAACCAGTTCCATCTCACAGGCACACGCTACTCAGAGGCCGAGCTGACGGTGCTCGCCGCGTCTCCCGACTGCGTCGTGCGGCACCTGCGGCTCACCGACCGCTTCGGCGACAACGGCCTAATCGCCTGCCTCGTGCTGCGTCGCTGCGAACGCGCGCTGCATGTCGACACCTGGGTCATGAGCTGCCGCGTGCTGGGGCGGACAGTCGAGGAATTCATCGCCAACGACATGCGCGCGGTGGCCCTGGCGGAGGGCTGCGAACGGCTGGTCGGACGCTATGTCCGCTCGGCGAAGAACGGCCTGGTCGAGGGTCTCTACGAGCGGCTGGGATTTGCGCGTAGCGCGGGCGGCGAGGCCGAGAGCGAGTGGACGTTCGATCTCGACGCCGCACGGCCGGGCTGGACCAGTTCGGTGCAGGCGGTCGAGAACAATGAAGGACTGCCCCAATGATCGAGCGCGATACCGTCGTCCGCCGCCTGACGACCGTCTTCCAACAGACGTTCGACGATCCCTCGCTCGAGCTCAACGACGCGATGACCGCGGCCGACGTCGACGACTGGGATTCGCTGCAGCACATCGTGCTGGTGCTGGCGGTCGAGCGCGAGTTCCGTATCCGCCTTAATCCGGCGGAGGTCGGCAAGCTCGAGAACGTCGGCCGGATGATCGAACTGCTGCAGGCCAAGGCAGTCTGACGGAAGCATCGCAGTGGATCGCCTCCTCAGTCCCAACGAAGCCAAGTTCTGGCTGCTCGACGCCGGCGCGCCGATGAACAGCGTCGTGGTCATTCGACGCGCCGGCACCGAGCCGGTGACGATGCCCGGGACCTTCGCGATCCCGGAGGTGCATGTGGGCGCCTACGGTCGGCCGCGCTGGGGCGAGTGCCGGACGCCGGGAGTACTGAGGCACGCGATCGAGTCCTCGCCGCAAGACTGGCTTGGCGTGGCGCAGGAGCTTCTCGACGTGCGTGTCG
This sequence comes from Hyphomicrobiales bacterium, assembly GCA_041691635.1. Lineage (GTDB taxonomy): Bacteria > Pseudomonadota > Alphaproteobacteria > Reyranellales > Reyranellaceae > Reyranella. Next base: position 11,659 of record JBEPUH010000058.1, read on the forward strand.
GCACGGCGGGAATGCCGCCTTGGCACGCAGTGGTGTTGCGAGGGGCCGCGCATACGACGCTCGTGCTGGCCGTCAACCACGCGCTCACCGACTGGCGCACCAGCCTGACCGTGGGCCACGCCTTCCTGGCCGACACCCATCCGGGCGATCTGGCGCCGCCGTGCGAGGAAATGTTGACCGACAGCGCCTACGGCGATCCGGATGCCGCCGGCCTGCTCGACGCCTGGTGGTCGACCCGCGCCGGCACGCGCTGGGAGGCGCTCGGCGCCGAACGGCTGACCGCGATCCTGCCGCCGCCGGAGCCGACCCGTTTTGCCGTGAAGACCTTGAGCCGCGGGGCGACCGAGCGCGTGCAGGCGCGTTGCGAGGACGAAGGCGCGTCGCTGAACAGCGTGCTCGCGGTCGTGCTGCGCGATGCGATGGATCTCGACAGCGTGGCGCACGCCGTCGGCATGGAGCGCTTCATCCGTCCGGCGCCACCGGCGGGCCCGGGCCTGGCCGTGTCGCACGTGTTCACGCGGCTGGAGCAGGGCGAGTTCTGGGAATCGGCGCGCGACAATCGCGCGACCCTGTTCGGCGAGATCAAGGCCGGCGCGGCGGGCGACGCATTGCTGCCGCTGCCCAAGTTCCTTCTCAAGCCCGACACGCCCTTGTCGTACGAGAAGGCCGTCATGACGATCACCGGCGCGCCTACCGTGGGCGCGGGGGGGGCGGTCGAGGGCATCTCGATGGAGGTGGTCGTGAGTTCGGCGCGCGGTGGCGGTGGCGTCCTGATCATCTCCCATAACGACGGATGCCTGCAGCTGATCGCCGGAACGGCGGGTGCCGCGGCCGAGGTGCCGCTGGGCGCGATCGCGGAGCGGCTGGCGCATGCCTGACGCTTCACCCTTGACGGCGCTGCAACAGGCGGTGATCGCGCTACGCTCGCAGCGCGCGCGCATCGCCGAACTCGAGGCGGCGGGTTCGGCACCCATCGCCGTGGTCGGCATGGCCTGTCGCTATCCGGCGGGCGCCAACACGCCGGCGGCGCTGTGGGAAGCCGTGCGCGACGGGCGCGACGGCAGCCGCGAGGTGCCGAAGGAGCGCTGGGACATCGACGCGTTCTACGATCCGACGCCGGGACGCGCCGGCAAGATGTACGTGCGCAACAGCTGCTTCATCGACCGCGTCGACGGCTTCGAGCCGCTGTTTTTCCGCATCTCGCCGCGCGAGGCGATCGGTATCGATCCGCAGCAGCGCCTGCTGCTCGAGACGACGTGGGAGGCGCTGGAGGATGCCGCCATCCCGCCGCCGTCGCTGGTCGGCAGCCAGACCGGCGTCTTCGTCGGCATCAGCACCAACGATTATTCCGCGCTGCTGTCGCGCACCGCCCACGGCTCGGGCAGCAACGCGAGCGCAGGCGCCGGCAACGCCGCCTCGGTCGCCTCCGGTCGCCTGTCCTACACCTTCGGTTTCCAGGGGCCGTGCCTGGCGGTCGACACGGCGTGCTCGTCCTCGCTCGTCGCCACGCATCTCGCGGTCCAGGCACTACGCAACCGCGAGTGCAATCTCGCGGTCGTGGCCGGCGTGAACCTGATGCTGACGCCGGACATCACGGTGAACTTCTGCCTCGGCCGGATGTTGTCGCCCGACGGCCATTGCAAGACGTTTGACGAAGCGGCAGACGGCTACGCCCGCGGCGAAGGCTGCGGCGTCGTCGTGCTGAAGCGACTCTCCGAGGCGGTGGCGGACGGCGATCGGGTGTTGGCCGTCGTGCGCGGCTCGGCGCTCGGCCAGGACGGTCGCAGCGCCGGCCTCACCGCGCCGAACGGCCTCGCCCAGGAAGCCGTGATCCGCAAGGCGCTGGCCAACGCCGGCATGGCGCCGGAGGACATCGACTATATCGAGGCGCACGGCACCGGGACGGCGCTCGGCGATCCGATCGAGATGCATGCGCTGAAGGCAGTGTTCAAGAAGCGCGACCGGCCGCTGCACGTCGGCTCGGTGAAGACCAACATCGGCCACACCGAGGCGGCGGCGGGTGTCGCCGGCCTGATCAAGGCGATCGGCATGCTGCGCAACCAGGCGCTGCCGCCGACGCTGCATTTCCGCCGCCTCAACCCGCACATCGACCTGGGCGGCGTCGACATTCGCGTGCCGACCGAGCTCACGCCGTCGGAAATCAGAGCGATCGGCGTCAGTTCCTTCGGCTTCAGCGGCACCAACGCCCACATCGTGCTGGAGCGCGCCGAGGCTACGCCGTCGCCCGCCGAGGCGGCTCCCGCCGCGGCGTCACGGCTGGTCATTTCCGCGCGCACCGAGGAGGCGCTGCGCGAATTGATCGGGCGCTATCGCGATCATCTGGCGCATACGGCCGACAGCTTTGCCGATATCTGCCACACCGCCGCGACCGGCCGCGCGCGCCTGCCGTGGTGGGTCGCCGTCGACTCGGCCGAGGAACTGACGATCGCCAAGCCGTCGAACGCGCCGATGCCGGCGCTGCCGGCGACGGCCGGCCGCAAGACCGCGTTGCCGCTCGTTCCGTTCCAGCGCGAGCGTTTCTGGATCGACACGTCGACGACGGAAGCCGCGCCTGTCGCCGCCGATATCGACGACGGGCTGCCGCCGCTGCTCGGCCGCAAGCTGTCCCTGCCGTTCGCCAGCGAGAGCCGCTGGGAAGCGGCGGTGTCGTCGCACCAACCCGCGCTCGGCTTCTTGGCCGAGCACCGGGTGAACGGCGTCGCCGTGATGCCGGCCGCCGGCTTCATCGAGATGGGACTCGCGGCCCTGCCGGGCACGGCGATCGCCGATCTTGAGATTCCCGCGCCGCTGCCGATCTCGGAGGAGACGCCGCGGCTGGTCCAGACCATCGCTGCGGCCGACGGCACATTCCGGATCGTGAGCTGCGCGGCCGATGGCTCGGATGCGCAACTGCACGCCAGCGGCCGCACCGGCCCGCGAGGTCCCGCGCCGCCGCCCGCACCGGCCGCCGTCGGCGGCACGCCGCTCGATACGGCCGAACTCTACGCCGCCATGGCGCGCCGCGGCGTCAGCCATGGGCCCGCCTTCCGCCTGTTGGACAATGTCCGGCGCACCGACGGGATCGCCTCGGCGACGCTACGCGCGGCGCCGGGCGAGGATCGCTTCGCCCTTCATCCCGCGCGCCTCGACGCCATCCTGCAGCTCGTCGCGGCGGCACTCCCCGATACCGGCGACGATGCGCTGATGCCCAACGGTGTGGGTCGGCTGGCGCTGTTCCGCAAGCCGGCGGCGGACGCGACAGTCGTTGCGGTCGCGCGCCGCGAGACTAATGGTGCGGTGGCCGACATCACGGTGAGCGATGCCGACGGAACGGCGCTCGCCATCGAGCAGCTGCGCTTTCGAGCGGCCGCACTGCCGGCCTCGGCGCGCGGCTTCTACCGCATCGATTGGCGGGCCGTTCCCCTGGTCGACAGGCTCGCGGCGCCGCACTTCCTGCCGGCACCGGCTACTCTTGCCGAACGGATCGATCGGGTCGGCGTGCGGCTTGCCCAGCAGCACGGCACCGCAGCCTACGACGCGATTGGCGGGCGGCTGGAGGAAGCCGCCACCGCCTATGTCGTGCAGGCGCTGCGCCGCCTCGGTCTGCCGTTGCACGAGAAGGCGGAGTTCACCTTTGGCGCGACCGCCGAGGCGTTAGGCATCGCCGAACGCCACCATCGCCTGATGCGGCGCCTGTTGCGCCTGCTGACCGACGATGGCGTGCTGGCCCAAACGGGTCGTCGCTATCGCGTGCGCAAGGCGCCGGTTGATGCCAACCCTGATGCGCTGGTCGACGTGTTGCTGGCCGAAGCGCCGGCGATGGCAGGCGAGATTGGTGTGCTGCGGCGCTGCGGCGGCGCACTGGCCGAGGTGCTGACTGGCAAGCGCGATCCGCTGACGCTTCTGTTCCCGGCCCAAGGCGAGGGCGCCGGCGCGTTTTACGAGACCTCGCCCTATGCACGGACCGTCAACGGCCTGCTGGCCGAGGCCGCTTCCGCGCTGGCCGACAGCGTCCCGGCGGGACGGACCCTGCGTGTCCTCGAAGTCGGTGCCGGTACCGGCGGCGCCACGGGCGCAGTGCTCGAAGGCCTGTCGATGGGCCGGCCGCACTATGTCTTTACTGACTTGTCGGCGAGCTTCCTTTCGGCGGCGCGGCACAAGTTCGCCGGTGCTGCGCTCACTACGCAACTGCTCGACATCGAGCGTCCGCCTGGCGAGCAGGGCATCGCGACCGGTGGCTTCGACATGGTGTTGGCCGCGAACGTGCTGCACGCTACCCGTGACCTGCGCCAGACGCTGCGGCATGTCCGCGAGGCGCTGGCGCCGGGCGGTGTGCTGGTGCTGGTCGAGAGCACCTCGCCGCGCCGCTGGGTCGATATCGTCTTCGGCCTGACCGAGGGCTGGTGGCGCTTTGCCGACGCCGATCTGCGGCCCGATCATCCGCTGCTGTCGCGGGCGGCCTGGTCGAAGCTGCTGATCGAGGAAGGGTTCGAGACCGCCGACACGTCGGGTGAGGTGATCGTCGCGCGCCGAGCCGGTGGCGGCGAGCGCGCGCCGATGCCCGCCGGCACGCGCGTGCATGTCGTGCCGCCGGCCGAGGCGACGGAAGAAGGCCAGGTCGCGTTGCTGGGGAGCCTTGTTGCGCTCGCATCGGACGTTGCCGGGGCCACGCCGCCGCAGCGCCTCGTGCTGGTCGGCGACGACAGTTCAGGCCATGCCGGCCTGCCCGGTTTCCTGCGCACGCTGTCGGTCGAACTGCCGGCACTCGAGGCGCGCCTGCTGCTGGCGCCACCAAGCGACACTGCGCTGACGGACGAGATCGTGGCCGGTGCAGCAGAAGCCGAAGTGCGCTGGACCGACGAGGGAACGCGCGAGCTGCCGCGCCTTGCGGCAGCCGCAGTGTCCGCCGTTCCGGCCAAGGTCGAGGGCACGTGGCTGATCACCGGCGCGCGCGGCGGTGTTGCTCAGGCGATCTCGGGGTGGCTCGCCGCGCACGGTGCCACGGCGCTGGTGCTGCTCAGCCGCGAGATGCCCGCTGTTCCGGCCGGGGTCAAAATTCCAGTGCAGGCCTGTGCCGGCGACGCAGCCGATGTCGATCTCCTGTCGAGACTGCTGCGCGAACATGACGTGCAAGGCGTCGTGCATGCAGCCGGCACCTTGGCTGATGCGCCGATCGCCGAGCAGACCGACGTCACCTTGCGGGCCGTCGCACATGGCAAGCTGGGCGGCGCGCTGGCGCTCGACAGAGCGACACGCGTCCATCCGGTTCGCCACTTCATCTTGTGCTCGTCGGTGGCTGGCGTCGTCGGCTCGGCGCGCCAGGTGAATCACGCCTTTTGCGCGGCCTTCCTCGACGGCATCGCCACGCAGCGCCGCGCCGAGGACCTGCCGGCGCTCAGCCTCGATTGGGGGGTGTGGAGCGGTATCGGATCGGCCGCGGCGTTGGGCTTCGACGTGCGCGCACAGCAGCTCGGGCTCGGCAGTATCGCACCGGCACAGGGCATTGAGTTGTTTGGCCGCGCGCTCGGCGCGTCGCGGGCGCAGTTGCTGGTGCTGCCGTCGGTCGACTGGACGCGCTTCGTCTCGCATTTCGGCGCCAAGCCGCCGGGTCTGCTGCGCGACATCGCGGCCGCGGATCGTCCGGCACCCGCACCGGCGGCGAGGGCAGGCGGCGTACCCGCTGCGCCCGATCGGCACGCCGCCCTGTCGCGCATCGTCACGACCTGCCTTGGCCTCACCGGCGCGATCGAGCCGGCGACGCCGCTGCACGATCTCGGTCTCGACTCGCTGGTTGCCGTGGAGATCCGCAACCGCGTCGAGAACGAGCTGGGCCTCGTGGTCTCGGTGCGCGAGCTGATCGAGGGTGCCTCGCTTGCCACTTTGGCGGCACGGCTGGGTGAGGGTGCGGCACCGTCCACCTTGGGCGTATCGGACGGCAAGGTCGCGGCCATCGTCGCGGCCGTGCTGGGCCTCGGCGGCAAGGTCGACGAGAGCGTGCCGCTGCACGACCTCGGCCTCGACTCCCTGATGGCGGTCGAGATCCGCAACCGGCTCGAGAACGAGGCCGGCATCGTCGTCTCGGTGCGCGAGCTGATCGAAGGCGCTTCGATCAGCTCGCTGCTGGGCCGCTCGAGCGCGCCAGCAGGAACGCCCGTCGAAACGCCGATGGAGCCGCCGCGTGCCCGCCGAGCGACCGCCGACCTCGTCCGTCGCAACGAGCCGTTCCCGCTCACCGACATGCAGCAAGCCTATTGGCTTGGCCGGCGCAACGACGTCGCCCTCGGAAGCGTGAGTTGCTACCTCTACACCGAGTTCGACACCGATCAGATCGACCTGGCGCGCGCCGAGGCGGCGTGGAACGTGCTGATCCAGCGCCACGATATGCTGCGCGCGGTGATCCTGCCCGACGGCACGCAGCAGATCCTGCGCGAGGTGCCGGAGTATCGCTTCCGCACGCTCGACCTCAACGGCAGGAACGCCGGGCCCGAGCTCGACCGCCTGCGCCGCAGCCTGCCGCAGCGGGTGACCGAGCCCAACGCCTGGCCGCTGTTCGACATCCGCGTCAGCCTGTTCGACGGCATGGCTCGCCTGCACATGGGCTTCGACCTGATCGCCCTCGACGCCGCCAGCATCCACGCGTTGCGCCGCGAATGGGGCCTGCTGTACGACGATCCGGCGACGGTGCTGCCCCCGATCGACCTCAGCTTCCGCGACGTCGTTCTGGAGCAGCTCGCCTATCGCGGCAGCAATGCCTGGCGGCGGAGCGAACAGTACTGGAAGTCGCGTGCGCTCATCTTGCCGCCCGGGCCCGACCTGCCGTTGGCGCCTGACGCGACGGAGAAGACCGGCCAGCGCTTCCGCCGGCGCGGCACGGTGGTTTCAGCCGAGGGCGCGCAGGCGCTGCGTCGCCAGGCACAGGCGCGCGGGCTGACGCTGCCGACCTTGCTCGCCTCGGTCTATTCCGACGTGCTGGCGTGCTGGAGTCGCGCCCAGCATTTCTGCATTATCGTCACCTCGTTCAACCGGCCTGACCTGCATCCCGGCATGGCGCAAGTGCTGGGCGACTACACATCGACCATTCTGCTCGAAGTCGACGCCCGTGCGCCGAGCTTTGCCGAGCGCGCGACCAGTCTGTCGCGCCAGCTCGTCGATGACATCGAGCACAGCGAATTCAGCGGCATCCAGGTGATGCGCGAGATCGCGCGCCAGACATCGAGCGCCGCAGCTTACATGGGCGTGGTGTTTACCAGCGCGCTCGGCTTCCGGCGCGCCTCCGCCTCCGCCGGTGCGGAGTCGGAGTCCGGCGGCTGGGACCGGCTCGGCACCACGGTCTACAACGTCTCGTCGACGCCGCAGGTGCTGATCGACAACCAGATCTCGGAAGAGGACGGCCAGCTCTTCTGCAACTGGGACGTGGCCGAGGATTTGTTCGCGCCGGGTATCGTCGACGCCATGTTCGGCGCCTACGAAACGCTTCTGCAGGCGCTGGTGGGCGGCACAGGCTGGGATCGGTCCGCGGTGCTGCCGGCGTTGGCACGCGCGCCGCTCGCACCGGCCCCGGTACAGGCGCTGCTGCACGCGGCGTTCGAGCGGCAGGTGGTGCAGACGCCCGACAGGATCGCGCTGATCGCTCCGGACGTCGAACTGGATTACGCCACCCTCGATGCCGCGGCGGCGCATCTGGTGTCACTGATCCTGCAGCGCCTGGGCGGCACGCCGCGCGATCGGCTGGTCGCCGTCAGCTTCGCCAAGGGCTGGCGCCAGATCGTGGCGGTGCTGGCGGTCGTGAAGGCGGGTGCCGCCTATCTGCCGATCGATCCGGCCTTGCCGCCGGAACGCCGTCGGCTGCTGATCGAGCGCGGCGAGGCGATCGTATTGGACGATCCGGCGGCGATCGACGCGGCGCTGGCGCAGGCCCGCGCCCGTGCGTCGTTGCCGACGCTACCGGCGGTCTCCGATGCGTCGCGGCTTGCGTATGTGATCTACACGTCGGGAT
>JBEPUH010000059.1:0-18247 GCA_041691635.1 Hyphomicrobiales bacterium
GAGATGATCGAGGCCAACCTGCGCCTCGTGATCTCGATCGCCAAGAAGTACACCAACCGCGGCCTGCAGTTCCTCGACCTGATCCAGGAAGGCAACATCGGCCTGATGAAGGCGGTCGACAAGTTCGAGTACCGCCGCGGCTACAAGTTCTCGACCTACGCCACGTGGTGGATCCGTCAGGCCATCACGCGCTCGATCGCCGACCAGGCGCGCACCATCCGCATCCCGGTTCACATGATCGAGACCATCAACAAGCTGGTCCGCACCAGCCGCCAGATGCTGCATGAGATCGGCCGCGAACCGCAGCCGGAGGAGCTTGCCGAGAAGCTCGGTATGCCGCTCGAGAAGGTGCGCAAGGTGTTGAAGATCGCCAAGGAGCCGATCAGCCTCGAGACGCCGATCGGCGACGAGGAGGATTCTCATCTCGGCGACTTCATCCAGGACCCGAACGCCGTGATCCCGCTCGAGGCGGCGATCCAGGGCAACCTGCGCGAGAGCACGACGCGGGTGCTGGCGACGCTCACGCCGCGCGAGGAGCGCGTGCTGCGCATGCGCTTCGGCATCGGCATGAACACCGACCACACGCTGGAAGAGGTCGGCCAGCAGTTCTCGGTGACCCGCGAGCGCATTCGCCAGATCGAGGCCAAGGCGCTGCGCAAGCTGAAGCACCCCAGCCGCTCGCGCATGCTGCGCAGCTTCCTCGACGAAGGCTGATCTCGGCGGCTCAACCCGGCTTGGCGCGCAGCCATGCGCAAATGATGATCTCGCTCGGTGTCAACATTCGGTGTAACATCCTGCACTGAGAGCGCACGTAGCCGCGGGCGCCAGGACCAGGGATGACATGCGGCCAATGACCTTACTGGGCGGCGCGACGCTCGCCCTTCTGTGCGCGACCTTCGTCGCCATCGGTCCCGCGCTCGCCCAGAAGAGCGGCGGTACGCTGAAGGTCTACCACCGCGACAATCCCCCGAGCGCGTCGATCCATGAGGAAGCGACGATCTCGACCGTCATCCCGTTCATGTCGGTGTTCAACAACCTCGTCGTCTACGACCAGCACGTCGCCCAGAACAGCGACAAGTCGATCCGGCCCGACCTCGCCAGGTCGTGGACGTGGAACGCCGACAAGACCGCCATCACCTTCAAGCTCGAGGAAGGCGTGAAGTGGCACGACGGTCGGCCGTTCACGGCGCGCGACGTCGTCTGCACTTTCGATCTCCTGACCGACAAGTCGACTCAGAAGCTGCGCACCAACCCGCGCGCCTCGTGGTACCGCAATCTCGACTACACGAGCGCCGAGGGCGAGTACGAGGTGACCTTGCACCTGCGTCATCCGCAGGCCTCGCTGCTCGCCATGCTCGCCTCGGGCCTGTCGCCGATCTATCCCTGCCACGTCTCGATGACGCAGATGCGCACGCGGCCGATCGGCACCGGGCCGTTCAAGATGCAGTCGTTCAGCGAGTTCCAGAACATCCGCCTGGTGCGCAATCCCGACTACTGGAAGAAGGGCCGGCCCTATCTCGACGCCATCGACTTCACGATCGTCAACAACCCGTCGACCGCGGTGCTGAGCTTCGTTGCCGGCCGCTTCGACCTCACCTTCCCGTGGGAGGTGACGCCGAACGACCTCAAGTTCGTGAAGAAGGAGGCGCCGTCGGCGATCTGCGAGACGACGTCGATGAACCTCAACGTCAATCTGCTGGTCAACCGCACGGCGGCGCCGTTCGACAACGCCGACATGCGCCACGCGCTGATCCTGGCGCTCGACCGCAAGGCCTTCGTCGACAACCTGACCCAGGGCCAGTCGGCGGTCGGCGGTACCATGCAGCCGCCGCCCGATGGCGTCTGGGGCCTGCTGCCCGACATGCTGGCCGTCATCCCGGGCTACGGCTCGGACGTCGAGAAGAACCGCGCCGAGGCGCGCGACATCATGGCAAAGATGGGCTACGGCCCGGACAAGCCGCTGCGGCTCAAGATCGCCGCCCGAGGCGTGGCGATCTACAAGGACGCCGCCGAGATGCTGCAGGGCCAGCTCAAGTCGATCTACATCGACGCCTCGCTCGACGTCGTCGAGACCTCGCTATGGTTCAACCGGATGCGCCGCAAGGACTACGTGCTGGGCGTCAACGCCACCGGCAACGGCATCGACGATCCCGACCAGACGTTCTACGAGAACTTCGCCTGCAAGTCGGGCCGCAACTACACCGGCTACTGCAATCCCGGGATCGAGAAGATGTTCGACCAGCAGTCGGCCGAGAACGATCCCGCCAAGCGCCTGGCGCTGGTGCGCGAGATCGACGTGCGCCTGCTGGCGGACGGTGCGCGCCCGCCGATCTACTGGAGCCGCGCCAGCACCTGCCGGCAGCCCTACGTAAGGGCCTACACCAGCATGGTGAACAGCGTCTACAACGGCTTCCGCTTCGAGGACGTCTGGCTCGCCAAGTAGACACCTGCGGCGGGGAACCCAAGAGGCCCCGAAGCGTTTGACCTCCTCCATATTCGTATTCGCGAGGAGTCAGCCATGGCTAGCAACGGTCCGCTTTACGGCATCATCGGCGCACTCGGCGTCGCCGTGATCGGCGGCGGCCTCTACATCGCCAACGAAAAGGGCGCGTTCACCACGCCGGCCCCGACCGTGGCGACGGCGCCCGCCCCCGCGCCGGTTTCCGCCGTTCCCGCTCCCCCCGCGCCGCGGCCGCCCGTCATCGCGCCGCAGCCCGCCCCCCCGGCCGGCCCGACGGCCGCGCAGGTCCAGCAGCTCAACCAGCTGGTCGGCGACGCGCGACGCGCCATCACGCGCGGCGACTTCGCCAGCGCCGATCGCGCGCTCGACCAGGCCGAGCGCATCGACCCGCACTCGACCGACGTGAGTGCCGCGCGCCGCGACCTGCGCGACGCCCAGCAGCACGCCAACCGCCAGGACAGCCGCATCGATACGCTGGTGGCACAGGCGCGCGCCGCGATCGCCCGCCACGACTATGTGCAGGCCGACCGGTTGCTCGACCAGGCCGAAGGCATCGACGCGCGCGATCGCGACGTTCAGCAGGCCCGCGCCGAGCTGAACGCGGCGTCGCGGCCGAGCAGCGGTCCCGGCCCGGGCCCGGGCCGCCGCTAGAGCGATTTCCGATCTGATGGAACCGCGAGCGGTTCCATCAGATCGGAAACGCTTCGGCGGCAGACCTTAGTTGCACCGGGCACATTCCGTCCGGCTGATTCCAGCCGAACGGAATATGCTCTAGACGGCGACCGTCAGGCAGCGAAGCGGGGCATCACTTTCGTCGCCATCAGTTCGAGCGACGTCAGGATTTGCGTGCGGTCGTGAATGCCCTGCGGGATCAGCAGCACGACCTCGTCCTGGTCGGGCAGCACCGCCTTCACCTCGTCGAGGCGGCGGCTGATCGTGTCGGGCGAGCCCACCAGCAGCTCGGGCATGCCCTGGCCGAAGGGCGTGGCCCAGTTCTGCCAGAACCACAGCATGTCCTTTGCCCATTCCTGCGCCTGGGCGTCGGTCGGCGCGCAGACGAAGATGCCACCGCACGCCGCCTGCTGGCCGTTCTTGATCGCGCGACCGTGCCTGGCCGCCTCCTCAGTGTAGCCGCGGCAGAGTTGGTCGTAGAAATTGAGATTGTCCGTGAGCACGATCGGCTTGCCGCCGTACTTGGCCCAGAACAGCGCCGTGCGCATGGACGCCGCGAACCCGCCATACAGAGGCGGATGCGGCGTCTGCAACGGGCGCGGCGCGATGCCGATCTCCTCGATCGTCATGTCGGGCCGCACGCCCCGCCCGTACTTCATGTAGACCGGATGCTCGTGCGGATTGACCATGCCGGGCGGCGGAAAGTTCCAGTACTTGCCGCGGTGGCTGAAGGTCTCGCTCGACAGCGCCTTGACGACGACGTCGACGAACTCGCCGAAGTACTCGCGGTTGGCGACGTCGGCCTCGGAGTCCTTGTTCCACGGTCCGACGGCGTTGAGATCGCCGCGGATCTTGAAATTCTCGACCCAGCGCGCCTGGTAGCCGCGCACCAGGCCGACGCCGAAGCGCCCGCCCAGCATATGGTCCATGGTGGCGATGTCCTCGGCGACGCGCAGCGGGTTGTGCGTGGTCGAGACGAAGCCGCAGGTGATGACCCTGAGGCGCTTGGAGTGGCGGCCCAGCCACATCGACATCAGCTTCGGATCGCTGGAGATCTCGAAGCCCTCGATCTGCAGGTGATGCTCGGGATGGCCAAAGCCGAAGTAGCCGGCGTCGTCGGCGAAGCCCACGTACTCGGCGATCTCGCCCAGCATGCGCTGATAGAGCTCGGGCCGGCGCCCGGCCATGCCGGCCTCGAGCTCCGCACGGCGGCCGATCGTGCAGTACATGAACAGGCTGAAGCGCACGGCGTCAGGCCGGGAGTTTGTACAGCTCGGCCACGTTGTCGTGCAGGATGCGCTTGCGCTGGACGTCGCTGAGGTGCGCGGTCTGCTCCTTGATCACATCCTGGCTCCACGGCCATGTCGAATCGCTGTGCGGGAAGTCGCTCGCCCACATGAGCTGCTTGTCGCCCATGAGATGGGCGAACTGGAATGCCGTGTAGTCGTCCTGGAAGGTGAGCGAGATGTTCTCGCGGAAATATTCCGACGGCAGGCGCGCGAGTTCCTTGCCCTTCATCCAGTAGCGGTGACGCTTGTAGGCATGGTCCATGCGATAGGAGAAGTGCGGCGCCCAGCCGGCGTCGGCCTCGACGCAGACGACGCGCAGCGCGGGGAAGCGCTCGAAGACACCCGAGAACACCAGCATGCCCATGATGTCCTGGCAGCCGCGGATGATCGACAGGAAGCCGTTGAGCTTGGGTCCGCGCGGCTTGGCCAGCGTGTTGTCGCCCGAGGTCGTGAGGATGTGGAACGACAGCGGCATCTCGAGCGCGATCGCGGCCTCCCAGAACGGATCGAAGGCCGGGTCGTCGTAGTCCTTCTCGCCCGGGTTGCCCGGCATCATCACCCCCTTGAAGCCCATCGCCTTGATGGCCTTGAGGTCGGCAATGCCTTCCTTGACGGTGCGGATCGCGGTCTGGCCGAGCCCGATCAGGCGCTTGGGATCGTGGCTGCAGTATTCCTGGAGCCAGCGGTTGTAGGCGTCGAAGCAGGCCTTCTTGTAGTCGAAGTCGGGATGGTTGCAGATCAGCATGCCGACCGTGGGATAGATCAGTTCGGCACCGACGCCGTCGCGATCCTGGTCGCCGAGCCGCACCTTGGGGTCCCAGCCTCCCTTGTGCAGGTCGTCGAACTTGGCGCCGCCAATGCGGATATCCTTGGGATCGATGCCGGCCGCGGCGATCAGGCCGAGCGGCACCGGCGTCTTCATGCCGTCGATGACGAAGGTATCGCCCATCTTGTCGAGGGTGACGATCTTGGGCGCCCGTTCACGGAAAGCCGGGTCGATATTGTCGCGGTAGCAGTTCGGCGGCTCGGTGATGTGCGAATCGGCGGAAATCGGGCGCCAGTCCATGCGTTTCCTCCTTATTTTGGGCAAATGGTAGGCCTACGGCGCGCGCCGGGGCAAGCGCAGGGCGGCTGCCGGTTTCGGCGAGCGACCCCGGCGGGCGCATGGTTGAACCTACCGCCCCCCTATGGCATATCCGCGCCCTTCGCTGCCGTAGCTCAGTGGTAGAGCACCCCCTTGGTAAGGGGGAGGTCCACAGTTCAATCCTGTGCGGCAGCACCAGTTTCCTCACGTCCTTCGGCTTCGACCAGCATCACGTCTGCGCAATCAGGTCTTTCCGGGTCGCCTGCCCTGCCGTAGAGCTTGGGGACGATCCTTTCCGGCTCGAACGGCGACTGGCGAAAGCGCCACCATGTTCTCAAGCTATCGCTTGGACGACCCCGACACGGACAAGAGCGTCAGCATCGGCCGCTGGTCGTACGTCTGGGCCGGATTGTTCGGCGCTTTCTACGTGCTGTTCAAGGCGGGCCCCGGCCGGCTGCTACAGGCTGTCCTGCTGAGCGCCGCGTGCGTGCTCGCATTCGTGGGCCTCGTGACCTTGGCGACATACCTCCCGCCCGAACAGCAGGTCCTCGTGTTCGTCGTCGGGGTGCCGCTCATCCTCACGGTCCACTCCGTCAGGACGATGGGGCTGGTCCGGGCGAGCTACCGCCATCGGCGATGGATGTCTCACCAGGAAGGCTAGCGCGGATAGCCGGATGGCGCGGCAGGCCACGTATCCCTCTCCAGGGAAGTCCCTCGGGGCCTGAATCCGGACGATGCGCACTGAAGCTAGGCCGCCGCTCCTGGCGGACTTGTCGTGCCGCAGGGCGGTCCTGCATAGTCGCGCCGAAACTAGGATGGTGCGGGAGAGCATGTCGGTCACATGGAAGATTTCCCATGACGAGCGCTTGGTGACGGCGCTGTGCACGGGATCGATCGTCCTTCAGGACGTCGAAAGGTATCTCGACGACGTGATCGTCTCGGACGCCCTTCCCTATGCCAAGATCTTCGATGCAGGCGAGGCGACCTGGGCACTCACGGACAACGATATGCTGGCCCTCGGGGCACGGATCCGCGCCTACCCGTCCCTGGCGCCGTCCGGCCCGCTCGCGATCATTGCCGCCTCGGATACGCTGTACGAGCACGCGCAGCTGTTCGCGACGCTGGCTGAAGTCGACCGTCCGCTGAAGATCTTCCGGGCGGCCGATGCCGCCCGGAAATGGCTGGCGAGCTTCGCCAAATAGAACCCGGCCCGGGCCCTAGTTGCGCATGAAGCCCTCGAGCTCGCTGGCGGCCCAAGCGAGCGTCTTTTCCATTGCTTCGCCCCTGTAGTAACGCACCGCCATCTGGGTCTGCGTCGCCTGTGTGTAGATGCGTTCGGCGATCGAATGCGGCGCCGGCGCGCCGGCCACCGACAGGATCTGATGCTTGAACGGGTTGGCGTAGTGATAGAGCGTGCCCTTGGGCGGCCCTGCCTCGGCCCACACCTTGAACGTGGTCAGCTTCTCGAACGACGGCAGATCGTAGCCGCCGCTGGCATTGGTCATCTTCTCGGCCGCGTCCGCCGACGACAGGTGCATCAGCAGGCTCTTGGCGGCCGGGACGTTCTTGCTGAAGTTCCAGATGCCCCAGAAATACGGCGTGAACGGCGCAAACCGGCCCTTGGGTCCGGCGGCGAAGCCGTGCGTCCACAGTTGCTCGGCGATCTTGGGTGCGTCGCGCTTGGCCACCGCCCAGGCGCTGGGCGGGTTCATGATCAGCGACGCCTGACCCGACACCAGGAATTTGTTGTTCGAGGCATCGTCCCACGCCGGCACGTCGTTCGGCATCACTGCCATCAGCTTCTTGTAGAACTCGAGGGCCTGGCGGACCTGGTCGTTCTTGACCACGATCTCACCCTTGGCGTCGACCAGCATGGCGCCGAAGCCGTGGAAGATCGCGCCCGCGGTGTCGACGCTGTCGGCCGTCGAGCCGAGCCCGATGCCGAACGGATGACCGCCCTTGTTGCAGGCTTCGGCTGCCTTCAGGAAGGTGTCGAACGTCCAGGCATCGGCCTTGGGCGGTGAGCCCGCGGGATACATCGCCTGCATGTCGAGCCCGGCGAGATCCTTCATGTAGTCGAGGCGCGAGCACGGGCCTTTGATCTGGCTGCCGACCGTCGCCGGGATGGCGATCCACTTTCCCTTGAGATGGCCGAGATACTCGACCGTGGCATTGACCGCGCCGTTCTGCTTGATCAGCTCGGTCATCAGATCGTCGACCGGCACCAGTTGCTCGGAATAGCGCGAGGGCAACCAGGTGGAGAGCGCGATGATGTCGTGGCCGGACTTCGCCTGCGATTCGGCGGCGCCCGTCAGCAGGAGCTTGTTGCCCTGCGAGGTGATGAAGTCGATCTGGACCTCGACCTTCTCCTTCTCGGACCATTCCTTCACCAGGGTCTCGGTCGCTTTATTGGCGCCGGGCACCCAGTGATCCCACATCGCCAGCGACAGCTTGCCCGCGGCATGGGCGCCGCGAACGAACGGAGCGGCGACGAATGCGGCCGAGGCCGCGGCAGTGGTGGCAACGAAGCGACGACGTGCGAACTTTGCTGAAGCCATTTTCAATCCTCCCTGACATTGGCCCTCGTTGGAGCCTTGGGAGGACGCTAGGCCCGCTGGTCTTTCACCGGCAATGAAATTCCGCGAGACGGTACACAATTGTGTACTAATTTGGAGGGATATGATGTCGCGCGTGGCGCCGGCTGCCGCGCCAGGGGAGCTGCGGCATTGCCATCGACGGTTCCGACGAGATGCTGCGCACGGTGAGGCTTTGCCTCCGCGAGGACGTCGACACCATCAAGCTCAACATCTCGGGCGACTTCGGCACCGACTCGGCGCCTTCGGAGGTCGCCCTGATGACCGACGCCGAGATCGCCACGGCGGTCGAGACGATCTGGCGGACGCATGCCGAGATGGGCAAGCACGGCATCCGAATCGTGGTCCGCGGCGACTACCGCTTCGCAGCCAATCCGCAAGGACCGACGCGCGTGATCTCGAACACTTCATCGCCCACTTCGGCTTCACACCGTCCGAGGCGCTGCAGGCCGCGACCCGGATCGGCGGCGAGATCATGAAGCGCGGCCACGAGCTCGGCCGGATCGTGCCGGGTTACCTCGCCGACCTGCTTCTGATCGACGACGACCCGCTGCAGGACGTCAGGCACCTGCCGGACAAGAAGCGTCTTTCGCTGGTCATGAAAAGGGGCGCGCGTTACCGGCCCTGCGAGGGCGCACCGCACGTGCGACACCTCCACCAGAGCGGTTGTTGCATCGCGGCGGCCGCCGTCGCAGAATCGCGCGGGGACGACCTGGGGAGTTAACCAAGCAATGCACGATCTTGTACGGCTGTGCGCGACGGCAGGCGCGGCGCTGGCGTTCGCGTCTGGCGCCGCGCTGGCGTTCGCGTCTGGCGCGGCGCTGGCGCAGACGAAGGGGCCCGTCGCGCCGGAAGGCTTCCGTATCTGCAACAAGAGCGGCCAGGATGCCGAGGTGGCCACGGCGATCGACTTCGCCGAGGACGGCGCCGCGCCGGGCACCTTCCTCTCGAAGGGCTGGTACCAGTTCGACGCCGGCCAGTGCTTCGTGATGTGGCCGGGTGTGCTGCAGCATCGCCATTTCCTGATCTACGCCCAGAACAAGGACACGGGCCGGGAATGGAAGGGCGACGTACCGATCTGCGTCAGCCGTGAGCCGTTCGACCTGCGCTCGACGGTCTGCGGCCCCGACAAGTACAGCCGGCTGTTCGTCCGCGTCGACACCGGCAACAGCGCGAGCTGGACCTACACCCTGCAGCCTTGAGTAGCTCGATGATCGCGCTGTCGTGCCGCTCTACGAGGTGGAGAAGCAGGGCGCGCCGGTCGGCGATGCCCAAGCCGGCATCGCGTTCACCACGACCCGCCTCGCGGCCGGCGCCGCCGTGCGCGACATGGTCGTCGATGCCTGGCGCGCCAGCGGTGAGGTCGGGGTCGACTATCCGATGGTTTCGGTACGCGACATCGAGACCGGCAAATACGTGCTTTCCCGCGACGATTTCGGCCGGGATTGAGCGGCCGGCTGCCGTTCCATCAAGGTCGAGAGACGCCTATCCTCAGCGAGAATGAGAGGGTCGCGATACATGGTCGAACGATTGGCGCCGCCAACGTCAGCCTCCTGTAATGTCCATCGTCTAGACAATGGGAAGCGTCGCCGGGTCGTCCGCGTCAACGACGTGGCCAACCGAAAAGTGCGCGTCCGTTCATGGTCCTGACCTTCAACCTGGCGGCCCTGCTGAACGTGTTCCTCGCCGTGGCGGGGCTGTGGGCGACGCTGCCCGAGACGCGCGGCAAGCCGGTGAAGTTGTGGCGCCTTGGCGTACCGCCGATCTTCTGCACCGTGACCGCCATCGTCATGCTGGCCAACACGCCCACGCCGCACCTGGTCGAGTTCATGTGGATCGGCGCCGGCCTGATCGGTGCAGTAGTCGGCATGGTCGTCGGCAGCCGCGTCCACCTCGAGGTCGACCAGATGTGGGGCGCCATTCGCCTCAAGCCCTCCTATGCCGGCCTGGCGACCGCCGTCGGCGTCCTGCTGATGGTGTTCGCCGATTCGATCGCCCTATGGATGGGCATCGGCCTGTGGCCGCCGGGCCACGACCCGGCGATCGGCGCGGCGTTGCTGTCGGGCTTCCTCGACGGGCGCGCCTGGAGAATCGCCGCGCGCGCCGTCCGTTCGCCGCACGCCGAACTCCACGTCGACTAGCGCCGCACTGGCGCAGCCCCACCCGGTGGCGGGCCGATCCGGCTAGTGATGCGCCGACGGTTGCGCGGCACCCAGCGCCTCGACGGCGAACTCGACGTCGACCTTGCCCGCCTTTTCGAAGACCAGGGTCGCCGGCACGCGCTCATCCTTCATGAACGGCGCCTTGAGGCCGATGAACATCACATGGTAGCCGCCGGGCTTCAGTTCGACGGTTTGTCCGGGGGCGAGCGCCACGCCGTTCTCGAGCTGGCGCATGCGCATCACGGTGCCGTCCATCTTCATCTCATGGATTTCGACCTGCTTGGCCGCCGGGCTCTGGATGGCAAGCAGACGATCGGGGGCGGCGCCCTTGTTGGCGAGCGTCAGGAACCCGCCGGCCGACGGGGCGGTCGACGGCGTCGCCCGCGACCACGGCTGGCCGATCTCGATCGAGCCGATCTTGTAATCATGGGCAAGGGCCGGTGTCGCCACGAGCGACGCCACCAGCAGGACGGCAGGCAAAAACTTCTTCATGGCCCAAGCTTATCGCGCCATGACCGCCCGCGCACGACGCGACAGTCGGCCGCGTGTCAGGCCGGGGCCGCCAGCGGATCGGGCCCGTAGTTGTTCGAACCGGCCGTGCCGGGCAGGAACCCGAATTCGACCAGATACCACAGGCCGCCGATCACCGGCACCAAGGCGATGAGGATCCACCAGCCGGTCTTGTTGCGGTCGTGACAGCGCTTCACCGCAACGGCCAGGCCGACCCAGACGATGACGATGAACAACAACAGGCAAACGATCCCCATGATGCCGAAGGACGGCATGGTCGTGTTGGCGGGATCGTCCGACACCATGGCCGCTCCGCCGGCCAGCGTGAACATGATCGCCTCGACGATCATGATCGCAATGTTGATCAGCCAGAATTTGGCCCGGTTCACCCGGCCCTGAAAGCTGAAGAGCAGGCTTTGCATTCCCAAGCTTTGCATTCCATTGTCTCCCCACAAGGAATCGGCACACCGACGTGTGCCTTGGATTTCACTGTGCCCTGTCGCCTATAGTGCCACCATGACTTTGCAGCGCACCGCCCTGTGGGCAATCGTGATTGCAGCCGCCATGTACCTGCTTGTGGCCGGCCGCGGCCTGCTGCTGCCCTTGGTCCTCGGGCTGGTGCTTTGGTACATGGTCGATGCGCTGGCCGACGTGATCGAACAGCCGCGCCTGAAAGGCCTGAAAATTCCGCGTCCCCTCGCACTCCTCGCCGCGTTCTGCGCCATGGCGGGCCTGTTGTGGGTGGTCGGCCGCACCGTCGGCCGCAACGTGAGCGCCGTCGCCGCCGCCGCCCCGAACTACGAGGTCCGGCTGCAACACCTGATCGACCAGGCAGCACATCTGGTCGGCGTCGAGCAGGCGCCGACCCTCAACCAGTTGTTCGACCGCATCAGCCTGGCCGACACCCTGGGCAGCCTCGCCTCCGCCGTCGCCTCCGTGGTGAGCGTCACCGGCATCGTGCTGATCTACGCGGCCTTCCTGTTCGTCGAGCAGATCCATTTCCGCCGCAAGCTTGCGCTCATGTTCGGCGAGGGCCCGCAGGAGGCCCGCCTGCGCTCGGTGCTGGGCCAGATCGACCGGGATATCCGTATCTATATCCGCATCAAGACCGCGCTCGCGGTGGTCACGTCGACGCTCGCCTATATCGTGATGGCCTGGGTCGGCGTCGACTTCGCCGGCTTCTGGGCGGTCATGGTGTTTTTCTTCTACTACGTGCCGACCGTCGGCTCGATCCTCGCCATCGTGGCACCCGCGCTGCTGACGCTCGTGCAGTTCGATCACCTGACGCCGTTCCTGATCGTGCTGCTGGTGATCGGTGTCATCCAGATCGTCATGGCCAACGTCATCGAGCCGGCGATGATGGGCCGTTCGCTCAATTTGTCGCCGCTGGTCGTCATTGTGTCCCTGGTGGCGTGGAGCACGATCTGGGGCGTCGTGGGCATGTTCCTGTGCGTGCCGATCATGGTCGTGCTGCTGATCGTGCTGGCGCACTTCAGGGCGACCCATCCCGTGGCCGTCCTGCTCTCGGCCGACGGCAACGTGCCCGACCCTTCGGACTGACCCGCCGTCAGGGCTCGAGCGTCGGGTCGGCCCGCAGCACCAGCGCGCCGCCGCCGTCGCTGGTGACGCGCAGGAATGGTACGTCGGCCGACAGCTTGCCGTCGAATTCCCGGTCGATCTCGTCGAACAGGCGGACGTAGAGCTTCCACGCCACGCCGGACGGATCGAGCGGCACGCGGACCGCCTCGTGCCAGTCGAGCGCGCGTACCCCGCTCTGCACGGTGCGCTCTTCCACGCGATCGCGCAGCAGCGTTGCCTCGAAGCGGCCGATGGTGGCGGTCTTGGCGCCTTTGTTGGCGGGCTTGGCCGTGACGACGACGCAGATCTGGCCGGGCGCGCCGTCGGCGGCAAATTCGACCGTGCCGGCGTTGAGCGTCGGGTCGGGAATATCGTCCTGGGAGGCCAGCTTGTCGACCACCACGACGCGGCGCCTCTCCTCGTCGAAATGCCAGTCCGCCGGCGGATCGAAGCAGCGGTGCACGGTGCGCAACTCGCCCGGGCCGCCGCGCGCCAGAATCTCGGGCGACACCAGGGTCCGCGATTCGGGCACGGCGGTGCGGACCTTCTGGTCGAGCGCGAACGAGCCCGGCCGGTCGGGCAGCACGGTGAAGACGAGATCGAACGTCGCGGTTCGGCCGTCGCGACGGAGGGCGAGCGACCCGGTGACGAAGGTCGTGCGCGCGGCCTCGGTCGCGAACGCCCCGCGCGGCACGGCAAAGCGCAGGCGTTCGGGCGTCACGACCGCGTCGCCGCGCCACGACCCCACGGTCAAAGTCGGCGGCAACCCGCCGTCGCGCGTCAGGCGCAACCCGACGATCTCGATCGACACCGGGGGATCCTCGTCGCTCGTGGCGGCGAAGGCCGGAGCGTAGCGCGGCACGGTCGGCACCGCCGGCGTCTCGGCGTTGGCGCTTCCGGCACCGAGCGGCACGGCGCTTGCCGACGGCCGCGCCGGGGCCGCGCGCGGCGCCAGGGTCAGTTCGCCGGTGGCGCGGCGCGGCGGCACGAAGCGCGGCGTGAACTGCAGAACCAGCGGCAGGTCGTCCACGCCGGCGAGCCGCTCCAGCGCCTCCCGCGCCGGCCGGGCGGCGGCATAGGCGAGTTGGCGGGCGCCGGCGCCGGGGCGGCCCAGCGCATCCTTGAGCGCGGTGTTCAAGGCATCGACGGCGGCGAAGGCCTGCCGACGTTCCGGCGGCAGGCGCTCGAAGGCACGTTCGCGATCGGCCTCGCCGCGCGCGGCGAGGGCATCCGACAGAAGGCTGGCGACCCGGAACGGCGCCAGCAGCCCGATCCTCGCCTCGCCGTCGGCGCGCGCCTGCACGGCGGCGCGCTCGGCGCGCAGCGTACCGAGCTTCTCGCCGACCGTCGGCCCTCGGCCGGGTGCACCGTCGCCAAGATACGGAAGGCCGACCGCCAACGCCGCGACCAGCGCGCCAACCACCAACGCGGCGCCAACCATCCAGCGCAGGGGTTTCACATCAGTACGAGAACAGCACCGGCAGCGGTGAATGGAGGATGAGATGGCGCGTCATGCCGCCGAAGATCATCTGGCGGAGGCGGCTCTGCGTGTAGGCGCCCTTGACGATCAGGTCGGCGCCGATGGCGATCGCGGTGTCGACGATCGTCTGCCCGGCCGAGCGTGAACCCGGCTTGACATGCTGGCTCGTGACCTTGAGGCCATGCGCGGCAAGCGACTCGGCGATCTCCGCCGAACTCGGGCCGGGCACCATGGCGCCATCGACGCTCAGCACCTCGATCGCCTCGGCACCGCTCAGCATCGGCATGGCGAGCGAGATCGCGCGCGCGCTTTCGGTCGATCCGTTCCAGGCGAACAGGATGCGCTTGCCGACCATGCCATTGTAGCCCGGCGGCACGACGAGGACGGGCCGTCCCGAATCGAACAGCGCCGTCTCGAAAACGCTCTCCGGCATCTTGGGCAGGGCGCCGGGCTGCGGCATCACGATCAGGTCGTAGGCGCGACCGAGGATGCCGATCGCCGTCGGCCCGCTGTCGTCGGCCGAGCGCCATTCGGCCTTGAGACCGGCGGCGCGCTGGTCGAAGGCCTGCTTCACCGCGGCCACGCGCTGGCGCTCCTCGGCATCCTCGGCGAGGCCGCCGCCGATCGGTGCGCCCATGCCGGCATCGGCCCAGGCCATACTCATCACGCCATAAGACGGCGGTTCGAGCCCGATCAAACGGGCATTGAAAGTCCGCGCTATCTTCGACGCCAGCTCGAACGCGGACGGATCTTCCGCCGTCCAGGCCATTGTCAGAATTGACTTCATGACACGCCTCCCTGTTGTTCCGACGATACCACGCAATGCCGGTGCGCCGGAGCATGATGCAGATGATACAATAGCGCGATTGAAGTCGTTTTTGGATTCAATATCTTAGCGTCCATATCTCAACTGTTTGTTGAGATTAGGGGTGCATTTGAAAGCCCAGCGTTTGTACCGGCCGTCCTCCCGAGCCCCAGACCCGGCGGGAAGGCCAGTAGAAGCGTCCTTATTAAAGAACAATGACTTTCATTTGGAGATACACATGCTGTCCATCTTCCGTAGCCTGATGAAGAACGACCGTGGCGCCACGGCCATCGAGTACACGCTGATCGCCTCGCTGATCGCCGTCGCCGCGATCACCGCGATGGGTTCGGTCGGCACCAAGGTCAATGGCGTGCTCAGCAACGTCGCGAACGCGATGACCTGATAACGATCCCTTCGGGGTCGATACGGTGGGCGGTCCGGAAGCGGACCGCCCATTTCGTTTTGGTGGATCGGCGGTCGCGCGAACGACAAACAATACCAATGTTACGTTGCGGTCATGCGGCGCCGGGCTAGGCTGCAAATACACCCCACCTGGAGCACCATCGTGCCACCCATCGTCCGTCAGCTCGTCAAGAATCAGCAGGCCGCGACCCTGATCGAGTATTCGCTGATCGTCGCGCTGGTCGCGACGGCGGCGGTGAGCGCGATGGGGACCGTCGGCGCCAGCGTCCTCAACATCCTGACGGCCGCCGCCGTGGCGATGAACTGATGCAAGTCATCGCCGCCCTGTTCGTCGACGACTGCGGAACGACATTCGTGAAGTACAGCTCGCTGGCGCTTCTCGTCGCCATTGCCGCCCTCGCCGTTCTCGGCGAGACCGGCGGCCACTTGACCAACTAGCGGAAGATCCGGCCGCGCCCACCCTCTCACGACCGCCAGCCCCCCGCCCCATTCGTGGGCGAGCGCTCCGAAGAGGGAGGTTGCTCCGTCCATGGCGCACTCGCCGCCGAGCGTGGCCGGACACAAGGATGCGATATTAACAATGATATCTTGCCATTGGATGCGATAAATGCAATACTCGATAGATGAGACCTTTACGTCTTCGCGCCCTGGAAACGATTGATCTGCGGAGGCATGAGGAAGCGATTCCCGAATTCCCGAAATTTCGGGAAGGCACTGGAGCGGCAGCCACAAAGTACAGCGGTATCAATAGCTTGCCAGTCGATCCGATACGTTTCGGGAAATTCCTCAAAAATTCGCTCGCAGGATACCAGCGGCCCCGCGCGGTGGGGTGCGGCTTGCGCCTGAAGGGCATCTCCCGCTTTTTTTCCGTTTGTTTAACCGGACGACCGGCGCGGCGGCGGGCCCTCTTGCGACGGTTCCAGGATGCTCACGTTGTCGAGCCCATGTTGAATATGCCCCCGACGTCGACCTTTGGAAGCGGTAGCCCGTCGAGCGCGGCGCCCCCGAACTTGACGATGTCGTGCCCGCATCTAGGCGAGCTGGGCGGCCCTCGGCACGACCCAGGCGAACCTGTCGGACAATGCCGCGAGCGTGATGCGGTTGACCGCATCGGCGGTCACCGTCGCTCCGCCCGTCGCGTCGGGCAGGTCGCGCGTGGCCACCGTGTCGGCCGCGATCGTGCTCATGAAGCCATGGTCGGTTGCCGACCGTACCGTCGCCGACACGCACATGTGGGTCATGAAGCCGCCGACGATCAGGTTCTTGCGCCCGGCCGCCTGCAGGTGCTTGGCCAGGTCGGTGCCGGTGAACGCATTCGGCAGGCCCTTGTCGATCACCGTCTCGCCGTCGCGCGGCGTGAGCTGCTTCACGATTTCGTAGCCTGTCGACGAGGGGTTGAACGCCTTGCCCGGACCCTTGTGGCGGACATGGACGATCGGCGCCTTGGCCTTGCGCGCCTTCTCGAGCAGGACGGCGAGCGCCTCGACCGCGGACTCGACTCCCGTCAGGGGCAGCAGACCGTCTGTATATTCCCGTTGGGCATCGATAATAAGCAGCACACCATCGGCCATCGTCGCCGGCGTCGGCGTCGCCCCGGCCATCTGCAGCATGGTCATCGCCATGTGTGATCCTCGAATGCTAAACGGTTGAAAAAAGCGTGAACGTATCAACGCCGAAGACGATGCAATTTGCAAGCGCCGGCACATGCTGAAAAATGCAACTCATCTTCGACAGAAATTTGAGTTTACGTGGGCGTCAACGTCGGGAAGAAGCGCATGAAAACGATCATCGTCGGCGGCGGCATCATGGGATTGAGCACCGCGTGGACGCTCGCCAGGAGCGGCCACGACGTCGAACTGTTCGAGCAGGGGCCGCTGCCCAACCCGCTCGCTTCGTCGATGGACGAGCATCGTCTCATCCGCCATCCCTATGGCGACCACACAGGCTATGCACGCCTGATCGACGACGCCTTCGGCGCATGGGACGAATTGTGGCGCGACCTCGGGCAGCGCCTGTATGCAGCGACCGGCACGCTGGCCCTGACCGCAAACGGAGCGGACTGGGCGATGCGCTCCGCCGCCAGCCTCGCGGCCATCGGCCGGCCGATGACGGCATTGTCGCTCGACGAGCTGCCGCGGCGCTTTCCGATGATCGACTCCACGGGCGTGGAGCATGCCTTCTGGATCGACACGGGCGGTGAACTGTTCGCCCGGGACATCGTCACTGCCCTGGCCCGCCATCTCGGTCAGCAATCGAACGTTCGCCTGCACCCCGGTACTCCGGTCGCGGCGGTCGATCTGGAGCACGGCCGGGTGACGACGACGGCCGGCACCGTCCATGCCGCCGAAGTCGTCGTGGTCGCGGCCGGCGCCTGGGTCGGTCGCCTCCTGCCCGCGCTCGGCCGGCGGCTCGTGCCCTCGCGCCAGGTCGTCATCTACTTTCAAATTCCCAAGGCGGCGCGCGCGGCTTGGTCACGGGGGCCGATGGTCATCGACAAGACGGGCGACGTCGGCCTCTACCTCGTGCCGCCGATGGAAGGCCGCGGCTTGAAGGTCGGCGATCACGAGTTCAGCCGCCGCGGCGATCCCGACGCCGGCCGCGAGGCGGAAGAAACGGAGATGAGGCCGCTGCTCGAGCGCTGCGCCAGCCTGCTGCGCGGCTTCGATCGGTGGCGCATCGACCGGCTCAAGGTCTGCTTCTACACCGTGACCGAGGACGAGCGCTTCGTGGTCGAGAAGCAAGGGGCCAGGGGCTGGGTCATGTCGCCGTGCTCGGGTCACGGCTTCAAGTTCGGCGCGCTGATGGGCCGCGAGCTTGCCCGCACCATCGTCGCCGAGCGCGATCCGGGCCAGCACGCCCGCTGGGCAGCGGGTCTGGAAGGCGATACAAAATAGCCTCGACCGAGGAGAGGAAACGACATGGCATCCCGCAAGCGCGGCGCTAAAAGCACACCCAAGAAGGCCACCGGCATGCGCCCTACTGGAATGAGGCAGGGGCTCGCGACCTATGGCGATGCGGGCTTCTCGCTGTTCCTGCGCAAGGCGTTCCTCAAGGCCGGTGGCTACACCGACGACGCGCTCGACCGGCCGATCGTCGGCATCACCAACACCTTCAGCGACTACAACCCCTGCCATGGCAACGTGCCCGACCTGATCGAGGCGGTGAAGCGCGGCGTCATGATGGCCGGCG
>JBEPUH010000060.1:0-17396 GCA_041691635.1 Hyphomicrobiales bacterium
GGATTGGATTGGATTGGATTGGATTGGATTGGATTGGATTGGATTGGATTGGATTGGATTAGATTGCATATTATCTGACAAAAAAAATTGAAAATTTAACATTCTAGATATACAACCCAATATTAATTTATTTTTAGTTAATATAGTGAATGTTGAGTAAGAAATTTATTTTAGTTCGGCATAATAAGAAAAGGTCAGAAATTAAACAATTTGATGTCGAAAAGTGGCGGAACCGTAAGGGTATTATTGAAGAATATGATACTAAGGAAGTCCAAAGGATTTTGACTAGAGAGGAATCTGATAAGGCGATTGATTATATGAAGCAGTTGATGGATTACTATTCGCCACCAGTTAAATAAAAATATTCCATTAGGATGTAGTTAATAATTAATCGATTTAGTTAACTCAATTAATTATTTTCATCGCTGTATTTTGAAGCTGAATCATCATTCTCACATAATAATTTCTTGATCCGGTCTATCATTGTGTAATCAACAATTTCATTTTTTTAAATGTTTCCTGGAATTCTAGTACACTTAATGATTTTAAAAATGCCTTTTCTGTATTTGGATAACTTGAATTGTGTCCTTTATCAATCATCGTTTCCAAATAAATGTTTTCTGTATGGCCAATACACATGGACATTAATCTTGTATTAGACGCAACCTGAGAAAAATAATTAGTTGCAAATAAATCAAATATATCGAAACATTGTTGTTTTTCGTGTGGACTCATATTTCGATAGAAATCAAACAGTATTTTTATGTGTGATATGTTTTCGTCTGTAAATTTACATCTAAGATCAATGCAATCCTTTATAATTGGTAGGTTATTTTCATCGATGGCTTTGAGATATGCCCAATTTATGATATGTTCGATTTTAGTATCCATGACTAGTATGAAGTTATTTGATTGATGTCTGTATATGAGGGAGTTGATGATTCAATTTTTTATTTGATGCGAGTCTGTTGATTGAAATTCTAACCAAAAAAAATTGAATTTTAAACAGCTAAACTAGCCTGGTCTAATACAAATCCAATAACAACCCACGCATGACTCACACAATCAAATTAGTCGACCAATCCCACTTCCTAGGCTACACCGACATCAAACGGATCGACTCAAAAGAGAAATTATTTAACATACTAAAAAATTATTTGGACAAATTATGTGGATCCGAAGACACCGATTCTAAATTATTCTGGGCCACATACTCTGTATTCGTTGTAAAAAAACATCGAATTTGTTTGTGTAGTGCTATGGGTACAACATATCCAATATTTGATGTCGATGTTAAAAAATCAGATCTGACAGATATTCGCGTTGAACCATACAAGATTGATAGATACAGAGAATACGATGTTAAATCTTTGTGTAGAACTTATGATGTGGATGACTTGATTGGAAACAAATATAATTGGGCTTATTCAGACAATCATTATGTGTCGCCACTCCAAGTTCTTGGATATGAAGATAATCCGGAGCAATGTTGGAAAGGAACAGTCACAGTTCGAACTAACTTTACTGAATGGAATATGATACACGTTGATGTTGATCGAGTTGCATTGGAAAAAGATTTTAATTATGGTGAGACAGGGTCAGACACTGATTAATGATTTGCTTATACAATATGGTACAAGCAAATCATTATGTTCCGGGATTATTTTAGTCTTATATACTCTGCGAATGTTTCTAGATGTTAACTCATGAATTTATTGTATATAATAGGCTGCCAATAAAAAAATTGATAAATTAAGTGCTAGAGAAGTAAGATTTATGGTAAGATATGATAAACCAATGTTTCTACTATACGCATTTATCATTGTCGGAATCTGCACGAACATAATCAACGAATTGAGATTTGAATATCTTCAGAGACAGATCGATGAACTAAAATCTGTAAAGTTTCAGTTTGAAAGGGGGACACTAAATTTAACTGCAGACATTGCTTACAACCAAACTATCAAACAGTGGAGATTCAGATGGCCAAATAATAATTGTGTATGTCCGGATGGAATGATTTTTGATAATGAAATTTGGTATGATTCGGACGTGAAAAATTGTAATTGTACTATTTATTTTAAGGATTCGTTTGTTGATAAACCCAAATTATTATTTAATTCTTATTTTACTGATCACCTGGGAAGTGGATCTTCTGCTCCATCTATTTTGGCTGATTGGATCATATATTACGGCGATGATCGTAGCATAGTTCGTTATTATCATAAAGATATGATTGTGGAAAATGATAGGATTTTTATAGTATTTCATAATACAAGAAATTTATGGTTATTTGTTGATTGGTATGCATTTGGGTATATCAGGAAATAATTATTCACTAGACTAATAAAATTATTTAATACTATTAGTCAAACATGCAAGAAGTACTAGTAGAATTGAGAGAAGGACAATCCGAAAGTATTTAGTGAAATGAAAAAATATTAAATAATTTTATGTAATATTTTTTATTGAATGTCTTCTTCAATCGAACTAGAAGAGTCAGATCCAGATTCTAAGTTGTCGTAATCCTGCAACTCAATTTCATTTGTGTATCTAATTAGGCTGGCTTTATACATTGCACCCAAGATAATAAATCCAATAATGAGCACACCAACTATTGCAACTCCAATATAAATTATTATTTCATATTTCGGTTTATCTTCTGATCCATAACAACATGTCCTAACATTTTCCATTGCTTGATCAAATAATTTTCCGTAGATTGCTCCCTTCTCTCTTTTGACATTAGACCAATTTAATTGACCAACTTCCTTATTCCACTTACCATATGTCATAGCAAGATTTCCTAAAATATTTGTCTTACATCCGGGAAATTCTGTATTAACATTATCAACCATATGCTCCATATGATAACACGTTGTCTTGTCTTCGGGACATTGAAATTGTCCATCTAAACACCATTGATTAGATCCACATTGGATATTATAATTCTTTAGAATTTTTAGAAAAGCTTGTCGGTCTTTTATCTCTGCACACATATCTCCAAGATTGCCTCCGTATGTTTGAGGAATAAAATAAAATCCGTTTGCATTAGATACACCATGATCAATAAATGTTTTCGTATGTTCTTGTTTGCCATTCTCGTTTGCAGATAAAACAATCTGAATTAATAAAATGATAAGCATTTGTGTATATTATTAGATATGTATTGCTTATGTTTCTAATATGATTTTTTTTCAATTTTTTTTGTTGAGATTCCTAGTAAAAATTGAAAAAATAATTTAATACAAATGCACAGTCACATGTCAGTAATATTCATTGATATCTTTAGGGATTGTATTATTTAATTATACATTAGATAATACAATAATTTTCGGTTTCGTCAAGCATTAACGATAATATATTTTTGGAATGGATATTACTCGAAAACATCGCTTCGAATAACTTTTGGATTTCTACATAAAAATATTCAGACCTGGTAGTTTTTAAGTTTTCTATATCAATATCCAATTTGTCGATATAGTCACATAGTTTTTCTGATTTAAGACAAATACATATGTTATCCAAATATTTGATTTTTAGTTGGCATTTGTGTTTCTAATAATTCGTTGATGATAATTATTTTTATATGAGACTGGCCAAATATTTCTTGCAATTACCCCCCCTGTGATTTTTACCAATCCACATGAGATTTATCATTTATTAGTTCAGTTATCATTTCCCTTTGTATTTGCCAAACGGAACTATTGGTAAATTCGAATCTTCTTCCATAATTATAAAATCCAACACGATTTATTTTTTTATATAATTTGATTGAATACGCATATTGAAAATAAAAATTGATATTATATTTTCCAATAGAAATTTATGGACATCATGTTTTCGGATTGGTTGGGTTCCTGATTGAATAGATTAAATAGATTGAACAGATGTTCTCGGCAAGTTCGGATTAGAAAGAAGACATGGGTTTGTTTGGAGTATGATACAAAAATTTCAAAATAGAGAGTACCTCAGCTACCTACTTGAATCCGCTGCCGGTATGTTGTGTGAGAAGTAAAAATGATTGAAAACATAATGTTTTGATTGCTTTAGTTCTATGTGATCGATTGGATGTATGATGTTTTTTGGATCTTACTAAAAAAATTGATTAATAAACCGTCTAAGATATACACATTTAGTACTATTAGGTAATGTTAACTCCACTATTTTTTGCATGGGTGATGAAAACTTTCTGCATGCTAAACAACCTATCAATCCCAAATGAAATTGTTCAAATAATTATCAAATTATGCAGAATTCGTACAAAAATTATTGTACATGGTCTAATAATCAAAAAGGACAACATACTATTCTCAACTAGTCCCATGCCAACAATTGCAACAAAACGCATTCCAGTATATATACGACAGCTTCTCGAAAGTTATAATATTTTGGGGATAAAATTTTTTTTATCATTGTACAGTGATACTTACTATGATGTTGCAATCACTAAATGTAATAGAATTATGTATGCATCTTACAATAGTTGTATAAAACACACCCAACCATTAAATTTTGGATGTGTAATTACGAAAATATTAAGATGGGGGGATGGAATAGTTATTATTGATGAATTTGCCAGACATTTCCATTTGTATCATGAAAATCATGGGGCTCTCAGTCAAATAAGTTGTATACAATTGAGACTAGCATCAACAACCATAGTAAAAATTTTATCCACACCAAAAAGAACTATACATCTAGATAGTATGGGGAATGTTTTTCTAAACACTGCCAGATTCATAAAAAACGATATGTTCAAGAAGGTTTGTGTGTCCCAAATAATACAAATATATACTGTATGGGGTGATAATTTCGAATATTTTATTTTTTTGTCTGTGATTGGTGAAATTTATTCTGCCGGTAATGGAAAAAATAATCTACTCGGACTAAACCGCAAAGATAATGTCGCGCTTACACAACCCAGAAAAATAAATTTACATAATGTATCAGCCATATATATGAATCGGAACTATTGTTTGGCATTGACAATGTCGAATGATTTATGGATGTGGGGATCTGTGGATTGGTGCGGTAGAGATTTGGGAACAACTATTAAGTTTGGAAGAAAAATATGTCCGTTGCCTCTCTTCGTTGGTAGAATAAATCTCGACCAAATGCATCAGAGAGTTTATGCAAAACATGTAATAGAGGATACATGAGTATTTGTTAACATTGAAGGATGTACTTAACGAAATGAAAAATATTAAATAATATTTTTTATTAAATGTCTTCTTTAATCGAATTAGAAGAGTCAGTGACAGAATCATATGCCATAGCAAGATTTCCTAAAATATTTGTTTTACATCCGGGAAATTATGTATTAACCCTTATCAACCATATGTTTCGTATGATAACACGTTGTAATTGTCTATCTAAACACCATTGATTAGATCCCCCATTGAATATTATTTAATATTATTGAATTAGACTCTGTTTGATAATGAATTTGGAAAACTGATAAACTTGTGGTTGAGTAATAAATAAATTTACAGACTGCATGATTCCAACAACCAAACACATGTATTGGATAAAAGCTTATGCATACTATCCCGCAATAATCGCCGCCATAAAATATTATTGAAAGTGAAAAAATAATTCAAAAAAAGAGTTTATGTCCAATAAAATAATTTTTATGTGCCGCCGTACAGAAAATTTATGTAGACCTCATCCCGGAGAGTGACCGATTCTACCAAATGATTTTTTTACTGGGATAGGTTTACTCGCACACTGACAAGAATCGATTGGATAAGTTTGCTCTCACACTGACTAGAATCGATTGAATATCTGATAAGAATAATTAAACATCAAACCGCAATCAAAAAATGAGTATAAAGAAAAAATTCCTGGAGCAAAACCAATAATATATAATATAATATGGCGTGAATGATTGCGGAATATATGCATGGAGTCTATCCAAAAATTGATTGATAGGAAATTTTACCAATTAGAGACTGGCACATGGATTTTTTTGGATTGTAGGGCTCCTGGAAACAGAGTGAATTGGTTAGATCTTACACAATCCAGAATTATTTCGATAGGTTTGCTCCCTAAGACTAAAAATAATTTGGATAGGTTTGCTCTCTCACTGACTGAAATCATTTGAATAGGTTTGTTATTGCATACTATGAATTCGGTAGATAAAATTTTCCAGATTGGACATGTGGATTAATCAGACTGTTATGAAAAATAAATTAGGCTATACAAAAATATATGAATAAAAAGCGTGAGATAAATCTGTAGTTTTGGAAAGCTTCATAGAATTTTTTCTTCCGGTAAGGGATCGGATGGGCTCCTAAGTAGACAGATTGAAACATGTTCTCAACAAGTTCGATCCCTTTGGGGATGTTTTGGATTGGTTGGGCTCTGATTGAACAGACTAAAGACATTATGTTTTTGGTTTTGGTTTTGTTGGGCTTCCATTTATAGATTTATGACAATGGATTTATTTCATAAACCAATGCATTAAATGACGCAGTAATGGATGCCAC
This sequence comes from Hyphomicrobiales bacterium, assembly GCA_041691635.1. Lineage (GTDB taxonomy): Bacteria > Pseudomonadota > Alphaproteobacteria > Reyranellales > Reyranellaceae > Reyranella. Next base: position 6,492 of record JBEPUH010000060.1, read on the forward strand.
AAACAAATTAAAAACGCCGGAGGGATTAGCCTCAGAGAATTTTTTCTGCAAGGTAACCGAAAAAATGATTACAGATAAAAATTATCAAACCAAATATTGATAGACCAAAATATTGTGAGTGCAAAATTATCAAACCAAATATTTACAGACTAAAATGTTGTGAGAGCAAAATTACCAGACCAAATACTGACAGACCAAAAAAAATACCGACAGAGAATAATGGCATTAGTTATTGCGCTAATATATGCATAATAGTATGAAAAAAATTCATTGTTTAGTTAAGAACCCCAAAGGGATTCGTGGTTTAGCTAAGAACATATGCATTAGATTATCAAATTTTCCCGAATCATACTTTTTAATTAATTTAATTGATGAATTGAATTAATTATTCGTGGTCTAATGTTTTAGATTTTCTTAGTTGGTTGTTCTGGTGCCTGCCATATAATATCGCTATACCAACTGATCCACATATTGGAACAGATAGAGGTAATGTAAGTCCAATAAATGTTCCGAAAGCTCCCATCAAGACAGTACAAAATGCTGTCATAAAACAATACTCGCCAAACTCATTATTATTGAATCTGACAGTGTCTTTATATGTGTAATATAGACTAGAACACAACCCACCAATTGCTCCGATGGCTCCACCAATTACACCCTAAATAAATTAGGGTGTTTCCTGTGAAGATCTTGCTACTTGAATAAAGTCTTTTTGGTGATTTGACAAGGTTTCTTATGTTTAACATTTGTGTATGTTAAGATTGAAAGAATTACTGAGCTTCTCAGAGAGTTATTTTTTCAATTTTTTTTGTAAGCCTAGTTAGATTAATCGATTTGATCAAGTCAATTAATTATCTCAGACCCACATAGAATATCTAAGATAATTATTTTCAATCACAGATAATCGAACTCTAATCTTATCAACCATATCATAATCAAGGCCCATATAAAATCGCATAATATTGATCCGTACATCGGGATGGATTAATGAACAACCCAACAGAAGCAAACTAACTTGGATTGGTTGGGTCAATGATTCGATTTTGAACATATTATCTAATGCAAAATTCATCACTAGCATACTATGTGGGGGGAATGCAGATCAGCTACATATGATTGGATAGATTGTAATTCTGAATAAAATGATACGCCATGTTCAAAGAAAAATTTAATACATTTTGTATAATTATTTTCGATACAATCCATTATACTAGTTTGAAAATACTGATCAAAACCACATACAAGCATGATTTCCATATTAAAATTCCATGATTCTAGGTTGGGTAATGATTTTAAGAATACTGTGTGTGAATTAGGATAATTGGAATTGTATCCTTTGATAATCATTGTATTCAAATAACATCCTCGGTGATCACGAATACATGCAAACATTAATTCTGTATCAGATGCGAATTGTGAAAAATATTTGGTTGTGAGTAAATCAAATGTATCAAATATTGGAGCGTTGCCTAATTTTCGATTAGTATGATGATCATTAATTATTTTTGTTATTAGAGAAATGTGTTCAAAAGTAAATTTACATCCTGCATCAATGCATTTTTGAATAATTGGTAAATTATTTTGCCTGATTGCTTCGAGATATGCCCAATTTATAATTTGTTCTAGGTCAGTGTTCATGTTTGATATGTATTGAGTTAGTCTGTATATGAGAGAGTTTGTGTATCAATTTTTTTATTATTATAGCAACAAGAATACATGCAGATTGATCAGATAGACAAAAACATAGATATCCTCAACAAGTTCGGATCCCACATGAGGTATTCAGTTTTCAATACATATTTTGGCGTTAATGATTGCGACAACATATGCATTTTGTTTATGAAATCAGACCTCTTTTGGGATATCCGATATTTGGATAGATTGTCTATATAATTTTGAAAATGCTGGATGTGGCACCATAAATTATTTTTGTATATTGGTTTTATGAATCCGGATTGACAAATTATTATTTGATTGGGCCTCGTTGGTAACTTTGATATTTTAGATAATTTATTTTATTGATTAAAAAATAAATTATTTCGCTGGTAGAATTATTTCTGTCAAATGCTTTCTTGGTTCATAATCACCCAGACCTAGTTGTCCAACTGAATTATCTCCCCAACACCAAACCCTATCTGTTTTGTAATAATACATGTGTTTGTGATTGTGGATCGACTACGGCTTAATAGATAAAAATATTACATTAATGATTTAATATTTTTAACTGAATACCCTCATGTACTGCTAGATTGATAAAAAAAAATTGATTTATTAACATCTAAGAATACTAACAAATCAAACCAACTGATCAAATGAATCCCAACATATATATTCAAATTATACTCAATCTGACAAAATTCTGTCAAAAAACTTTCGGACTGAATTTCCCCACCGAACTAATCCAACACATCACCATGATTTCCTACCAAAAAATAAAAATTCGATGTAGTTGGAGTACTACAGCTATTCTAACCAACGGCATAATATATGAATTCGGTAACATGAATAGGAAATACGATGCAAAAAATATTAAATCGATTAATTGCTATAATGATTATGTAATTGGAAAATCATTTGAAAATAATTTTTATGTTTGGGGAAATATTATTGATACGAACATATTTGACGTTCCACCTGGAGAATATTATACTTTGCCATACATTGATTCGTCACAGAAAATAATAAAAATTAAAAATAATGGCACAACCACAATATCAATCGATTCAACTGGGAAAATAAAGTTTTTAGATACTAATATTTTAATAGAAAAACCCATAAAAAAATTAATATGTACTCGTCAGCAAATAATAGTATTGGCAACAGATAATAAATTATATAGCATGAGTGACGTTATCTTATCAGATGTTCTAACAGTCAAATGTGGAGAATATCATGTGATTGCAGTTACATCAAAAAATGAATTATACGGTTGGGGAATGAATGCATATGGTAATTTAGGCTTGGGCGATACTTATTATAGACAATTACCAACTAAAATTATCATTCCAAGTAAATCTAACATACTATCTATATGCTGTGGCTTAGATCATACAATGGTTTTACTTTCTAATAGTGAAATTTATGTTTGGGGTTTTAATCGATACGGATCATTGGGACTAGGACATACAAATACTATGTGCACGCCACAAAAACTCAATCTGTATGGAATAATCAAACTGTATAGTGGAGGAAATCAAACATTTGCAATTACCAAAACTAATGATATTTATGCATGGGGTGACAATAGATTTGGTCAATTGGGATTGTTAGATCGCACAAGTAGATTGGTTCCAACCAAGCTTACATTAGAATTATAATACGTATTACAATTCTAATCAAAAAAATTGATTTCTTAACATCTAAAAAATACAAGAATCATCTAGCTAACCATAGATCATGTACCAAGCCAAACTATTTAATTTATTCTTACTCAAGGAATTCTGCACAGATAATTTTGGACAACATTATCCACGGGATATTATCTATCTCATCTTATCTGTCAAGATAAAAACAATTAGAATCAGTTGCGGGCAATCTCAAACATTTATTTCTAGAAATAATACCATATATGCGGCTGGGAGTAATTTGGATGGTCGATTGGGTTTGGGAGATTGCATTGATAAATTAAACATGGTAAAATTCGAGAAAAAAGATATCAAAAAAATAGTATGTGGAGGATTTCATACGGTTGCATTGAGTTTTAATCCAAATAAAATATGTGTTTGGGGATACAATAACAAAGGTCAACTTGGATTAGGACATACTGTTAATGAAAAGATCCCTAAAGAAGTTATTTTACCAGAGAAGATTAAATCTGTATCCTGTGGTCGCGAACATACAATAGTTTTAGCTGAATCAGGAGCATATTATGGGTTCGGTGACAATCGATATTTTCAATTAGGACTAGGCGACACGAATAATAAATTATTACCAACAAAAAATTCTTCGGTTAATTTCAAAAAAATTTATTCTGGGCACAGTTTTAATTTTGCTAAAACAATATGTGGTCAAATTTATTCATGGGGTAGTAATCGGGATGGACAATTGGGTTTGGGAAATTATACTTCATATGTAACACCTCAAAAATGCAATTTATCCAATGTAATATCTATTAGTTGTGGTGTGCATCATGCTGGAGCTTTGTTGTACTCAGGGAAAGTTTATACGTGGGGAAAGAATTGCTACGGTAAATTAGGTCACAATACTAATGTCCTGTCTATGACTGAAATCGATATTCAAAATATTATGTCTCTAAAATGTGGAAGTGATTCGACAATTTTTCTTGATAAATTTGGTGATGTATACATATGTGGAAGATTATCAATAATGTACAATCTGATACCCATTAAACTTGCAGTAAGTCGAATTACCAAATGTATTTTGGGAAATGAATATTGTCTACTATTAAAATATGATGACTCATGTTATGTATTCGGACACAATGAAAGTGGTCAACTAGGTCTGGGAGACACTGTAAATCAATTATGTCCTAAACAACTCATATTCTGAATAAAAATTGAAAAAAAATCATTTTGGATCATAAATTAATACAATGTATGATCCAATTTATTTACTGATATTGTTATGTTTGAAAAATTTTTTCCGACAGATATCCAATTGTAATCGTGAGTTAGATACGTATGTCATTCCAAAAATATTTAATTACAAAAAATAATTTATCCATTAAAAAAATTGATAAATTAATTCATAGAGGTGCTCAGTATGTTAATCAATAAGTAGTCATTGGATATCAATATGCTGATCTATAAACAAAGAGCTGTATGTATAATTTGTAGCTTATGGCAATTTTCTGTTCCGACAGATATCATTACATACATATTGTTAATGTTGCGTGGCAATACTATATTTAATGATGATAATAGTTTTACCATTGACAATAAATTATATGTAAAGGATAAGAAAACAAAAGATTACAAATTAGTGTTATCTGGAGTAAAATATACATTCTCATTCATGTCAACAAGAATAATTTTCTATTTGGATGGAAGAATTTGCATAGCTAATATGTCATGCACAATAATTGGTAAAAATATTTCGTCCGTCGTCGATTCATATATCAAAACAAATGGTTTGGGCTCGATACAAGATGTTCTGGGAATTGGATGTAATGCCATTGGAATATTAACTAGTAGTAAACATTTATTAGTTTGGATGGTATGGGATACTGATACTAATCAATTATCTATTATTAGAAGTAATATAAATAAAATTGAGACGATATCTCAAAAATTCGTTGCAACAGATTTTTCTGGATGCAAGACAGAATTTGATATGGGCGCGGGCGAAATTATTCAATCCGAATATGATTCAGATGATTCATTTGTACCATTTGAATTTTCTTCCGATTTAGAAAAAATATCCAATTATGAATATAATCTAGTACATTCAACAGATAAAAATATATTAATTAGAGGAATCGTGTGTACTCATGTTACTTGGATGAGAGAAATTTATTTTTTAACAAAGAATGGTGATTTGTTTAGTGTGACTAGGTTAAATAAATCCGAGCCCGTAAAAATATTATCTAGAATTGAAAGTATTCATAGTGTATACGAAACGAAATATGCTGTTATGTTCGATGGCCAAGTATATTTGTGGGAAGACAAAAATAAGCCAGCGTTGTTGAAATTTATTACTTAAATTTTTGATTGGTTAATTGTAAATTTAAGTAGTTGGGAAAAAATTGATTGCCCCTAATTGAGCACCTGATTGAGTAGATTGCTTTGACTCAATATGGAAAACTATATTTATGGGGTGGCACTCGTTGTAAATCATATGGTGTCATTTGTCCCACAAGAAGTGAGCTCCAAAGAACGAATTAGGTCAATTTGTTGTGGATATGATAATAATATGGTATTATCTTCCACTAATACAATCTACAAATGGAATACCAAAGATAACTATATATATATCATGAACTTTAATTAATTGATTTGAATAAATTAACTAATTATCTATGATAGAATACACTGAATCATTTCATAAAACAATGCATGTGTTTCCGCGATAATGATGCCGAATATTCTCATATACTAAAAAATAAAAACCAAAATGCTTTGAGAGAAAAATACTGTGACATCGTAAAGAAATTTCTGCAGACCTCATCCGAAGGTAACAGAAAAATACTGTGAGAGAAAAAATGATGTGACAGAAAAAATTGACTTATTAAAATGTTTAGAGAGAATACTGGCATGAGTTATCGCGATATTGTATGCATAATATTATGAAATCCATCCAGTCTTAATCTCGTGGTACTGACAGATTGAAACATGATATTTTTGGATTGTTGGGGGCTCTCAAAACAGATCGAATGGCAGAATTAGTTAGAAGGGAAATTGGATCGATTGCTTGGGCTCATGATTGAACAGATTGAACAGATTGAATAGATTGAACAGATTGAATAGATTGAACAGATTGAAGAGATGTTTTGGATTGGTCGAGCTGCCAAGTGGACAGATTGAAGACAAGAATTTTTGGATCGGATAGGCTCCTAAGTAAACAGATTGAAAACAAGAATTTTTTGGATTGGTCGAGCTCATAAGTAAACAGATTGAAGACATGAGTTTTTTGGATTGGTTGGGCTCCTAAATGAACAGAATGGATGGCCCTAATTGAACAGACCGAAGACACGAGGTTTTTGGAATGAATGGGCTCCTGATTGAATAGATTTAAGATATAATGTTTTTGGATTGATTGATCTTCTAAGTAAACAGAACACATGAATGGGCTCCTAATTTAATAGATTTAAGACATAATGTTTTTGGATTGATTTGTCTCCTAAGTAAACAGATAGGTCTGCTCTCTTAGACTAGAAAATTTTCTAGGTTGGACAGCTCTACTAATAAAAATGAGTAGACATGTGGATTAAACAGATTGAAGACATGATGTTTTTGGATTAAACAGATTGAAGACATGATGTTTTTGGATTGATTGGTTCTGTTTGATACTGATTTGGTAAATTGATAAACCTATGGGTGGTAATAAGAGTTGTTTAATTTTTTACTTGGTCGGTTCCTAAATAACTGAAAGAAGCTTATGCATTCTATCCCGCAATCATCGCCGCCATAAAATATTATTAAAAGTGAAAAAACAATTCAAGTACAGAGTTTATGGCCAATAAAATAATTTTGCTGTGACTGATTCACCAAACAAAGAATGAACCAAATGATTTTTTACCGAAATCATGATTGGTTAAGTTTGTAATCATTTTGATAAGAATAAATCTGCAATCAAAAAATGAGTAGAAAGGAAAAAATACTGAAACCAAAAACCAATAATAAAATATGGCGAGAATGATTGCGGAATATATGCATGGAGTCTATCCGAAATTGGTTGATAGGAAATTTGATCAATTAGAGACCGAACACATGGATTTTTTTTTGGATTGTAGGGCTCTCGGTAACAGATTGAATAGTAAAATTGGTTTGGTCAGATCTTACACAATCTAAAATCATTCGGGTAAGTTTGTTCTCACACTGACTGAAATCGTTTGGATAGGATTGCTCTCTCAGACTAAAATTTTCCAGGTTGGACAGCTCTACCAATAAAAATTGAGTAGACACGTGGATTGATCAGACTGTTATGAAAAAAAATTAGGCAATGCAAAAATATATGAATAAAAAGCGTGAGATAAATCCGGAGTTTTAGAGAGCTCCAGGAAATTTTTTCTTTTGGTGAGGGCTTCCAAGTGGACAGATTGAATACAATATTTTTTTGGATTGGTTGTGCTCCTAAGAAAACAGATTAAAGACATTATGTGTTTGGATTGGTCGGACACCAAGTGAACAGAATGGATGGTCTCCTAATTGAATAGATTCAAGACATGAGTTTTTTGGATTGGTTGAGCTCCTAAGTAAACAGATTGAAGACAAGAATTTTTTGGATTGGTCGGGCTCCTAATTGAATAGATTGAAGACAAGAATTTTTTGGATTGGTTGAGCTCCTAGTAAACAGATTGAAGACAATAATTTTTTGATTGGTTGGGCTCCTTAAATAACTGATATATAATCTTATGCACTCCTCCAGCAATCATCATCTCCATAAAATGTTATTGAAAGTGAAAAAACAATTCTACCAAATGATTTTTTTGACAAGAATCGATTAGATAAGTTTGTTCTCACACAGACAAGAATCGATAGGATTTGTTTTCTCTCACACAGATTAGAATTTGTTTGGATAATTGAACATCAATCTACAAACAAAAACTGAGTAGAAAGGAAAAATACTGAAACCAGATCCAATAATATAATATGGCGTGAATGATTGCGGAATATATGCATGGATCCAATATCCTGTCTTACAAATACATTCTCTGACACGCCACATAAATAACAAATTGGTTCATATATTAGCATTTTTTGCGAATTCCTATCTGTTTGGCAGTTAATTTATCAATTTCTTGACCATACTGACGGATCGGAGCTCAAAAAAAATTGATTTTTTAACTGCTAGAAATGTATACTGTAATGATATATATATATTAATAACTAACATAAATCAAAATCTTGAAAAGATCGAAGGGCGTCAAATTGGTTCGATTGAAAAAACACTTAGGATAACTCATTCATATATGAAATAATTAATCAAATTACAAGCTACATTTAAAAAAACAACCGTTTCGGCTGCTGTGACGATAGCCTGTTCTCTTTGAGCTTTTTCTATTCCTTCTTTTATATTTGCTTTACTTTCGGATATTTCTATTATCTCTTCAATTTCAGCTTCCTCTATGTGTCTCTTTTTCAAATGACCTAAGAAACATAGAAGAGTCTTGAATTGAAGAAGCTGAAATTGAAGAGATAATAGAAATATCCGAAAGTAAAGCCAATCTAAAAGAAGGAATAGAAAAGCTAAAAGAGAACAGGCTACTTGTCGCACAAACTCAAATTATAATTTCAATTTTTTTAAATTATAATTCATAGAGACATCCATGTTATAGTAGAATATATATATATATATATTGTCTATTTGCCTTAACTGATTATGTAAGACAATAGTTTTGCATTGGAATTAAACAAGTAAATTTTTTCTTTCGGTTAGGGATCGGATGGGCTCCTAAGTGGACAGATTAAAGACATGATGTTTTGTTTCCCATGATGAATAGATTGAAGACATTATGTTTTTGGTTTTGTTACCCCTGATTGAGTAGATTGAAGACATGTTCTCAACAAGTTCGAATGCCTTTGGGGATATTTTTGGTGGGCTCCCAGTTATAGATTTATGACAATGGATTTCTTTCATAAACCGATGCATGAAGTGACACAGTTCTCAATAAATTCGTAATGGATGCCACAAACAAATTAAAAAATTATCAAACCAAATACTGACAGATCAAAATGTTGTGAGAGCAAAATTATCAAACCAAATATTGTCAGACCAAAATGTTGTGAGAGCAAAATTATCAAACTAAGACAAGTCAGCTGTTTTTTAATTTGTACCGGTAGGATCCAAGACTCATGGAGGACAGCCACCCTAATAGTATAATTTGAGAGACAACCAATCCGTACTGTAGAATTTGAGAGACCAACCAACCTGTAAAATAAAATTTGAGAGACCAACCAACCAACCTGTAAAATAGAATTCGAGAGACCAACCAACTTGTAAAATAAAATTTGAGAGACCAACCAACCTGTAAAATAGAATTTGAGAGACCTACCTGTAAAATCGAATTTGAGAGACCAACCTGTACTGTAGAATTTGAGAGAACCATATGTATTGTAAAATTAGTCAGTCAACCATCCGATGTGAAGAATTAATTTGTAAGGTGAGGTTTGGATAGGTTTGCACTCTCAGACTAAAAATAATTTAGATAGCTATGCACTCTCACTGACTGAAATCGTTTGGATAGGTATGCACTCTCAGACTAAAAATAATTTGAATAGGTTTGTTCTCACATGACTAAAATAATTTGGATAGGTTTATTGTCACCCTTCGGGATGAGGTCTACAGAAATTTCTGTACGACGTCACATACTATGAATTTGATAGATTTATGACAATGAGATAATTTCATAACTAATGCATTAAGTAACGCAGTCCTCAATAAATTCTGAACCCTACAAGGGGTAATGATGCCATATACAAATTAAAAAACGAAAAATGATTACTGATGAAAATTATCAAACCAAATATTAACAGACCAAAATCTTGTGAAGCAAAATGTTGTGAGACCAAAATCTTGAGAGAGCAAAATTATCAAACCAAATATTGACAGACCAAATATTGACAGATAATAATGGCATGAGGTACCGCGTCAATAAATGCATAATGTTATGAAATAAATTTATTGTAATCACTACAGTTAGGAGTTATTACCCCTTGGCTAAGAACGCAGTGATTACAATATATTATTGAACAAGGATCGAAGACTGGATTGGTTTGCCTCTTGAGTAAATAGATCGAACACATAATGTTTTTTTTGGTTGGACTCTGATTGAGTAGATTGAAGACATAATGTTTTTGGATTGGTTGAAATCCTGTTTGAATAGATTGCTATCTAGTAGTGATAACAGATAATTTCATAAATTAATGCATGTGTTGGCGCGGTCATAATGCCAAAATTATCAAACCAAATATTGACAGACCAAAATCTTGTGAGACCAAAATCTTGTGAGAGAAAAAATGTTGTGAGACCAAATTGACAGACCAAAATGTTGTGAGAGAAAAATTATCAAACCAAATATTGTCAAACAAGGATAAGTCAGCTGTTTTTTTAATTTGTACCGATAGGATCCGAGACTCATTGAGGACAGCCGCCCTAATAGTAGAATTTTAGAGACAACCAATCCGTATTGTAAAATTAGTCAGACAGCTACTCTATACTGCATAATTTGGGAGACCAACCCGTAAAATTAGACGGACAACCAAGCTGTAAAATAGAATTTGAGAG
>JBEPUH010000061.1:0-16364 GCA_041691635.1 Hyphomicrobiales bacterium
CCACCGCCCACGTCCACCTGGCCGGCGTCGAGCTCGCCAACGCCGAGTGGGCCAAGGAACCGAACATGCTGCAGATCGAGGAGGTCGACTTCGACGTCCGCCTGTGGCCGCTGCTCAAGGGCGACATCGTCCTGCCCAGCCTAGTGCTGCACAAGCCCGAGGCGATGATCGAGGTCGGCGACAAGGACCAGCTCAACTGGAGCTTCGGCGAGGCGCCGGTCGCCACCGAGGCCGCCAAGGCGGTGACTCCCAAGAACCGCTTCCAGACCCCGCTGATCGGCCGGCTCCAGATCACCGACGGCAAGCTCAAGTACCAAGACCCGCGCCGCAAGCTGGCGCTCGACGGCACGATCTCGACGGCGCAGGGCAACGCCGGCGCCCAGCCGCAGGCCGAGCTGTCGCTCAAGGGCAAGCTCGAGAACCAGCCGCTCACGGTGCACTTCGTCGGCGGCTCGGCGCTGATGCTGCGCGACACCAAGGAGCCCTATCCGCTCGACCTCGACATCGCCTACGCCGGCACCAAGCTCAAGGCCAAGGGCACCGTGCAGGACCCGTTCCAGTGGAGCGGCGCCAACGTCGATCTCACGCTGTCGGGTCCCAACCTGTCGGAGATCTATCCGTTGCTCGGCATCCCGGGTCCGCCGACCCCGCCCTATGTCATCAGCGGCAAGCTCGACCGCGAGCCCGGAAAATGGACGTTCCGGCAGACCAAGTGGCACGTGGGCGATTCGGATCTCGCCGGCGATATCGTCATCGATGACACCAAGAAGCCCGAGTTCCTGACCGCCAAGCTGGTGTCCAACAACCTCGCGTTCAAGGACCTGGCGCCGCTGGTCGGCGCATCGCCCGGCAAGACTGGCAACGTCAACGCCCAGCAGGCCGCGACCCAGCAGCAGCTCGAGGCCAGCGGCGATCTCTTCCCCAACGTACCGCTGCATGTCGAGCGCCTGCGGGCGATGAACATGGACGTCACCCTCGACGCCAAGCGCGTGGTCGCGCCGGACTACCTGCCGGTGCAGGCCCTGGCCTTCCGCGTGCTGATCGACAACGGCGTGGCGACGGCCAAGCCGCTCACCCTGTCGCTGGTCGGCGGCGGCACCGTCGCGGGCGAACTCGGCATCGACGCGCGCACTGACAATCCCACGGTGCATTCGACCCTCAAGGTGAGCGACGTCGAACTCGGCGCCTTCTTCCGCAACTCCAGGTACTTCGACACCACGCACGGCAAAATCCAGGGCCGCGTGGCGCTGACCGGCCACGGCAAGTCGCTGGCCCACGTGATGGGCGGCGCCGACGGCCACGTCGAGGTGGCGCTGGCGGGCGGATCGGTGAGCAGCCTGATGGTGAGCCTGGCGGGGTTGCAGCTCTTCGACGCGCTGATTCTCTACGTCACTGGCGACAAGCGCATTCCACTGCAGTGCGCGCTCGGCCGCATGAACTTCCGCCAGGGCACCGTGACGCTCGACAAGACCTTGCTCGACACCCAGAAGTCGGTGCTCGACGTCAACGGCACGGTGGCGCTGCAGAGCCAGGCAGTGAACGTCGAGATCAAGGCGCACCCCAAGTCCTTCGACCTGCTCGACCTGCACGGACCGGTCAGCGTCGAGGGCAAGATCCGCTCGCCCAAGGTCGGCATCGGCCGCTCGCTGCCGATTCCGACGCCGGTCTTCGGCAGCGCCAAGGGCGTCGACTGCGCCGGCCTGATGAACCAGCTCTTCAGTGGCGGCTAGCGGCTAGCGGGACGGCGCGGTGACGGGGCGCTCGGACGACCACGGGAAGTTGAGGTACTGGTCGCGCGTGTCGTAGCAGATGTTGCCGTACATCCTGAGGTAGGCCGCCCGCCGTGCCGGATCGGCGTAGACCGCACCGGGATCGGCCACGTCGGCCTCGTAGCCCCCGATGTTGGCCGCCGACAGCGCGGTCGGCAGGATGTCCATAGCCTGCGGGATGCTGCGGCCCTCCAGCCAGTCGGCCGCGTGCTGGCCCATGGCGTAGCCGAAGACCGGCGAGGCGAGGCTGATACTGGCCTTGTAGGGGCCGCCCGTCTTGATCTCGGCGACTGCCTCGGGCTCGCCGTCGATGCCGCCCAGGAACTGATCGGGCCGTGCCTTGCCGGCCGCGCGCAGGGCCTCGAGTGCGCCCAGCACGACGGTGTCGGCGCCCAGAACCACGTCGACGGCGGGCTGGGCCAGCAACACGGTGCGCATGGCGGCCGCGCCGCCTTCCTTGTTCACCGTCGCCGGCGAGAAGTCGGCCACGACGGTGACACCGGGCAGGCCTTTCAGCGAGTCGCGCATGGCCACGAACCGCGGCGCCAGGAACTGCAGGCTGTCGTGGGTCAGCAGGACGACGCGCGCCTTGCCGCCCAGTCGGTCGCGGATGTAGGCGGCGGCGGCGTCGCCCAGCACCTTGCCGGTGAGATACTGCGGCGCGTTGAGGATGGTGGTCGCCGGCGGCGGCACGACGGTGCCGACATAGGCGCCCGACCAGATCACCTGCTGGAGGCTGTGCGCCAGCGAGGCCGGATCCACCGGTGCGGCGACCACGGCGCCGACGTTGGCGCGGCGCAGGCCGTCGACCTGCTCGATCATGCGGCGGCCGTCGTTGCGCGCCAGGGTCACGCGATACTCCAGCCCGCGATCGCGGGCCGCGAGCGAGAGGCCGCGCGACACGCCCTGCATGAACTGCCGCTCGTTGTCCTGCGCGAAGGCCAGCGCGCGGGCGAGGCCGGGCGGGGCGGTGCAGGCGGACGCGGCCGCGCTGAACGGCGCCAGCGCGCGCGGCGCGGTGATGCCGGGCGGACCGTCCTGGCGATTGTCTTGCGCCATCGACGTGCCCCCGGTGCCGGCGAACGCGCACAGCGACAGGGTCGTCGCGAGTCGGATCGAACTGAGGATGGTCTCCCCCGCTTCCCGGCGCGACGGCGCCGGCACGCGGACTTTAGCAGGTGGTAGGCAGCGGGAATACCAGCCGTGCGGCGGTGCCGGGCGAACGCGCGCGATATTCGATCTCGGCACGCAATGTGCCGGCCATCGCCGTGACCAGGCGCGTGCCCACGCCCGTGCCCTGGATCGGGCTGTCGGCCCGGCGGCCCACGCCGTCGTCCTCGACCGCCAGCTCCGCACGCCCGTCGGATAAGTCTTTCAGGCTCACGCGCACCTCGCCGTTGCCGCCCGGATAGGCGTACTTGAAGGCGTTGGTGACCAGCTCGGTGACGACGACGCCCAGGTTCACGCTGGCGTCGGTCGGCAGGCGCAGAGGTTCGATATCGTACATAAGCCACGCGCCGTGACCCGCGCTGTGCATGGACGCGGCGAGCTGGTCGAGCAGGGCGGGGAGATATTCGTCGAGGGCAACGAAGCGCACGTCGCCCGAGCTGTAGAGGCGTTTGTGAACCTCGCCGATGGCAACGATGCGGGCGTAGGTCTCGTCGAGCGCGGCCCGGGCCGGGCCGGAGAGCGCATTGGCCTGCAGCTTGGCGAGTGCCGCCACCAGCATGAGGCTGTTGGCGACCCGGTGGTTGACCTCGGCCAGCAGGACCTCGGCGCGGTCGCGGGCCTGGGCGAGGTCGGCGGTGCGCGCCGTGACCCGCGCCTCGAGGCCGGAGGCGAGCGAGCCGACCTCGTCGCGCGCCTGACGGATCTCGCGCGTGTAGCGGCCGAGGGTGACGACCACGCCCGCCACCACCAGCACGATCAGCAGCGCGCCCAGGATCGAGGCCCAGTACAGGCGCGCGGCGTTCTCGCGCTGCTCGCCGACGCCGGTCGTCAGGCGCTCGTCGGCGTTGCGGACGATGCCGGTCAGGAACACGTTGGCCTCGTCCATCAGCGCCTTGCCGCGGTTGGTGCGCAGCAGCGCCAGCGCCTCGTCGTCGCGTCGGTCGTTCTTCAGCACAATCGACTGGTCCATCTCGGCGAGCTTCTCGTCGACCAGGACGGTGAGCCGCTGGAGCATGACCTCGGTGTCGGAATAGGGCGCGAGCAGCTGCTTCAGCACCTCGAGCCGGCGCACGGTCTGGGTTTTGGCGGTGTCGTAGGGCGCGAGATAGATTTCGTTGCCGCTGACCAGGAAGCCACGCTGGCTCGACTCGGCGGTCTGCAGCGCGCTGCGCAGCTCGACGGCGGCGCTGCGGGTGTCGCGCGCCTCGATCACGTCATCGAAATAGACCCGCGCGCGCTCGTTCAGCCAGATCGTCATGCCGACGATACCCAGCAGCGCCAGGAAACCGACGGCGAGCAGCAGGATGGTCGACTGGACGACGTAGCGAATTGAGATCGGCATGTGCGGACGGCATTTTTGCACAGACGTCGCTTGGCGCGCCAGAGATTCGCATCCCGGCGGAACCGCAGCGGCGCGGCATCGTTTCCATCGTACCAGACCGCACGCTCCGCGCTGCCCGTCTGACGAACTCGAGAGCAGCCCACCGGCCCAAGGTGGGCTGTTTTCATGTAGCGTCAGTACTTCTCGTCGTCCACATGACTCTCCCAGAGGGCCGGCTCGTCCGTGCGTTCGATCTCGTAGACGTCTTCAGGGCCGCGGGGCCGCCAGTAGGCATACTTCTCGTACCAGGGCGCCGGGACTTCGGGGGACGGAGGCTCGGGGCGGCCGGGGGTGTCTCGGACTTCTTCTTCCGACGCATGCGGTCGCGGCCCCGGCATGAGCAGCGCCGTGATATCGGTGGTTCCGGGCAGCGGCCGGGCGAAGTCGAGGGGGCGCCATTCCGTCGAGGAGGCTGGCCAGCCCATGGTGCCGCACGGCGTGGAACACGGCTGCCACCGGCTCCATGGCGGAGGTATCGACCTGCTTTTTCTTGTGGGGCGGTCGCACGTCGTGGTCGGCGCGCGAGAGGCGACGCCCGGTTGGCGTCTTCATCGTCGCTCCTTCGCCTCGCGTGCGCGTTCTTCGTTCATCCTTTCGATCTCGACCAGGCGCACCTCGTATTCGACGAGTTCGATCGTGCGACGCCGAGCCTCGATCATGGCGGTGAAGGCGGTACCTTCCTGCGGCGTGATCTCGCCGCGCGCCGCGGCGGCGAGGACTGCAACCTGCGCCGCGGCAACGCCGCTTGCATCGTCGACGGCAGGCAGGTCGATGCGGACCGGCGGGTCGCGCCGGCGCCGCCAGGTGCGCTCGGCAATGGCGACAGCCTGCATGTTGCCGTCCTTGGCCTTCTCGATGACGACGCGCTCGACTTCTGCCATGTCGCCGAGGGCGACGGTATCGCCGAAGCCGGGTTGGTCTTTGCGGGTCTTGCTCACGATGGGACCTCCAGTAAACCGCTCTTGCGGGCGCGATCGCGCAGGCGATAGGCCTTGGCGTCGGAGAAACCGAGCATTCGGGCGATCTCCACGGGACTCTTTCCCTCATTGAGCAGGCCGGCGGCTCGATCGACGTCCGGTAGATCGATTTTTCGCCATGTCCAGCGCGCGACGCCGATGCTGTCGGTCACCAGCCGTGCCTCGATGGGATCGACCGCGTTGCCATGCAGGCCGCGCGCCTTCTCGAAGTGGATTTCCAGGCGGGCGCCCTGGCGCGGCGCGTAGTCGTCCGGCCGGCGCAGCGACATGACCACATCGAGCACGTCCTCGCGCCGGTTGGTGCCGCGCTGCAGGCCCTTCTTGTTGGCATGATGGACCAGCAGCATCGCCCGGCCGAAGCGGCGCTGCAGCATCAGGAAGCGCTGCAGGTCGTTCCACGAATCGGGATCGCCGTTCTTGAAGCCGGCGAGGCTCGAGAGATTGTCGAGCACCACCAGGTCGGGATGGCCCCAGCTCGCCATCAGCCGGGTCTGGCCTTCGGGGGTCGCCAGGTCGGGCGGCGAGCGCGCGTTCATGTCGGCCAACATGAATTCCAGCGTTGGCGGCGCGGAGCCGAGCAGGCGCAGGCGCTCCTTCATGTCGACGGCAGCCATCTCGCCGTCGACATAGAGCACGCGGCGTGGCGCCGGCGCCTGCCAGTTGAGGAAGCTGCCGCCCGAGGCGGCGGCCCACGCGATGCCGAGGGCGATGAAGGTCTTGCCGAGGCCGCGCGGGCCATAGAGCAGCGCGAGGCTCTTGGTCGCCAGGATCGGGTCGAGGATCGTCTCGCGCGGCGGCAGGTCGGCGACGATCAGTTCGGCCGCGGAGACGCGGCGGGGCATTTCGGAGGGCATGAGGCCATCCTAGTCTATTATTGCTAAAAACGCAATGCGTTTTTCGCGTAATTAAATTGCGCGGAGGGTGTGGTGAGAAATGAGAAGAATCACGAAAAGCTCCGGTGCCATCGGCATCGGAGCTCTCTCACTCCGGTGAGAGTCCCTACTTCGCGCAGGGAAAAACATTCATCTCCGGGCCAAGATCGTGCGGCGGCGGGACCTGGGAGAGGCTGGTGACGCTGGGCGACAGGGCCCAGGCGAAGGCGCGTTCCATGCGCGAGCAGAACTGGGGATCGTCGTTGCGGCGCTGGGCCTCGCGGTTGGCGAACTCGGTCACCACGGCGTCGAGGTTGAGGCGACGCTTGGCGAGCAGGGCCTTGATCTCGCCGGCGTTGGTCGAGAGTTCGGCGGCGAACTTGGAGACCAAGTCGGCATACTGCGAGTTGTACTTGCGGGTGCCGTCGGCGTTCTGGCAAGTGAGGTAGCCCACCGCCATCTCGCCCTGGGTCATGCGCACGTTGACCGTGTTCAGCGACGCAGCGTCGTAGCAAGCCTTGGAACTGGACGGCGCGACCTTCGCCATCGGCATCTGATAGTCCGGGGCGGGCTTCTTCTCGGCGGGAGGTTTGGGGGCACAGGCGGCGGCCAGTGCCACGAGGAGGAACGCGGCGGCGAGGGGAGTCTTGTTTTTTTCCATCTGGAGCTAACGTCTCCTGTCGACGGGGGGTTCCGTCGGTGTGCAGCATTGTC
The DNA here is from genome assembly GCA_041691635.1 of Hyphomicrobiales bacterium. GTDB lineage: Bacteria > Pseudomonadota > Alphaproteobacteria > Reyranellales > Reyranellaceae > Reyranella. The sequence continues at coordinate 6,884 of JBEPUH010000061.1, forward strand.
CGGGCCAGAGTCGCGAGCCGTTCTGTCGCAGGCCGGGCGGGGCGCTGCCTCAGCGCCGCTCGCTGCGCGGGTCGAGTGCGTCCTGCAGCCCGTCGCCCAGGAAGTTGAAGGCGATCACGGTGAGGAAGATCAGCGCGCCCGGCCACAGCGCCAGCAGCGGCGCCTCCTGCAGCAGGTCCTGCGCGCCGGTCAGCATGTTGCCCCAGCTCGCCGCCGGCGGCTGGATGCCGAGGCCGAGGAACGACAGCGTCGACTCGAGCAGGATCAGCGAGCCCGCCGCCATGGTCGTGGCCACCACCAGCGAGCCCATGGCGTTGGGCAGGATGTGGTGCAGCATGATGCGCAACGGCCGCGCACCCAGCGCCTGGGCCGCCCGCGTGAAGTCGCGCGCCTTCAGCGACAACGTCTCCGCCCGCACCAGCCGCGCCGCCACCGTCCACCCGGTCAGCGCCACGATCACCACCAGGCGGTAGATCGAGAAGCTCTCGGACTGCGACAGGCTCACCGGCAGATGGAGCTTGGCCGGGTCGATGGCGGCCAGCACGATCATCAGCGGCAGCAGTGGCAGCGCGATCACGCCGTCGGTGAAGCGCATCAGGAAGCGGTCGAGCCCGCCGCCGAGATAGCCCGCGACCACGCCGATCGCGGCCCCAAGCACCGCCGAGAGCAGCGCGCCCGCCAGCCCGACCAGCAGCGACACGCGCCCGCCGTCGAGCAGACGCTGGAAGAGGTCGCGGCCGAGATCGTCGGTGCCCAGCCAGTTCGCGACCGACGGCGGCTCGAAACGGCGGAACAGGTCGGTCGCCGACGGATCGATGCCGCGCAGGCTCGCGATCGTCGGCGCCGCCAGCGAGAGCGCGATCAGGATCGCCAGGAAGACGAGCGACGCCTGGGCCAGCCGATGGCGCAGCAGGCGCCGCCAGACCAGGCGCGTGGGCGAGACGGCGGCAGTGGGGGTGGCGCTCATCGCGCGCCCGCCAGCGACACGCGCGGGTCGATCCAGGCTTGCGCGGCGTCGGCCAGCAGGTTGCCGACGATCGTGCTGAGGGTCGTGATCAGGAGGCCGACGAGGGCCAAGTTATAGTCGTTCTCGAGGATGGCCTGGTAGATCGCCTTGCCCATGCCGGGCCACGCGAACATCGTCTCGGTGATCAGCGCGCCCGAGAACAGCCCACCCAGCGACAGGCCGATCACCGTCAGCACCGGCACCAGCGCGTTGGCGAAGGCATGGCCCCACAGCACGCCGCGCCCGTCGAGCCCCTTGGCACGCGCGGTGCGGATATAGTCCTGGCGCAGGGTCTCGATCATGGCGCCGCGCATGAAGCGCGTGTAGGTGCCGAGCTGGGCCAGCGTGAGCGTCGCCACCGGAAGCGCTGCAAACCGGAGCTTCTGGACGATCGCGGTGCCGAGCCCGGTGCCCGGGCGCAGCTCCGCCGTGCCGCCCGCCGGCAGCCAGCCGAGCTTCACCGCGAACAGCGAGATCAGCAGCAGGGCGAGCCAAAACGGCGGCGTCGAGATGCCGGCGAAGCTGAACAGGTTGATGAAATAGTCGGCCCGGCTCTGCGGTCGCGCCGCCGCCCACATGCCGAGCGGCAGCGCGATCGCGATCGACAGCACCAGCGCCATGCCGGCGAGCTCGAGCGTGTTCAGCAGGCGCGGGCCCAGCACGGTCAGCACCGGCAGGCCGAAGGATCGCGAGTAGCCCAGGTTGCCCTGCAAAGCCTGTCCCGCCCAGGCGAGGTAGCGTTGCAGCAGCGGCTTGTCGACCTCGTAGAGTGCGCGCAGGCGGGCGGCATCCTCGCTGGTCATCTTGGGATCGCCCGCGATCATCATGTTGATCGGGTCGCCCGGCATCAGGCCGATCAGCAGGTAGACGACGAGGCTCATGAGCGTGAGCGTGACGACGATCTCGGCCACGCGGCTGGCGACGTAGCGGCTCATGCGCCGAGCCGCTTCTCCAGGCCGGCCTTCACCGCCGGCCACTCGCTGTCGACGACCGAGAAGTACACGGAGTCGCGGACATGGCCGTCGGCCATGATCATGTGCTTGCGCAGGATGCCCTCCTGCGTGGCGCCGAGCTTCAGGATGGCGGCGCGGCTGCGGGCGTTGCGGACGTCGGTCTTGTATTCGACCCGGTTGAACTTCAGCGCCTCGAAGGCGTGGCGCATCAGCAGCAGCTTGCACTCCGGATTGACCGGGCCGGCCCATACCGCGGGCTCGTACCAGGTCGAGCCGATCTCGAGCTTCCTGTGGGCCTCCTCGATGTTGAGGTAGCGCGTCATGCCGACGTGGCGGCCGAGCGGCTTGTGGAACACCGCGAAGGCCATCTCACTCCCGCCGGCGCTGCGTTTGAGGGCGTTGTCGATGTAGGGATCGTAGAGCGGCCCGAGCGCCGAGGTCGTGACGGTGAAAATCTCCGGATGCTGCGCCGCCGGCTTCACCAGCGCGCGGTGGCGCTCCTCGAGCGGCTCCAGTCGCACGAACGTCCCGTCGAGCACGATCCTGTCGAGCGCCACTCAATCCTCCCAGTGCCATTGCTCGACCCACAGGGTCGAGCCGTTGAGCGTGCCGGTCGGCGTCACGCCCTTGAGCTGCTTGGGCAGCACGAAGGGATCGACGCGGAAGAACAACGGCAGCACCGGCAGGTCCTCGGCGTGGATGCGCTGGATCTCGGCGAACAGCGCGCGGCGCTTGGCCTCGTGGAGCTCGCGCTCGGCGGTATCGATCGCCTTGTCCATGGCCGCGCTGGCGTAGCCCGGATAGTTCTGGCCGCTCCAGCCGTTGGCCGCCGTCGGGATTTCCGTGGAGTAGAGCGTGGAATGCGGGATGCCCTGAGGAGACTCGACCCAGGCGTACATGGCGAGCCCGGTGAAGGTGCGCCGGTTCAGCGACTCCGAGAAGACGCGCGGCGGCTCGGCCCGGATGCGGACCTCGATGCCGACCTGGCGGAGCTGGCTCTGGATCACCTGCGCCACCTGCTCGCGCACCCTGTTGCCCGCCGTGGTCGCCAGCTCGATCGAGAAGCGCTCGCCCTCCTTGTCGCCAATACGTGCACTCTGGCGCACGCCGTTCTTGATCTCGGCGAAGCCCGCCGCGTCGAGCAGCTTCTTCGCCGCCGCCGGATCGTAATCGTAGTGCCGGCCCTTGGGATCGTACATCGGGTCGAGCGGGCTGACGCCGGAGTCGGCGACCGGCTGTTTGCCCTCGAACAATTTGTCGGAGATCGCCTTGCGGTCGATTGCCATCAGGATCGCCTGGCGCACGCGCCTGTCGGCCAGCAGTGGATTGTCGAGGCGGACGTCGATGTGCTCGTAGATCAGCGCCGGCTTGTAGACGACGCGGTATTTGTCCTTGTGGCGCTTGTCGAAGGCCAGTGCCTGGTCGAGCGTGAGGCCGAGCTCGCCCAGCACGTAGTCGACGTTGCCCGACAGCAGGTTGGCCTCGAGTGCCGCGGTGGCCTCGATGATCTTGAAGACGATGCGCTTGAAGTGCGGCTTCTCGCCGGTCCACGTCGGGTTGGCCTCGAGCGTGGTGCGGCTGCCCGGCACCAGCTCGGCGATGCGATAGGGGCCGAAGTAGAGGCCCTTGTTGGTGGGATCGGTGTCGTAGGCCGTGCGGTTGCGGTACTCGGCGGGATTGGCCTCGAAGATCGGTCGTTCGATGTGCTCGGGCAGGATCTGCAGTTCCCAGGCGTTGTAGTCGAAGGTCACGCGGTCGACGGTGATGGTGAAGTGCCGGTCGTCGTGGATGTCGAATTTCAGGATGCGCTTGTAGGCTTCGGCCGAGGCCACGCCCGACAGCGGGTTCTTGCCGACCTTTATGGTGAAAGCATAGTCCTCCGCCGTCACCGGCACGCCGTCGCCCCACACCATCGGCTTCAACTCGAAGTCGAGCTGCATACCCTTCTTGCCGTCCGAGAGGTCGACGATGCGCGCCTTGCCGTTCTCGAGGGTCGGCAGCGTGGTGCAGACCATGCAGACGTTGTTCCAGGCGACGTCGTAGATCGTGAGCGGCCGCGCGGTCATGTTGGAGATCAGCGACTTGGCCAGCATCGAGCTGATCAGCGGGTTCATGGTGCCCGGCGCCTGGTTCATGGCGAGCACCAGTTCGTCCTTGGCCGCGGCGGGCGAGGCGAGTGCGACGAGTGCCGCGAGCACGGCAAGCACGTGAAGAAGGCGGCGGATCATGGTCCGCCGCAGACTAGGGCTGGATTATCGCGCTGTCAGCCGCGGTGCGGGCGGGCGGCCGCCGTGGTTGGCCGACCACTGCTCGGGCGCCTCGAGGAAGGCGCTGGTCTCGGCCAGGCCGCGCTCGTCGAAGTACTTGCCCTTCTGCGCGGCCTCGAGCGCATCCCACCAGGTGGCGAGCGCATGCAACTTCACGCCGGCGACAGCCAGCGTCTCGACGCTTTGCGGGAAGATGCCGTAGTGGAACACCACGAAGCAGTCGGTGACCTTGGCCTCGGCCTTCTTCAGCGCGTCGATGAACACCAGCTTGCTGCCGCCGTCGGTGGCGAGATCCTCGACCAGCAGCACGCGCTTGCCGGACTTGAGGTCGCCCTCGATCTGCGCCATGCGGCCGAAGCCCTTGGGCTGCTTGCGGACGTAGACCATCGACTTCTTGGCCAGCGCCGCCAGGAAGGCGGCGAACGGGATGCCCGCGGTCTCGCCGCCGGCCACCACGTCGATCTTGCTCCAGCCGATCGTCTTCTCGATCATCTTGTAGGCGTGCTGCATGATCTTGGCGCGCGCCTCGGGGAAGGAGATGATCTTCCGACAGTCGATATAGACCGGGCTCGCTCGCCCAGAAGTGAAGATGTACGGGTTGTCGGGCCGGCAGTGGATGGCCTCGATCTCCAGCAGCAGGCGTGCCGTCTCGCGGGCCTCCGGCGTGCCGGTGGCCCTGGCCGAAATAGCCTTGCCGTTCAACTTGGTAGAGGCCGGCTTTAAAGCCGGTGCGATTGCTGCTGGTTTGACTTTTTTCGCCGTCGCCATGCTGCTTTTCCCCCGCGCCGCTTGCGACAAAATGACGGGCGAGTGTTTAGCGTTCATCCACAGGAGCGGCAAGGGTGTGGGTCCCTGAATCACCGTTCAGGGAGAGGAATTATCGTCAGTTTCCTTAAGTGACTGACCCTTGCCGCCGGCGATGGGCAGGCGCCAGCCCCGGTAGATCGCCACCAGACGCACGAAAAGGCACAGGACGGCCCCGAATATGGCCACCGGAAGGGCCGGCAGGCCCAGCCAGCAGCCCAGCGTGATCGACCCCGCTCCGCCCAAGGCAGCAACGGCATAGAGATCCGAACGCAGGACGGAGGGCACCTGGAGGGTCAACAGGTCGCGGGCCACGCTGCCGCCGATGCAGGTGATCATGCCCAGGATGGCGGCCACCGCCGGTTCGAGTCCGTGCGCCAGCGCCTTCTGGGTGCCGGTGACGGCGAACAGGCAGAGGCCGGCGGCGTCGAAGAGCTGCACCGGCCGGCGCAGGCGGGCGATCGGGTCGGAGGCGAAGAAGGCCAGTAGCCCCGCCGCCGCCGCCGCCCAGGCCACGACCGGCACGCCGAACAGGTCGAGCCGGTGGCGCACACCCTGTGTCGCGCCGCTTATGACGAAGACGTAAGGTGGCGCCGAGATCCATCGCGTCGAACAGCATGCGCCAGCTTATCCCGGTTACCGCGCGATGCCGAGATGGCAGAGTGCGGGCCCAACCGGAGGATCGATGTCGTTTTTCACCAAGACCCGCGCCGGGCGCCTGCTGCTCGCCCGCCGTCGGCTGCTGATGTCGATCGCCGCCGGCGTCGTGCTGTTCCTGGTGCTGCCGCACGGCGAGCGGTTGTCGACGCGGGTGCTGGTGTCGTGGGACCTGACGGCGGCGATCTATGTCGGCTTCGCCTTGCTGATGATCTCGCGCTCGACCGTCGAGACCTGCCACCATCACGCCAAGCTCTACGACGAGGCGGACTGGGTGATCGTGGCGTTGGTCGTGTTGAGCGCGACGGCGAGCTTCGTGGCGATCTTCTTCGAGCTGGCCAAGCTCAAGAGCGCGCAGGGTATTCCCGCCGTCAGCCTCGCCATCACCGGCGTCACCATCGCGCTGTCGTGGACCTTCACCCACGTGGTATTCACCCTGCACTACGCCAATCTCTACTATCGGCCGCGGAAGGGCGGGCCGCCCGGCGGCCTCGAGTTTCCGGGCAAGAGGCCGCCCGACTATCGCGACTTCCTCTACTACGCCTTCGTGATCGGCTGCGCGGCGCAGACCGGCGACGTCAACACGCTGTCGCATCCCATGCGCCGGCTGACCCTGATCCACGGCGTTGTGGCCTTCGCCTTCAACACCGCGATCCTCGCCCTGATGATCAACGTTGGCGCCAGCCTGGTCTAGCGCGTCAGGCCTTGGGCCTGCGGCCGGCGTGGCTGCTGACGGCACCGCCGTCGGTCTTGCGCAGCTCCATGAACACCAGCGACGAGGCGATCGTGATCAGGCCGAGCGCGATGAACGCTTCGTGCACGCCATGGATCATGGCGGCGGGGTCGGAGTGCAGCCGCTCGGGCACGAACATCGATGCGATCAACGAGGCGCTGGCGACGCCGAAGCTGATCGACATCTGCTGGCCGGTGCTGGCGATCGTGCTGGCGCTGCTGGTCTGGCTTCCGGTGACGTCGGCGTACACCAGCGTGTTCATGCTGGTGTACTGCATCGAGGTGAAGAAGCCGAGGACGAAGGCCTGCAGCACGATGCGCCAGGCCGGCGTATCGGCGCCGACGGTGGCGAACAGCATGATCATCGCGCCGACGATGAAGGTATTGGCGATCAGCACCGTGCGGTAGCCGAAGCGGGCGAGGATCCGCGGAACCACCATCTTGAGGCCCATCGCCGCCATCGCCTGGGGGGCGATCAGCATGCCCGACTGGACCGGCGAGAAGCCGAGGCCGATCTGGTAGAGCAGTGGGAACAAGAACGGGATGCCGCCGAGGCCGATCCGCCCCACGAAGCTGCCGGCCACCGCCGCGCGGAAGGTGCGCAGCTTGAACAGGCTCAGCATCAGCAGCGGATAGGGCGTCTGCGTGGTGCGGATGCCGTAGCCCGCGAGCAGCACGGCCGAGAGCCCCAGCAATCCCAGCATCTCGAGATCGTTCAGGCTGTGCTCGCCGAACACCTCGAGCACGTAGGACAGCAGCGCCACGCCGGTGCCGAACAGGATCAGTCCGACGACGTCGAGCGAATGGGTGTCCTGCTCGCGGTAGTCGGGCAGGTAGCGGTACACGAGATACAGACCCAGGAAGCCGACCGGCAGGTTGACGAAGAAGACGATGCTCCAGTGCAGGTAATGCACGATCAGGCCGCCGACCACCGGCCCCAGCATCGGGCCGATCAGGCTCGGGATCGACACGAAGCTCATGGCGCGGATCAGCTCCGACTTGGGGAAGGTCCGCACCATGATCATGCGGCCCACCGGCACCATCATCGCGCCGCCGACGCCCTGCACGACGCGGCAGGCGACCAGCATGATGATGTTGGTCGAGATGCCGCAGAGCAGCGAGCCCAGCGAGAACAGCGCGATCGCGCCGCTGAAGACGCGCCGCGTGCCGAAGCGGTCGGCCATCCAACCGCTGATCGGGATGAACACGGCGAGGCTCAGCGTATAGCTCGCCAGCACCGACTTCATGTTGAGCGGCGTGACGTCCATCGCCTCGGCGATCGCCGGCACCGCGGTGTTGAGGATCGTCGTGTCGAGCGACTGCATGAAGAACGCCACCGCCACCATCCATGGCAGCAGCCGCTTGATGGCATCCTCGCTGGGGGCGGCGGGAGGTGGCGTCGCGGTCATGTCAGTCGACAGATAGCACGGCCGATCAGCCGTCAGTAACGCGCCACAATCGACGGGATGCGGCTGGTGCCGTCGAAGCAGACGATCTCGGCCTCGTGCGCCATGTTGCCCTTGCCGTCGGAGCGATAGGTCGCGGCGATGCCGCGGTAGGTGTCGACGGCCAGGCGCGCACGCACGGCGTCCGGCGTGGCCCTCGGCCCGAGCTCGCCCAGGATTTTCGCCAGCATCCGCACGGCGTCGTATTGGGCGGCGGCGTAGGCGTCGGGGTCGCTCTTGTAGGCGGCACGATAGGCGTCGAGGAAAGCCCGCATCTCGGGCGTCTGGGCGGAGACGGGCGAGGAGGCGGTTTCGGCGCAGACACCCTTCAGCTCACCGGGCTCGAGCAGGGCGGCCGTCGCCGGCTGATGCATCGCCGAGCCGGCCACGATCGGCAGGTCGGGCAGTAGCCGGCGCGCCTGGCGCACGGCGAGCACCGTCGATGCCGCATGCAGCTGCAACACCAGCACGTCGGCGCCGGCGGCCTTGGCGCGCAATAATGCGAAGCTGAGGTCGTTTGCCGCCGGCGACACGCTTTCCTCGGCCACCGGCGGGGCTTTCAGCTCGGCGAAGGTCTTGGCGAGCTGGTCGTGGCCCGACTGGCCGTAGGAAGTGCTTTGATAGATGACCGCTGGCCGCCGTAGGCCGAGCTTCTCCACGACATAGCGCGCCTGCGCCACCTTCACCGTGGCGTCGCTGGGGAAGAAGCGGAAGAAGTAGGGATTGCCCATCTCGCCCAGCCGCGCGGTGCCGGAGATGGTGAGCAGCGGCACTTTCCGTTCCTGCGCCAGCGGCAGGAGCGCCAGCATCTGGGTGCCGAGGATCGGGCCGACCACGGCCCGAGGCGTGCCGGCGCCCAGGCTGCGCTCCCAGGCGGTGACCGCGGCCTCGGGCGTCGATGCCGTGTCGAGCACCTCGGGCTTCAGCACGACGCTGCCCGCCTTGCCCGCGGCCAGCAGGGCGCCGTTCTTCTGGCTGGTACCCTCCAGCGCCACGAAGCCGGTGAGGGGCACGAGGATGGGCAGGCGTTCGGGCTGCTGGGCGGCGACAGGCGCCGCCAGCAGCAGGAGCGCCGTCGCGGCTACTGCGCGGCGCCGCCAGCCCATGGCGACATCACCTCGTTCATGCCGGTGAGCTCGCCGGTCTTGGGATCGCGCACGATGCTGCAGGGGTTGGCGAAGCCGAGCGGCGAGATCTGGTTGGTCACCTCGGTGATCGGCAGCTTGGCCGCGATCGCCTTCTTCACCGCGTCCGGCAGGTCGCGATTGACCCGGATCGGGCCCACGCCCGAGATGTCGACGCGGGGCTGATGGAACGCCGTCTCCACGTCGAGCCCTCGGTCGACCATCATCAGCGAAAGCTGCGACATCGCCGGCACGATGCGCCGTCCTCCCGACGCGCCGATGCAGAACCATGGCTTGCCGTCCTTGACCACGACGATCGGGCAGATGTTGCATAGGGGACGCTTGCCGGGCGCGATGGAGTTCGGTCGGTTGGCCTCGGGGTCGAACCACAGCATGCCGTTGTTCATGGTGATGCCAGTCTCGGGCAGCATGACGTTGGAGCCGAACAGCGACATCAGCGTCTGGGTCAGCGCCACCATGTTGCCTTCGGAGT
>JBEPUH010000062.1:0-15525 GCA_041691635.1 Hyphomicrobiales bacterium
GCCGATCGGGCTGCTTCCCCCAAGCTTCCCCGGCCACACTGCAAAAGGCGGGGAAGCAACCACTCTTGATGGCCTGCCCTCTCGGGCGGTTGATTCCCTTGAGAAAAATTGGAGCGGGCGAAGGGATTCGAACCCTCGACCCCGACCTTGGCAAGGTCGTGCTCTACCCCTGAGCTACGCCCGCGCTCCGATCCGGCCGGGCAGTATGCCGGAAGGCGGTGGTGATAAGGGTTTTTCCGGGCCTTGGCAAGCCTCGCAAAACCTAGCCGCGCGCCAGCAGGCGCTGCAGATACATGCCGTATTCGCAGTCTTTTATGGGCTCGATCAGGCGGCCAAGGCCCGCGCCGTCGATATAGCCTTTGCGCCAGGCGACCTCCTCCGGGCTGCCGATCTGCAGGCCCTGGCGGTCCTCGACCGTCTCGACGAACTGCGCCGCGCGCAGCAGGTTCGACGGCGAACCGGTGTCGAGCCAGGCATAGCCGCGGCCGAGCTTCTCGACGTTCAGCCGTCCCTGCTTCAGGTAGTGCGCGTTGATGTCGGTGATCTCGAGCTCGCCGCGCGCCGAGCGCGGGATCTCGGCCGCGAGCTGGCAGACATCGGCATCGTAGAAATAAAGCCCCGTCACCGCCCAGTTCGAGCGCGGCGCCTTCGGCTTCTCGACGATGCCGACCGGCCGGTCGTTGGCGTCGAACTCGACCACGCCATAGGCCGTCGGATCGGACACCCAGTAGGCGTAGATCGAGGCGCCGCTGCCCTTTGCGCCGCGCTCGGCCACGGCCGGCAGCGAGTCGCCGTAGAAGAGATTGTCGCCCAGGATCAGCCCGACCCGGTCGTTGCCGATGAAATCCTTGCCGAGCAGGAAGACCTCGGCGATGCCGCCGGGCTTCGGTTGCGTCACGTAAGAGATCGCGAGGCCCCACTGCGTGCCGTCGCCGAACAGGCGGCGGTAGGCCTCCTCGTCCTGCGGATTGACGACCAGCAGGATGTCGCGACAGCCCGCCAGCATCATGGTCGTGAGCGGGTAATAGACCATCGGCTTGTTGTAGACCGGCAGGAGCTGCTTGTTGGCGGCCCGGGTCATCGGGTAGAGCCGTGTACCGCTGCCGCCGCTGAGGACGATGCCTTTCATGCGAATGATGTAACCCGATGCTCACCCCGCAACAACTCTTCGACCGGCTGGCCGCGCTGGGCATCGCCCAACGCACGGTCGAGCACGAGCCCGTCTTCACCGTCGAGCATGCCAAGGCCCATCGCGGCACGCTGCCCGGCCATCACATCAAGAACCTCTTCCTGCGCAACAGGAAGGAAGAGATGTGGCTGGTGGTGGCGCTCGAGGATCGCGTCCTCGACCTCAAGCAACTGGGCGAGACCCTGGGCGCTGGGCGCCTGTCGTTCGGCAGTCCGGAGCGGCTGCGCATCTGGCTCGGCGTCGAGCCGGGCTCGGTTACGCCCTTCGCCGTGGTCAACGACACGCAGCACAAAGTGAACCTGGCGCTCGACCGTGCGCTCGAACAGGGCGGGCCGGTCAACGCCCATCCGCTCACCAACACCATGACCTCCGCCATCGCGTTGCCTGACTTGATGCGTTTCTTCGCCGCGACCGGCCACGTCCCGCGCTGGCTCGACCTTGGCTGACCGCGTCGGGTTGACAGCCGGGGTGGGTCCTCCTAGATACTTAACTATATAGTTAAGTATCAGAAGCGAGCCGCCATGACGACGACCGACGAACGCGAGCTGGTCCTGACCCGCCTGATGGATGCGCCGCGCGCCAAGCTGTGGCGCTGCTGGACCGAGCCCGAGCTCCTGAAGAAGTGGTTCACGCCGCCGCCCTTCACCGTGTCCCACGCCGAGATGGACGTGCGCCCGGGCGGCAGGAGCCTGGTCACGATGCGCGGACCCGACGGCAAGGACATGCCGATTCCCGGCGCCTATCTGGAGGTCGTGAAGAACGAGAGGCTGGTGTTCACCGACGCCTATACCGGCGACTGGCGGCCCTCGCAGAAGCCGTTCATGACGGCGATCGTCACCTTCGACGACGAAGGCAGCAAAACGCGCTACACCGCCGTCGCCCGCCACTGGTCGATGGAGGACCGCGAGGCGCACGAAAAGATGGGCTTCCATACCGGTTGGGGCATCGCCGCCGACCAGCTGGAGGCGCTCGCCAAGACGCTCTGATCTGTTACATTGTAACAAATGCGTGTTTCCTTATTTCTGGCGCTTCTGCTCGCCGTCACTCCCGCCGCCTGGGGCCCGCCTGTCTCGGCCCAGGATCATCAAGACAAGCTCAAGGTGGTCGCGACCTTCTCGATCCTAGGCGACCTCGTGGCCGAAGTGGGCGGCGAGCGGGTCGCGGTGACGACCCTGGTCGCGCCCGACACCGACGCCCACGTCTACCAGCCCAAGCCGACCGACATCCGCGCCATCGCCGCGGCGAAGGTGCTGGTGAGCAACGGCCTGGGCTTCGAGGGCTGGCTCGACCGCGTGGCCGATGCCGCGGCCTTCAAGGGCACGCGCATCGTGGCGTCGCGGGGCGCACCGACCTTCGGCACCGACCCGCACTGCTGGCAGGCAGTGGCCTGCGCGCGCCGCTACGTCGCCAACATCGCCGATGGGCTGGCGACCGCCGATCCCGCGAATTCAGCGTTCTATCGCGACCGCGCCCACGCCTACGACGGCCGCCTGGCCGCGCTCGACACCTGGATCCGCGGCGAGATCGCCACTGTCCCTGAGGACCGGCGCAAGGCGATCACCGGCCACAATTCATTCGAATATTTCGCCCGCGCCTACGGCGTGCAGTTCGAATCGCCGCGTGGCTACAACACCGACAGCGAGCCCTCGGCGCGCGACATGGCCAACCTGATCCGCCAGGTGCGCGCGCAGAAAATCCGGGCGCTGTTCATCGAGAACATGACCAACCCCGTGCTGGTCGACGAGGTGGCGCGCGACGCGGGCGCCACCGTCGGCCCGCGCCTCTACAGCGACGCGCTGTCGAAGCCCGGCGGGCCGGCCGCGACCTACGAGGCGATGATGCGCCACAACGTCGGCGCCCTGGTCGCGGGAATGACGAAGAATTAGCCCCCCTGTCGTCCTGAACCAAAGGCGAAGGGACCTCCCGCCTGCCACGTACCCGGTCTCCAGGATTCAGTGTCGATCGCTCGGTGCAGTCCTTCGGCCGCGCCTCAGGACGACGGCCTCGAGAACGACGGCCTCGAGGACGACGGCCTCGGCGCGCAATATTGTTGCGAGGGGGCTGTGGTGAGAAATGAGAAGAATCGCAAGAAAGCCTTATGCCATGGACATCGAAGGTCTCTCACGGCCGTGAGAGTCCCGATACGTGGAAGGGATATTCCGATGGCTAGACGGCGACGAACGGCAGGCCGGCCATACGGCGCGCGGCCTGCAGCGTGTTGGACATCAGGCAGGCCACCGTCATCGGCCCGACACCGCCGGGCACCGGCGTGAGGTGGCCGGCGACGCTGCGGGCCTCGTCGAAGGCGACGTCGCCCACCAGCCTGGTCTTGCCGTCGGCTGTCGGCACGCGGTTGATGCCGACGTCGATCACCGCGGCGCCGGGCTTGATCCAGTCGCCGCGCACCAACCCGGGCTTGCCGATCGCCACCACCAGGATGTCGGCGGTGCGGCACAAGGCGGGAAGATCGCGCGTGCGCGAATGGCCGTTGGTCACGGTGCAATCGGCGCGCAGCAGTAGTTGTGCCACCGGGCGGCCGACCAGGTTGGAGCGGCCGACGACGACGGCATTGCTGCCGGTCATGTTGCCCAGCGTGCCGGCCAGCAGCATCGAGCAGCCGAGCGGCGTGCAGGGCACGGGAAAGTCGAGCGGCGCGCCGGGCGCCACCGAGGCCAGCCGGCCCACGTTCATCGGATGGAAGCCGTCGACGTCCTTCGCCGGATCGATCGCCAGCAGCACCCGTGCGGTGTCGATCTGCGCGGGCAGCGGCAGCTGCACCAGGATGCCGTTGACGCTCGGATCGTCGTTCAGCAGCGCGATCAGCGCCAGCAGCTCGTCCTGCGTGGTCTCCCGCGGCAGGCGGTGATCGAAGCTCGCCATGCCGATCTCGGCCGCAGTCTTGCCCTTGCTGCGGACGTAGACCTGGCTGGCGGCATCGGCGCCGACAAGCACCGTGGCGAGGCCCGGGCGCGCGAAGCCCCGGGTGGCGAGCGCGATCACGCCGTCGGTCACCCGGGCGCGCAGGGCGGCGGCAAACGCCTTGCCGTCGATCAGCTTTGCCTCAGCCATTCCCCCTCACCCGTTCGCCCCTCATCCAGTCGACGATGCGGACGGCGATCGCCTGCGGCTCGCCCGCCAGCAACAGGACCTTGTCGCGCGCGGTCGTGCCGTGCTTCACGGCGATCGCCGACTTCGGCATCTGGAAGCGGGCAGCCAGCAGCGCGACCACGGCGTCGTTCGCCCGCCCGTCCTCGGGCGGCGCCGTCACGGCGGCCTTGAGCGCGCCCTGCGGCGACACCACCAGCGCGTTGCGGCGGGAGCGCGGTTGGACATGGAGCGAGATGGTCACACCCGTGGACGAGCGACGCAGGAACGGCGGATCGTCGGCCAGGGTCAGCGCATCAGGCTCGGGAACAGGTACTCCTGCATGAGGCTGCGCACGAAGAACAGCAGCAGCAGCAGGATCACCGGCGAGATGTCGACGCCGCCGAGGTTGGGCATGATGCGCCGGATCGGCCGCAGCGCGGGCTCGGTCACGCGGTAGAGGAAGTCGACCACCATGCGGATGAACTGGTTGCGCACGTTGACCACGCCGAACGAAACCAGCCAGCTCATGATCGCGCTCGCGATCACGATCCACGTGTAGATGTCGATTACCTTGTCGATCAGTATCGCCAGCGAGATCATCGACCCGTCTTCCTCCAATTAGAACGTAACGACTTTCCAGAGTCGTTACGCTTTACGCGCGCACCCTACCCGGCAGGCAGGGCCGATCAAGCCTATTTCAGGCCTCCATTCAAACCCGCGACAGGGCAAGATCGACGTTGCCGAGGCGGATGGTGCGGGCGGCCGAAATGTCGCGCGGGCCATGCTCGGGCAGCAGGCGCGCGCCGTCGATCAGGGTGCCCGCGACGCTGCCGAGATCCTCGAGGCCAAGGCGCGTGCCGGCGACCAGCAGCCGGGCGTGCGGCCGGGCGACCGACGGATCGGGCACCGTGAGATCGGTCGGCGCCTGGGCGGCCGCGCCGGTCAGCAGATAGGACGGCGCCGAGCCATCGAGTGCGAGCGACACACTGCCGCCCGCCACCGTGCCGCTCAGCCGCCAGCCGCGCACCGGCAGTGCCGCCATCGGCGGCGGCAGCGCCGCGGGTGGCCCCTGCGGTCGCCCGGGTGCGGGCGCCACGCCGCCCGCCGGGGTCGCCAGCAGAGGGCCGCCGTCGCGCGGCCAGCGCATGAAGGCGAAGACCCAGAGCAGGATCACCGGCACGACCGCGCCCACCGCCGTCAGCGTCAGCAGCACGGCGCCGAGGCCGGCCCAGCCGGGCAGACCCGCCTTGGCAACGATGCGCCATGCCATCCAGGCGGCGAGCACCAGCCCCACCAGAGCGAAGGCGCTGGTGAGGCCAAACAGGCCGAGCAGCGAGGCGATGCTGAAGCCCACCATGTCAGTGCTTCTGCGGATCGGCTTCGCCGGCCGGCCAGTCGGAGAAGGCGAGGATCGCCATCACGACCAGGCTGCCGACGACCGGCACGAAGTGGAGCAGCGACAGCGCGCCGGAGAATCCCGCCCGCGCGCAGATGCGCCAGGTCGGCACGACCAGCAGCAGCGACAGCAGCAGGTGGCCGATGACGAGGAAGAATACGACCACGCTGCCGACGGTCAGCAGCCAGCTCACGCCGCTGCTCAGCAGGAAGCCGAGGAGAGTCCAGGGATCAGGCAACCGCCACCACTTCGATCTCGACCATGACGTCGCGCGGCAGGCGCGCCACCTCGACCGTCGAACGGGCGGGTGGCTCGGTGCCGAAATATTCCGGTTTGCCGTAGACCTCGTTCATGGCGGTGAAGTTGTTCATGTCCTTGATGAACACCGTCGTCTTCACGGCCTTGTCGAGATCGGAGCCCGCCTGCTTCAGCACGGCGCGCAGATTCTTCAGAACCTGGTGGGTCTGTTCGGCGATGCCGCCGGCCACGATGTCGCCGGTCGTGGGGTCGAGCGGGATCTGGCCCGCGCAATAGACCATGCCGTTGGCCACGATCGCCTGCGCGTAGGGGCCGAGCGCCTTGGGGGCCCGGTCGGTCTGGACGGTCTTCTTCACGGGGCTACTCTCCTTGAGAAATGTGGCCTTAAATAAGGAGGAAACACGCTAACATAGGTGCCGTTGCTTGACAGGCCGCCCGACAACCATTATCCGCGCCTCTCCGGGGAAAGGGGCTGTAGCTCAGCTGGGAGAGCGCCTCGTTCGCAATGAGGAGGTCAGGGGTTCGATCCCCCTCAGCTCCACCAACCCACCCCCGAGGAAGATGCGCCGCAATAGCCGCCCCACGCCTGCCGAGCTCGGCCTCAGCGCCGCGGAGGGCCGCGTGCTGAAGGACCTGCGTACGCCGCAGCGCATCCAGGAATTCATCGTCGACGGGCTCAGCACCAATTTCGAGGAAGAAGGCGACACCCTGCGCTCGGTGCGCGGCGTGCTGCAGCACCGCAAGGCGCACTGCATCGAGGCGGCCTTCACCGCGGCCTGCGCGCTGTGGCTGGCGGGCGAGCCGCCGCTGATCATGGACCTCGAGGCCAAGGGCGATTCCGACCATGTGATCGCGCTGTTCAAACGCGGCGGCTGCTGGGGCGCGATCTCCAAGAGCAACCACGTGTGGCTGCGCTGGCGCGACCCGGTCTATCGCAGCCCGCGCGAGCTGGCGATGTCGTACTTCCACGAATACACCAACAAGAGCGCCAAGAGCCTGCGCACATATTCGGTGCCGATCGACCTCGGTCGCTTCGCCGCCGACACCTGGATCACCAACCCGGAGGATTGCTGGGAAGTGGGCGCGGCACTCTGCGACTTCCGCCACTTCCGGCTGATCACGCCGGCGCAGGCCCGCGCGCTGGCGCCACGCGACGCCACCGAGCTGCGCGCCGACGATCTTGTCCAGTACGAGAGCGCGGACCGCAAACGCGCGCGGCGCTACTGATGCTCGGCATTTTGCTCACCCTCCTCCTGCTGCTCGCGGCCGCACCAGCCGAGGCGCAGATTCCACCCGAGTGGGAGAACGCGGCCCGGGTCGTGATCGGCGACATCGAGAGCGACACGCCGCGGGCCGCCAAGCCATGGACGCACGAGATGCGCCAGGGCTGGTCGCTCGCCCGCACCTGGCGCCAGCACAACCACGGCAACATCGAGATCATCCTGGCCGAGTATCTCACCTTCACCGCGCTCTGCCGCGAGCACGGCTGTGGCGGCAACACGATCGCGGGCAAGGGCTATGGCGAGCGCGCCGCCGAGGTGAAGAGCCTGATCGCGGCCAACGGCGGCGCCTACGGCTTGGTCGCGGCGGTCCATGCCTGGCTGGGCGACCTTGACGATCCGACGGGCGCGGCCGCCAAGGACGCTGCCCTCTGGAGCAAGGATCCCGACGCCGTCGCAGCCGACGCCGAGAAGAACGAACTCTACGCGCTCGACTGGCTGCTGGCCCGCAGCCGACCGACGGGTGCGGCCCAGGCGGCGGCCTTCACCCGGCTCGCCCTCCTGGTGCAGCAGCGGGGCTGGGTCGGGACACGCTGCCTCGACATTGCTAAGGTGGCGACCGTCCTCGACGCGCCGCCGAAGGTGGAGTCCTGCCAATGACCATCGCCATCCGCAAAGTCACGCCCTCGATCGGCGCGGAGATCTCCGGCATCGACCTCGGCGGACCGCTGAGCAACAGCCAAGTCAGCGCGCTCCACGACGCGCTGATGGCTCACCAGGTGATCTTCTTCCGCGACCAGCACATGAGCGCCGACCAGCACAAGGACTTCGGCCGCCTGTTCGGCGAACTGCTGGTCCATCCCGCGGCCAAGGCCGAGCTCGAGGGCCATCCCGAGATCCGCGTCGTGCACGCCGACGAGAAGACCAAGGTGGCAACCGGTGAGGTCTGGCACTCCGACATGAGCTGCGAGGTCGAGCCGCCGATGGGCTCGATCCTGTACCTGCACGAGAGCCCGGAGAGCGGCGGCGACACCGCCTTCGCCAACATGTACATGGCCTACGAGAAGCTCTCGGAACCGATCCGCAGGCTGTGCGACGGGCTGACGGCGCTGCACACCTCGGCGCACGTCTATTCGAAGGACGCCTATACCCGGTCCGACAAGAAGTTCCCCGAGGCCGTGCATCCGGTCGTGCGCACCCATCCGGTGACGGGCCGCAAGAGCCTGTTCGCCAACCGCGGCTTCACCACGCGCATAATGGAGCTCAAGAAGAACGAGAGCGACGCGCTGCTGGAGATGCTGTTCCGCCACGCCGAGACGCCGGAGTTCCAGTGCCGCTTCCGCTGGGACCGGCACTCGGTGGCGTTCTGGGACAACCGCTGCGCGCTCCACCGCGCGACGTTCGACTATCACCCGGCGGTCCGACACGGCCACCGGGTGACGATCAAGGGTGATCGGCCCTTCTAGCTATTCGGCAGCGAGCTGCGCGTTCACGAACTTCTTGGCGTCGAAGTCTTCGGCGACCTTGAGATCGTTGCCAAGCAGCTTTTCGACGTCAATGTTGGCATATTCCATGACGCCCATGTCGCCCAGCGCCTTCTGCACCTTCGGCCCGAACAGGCCGATCTCCTTGAGGATCGGCACGATGCGGGTGAACAGGCGCGTACGGAACGCCTGCATGGCGCCCGACTCGTAGGCGAGCTTGTTCAGCTGGTCGACCGGCAGGCCGGAGCGCTGCCAGACTTCGGCCTGGTTGAAGCGGTCGCGCATGAAGTACAGCGCCTCGACCGTGAACTCCTCGCGCTCGGCGCGCTCGGCGTCGGAGAGGTGCGGATAATACTCGCGCAGCGCCATGCGGCCGAACGTGACGTGACGCGCCTCGTCCTGCATCACGTAGGCGTTCACCGACGCGGCGAGGTTGTTCTTGGCGCTGTCGCGGATGCGCTGGAAGGCGGCGAGCGCCAGGCCCTCGATCAGCACCTGCATGCCGAGATAGGTCATGTCCCAGCGCCGGTCGGTCAGCGTTTGCTCGAGCAGCGACTTCAGCGACTCGGTGATCGGATAGGCCGACTTGAACTTCTCGTGGATCAGCCGCTTGTAGCTCTCGACGTGACGCGCCTCGTCCATCACCTGCGTGGCGGCATAGAACTTGGCGTTCATGTCGGGCACGGTGTTGACGATCTTGGCGGTCGCGATCAGCGCACCCTGCTCGCCGTGCATGAACTGGCAGATAGAGTGGCACTGCAGGTTGAAGCGCAACCACTCGCGTTCCTTCTCGGTCATCTTGTGCCAGATGTCGGTGCCGAAGATCGGAATGGTCTCGTCGGCCATGCCCATCGGATTGCCCGGATCGAGCTCCTGCGACCAGTCGATGCGGGTCGAGGTATCCCACTGCTGCTGCTTGCCTTTCTCGTAGAGGCTGAGCAGGTCGGACGACCCGGCGTCGTATTCCCAATTGAAGGCGATCTCGGTCGCGCCGTCGAACTTCCACTGCGTGACTTCGACCGGGAGCTGATAAATCTTCTGAGTGCTCTTTTGCGTCGGACTATTTTGATTCGTCATGGGCTCTTGCCTCTTTGCGCTGAAAAGGGTCCCATCCCCTGCGGAGCCTCAAAGTTGACGCTCCGTTCATTTTCTTGGGGAACCTATCATAATCCGGTAGGCGAGTCCTCGGGGAAATCGCACGGTATATGAACGCGGATTTATCAATGGCTTACCATCAGCTGCGCATCGCCAAGGTCATCCAGGAAACCCCCGATGCCCGCTCCTTCGTCTTCGACGTCCCCGCCGACCTCGCCGGCACCTTCAAGTACCGCGCCGGCCAGTTCCTGACCTTCCGCGTGCCGCACGACACAGGCGCCTTCAACCGCTGCTATTCGCTGTCGAGCGCGCCCGAGGCCGACGGCCAGATGAAGGTCACGGTCAAGCGCGTCAACGGCGGCAAGGGCTCCAACTGGTTCAACGACGCGCTGAGGGAAGGCGCCACCATCGAGGTCATGCCGCCGGCCGGCCGCTTCGTGCTGAGCGACGGTCAGGCGCCGTTGCTGCTGTTCGGCGGCGGCAGCGGCATCACGCCGATGATGTCGCTGATCAAGGCGGCGCTGAAGGGCGGCGCGCGTCGCATCCGCCTGTTCTACGCCAACCGCGACAAGCCCTCGATCATTTTCGACGCCGAGCTGCTCGAGTTGATCGCCAGCCACACAAGCCGCCTCGAGGTCATCCATCATCTCGACGCCGACCAGGGGCTGACCCAGCCGGCCGAAGTGCTGGCCGCCCTCAAGGGCTTCGAGGACGGCGAGGCGTTCCTCTGCGGCCCCGGCCCGTTCATGGACATGGTCGAGCGCACCCTGCTGGGCGGCGGCATGCCGCGCGAGCGCGTGCGACTCGAGCGCTTCGAGGCGTCGGGCAACGACGCCGTGCCGGTCGAGCAGGCCGAAGGCGACGTCATCCCGAGCGAGATCACGATCCATTTCGAGGGCAAGGCGCACAAGGTCCCCTACAAGAAAGGCCAGACCATCCTCGAGGCGGCCCGCGCCGCCGGCCTCAATCCGCTGTCGTCGTGCGAGGAGGGCTTCTGCGCGTCGTGCGCGGCCAAGCGGGTCAAGGGCAAGGTTGTGCTCGCCAAGAACGACATCTACACGGAAGACGATCTCGCCAACGGCTGGATCCTGACCTGCCAGGGCCACTGCTTCGGCCCCGAGGTCGAGATCACCTACGACGTCGTCTAGCCGAGGCTACTCGGCGGCGATGGACTTCTCGACGAACATCTTCCTGTCGAAGTCCTCGGCGACCTTGCCGTCGTTGGCCAGCACCTCGGCGACGTCGATCTTGGCGTAATCCATCACGCCCATCTCGGCGAACGCCTTCTGCACCCGCGGGCCCCACAGGCCGATGTCCTTGACCGTCGGCACGACCCGGCTGAACAGCCGGCCGCGGAAGGAATTCATCTGCTTGGAATTGTAATGGATGTCGTCGAGCGTCTTTTGCGGTAGCCCAAGCCGGTTCCAGACCTCGGACTGGTTGAAGCGGTCGCGCATGAAGTGCAGCGCCTCGACCACGAACTCCTCGCGCTCGTCGCGCTCGGCGTCGCTGAGCTGCGGATAGTATTCACGCAAGGCCAGGCGCCCGAACGAAACATGCCGCGCCTCGTCCTGCATGACGTAGGCGTTGACCGCGCCGGCCAGCGTGTTGCCCGCCTTGTCGCGGATCGACTGGAAGGCGGCGAGCGCCAGGCCTTCGATCAGCACCTGCATGCCGAGATAGGTCATGTCCCAGCGCCGGTCGGTCAGCGTCTGCTCGAGCAGCGACTTCAGCGCCGGATTGATCGGATAGGCGCACTTGAACTTCTCGTGCAGCAGCCGCTTGTAGGCCTCGACGTGGCGCGCCTCGTCCATGACCTGCGTGGCGGCATAGAACTTGGCGTTCATGTCGGGCACGGTGCCGACGATCTTGGCGGTGGCGATCAGCGCGCCCTGCTCGCCGTGCATGAACTGGCTGATCGAATTCGACTGCAGGTGCAGGCGCAGCCACGCCCGCTCCTTCTCTGTCATCTTGTTCCAGTATTCGGTGCCGTAGATCGAGATGGCCTCGTCCTTGAGCTCCATCGGATTGTCGGGATTGAGCTCGAGGCTCCAGTCGAGCCGCGTCGAGGCATCCCATTGCTGCTGCTTGCCCTTCTCGTAAAGCTCGAGCAGCGGCCCCGAGCCATCGTCGTATTCCCAGTTGAACTGGATCTCGGTCGCGCCGTCGAACTTCCATTCGGTGAGCTCGACCGGCAGGGCATAGAGACGCTGGGTGGACATGCGGTCCTCCGTCAGGGCTGCCCTCTCGGGCGGCCTCATTTAGGGCTGCAGGCGATAGCCGCCGCGGTCGGTGATCAGGATGGCCGCGGCCGCGGGATCCTTCTCGATCTTCTGGCGCAGGCGATAGATATGCGTCTCCAGCGTGTGCGTGGTAACGCCGGCGTTGTAGCCCCACACCTCGTTCAGCAGCACGTCGCGCGCCACCGGCCGGTCGCCGGCGCGGAACAGGTACTTCAGGATCGAGGCTTCCTTGTCGGTCAACCGCACCTTCTTCTTGCCGCCCTTCTCCATCAGCATCTTGGCCGCCGGATGGAACTCGTAGGGGCCGATCGCCATGACCGCGTCCTCGCTGCGCTCGTGCTGGCGCAAGTGGGCGCGCAGGCGGGCCAGCAGCACGTTGATGCGGAACGGCTTGGTGACATAGTCGTTGGCACCCGACTCGAGGCCGAGGATCGTGTCGGCGTCGCTGTCGGCCGCCGTCAGCATGATCACCGGGGCGCGCACGCCTTGGCGGCGCATCAGCTTGCACAGCTCGCGGCCGTCCATGTCGGGCAGGCCGATGTCGAGCAGGACCGCGTCGTAGTGGGTGAGCTTGGCCTTCTCCAGCCCCTCTGCCGCGGTGCCGACCTGGATGGTCGTGAAGCCGTCGTAGAGATCGAGCTGTTCGGCCAGAACGGTCCGCAACGCCTGATCGTCGTCGACCAGCAGGATTTTCTTGCCGCGATTGTTGACCGTCGTGCCGGTCGTGCCTGTGACGTCCATATATCTACTGTAAGCTCCGGCATGGTAAGAGGAAAGGCATGGGTCAGGGTCAGGTAAATCCCTCCGCTGCCGCATCGCTGGCCGCCGTCGAGCGTGCCCTGGCGGAGCTTCGGCGCGGCGGAATCGTGGTTTTGCGGCACGAAGACGGCTCTTGCGGCCTGGCGATCGCCGCCGAGGCCTGCAGCGCACAGGCCCTGCAGCGCCTCCAGGGCCTCGCCCAGGAGGCCCCCGTGCTGGTCACCACCCGGCGCCGCGCCGAAGCGATTGGCATGGATATCCCGCCCCACATCGCCGGCGGCATGGGCGAAACCAACAAGCCGATCACGCTGGGCCTGCCCGAGGGCGTGCCGGTCGACATCATCCTGCGGCCGCACGGGGCGGAGGACGCCGGCCGCCACGTGGCCTTGCGCCACCTGTCGCGGCCGGTGGCGAGTCATGCCGCGATCATCGCCGAGACGGCGATCGAGCTGGCCAAGCTCGCCCGCCTGCTGCCCGCCGTCGTGCTCGGGCCGCTCAGCGCCGATCCCGGCAACAAGCGTCGCGACTGGGCGCGCGAGCAGGACCTGGTCTACGTCGATGCCGGCCAGGTGCTCGACTACGAAGAGAGTGCCGCCCGCAATCTCCAGCAGGTGGCGCAGGCGCGCGTGCCGCTCGAAGGCGCGGAAAATGCGCGAATCCTCGCCTGGCGCCCGAGCGACGGCGGCAAGGAGCATCTCGCCATCGTCGTGGGCGAGATCGATCCCATCGAGCCGGTGCTGATCCGCCTGCACTCCGAATGCTTCACCGGCGACCTGCTGGGCTCGCTGCGCTGCGACTGCGGCGTGCAACTGCGCAGCGCCATCGTCGAGATCGCCAAGCGGGGCTCGGGCGTGCTGCTCTATCTCGCGCAGGAGGGCCGCGGCATCGGCCTGGTCAACAAGCTGCGCGCCTACGAGCTGCAGGACGACGGCTTCGACACGATCGACGCCAACGAGCAACTGGGCTTCGACGCCGACGAGCGCATCTACGCGCCGGCCGCCACGATCCTGGCGCGCATGGGCATCAAGCGCGTGCGGCTGATGACCAACAACCCCGAGAAGATCAGTGGCCTCACCCGCCACGGCATCGAGGTCGTGGAGCGAGTCCCGCACTCCTTTCCCGCCAACGGCCACAACGAGAATTACCTGCGCACCAAAGCCGAAAGAGCCGGCCACCTGCTCTAGACAAGAGAACGATAGAGACGGAGGAACCACATGATCAGGATTCGTCGCCGCGCCTTTGCCGCCGGCAGTGCCGCCTTCGCGCTCGCTGCTCCCCTGGCTGCCCCCTCGATCGGCTACGCCCAGAAGAAGTACGACCCCGGCGTCACCGACAAGGAGATCAAGCTCGGCCACACCAACCCCTATTCGGGCCCGCTGTCGGCCTACGGCACGATCGGCAAGGCGATCGCGGCCTACTGGAACATGGTCAACGACGCGGGCGGCATTAACGGCCGGCGCATCAACTTCATCACCTACGACGACGGCTTCCAGCCGCCCAAGACCGTCGAGATGGTGCGCAAGCTGGTCGAGGACGACCAAGTCTACGCGATCTACCAGCTGCTCGGCACGCCGACCAACACGGTGGTGCGCAAGTACCTGAACCAGAAGAAGGTGCCCCAGCTCTTCATTGCGACGGGCGCCTCGAAGTGGGGCGATCCGAAGGACTTCCCGTGGACCATGGGGTGGCAGCCCGACTACGCGACCGAGGCCGCGATCTACGCCAAGCACATCATGGCGAACCACCCCGGCGCCAAGGTCGGCATGATCTACCAGAACGACGATTCGGGTAAGGACTACCTCAACGGCTTCATCTCCGGATTCGGCAAGGACAAGGACAAGTACCTGGTCAAGACGGTGAGCTACGAGGTCACCGATCCGACCGTCGACAGCCAGATCATCGAGCTCAAGAATTCCGGCGCCACCGTCTTCTTCAACGACGGCGCCCCCAAGGCCGCCGCGCAGGCGATCCGCAAGGTGGCCGACCTGCAGTGGAAGCCGGTGCAATACCTCGCCAACGTCTCGGCCTCGGTCGCCGCGGTCCTCAAGCCCGCCGGCTTCGACAACAGCAAGGACATCATCACCGCCGCCTACCTGAAGGACGCGACCGACCCGCAGTGGGCCAACGACGCCGACTTCAAGGAATGGATGGCGTGGATGAAGAAGTACCAGCCCGACGCCAATCCCGCCGACTCGGGCAACGTCTACGCCTACGCCGTGTCGGCCACGATGCGTCATGTGCTGGCCCAGTGCGGCGACGAGCTGACGCGCGCCAACCTGATGAAGCAGGCTGCCAGCATGCACCAGCTCCAGGTGCCGCTGCTGCTGCCCGGCATCAAGATCAACACCAGCCCCACCGACTTCTATCCCATCCAGTCGGTGCGGCTCGCCAAGTTCGACGGCGAGAAGTGGGCGCTGTTCGGCGACGTACTGTCGAACGAAAGCACCTGAACCGGGCCGACCGGTTTCACCGTTTTTAAACGGTTCTGCGCGGGTCCTCCGGGCGCTTCGCGTAAGGTGCTGACTCTCCATGCTTTTTCGCGCCGGCGCCGGACGCCGAAACCGCGCAAGACCGGCGCGAAACCGACGCGAAACCGCTCGCCCGAAGCGTCGGTGAATCGCGCGCTGCAGTGGGCGCGCATGTACGCGCGCGGGAAGGTGGGAAGAGTGTGGGACATCTCATTTCCTCTCGGGCTTGCCATCACCATAGGCGCCTCGCAGCAAAACACTCATCTTGGTCGTGTCTAGCCCAGATAGAAATGTCGCACGGCGTGCCATTTAGAAATGTCACCCAC
>JBEPUH010000063.1:0-13826 GCA_041691635.1 Hyphomicrobiales bacterium
GCGACGTCCACGACATCGGCAAGAACATCGTCGGCGTGGTCCTGCAGTGCAACAATTTCGAGGTCATCGATCTCGGCGTCATGGTGCCGTTCCAGGACATCCTGAAGTCGGCCAACGACAACAAGGCCGACATGATCGGCCTGTCGGGCCTGATCACGCCGTCGCTCGACGAGATGGTGACGGTGGCCGAGGAGATGACGCGCCAGGGCTTCACCCTGCCGCTGCTGATCGGCGGCGCCACGACGTCGAAGGTCCACACCGCGCTGCGCATCGCGCCCCGCTACAAGGGCACGACCGTGCACGTGCTCGACGCCTCGCGCGCGGTCGGCGTGTGCTCGGCGCTGGTCTCCGAATCAGGTGCGCAGGCCAGCGACTTCGCCGCCAACGTGGCCGCCGAGTACGAGAAGATCCGGGTCGAGCGCGCGGCCGGCGGCAAGGAGAAACTGGTGCCGCTCGCGGCGGCGCGCGCCAACGGCTTCAAGATCGACTGGTCGGCTTACACGCCGCCCAAGCCCGCGGTCACCGGCACGCGCGTGTTCGCCGAGTATCCGCTGCACGAGCTGGTCGAGCGCATCGACTGGACGCCGTTCTTCCGCGCCTGGGAGCTGGCCGGCAACTATCCGGCGATCCTCCAGGACAAGGTCGTCGGCGACAGTGCCACCAAGCTCTTTGCCGACGCGCGCAAGATGCTCGACCGCATCGTGCGCGAGAAATGGCTGACGGCCAAAGGCGTCGTGTCGTTCTGGCCGTGCCGGCGCGACGGCGACGACGTCGTGCTGTTCGAGGACGACAGCCACGCCAAGGAGATCTCGCGGCTCTATTTCCTGCGCCAACAGATCGAGAAGCGCGCGCCCCGCGCCAACATGTGCCTGGCCGACTTCGTCTCGCCCAAGGCCGACTGGATCGGCGGCTTCGCGGTGACGTCGGGCCACGGCATCGGCGAGCACCTGGCGCGCTTCAAGGCCGACAACGACGACTATTCCGACATCCTGCTGAAGGCGCTGGCCGATCGCCTGGCCGAGGCCTTCGCCGAGCGCCTGCATGAGCGCGTGCGCAAGACCCTGTGGGGCTATGCGCCCGACGAGGCGCTCACCAACGACGAACTGACGCGCGAGAAGTACCGCGGCATCCGACCGGCGCCGGGCTATCCCGCCTGCCCCGACCACAGCCAGAAGCCCGAGCTGTTCCGCCTGCTCAACGCCGGCCAGAACACCGGCCTGACGCTGACCGAGAGCTTCGCCATGATCCCGATCTCGGCGGTGTCGGGCTATTACTTCGCCCATCCCGACGCGCAGTATTTCGGCGTCGCCCGCATCGGCCGCGACCAGCTCGAGGACTATGCCAAGCGCCGCGGCATCCCGCTCGAACTGGCGGAGAAGTATCTCCGCGCCAACGTTGGCTACTGATTCCCTCGCCATTTACACCCTCGTCCTCGCGGTCGGGCTGATCGCCGGGCTGGTGAGCGGTATCGTCGGCACCGGCGCCACGGTCATCCTGCTGCCGATACTCGCCATCACCTTCGGGCCGAAGTCGGCGATCCCGATCATGGCGATCGTGGCGCTGATGTCGAACTTCGCCAAGATCACGGCGTGGTGGAAGGAGATCGACTGGCGGGCGTGCGGCGCCTACGCGCTGGGCGGCATCCCCGGCGCGGCGCTGGGCGCACGCACGATGCTCCTGCTGCCGCCGCACGCCGTCGACATCGCGCTCGGCACGTTCTTCCTGGTGATGATCCCCGGCCGCCGCTGGCTCGCCGCGCGCAGCACCAGGATCGGGCCGCTTTTTCTCGTGCCCGCCGGGTTCTTCATCGGCTTCCTGACCGGCATCGTCGTCTCGACCGGGCCGATCAGCGTGCCGGTCTTCACCTCGTACGGATTGCTGAAGGGCGCGTTCATCGCCACCGAGGCCGCGGCATCCCTGGCGCTCTACATCAGCAAGGCGATCACCTTCCGCACCTTCGGCGCGCTGCCGACGGACATCATCGTGCAGGGCCTGATCACCGGCTCATCGGTGATGGTCGGCACGTATCTGGCGAAGATGCTGGTCGAGCGGATCAGCATCACGACCTTCCAGTATCTGCTGGACGTCGTGATGCTGGTTTCCGGCGTCGCGCTGTTGTGGACCGCGCTCGGCTAGGCGCTCTCAGGCGCCTTGCGCGATCGGGTTGCGCAGGATGCCGATCTTCTCGATCTCGACCTCGCAGACGTCGCCCGGCTTCAGCCAAGGCTGCGGCTTGCGTGCCATCGCCACGCCCGAGGGTGTGCCGGTGATGATGATGTCGCCGGGATCGAGCGTCATGCACTTGCTGAGCTCGTGCACCAGGGTCGGCACGTCGAAGATCAGGTCGTCGGTGCTGCTGTCCTGCATGGTGACGCCGTTGACGCGGGTCGTGATGCGCAGCGGCGCGGCACCCTTGGGCAGCTCGTCGGAGGTGACGATGTCGGGGCCGAAGCCGCCGGTGGCGTCGAAGTTCTTGCCGAGCGTGAACTGGCCGCCCGACTTGCGCTGCCAGTCGCGGATCGAGCCGTCGTTGAAGCAGGCATAGCCCGCGATCACCGACAGCGCCTTGTCCTTGGGCACGTTGCGGCACTTCTTGCCGATGACGATGGTGAGCTCGGCCTCCCAGTCGTACTGCTCGGAATGCGTGGTCGACAGCATCTTGCCGTTGTGCGGCACCAGCGTGTTGTTGAAGCGCGTGAACACGACCGGATAGGTCGGGATCGGGCTGCCGGTCTCCTCGGCGTGCTTGCGGTAGTTGAGGCCGATGCACAGAATTTTGCCGGGCGAGGGGATCGGCGTCAGGTACTTGGCCGACTTCTCCGACACGGTGGCGCCGGCCTTCGGCTTGGCGCAGGCCTTGAGTACGGCGGCCTGCAGCTTCTTGCCGCCGGCCAGGATCTCGACCACGGACTTCGGTCCGCGCGGCATCTGCTTGCTGAGGTCGACGATCTTGCCGTCGCCCATTTTGACGCCCACGGCCGGCTTGCCGCCGCTCACGATGGTGCAAAGACGCATTGAACTTCCCCCCTGTGGAATCGTTGAAAACCTCGACGGGGCGTAAACTCCTCCCTCCCGCCGCGGCGGTCAAGCACGCCGCCGTCTGCTAGGATTACCGCATGCGATGCCCGATTTTTCTCGCTCTTTTGTTCGCGGCTTCGCCCGCGTCGGCGCAACTCGTGGCGCCGCTCACGACCTCGGACGGCAGGATCGCCTGCATCCAGGGCAAGACCGGCGTCGGCGTCGCGGCGAACTGGGAGGCGGTCCGCGATCCGCAGGCGCTGGGCGGCTGGGCACTCGCCGAAACCGCCGGCGACGCCACCGACCTACGCTTCCCTCTCTGCATCTCCGCCCAGGTTACCGCCCTGGATTTCGACGCCACCCTGCGCTTCAAGCTGGTCTCCGGCACCCACCAGCGCGCTGCCGGCCTGGTGATGCGCGCCCAGAACGCCGACAACTATTACGTCGCCCGCGCGAGCGGCATCGACAACACGGTGCGCTTCTACCGCATGGCCGGCGGCCGGCGCGCCGAGCTCGGCAGCAAGCAGGTACCGGTGAGCTCGGGCGAGCAGCATGCGTTGCGCGTGGTCGCCAGGCGCGACCGCTTCGAGGTCTTCCTGGACGATGCCTCGCTGTTCAAGGTGACCGACGCCGGCCTGCTGGCGCCCGGCCCGGTCGGCGTATGGAGCCAGGCCGACAGCGTCACCTACTTCGAGTCGCTGGTGGTCGCCAACCCGCCCTGACGGTCAGTTTGTCGCCAGGGTCGCCAGGCCGAACGATAGCTTGATGGCAGTGATCAGCCCGTTCACCGCGATGCTGGCCACCACCAGACCGAACACGCGGGTGATGATCTCGATGCCCGCGCGACCGAGAAGACGGAAGAGCTGCGTGGCTCCGGCGAACAAGACGAAGAAGATCAACAGGCAGATCGCCAGCTCGGCCGTGGTCTGCGCCTGCTCGGCGAGCGAGCGCGTGCTGTTGTCGGTCAGGAGCACGACGGTGAGGATCGCGCCGGCACCGGCGATGCCGGGAATGGCCAGCGGATAGACCGCGCGCTCGAACAGCGTGTAATCGGCCGGCAGCGCGCGCGCCTCCTCGATCAGCGTGCCCAGTACCATCTTGAGGCCGAACAGCAGCAGTACCAGCGAGCCGGCGAGCTGGAAGGCCGGCATCGGGATGTGCAGCGCCGTCAACAGAAACTGGCCCCCGGCGATGGCCACGACCAGCACGCCGAACGAGATGAGCACGGCATAGAGGGCGACCTTGAGTGCGTCCTTGCGCGCGAGGCCCGCGGTGGCAAGCAGGAAGATCGGCAGCGACGCGATCGGGTCGAGGATCACGAACAGGATGACGAACTCGTAGAGGAAATCGTGCGTGAAGCTCGTCGACATTTCAGTCTCCCCCGTCCCGTCACTTCCTCGCGTCGATCAGCGCCCGCGCCAGCTCGACGAAACCCGCGCCCGAGCGCGCCTGCGTGATCCAGCGCGGCTCGTGCGCCAAGCGGCCGGCGAAGTCGGCGACGTTGGCCATGCCCACCGAGTTGGGGAAGTGGCCGAACATCGGCGCGTCGTTGGGCGAGTCGCCGGCGAAGACGTAGGCGTCGGCACCCGTCGCCAGGTCGACGCCGAACAGCTCGGCCATCATCGCCGTGCTGGTCGTGAGCTTGTCGTAGTCGCCGAACCAGCCGTTGACGTGGATCGAGCTCACCTTGGCGTGCGCGCCGTGGCGCTCGAAGATCGCCACGATGCGGTCGATGTCGCCCGCTGGCAGCGCCGACACGTCCTCGCAGAAGTCGACGGCGAGATCGGCCTGGCGATAGGGCTGATCCGAGGCGATGCCCGCGCCCGGCACCTCGCGCAACACGTCGGCCCGCACCTGCTCGAGGCGGCGGCGGCCGTCGGCGCGCTTGACGTCGGACTGGATGAAGCGGGTGCGGAGCTTGTGCGCCTTCCGGTCGTGCCACATCCAGAAGGCGCCGTTTTCGCCCACCACAGCGTCGACCGGCCAGAAGCGGGCGATCATATCGCACCAGCCGGCCGGCCGGCCGGTCACCGGGACGACCAGCAGCCCGGCCTGCTTGAGCGCGGCCAGGGCGCCGTAGGCCTCGGCCGTCAGTTGACCGTCGGTCGAGACGGTTTCGTCGATGTCGGTCAGCACACCCTTGATGGCGGCCAGGGTGGTCCGGGGACAGGCGGAAAGCGGCGTCATGATGGGCCACTTCTTAACATGGCAATCGGCCTGTAACGGGGCTAAAAGCCGCTCATGATCCCGCGTTATTCACGGCCGCAAATGGCCGCCATCTGGACCCCCGAGAACCGCTTCCGCATCTGGTTCGAGATCGAGGCGCACGCCTGCGATGCCATGGCGAATATGGGCATCATCCCCAAGGCCTCGGCCAAGGCGATCTGGGACGGCGGCGCCAAGGCGATGGCGGCGCTCAAGGCCAATCCGGCACAGGAAGTCGAGAAGATCGACGCCATCGAGCGGGTCACCAAGCACGACGTCATCGCCTTCACGACCTGGCTCGGCGAATACATCGGGCCGGAATCGCGCTTCGTGCACCAAGGCATGACCTCCTCGGACGTGCTCGACACCTGCTTCGCCGTCCAGCTGACGCAGGCCGCCGACATCCTGCTGGCCGACGTCGACAAGCTGCGGGCCGCGCTGAAGAAGCGCGCGCTCGAGCACAAGGACACGCTCACCATCGGCCGCAGCCATGGCATCCACGCCGAGCCCACGACTTTTGGCGTGAAGCTCGCCGGGCATTACGCCGCCTTTGCGCGCAACCGCGCCCGACTGGTGGCGGCGCGCGCCGAGATCGCGACCTGCGCCATCTCCGGTCCCGTCGGCACCTTCGCCAACGTCGAGCCGAAGGTCGAAGAACATGTCGCCAAGAAACTCGGCCTAGCCGTCGAGCCGGTGTCGACGCAGGTGATCCCGCGCGACCGCCATGCCGCGTTCTTTGCGGCGCTCGGCGTCGTCGCCTCCTCGGTCGAGAACCTCGCCACCGAGATTCGCCACCTCCAGCGCACCGAGGTGCGCGAGGCAGAGGAGTTCTTCTCGCCCGGCCAGAAGGGCTCCTCGTCGATGCCGCACAAGCGCAACCCGGTGCTGACCGAGAATGTCACCGGCCTCGCCCGCTTGGTGCGCGGCGCCGTCATGCCGGCGCTCGAGAACGTCACCCTGTGGCACGAGCGCGACATCTCGCACTCCTCGACCGAGCGTTTCATTGCGCCCGACGCCACCGGCACGCTCGACTTTGCGCTGAACCGCCTCGCCGGCGTCGTCGAGCAGCTCTTGATTTACCCCGACCGCATGAAGGCCAATCTGGATTCTCTGGGTGGCCTCGTGTTCTCGCAGCGCATCCTGCTGGCGTTGACGCAGAAGGGCATGAGCCGCGAGGCGTCCTACGCCGCCGTCCAGCGCAATGCGATGGAAGCGTGGCGCGGCAATGCCTCGCTGCTGGCGCTGTGCCGCGCCGACAAGGAGATCGGCCAGTTCATGGCCGACGACGAGCTCACGGCGCTGTTCGACATGGGCTATCACACCAAGCACGTCGACACGATCTTCAAGCGCGTGTTCGGCTGAGGCGCAGCCAATGTCGCTCGACAAGCTGAAAGACTGGATCGGCAAGACACAGACGGCGGAAGATTTCGCCGCTCCGTGGCCGGTGCGCGCGCTCGGGCCGACCCTCGACGAAAACGATCCCGAACCGAAACCCGGCGATCCTCTGCCGCCGCTGTGGCACTGGCTGTACTTCCTCGAGGCCGTGCGGGCCTCGAAGATCGGGCCGGACGGCCATCCCGAGCGCGGCGATTTCCTGCCGCCGGTACCATTGCCGCGCCGCATGTGGGCGGGCAGCCGCTTTTCCTTCGACGGCGAGCCCCTCAGGATCGGCGAGGCGATCAAGCGCCGGTCGACCATCAAGTCGGTCGAACCCAAGACCGGCTCGACGGGGGCGATGGTGTTCGTGACCGTGCAGCACGACATCTCCGGCCCGCGCGGCGTCTCGCTGGTCGAGGAGCACGACATCGTCTATCGCGAGGCCGCGAAACCCGGCGAGCAGGCCCGGCCGGCCAAGGCCGCCCCCACCGACGCCACCTGGTCACGCAAGGTAATGCCCGACGAGGTGCTGCTGTTCCGCTTCTCCGCGCTCACCTTCAACGGCCATCGCATCCACTACGACCAGCCCTATGTCACAGGCACTGAAGGCTATCCCGGCCTGATCGTGCACGGCCCGCTGATGGGCCTGCTGCAGATCGAACTTGCGCGCCGCTCCAACCCCGGCAAAATCGCCAGGTCTTTCGAGTTCCGGGCACTGTCCCCAGCTTTCGCCGACAATCCATTGACGGTCGGGGCGCGCAAAGAAACAGATGGTGCCGTCACGACTTGGATCGCCAACAGCCAGGGCGGACTGGCACAACAGGGAAAGGCCACCTTCCGATGACACAGCATCTTCACCACGGCGGCTGCGGCTGCCTCCCGCCCAAGTTCCCCGGTCTTTCCCGCCGCGGCGTGCTGGGCGCGGGCTTCGCCGGCGCCATGGTCGCGGCCTTCCCGGCGCTGGCCGCCGGCGGCAACTACGAGGCCATGCTGGTCAACTGCATCGACCCGCGCTTCACCACCAACTCGTTCGCCTACATGGCCGGCCGCGGCTTCAAGGATTCCTACAGCCAGTTCGTGATCGCGGGCGGCCCGATCGGCGTGGTCGCCGACGCCTTCAAGGACTGGCGTAAGACCTTCTGGGACAACCTCGCCATCACCGTGCAGCTGCACAACATCAAGCGCGTGGTCGGCGTCACCCACCGCGACTGCGGCGCCGCCGCCGTGGCCTATGGCGACCGCATCGTGAGCGACTTCAGCTTCGAGACGGAGAAGAACACCGAAGCCCTGCGCGCCTTCCGCGCCGAGCTCTTCCAGCGCTACCCCAAGCTTACGGTTGATACCGGAATCATGTCCCTCGACGGCGCGGTGACGGTCGTTACCTGAGCGCCAATGGTGTAAACTGCCGGCCGTGCCCGACTCGACCTTTTCACCCCCCGCGAAATCGGCCTCGGCGCTCGAGCGCCAGCTCGCCGCCCAGCGGGCGCGCCGGCCGGCCGATCCCCTGCTGTCGCTGGTCGTGCCGGTGTTCAACGAAGCCGAGTCGATCGGCCTGTTCCTCGACGCGGTCGAACCCTGCCTCGACGGCGCGGGCCTGCGCTTCGAGATCGTGTTCGTGAACGACGGCTCGCGCGACGACACGCTGGCCCAGCTTCTCGACCGCAGCGCCCACGACCCGCGGATCAAGGTCGTGAACCTGTCGCGCAACTTCGGCAAGGAAGCCGCCCTCACCGCCGGCATCGACCACGCCCGCGGCGACATGCTGATCCCGATGGACATCGACCTGCAGGACCCGCCCGGCCTGTTCAAGCCGTTCATCGAGCACTGGCGCGAGGGCTACGACATCGTCTACGGCGTGCGCAGCGCGCGCAATGCCGACACGGCGGCCAAGCGCGTCTCGGCAAGCTGGTTCTACTGGGCCTTCAACTCGATGTCGCCAGTGCGCATCCCGGCCAACGTCGGCGACTTCCGCCTGGTCGACCGCCGCGCCGTCGAGGTGCTGCGCCGCCTGCCCGAGCGCAACCGCTTCATGAAGGGCCTGTTCGCCTGGGTCGGCTTCAACGCGGTCGGCGTGCCCTACGAGCGGCCGGCCCGCGCCGCGGGCGCCAGCAAGTTCAACCTGTGGCGGCTCTGGAACTTCGCGCTCGACGGCGTGGTGAGCTTCTCGACCGTGCCGCTGCGCGCGTCGTTCTACGGCGGCGTGGCGATCGCGATCGTGGCCGTGCTCTATGCGCTCTTCATCCTGGGCCGCGTGCTGCTGTTCGGCATCGACACGCCGGGTTACGCCTCGCTACTGGTCGTCGTACTGCTGATGGGCGCCATCCAGCTCGTCTCGATCGGCGTCATCGGCGAATATCTCGGCCGCCTCTTCCTCGAGGTGAAGGGCCGGCCGATCTACGTCGTCGAAGGCATCTACGAGGAAGGCGAAGCCCGTCCTCCGAACAGCTGATGGATCTTAAGGAAGAAGACATCCTGGGCGCCGACATCGGCCGCCACTGGTACTACCGTTCCAAGGCCGCCGCGCTGCGCCGCGCCGTCGGCCGCCTCGCCCCCAAGCGCCTGCTCGACGTCGGCGCGGGCTCGGGCTTCTTCTCGCGCCACCTGCTGGCCGAGGGAGGCGCGCAGTCCGCCCTCTGCGTCGACATCGGCTATCCCGCCGACCGCGACGACAGCGTCGCCGGCAAGCCGGTGCTCTACCGCCGCGACACCGGACCGACCGATTGCGACCTCGTGCTGATGATGGACGTGCTGGAGCATGTCGACGACGATCGCGGCCTGGTCAGGCTCTACGCCGACAAGGTACCGAGCGGCGCACATTTCCTGGTGACGGTGCCGGCCTTCCAGTTCCTGTGGAGCGGCCACGACGTCTTTCTGGAGCACAAGCGCCGCTACCGTCTCGCCGAGATCGAGCAGACGATGACCGATGCCGGCCTCGAGGTCGTGCATGGCGCCTATTACTTCGGCCTGGTCTTTCCCCTGGCGGCCGCCGTTCGCCTCGCCACCCGCTCGGTCGAATCCAAGAGCAGCTTGAGCAAACAGGGCGCGTTCACCAACGGCCTACTGACGCTCGCCTGCGCGGCCGAACTCCCGCTCTTTCCGATCAACCGCATCGCCGGCCTCTCGGCCTTCGTGCTGGCAAAGAAGCCTTAGCCCTCCACGCACATTGTCACCCCGAGCATCGCGAGGGATCTTTGCGCGGCAGCAGTTAAGAATCCCTCGCTACGCTCGGGATGACAGGGTAGCCGAGCGGCGGGGCGGAGCCCTACGCCGCGGTCCCGCTAGGACGCGGCGGCGGCGACGTCCTTGCTGCCGATGCGGCGGCGGCGAGCGTTGATCTCGCGCAAGGTGATGAGCATCTCGTCGGCGACGATATCGCCCGGGATGCCGTCGCCCTCGGCCTCGAGTTCCTTCATGTCGACCCACACGGCGTAGAGCGGCGCGGTGCGCTTGGTGATGATGCCGGCATGGAGCAGCGTCTTGATCAGCACACGGAAGATGTTGGTGCTGTCCTTGAGCTGGGCGCGGCGGTCCTCGTCGCCGAAGACCTCCTTCATCGAGTCGCGCACCCATTCCCAGTTCAGGCCGTACTTGGCGTAGATCACCTGCTTCTGCTCGGCGTTGATCAGGTTGAACAGCAGCATCTGAAAGGTCTGCGCCGTCCAATCCTCGACCTTGCGGTGCTCTTCCTCGCTCAGGTGCTTGATGGTCTTGGCGGCCCACAGACGGCCGAAGCGGTGGTGGAAGGCCTCGTCGCTCATCACCAGTTGCACCAGCCGGCGCAGCACGGGATCGTTGGTCTTGGCGTTGAAGGTGGCGAAAGCGCCCATGGCGATGCCCTCGATCAGCATCTGCATGCCGACGATCTTCTTGTAAACCTCGGGCGTGCTCACCAAATCGCTGAGGACGGACGCGATGGTCTTGCCGACGGGCAGCGGCGCGCCCCAGCGCTTGGCGATGTAACGCGTGAAGCCGGTGACGTGTCGGGCTTCCTCGCGGGCCTGGTTGGCGGCGTATTCCTGGGCACCCGGATCGACCAGGATGTGGCACAGGCTGGCCGACAGCGACAACGCGCCCTGCTCGCCGTGCAGGAGATTGGAGATCGACCAGTGAGTGACATCGTTGGCCAGCGCGATCTTCTGGCCGTCATCGAGCTTGTCGGCCACGGCGCTGCGCAGTTCGAGGATGTTGTCGAGCGGCATGATCGGCTGGCGGGCAATGTCGAACGGCAGGTCGTAGTCGATGTAATTGACGTCCAGCGGGTCCCAGAAATGGTCGTGGGTCGCCGAAATGATGGCGTCGAAGGCATTGCTGCGCCGGCCATAACGGGGCACTTCCAGCATCGCCGGAAAGTCTCCCGGGGCGACGGCGTCATAGGCCTTGTCGTATGTGATCTGTTGGGCCATCTGGAGCCTCCGGTTGAGCTTCGAATATGACTGCCGCGTCACCTTTTTCAATGGATTTTTCCCCAACCCCGGCGCATGGGACTTCCGCCATATTCCGGCCGGATATCCCGGCTGAATGGGGTGGGCGGCCGCGGCCGTCTGCACAGGAGTAATATATGTCCCGCCGCCGCCGCATCTACGAGGGCAAGGCCAAGACCTTGTTCGAGGGGCCAGAGCCCGGGACCATCGTCCAGCACTTCAAGGACGACGCGACCGCCTTCAACAACACCAAGAAGGGCACGATCACCGGCAAGGGCGTGATCAACAACCGCATCTCCGAGTTCCTGATGACCAAGCTCGGCGAGATCGGCGTGCCGACCCATTTCATCCGCCGCCTCAACATGCGCGAGCAGCTCATCCGCCAGCTCGAGATCATCCCGCTCGAGGTGGTGGTGCGCAACGTCGCGGCCGGCTCCTTTGCCAAGCGCTTTGGCGTGGAAGAAGGCACCCAGCTGCCGCGCTCGATCATGGAGTTCTTCTACAAGAACGACGAGCTCGGCGACCCGATGGTCACCGAAGAGCACATCACCGCCTTCGGCTGGGCGACGCCCCAGGACCTCGACGATATCGTGGCCCTGACCTTGCGGGTGAACGACTTCCTGTTCGGCCTGTTCCTCGGCTGCGGCATCAAGCTGATCGACTTCAAGATCGAGTTTGGCCGGCTCTACGAGGACGAGATGGTCCGCATCGTGCTTGCCGACGAGATCAGCCCCGACTCGTGCCGCCTGTGGGATCTCCGCACCAACGAGAAGATGGACAAGGATCGCTTCCGCCGCGATCTCGGCAAGGTCGAGGAGGCCTACCAGGAGGTGGCGCGGCGGCTCGGCATCCTGATCGACCAGGGCCCCGGCGACATCCGCGGCCCCAGCACCTTGCAGTAAAGAGGCGACATGAAAGCCAGAGTTCACGTGACGCTGAAGAACGGCGTGCTCGACCCCCAAGGCAAGGCCATCGGCCACTCGCTCAACCGCCTGGGCTTCCCCGAGGTCGGCGACGTCCGCCAAGGCAAGTACATCGAGCTCGAGCTGGCCGAGACCGACAAGGCCAAGGCCAAGGCGCGCCTCGAGGAGATGTGCAGGAAGCTGCTGGCCAACACGGTGATCGAGAACTTCTCGATTGAGCTAGTCGGCTGATGAAAGCAGCGATCCTCGTCTTCCCCGGCTCCAACCGTGAAGGAGACGTCGCCCAGGCGATCGAGCTGGTGACCGGCCGGCGGCCGCAGATGGTGTGGCACGGCGATGGCGACTTCGAGAAGACTGACCTGATCGTCGTGCCGGGCGGCTTCTCCTACGGCGACTACCTGCGCTGCGGCGCAATGGCGGCGCGGTCGCCGGTGATGGCCGAGGTCAAGAAGCGCGCCGCCCAGGGCGTGCCGGTGCTGGGCATCTGCAACGGTTTCCAGATCGTGACCGAGGCGGGCTTGCTGCCGGGCACGCTGATGCGCAACTCGCACCTCAAGTTCGTCTGCGCCGACGTGCACCTCAAGGTCGAGACCAGCCAGAGCCTGTTCACCAACCGCTACCAGGCGGGCCAGGTGATCAAGGTCCCGGTGGCCCATGCCGAGGGCAATTACTTCGCCGACGACGACACGCTGAAGCGGCTCGAGGATCGCGGCCAGATCGCCTTCCGCTACTGCGCCGCTGACGGCACGGTCGACGGCCCCCTCGGTAAATCAGCAAATCCCAACGGCTCGATCCGCAACATCGCCGGCGTCTTCAACGAGACCAAGACGGTGATGGGGTTGATGCCGCATCCCGAGAACGCCACCGAGTCGATGTTCGGCGGCACCGACGGCAGGGCGTTGTTCGAGGGCATTGTTGAGGCGCTAACGTGACGATCGCTGTCGAAAAGACCCCGCCGGTCAAGCTGCCGAACGAGCCCGCGATCACGCCCCAGGTCGTGGCCGAGCATGGGCTGGCGCCCGACGAATACCAGCGCCTGCTCAAGATCATGGGTCGCGACCCCACGATGGTCGAGCTCGGCATCTTCTCGGCGATGTGGAGCGAGCACTGCTCGTACAAATCCTCGAAAGTGTGGCTGAAGAAGCTGCCGACCAAGGCGCCGTGGGTGATCCAGGGCCCGGGCGAGAACGCCGGCGTCATCGACATCGGCGACGGCCAGGCCGCCATCTTCAAGATGGAGAGCCACAACCACCCGTCCTACATCGAGCCTTATCAAGGCGCGGCGACAGGCGTGGGCGGCATCATGCGCGACGTCTTCACCATGGGTGCGCGGCCGGTGGCCAACCTCAACGCGCTGCGCTTCGGCGATCCCTCGCACCCCAAGACCCGGCATCTCGTGTCGGGCGTGGTGGCCGGCATCGGCGGCTACGGCAACTGCATGGGCATTCCCACCGTGGGCGGCGAGACCAATTTCCATGCCGCCTACAACGGCAATATCCTAGTCAACGCCATGACGGTGGGCATCGCGCCGACCGACAAGATTTTCTATGCGGCCGCCGCGGGGCTCGGCAATCCGATGGTCTATGTCGGCTCCAAGACCGGCCGCGACGGCATCCACGGCGCCACCATGTCGTCGACCGAATTCAACGAAGACAGCGAGAGCAAGCGCCCGACCGTGCAGGTCGGCGATCCGTTCGTCGAGAAGCTGTTGCTCGAGGCCTGCCTCGAGCTGATGGCGACCGACGCGATCGTGGCCATCCAGGACATGGGCGCGGCCGGCCTCACCTCGTCGTCGTTCGAGATGGCGGCCAAGGGCGGCCTCGGCCTCGAGATGGCGCTCGACAAGGTGCCGATGCGCGAGACCGGCATGAACCCCTACGAG
>JBEPUH010000064.1:0-13445 GCA_041691635.1 Hyphomicrobiales bacterium
GTGGCCCGCTGCAGGGTGCTGGTCCGCTTCAAGGCGCTGGTCCGCTTCAAGGCGCTGGTCCGCTTCAAGGCGCCGGCCCGCTTCAGGGTGCCGGTCCGCTTCAAGGCGCCGGCCCGCTGCTCGGTGCCGGTCCACTTCAGGGCGCCGGCCCGCTTCTCGGTGCCGGTCCGCTTCAGGGTGCCGGTCCGCTTCTCGGTGCCGGTCCGCTTCAGGGTGGTAACGGCCCGCTCGCCGGCGTCGGCCCGCTCCAGGGTGCGAATCCGCTCATCGCCGGTGGCCCGACCACGGTTACCGGGCCGGTGAACATCAACCTCCCGACGCCCCCGCCGTCCGCGCCGCCGCTTCAGCTCGTCTCGCTGCCGACGCCGATTCCGCTGGCGCCGCCGCCTGCGCTGCCGCCCGAGATCACGCCGCCCACACCGCCGGCTCCGCCGTCGCCTCCGCCGGCGCCGCCAGAGCCGCCGACCGGCGGTCCGCCGATCACGCCGCCGGCGCCTCCGGCGCCGCCGGTGCCGCCAGTTTTCCTTCCACCGAGCGCGCCGCCCCCGCCGCCGCAGGCGTGCGGCGCCTGTTACATCCCACCGCCGACGCCGCCGGTCGTCGTCGTCAGCGGCAGTTAGTCGCCTGAGCCCGTGCAGACCTTTGCTCAACCGACGATGCCGCTCGTACCGGGATGGCCCTCAACGCCTATGACGATTAGTATGAGTCGCGTACAGTTTATATGGTCGCCGCTGCTGGGTTGGGCTTTGTTGACATGCTCCGCCTCGCTGGCGTTGGCGCAGGCCGGCGCTGCCCTGCCGGGCGTCACCATTGGCCCCACGGCGCCGACGGGCACGACCGGCGATCAGACGACCCGGCCGGGCGACACGACTTCTTCATCGTCGACGTCAAACGACGCTGGCGGCGTGCTGAGCGGCACTCCCGACGCAACGACCTCGGTTCCGACGGTGACGGCGCCGCGGCCTATTCCACTGCCACCCGGCACGACAGTGCAGAACCCGTCGCTCCAGCTCATTCCTGGCCTTAGCGACACGCTTGGAGGCGCTGGCCTGGTCGGCGGTAGAACGGGAAGCGTTGGCGCAGGAGGCGCGCCCGGGGGCGACGAGCTCGGAATTACCATGGGATCGTTCCGCCTTTATCCCGGGATCGATATCACGACGAGCTACGACAGCAACGCGTTCGCGCAGAACGCCTCGGGCGGCACCACGCCATCGCTCTTGACGGTGATAAACCCCTCCCTTGCGTTGCGCTCGGAGTGGTTGAACCATTCGTTGAATTTCCTGATGGGTGGCGGCTTCGGCTACTATCAAAGTGCACCGACGCAAAATTATCAGAACTATTTCATGATCGTCGATGGCCGGATCGATATTCGGGAAGATTGGACGCTCACCTATTCGGCCGGATATCGGCGCGCGACAGAAGCTCTCGGCACGCCGAACGTCGCTTTCGCGCAGGCGCCGACGGTCGACGAGTCGATTCCGATAACACTCTCGACGCGCAAGCAGTTCAACCGGTTCGCGGTGGAAGCGGCGGCTTCGGCAACGCGTTCTTGGTTCACGGATTTCAGCACCATTACCTCGGTGGGCCTCGATGCCCAGAGTCGTAATCGAATGACGTACGACGAGCATTTCTACTTTTCTTACGAGTTTTCCGACGACATCACCCTGTCGATCGGTCCGTCCTTTACGCAGACAAAGTACGATCAAGCCGTCGATTCGGTCGGGCAGAATCGAAATTCTACGGCGGTGGGAATGAATGTCGGTGGCTCGTGGCGCATCAATCCGACGAGTTCGCTGGCAGGGGCGGTGGGCTACACGACCAACTCTTCGGAGGGTGGCCTCGGCACGACGTCCGACCTCACCTTCAATATTGGCGGCAGCTGGGACGGCATTCCGTTTCTGACCTTGCGGCCGTCGCTCTCGCGCGCGATCTCGGAAACGGCGCTGTCGGCCTACCGCAACACCACCACGACGACCCTCGGCATGGATTTCAGCTACGAGATCCAGCCCGAATGGACGATGATCGGCGGAGTTTCCTACGGTATGGCCGAATACAATCCGATCGATGGGCCGACGGGTGGCGTACCGCGAACCGATACGTTCATGCGCGGCGCTTTGGGCTTCCTCTATGCATTCAGACCGCAGGTCTCGATCGGTCCGGTATTCGAGTATACTTCGGGCTCGTCGACCGATGCGACCGCCGGCCCGTCGTACAATCGCCAACTTTTCTCAGTTCGACTGTCTGCAAAGCGGTGACGATGTGCGGAGTATCAAGAAAGGCTTTCCTCGTATGAGCGAGTCCCCGAAATTCCGGAACTCGGCCCTGGCGGCTGTCGTCGTGGTCTTCGCGCTCGGCTTGGCCGGCTGTGGCCCGAGGGACACGACCGGCGTCACGCAGTTGCCAATTCCGCCGGCGCGCGAAGTCGTAGCCTTCGCGACCGCACCGCCTGCGAACGGTCCGCCCAATGCGCCGGTGAACGACTGCAAGAAGGGCGGCAGCGGGGCTTACAGGCTGGGTGCCGGCGACAAGGTTCGTGTCATCGTGCCGTCCGATCCAGATATCTCGAGCGACTACGAGGTCAATTCGAGCGGCGCGATTACCGCCCGTCGCCTCGGTCCGGTGCCGGTGGTCGGCCTGTCGGTTGGCGATCTCGAAGCGAGGCTGATGCAGCGCTATCGCGAGGCGCGTTACTTCACGAGTTCGAGCGTGCTCAGCGTCGAGCTGGTCAGCACGCGGCCGTTCTACCTGATCGGTGAAGTCGGCCGGCAAGGCTCGTTCCCGTATGTCTCGTGCCTCAGGGTGATCCAGGCGGTGGCGTTGGCCGGCGGGTTTACCCGTCGTGCGTCCAGGAACAACGTCACCATCAAGCGCTTTTTCGCGGAGTCGTCCGAGGAGGAGTACGTGACGGAAGACACGCTCGTCGAACCGGGCGATGTGATCCGCGTGCCGGAGAGGTGGTTCTAGGCGACGTTGGCCTCGGGCAGGGCGGTTTGGGGCCGCAACTGTCCGAAATCGATTTCGCATCCGTGCCGGCCGGTGGGCCGTACGGGTGAAGCATTGGTGCTAAGGGCTGAAGATTGTTGCGGCTTGTGTAGTCGTAGGATGGTGTGGAATGGGATCTCTACCTAAAGTCGACCGAATGGGAGAAGAGACGGGGCTTCATCGCATTTCTGCGGCCGTCGACTCCGTCGGCACAATGCCGCAACGCCCGGTCGAAGGACCCAACGAACTGTGGGAGTGGCTGCGGCTGCTCAATCGGCGCAAGGCGCTGATCGTCGGGTCCGGCCTCATCGCCGTCGTGCTCATGGCGCTCGTCATCGCGCAGGCGACTCCGATGTACAAGGCGTCGTCGCGTATCATGCTCGACACCCGCACGTTCAAGGTCGTCAGCACCGAGGCGGCGCTGTCCAGCGTCGACACGCTGAACATCGGCGCCATCCAGAGCGAGCTCGAGGTCATCCAGTCGGAGTTCCTGATCGGCCGCGTGGTCGATCGCCTGGGCCTGGCGTCCAATCCGGACTTCAACGGGACGCGTCCGCCGGGCTTCCTCGACACCGCTCTCGCGCCGGTGCGCGAGCTGTGGCACTCGGGCATCTCCTCGCTGCTGGCGCCGGCGCCGCCGCCCCAGCAGCAGGCCGCCGCGCCGGCCAAGCCCGCGCGCGTGGAAGACAGCGATCCCGGCCGCCGCTCGGCGATCGGCACGGTCGCCGGTCATCTCAGCGTCACCCTTCTGGGCCGCACGTTCGTCATCCTGGTGACGGTCGAGAGCACCGACGGCACGATGTCGGCGCGCATCGCCAACGCCATCGCCGAGGTCTACCTGGCCGACCAGGTCGACAACAAGAACGAGGCCAACCGCCGGGCCACTGAGTGGCTCGAGGAGCGCCTCGCGGAACTGCGGCGCAACCTCCAGGTCGCCGAGGAATCCGTTGCCACGTACCGCCGCGACAAGGGACTCGCGGGCAGCCCAGAGGGTTCGGTATCGGCGCAGACCCTGACCGCCCTCAACGCCAAGTACATCGTCGCCAAGACGACCCGCATCGAGAAGGAAAGCCGTCTCGTCGCGCTCAGCAAGGCGAGCCTCAATCCCAACGAGCTCGCCAACATCGCGGAAGTCGCCAACAACGCCACGCTCACTTCGTTGCGCACCCAGGAAGCGGAGCTCAACCGCAAGATCGCCGAGATGTCGACGCAGTTCGGCCCGGCCTATCCGAAGCTGGCTCAGGCCACTGCCGAACTTGGCGCCCTTCGCCAGCGTTTCTTGCAGGCGACGCAGAGCATCACCTTGGCGATCCGCGCCGAACTCGACGCGGCGAAATCCGAGGAAGAGGAACTCAAGACCCAGGTCGATCGCGCCTCCGTTCTTTCGGGCGCGACCAGCCAGTACGAAGCCGAACTGAAGCAGCTCGAGCGCGAGGCGCAGTCCAACCGCGCCCTCTACGAGAGCTTCCTCAACCGCTTCAAGGAACTGCGTGAGCAGCAGGACATCCAGCGTCCCGATGCGCGCATCCTGGCCTATGCCTGGCCGTCGGGCGCGCCGTCGTCGCCGCAGTACAAGACCGGCCTGTTCGCGGCATTCCTCGTCGGCTCCCTGCTCGGCATGGCCGGCGCCATCGCGGCCGAGAAACTCGACCGGGTCTTCCGCTCGGCCTCGCAGGTCGAGAAGGCAACCGGCGTCGCCGTGCTCGGCATGGTGCCGCTGGTCCGCAACACGATCGGCCAGCGCGCGTCCATTGTCGGGCAGATTCTCGACAAGACGACGTCGTCGGCCGCCGAGGCCATGCGCGCCGTCTTTACCGCGATCAGTCTCAGCAACCTCGACCGACCGGCGCGCGTGATCGCGGTCACCTCGTCGACGCCGGGCGAGGGCAAGACGACCTTCGCGGCCGCGCTGGGCGGATTGCTGACGAAGATGAACGCGTCGCGTCGCGTGCTACTGGTCGATCTCGACCTGCGCCAGGCCAAGCTCGCGGTCGCCCTCGGCCTCAACGACCGCGGCGGCACGATCGACGAGTACTTGATGGGAACCAAGACGATCGACCAGTGCATTCAGCGCCAGGCAATGTCGGGCGTCGATTACATCTGCGCCAGCCCGAACACGCCGAACGCTCCGGAGATCCTCGAGTCGCACGCCATGAAGGCCGCGCTCGCGACCTTCTCCGAGCGCTACGACCTGGTGATCCTCGACAGCCCGCCGGTCATGGCGGTGTCCGATGCGCGCATCATCTCGCAGCTCGCCGACTACACGATCTTCATCGTGCATTGGGCGCGCACGCCACGCGATGTGGTGAAGACCGCGGTTGCGGCGCTGCTCAACGTCACCGATCGGGTGGGCATCGTCATCAACAAGGTCAACCTGGCCAAGCACGCCCTCTACGAATACGGCGACT
Source organism: Hyphomicrobiales bacterium (assembly GCA_041691635.1). Taxonomy (GTDB): domain Bacteria; phylum Pseudomonadota; class Alphaproteobacteria; order Reyranellales; family Reyranellaceae; genus Reyranella. The sequence goes on from JBEPUH010000064.1 coordinate 5,391, forward strand.
ACGGCGACTACTACTCCCGTTATCACGGCTACTATGGCGTGGGAGGCTCCCGGAACGCTGGTGGCACTGGCGGTGGTGCTCCGAAGACTGAGCCCAGCGCCTTTGCCAAGCTGAAGCGCATCGTCCCCGGCATCAAGTAAGCCACCCCCGAGCGGGGGTAACGCAGGCTGGTCATGTTTGGACGCTGGTTTCGGCGGACTTCCAACGCCCGGCCGGGCAAGATTCCGCCCGGTCAGGCTGTCTATGCCGTGGGCGATATCCACGGTCGGCTCGACCTGCTCGACGACCTGCTGCGTCGTATCGAGGAGGATGCCCGCCAGTATCCGGCCGACGTCGCGCGCACCCTGATCTTCCTGGGCGATTACATCGACCGCGGTCCCGCCAGCCGGGGCGTTGTCGACCGGCTGCTCGCCGGATCGATCGGGGAGGGGCCGATCGCGGGCCTCACCACGATCCGCCTCATGGGCAACCACGAAGAAGCGATGCTGTCCTTCCTCGACGGTATCAGCGACGGGCTCGACTGGCTGACGTTCGGCGGCCTCGAAACGCTGTTGTCGTACGGCGTTCCCCTGCGCACGCTGCCCAGCAACGGCGCACAGGTGATCGAACTGCGCCAGGCGCTGGCCGCCGCCGTGCCGAGAACCCACCTCGACTTCTTCCGGCGCTGCACCTTCCGGCACGAGATCGGCGACTACGTCTTCGTCCACGCCGGCGTCCGTCCCGGTATTTCGCTCGAGAAGCAGACGCCCGGCGACATGATGTGGATCCGTGACGACTTCCTGCGCAGCCGCATCCCGCTGCCCGGGCGCGTCGTCGTCCATGGCCACACCATCGTCGACGAGCCGCAGGACCGCACGCACCGCATCAATCTCGACACCGGTGCCTTCGTCAGCGGCCGGCTGACGTGCCTGGTGCTGCACGAGACCGAACGGCGCTTCCTCTCGACCCTGGACGGGTGAGGCGATGGCGGTTCGTCTCAACATCGGCTGCGGCGACGCGCCGACTCCGGGCTGGATCAACTACGACAATTCGCCGGCAGTGTGGCTGGCGCGCTCGCCACTGCTGACCCGGCTGCTCCGGTGGGTCGGCATCATCGACGACGGCAACGTCGAATTCATCGCCCGCTGCCGGCGGCTGGGCATCCGGCACGCCGACGGCTCCGGGCGGATCCCGCATGCCGACAGGTCGGTCGACGTCGTCTACTCGTCGCACATGATCGAGCATCTCGACCGCCATGAAGCCGAACTGTTCCTGGCCGAGTGCCTGCGGGTGCTGAAGCCGGGCGGCGTCCTGCGCCTGTCGGTGCCGAACCTGCGGTGGAGCATTCTCGAGTACATGGAGAAGGGGAACGCCGATCACTTCATCGCCCAGCTCCAGTTCGATGTCGACAAGCCGCGCGGCGTCGTCGGCCGGCTGCACCGCCTGCTGACCGGAGGGCGCGGCCATCACTGGATGTACGACGGCTCGTCGCTCAGCCGGCTGGTCGAGGGCTGCGGCTTCCGAGTGGTGGAGGTCCTGCCGGCGGGACAGACCCGCCTGACCGATCCGGGTGAGCTCGATCTCCGGGAGCGCGAGATCGAGAGCCTCTACCTCGAGGCCGAGCGGCCTTAGAAGCGGCGCCCGGCTCGCCTTCGGCGCGCGTACTGCCTCAGTCGCAAGCGATTCCCGGGTACCCGCGCACGCGCCGCAGCGGATCCACCGGGGGAGCGCGAGTTCCCGCCGAATTAAGATATGCATTTTCGGAACATGGACGCTGCGGCATCCGTTCTTTCCACCTGCACCCGCTTCAACGAGGTGCACACAGGGAAAGACAGGGTTCGCTATGGGGGTTCATCGTTCGTTCAAGGCCACGATGCTTGGATGTGTGTATTCGATCGGCATCGTCGCCGGCGGAGTTCAGTTCGCTGTCGCACAGACGCCTGACGTGGCGACCTTGTCGCCGACGGCGCTGCGCAACGTGTGCATTAAGGACGTCGACTACGATCCCGCGCGGACGGTCATCGCCTGCGGTGAGTTCCTGCGCTCGGCCGGTCTCGACGATCGCGTCATCGCCACGGCGCATCTGCGGCGGGCGCAGGCCTACGTCGATCTCGACAAGAAAGAGTTGGCGACCGCCGACTACGACACTGCGCTGCGTCTCTTGGACAAGTTGATCGATCCCGAGGTCGCGCTGCCGGCCGATCTCTTCCAGCGCGCGCTCGCGCTGCAGGGCCTGGGCAACATCGAGCGGGCGATGGTCGACTACGGCCAGGTGATCCAGCGCGATCCGCACGAGATCCGCGCCTTCGTCAATCGCGGCAGGGTGCTATCGTCGCTCGGGCGCTACGGCGAGGCGATCGCCGACTTCGACTCGGCGATCCGCCTGTCGCCGGACAATACGCTGGCGTTCATGGAGCGCGGCAATGCCTACGGCAAGACCGGCGAATATGCCCGCTCCCTCGCCGACCTCAACAAGGCGATCGCGCTATCGCCGGCCAACGCCGATGCCTATGTCATGCGCGGCGTGGCCTACGGCCACCAGGGCAAGAACCTGCGGGCGGGCGCCGACTACGACAAGGCTTTGTCGATCGATCCGAGGAACGCCGACGCGCTGACCGATCGAGCTGCGATCCGTCAGATGAACGGCGAGAACCGCAAGGCGATCGAGGATCTCACCACTTCCATGGCGCTGCTCGACAACGACAACGACGCGCTCGCCCACTACAACAGGGGCGTCGCCTATTTCGCACTCGGCCTGTTCGACAAGGCTCTGGCCGATTACACGGCGGCCGTCGACCTCGACGGCAAGATGGAGGCCGCCTTCGCCAATCTCTGCCTGACGCGGATCGTGATGGGCCGCGATCCCGTCGCGGCGATGGCCGACTGCGACAAGGCGATCGCGCTCAATTCCAATGCGGTGAACCTTTACAACATCCGCGGCTTCGTCGACCTGAAGCTCGGCCGGACCGACCAGGCGCTCGCCGACTACAACACGGCCTTGAAGCTCGATCCCAACTCGCCGCATGCGCTGTATGGCCGGGGCCTGGCCAAGGTGAGGAGCGGCGACATGAGCGGCGAGGCCGATCGCGCGGCGGCCCGCGCCGCCCGCCCCGACATCGAGCGGTCCTTCTCGGTCTTCGGGGTGATCTGACCGTTGAGGCCACGGTCCGGGGAAGCCTCGGAACGGGTGTGCTATACAATCGCAAAATGAATGAATGAACAGGGTGGGGCAATGGACATACTTCGAGACAGAGGGCGTTGGTCAGTGTTGTGGGGGTTCTTGCGCTTCGGCCTCATGGTGTCCGCCTGCCTCGCCGCAGTACTTCTGGCCGCCAACGCCCTGAAGCAGCGGGACGAAGGAAGCGCGGACCGCCGAGACGCCCAAAGCCAAAATGGCGTGCGCGCGCTTGCGCCGGCGGCTTCCGAGTTCGGTGACCGTCGCGAAGGCGCTCCCGACTGAGATCGGGCCGACGGGTCAGCTGATGAAGCCCCGGATGGGGGTGCCATACTCCGCTTATTGCGCAAAGCTCCGAGACTGACTCCGGACGACACCGCGCTTGGGCGATGTCGGCCGCATCGGGGCCTACCCCTGCTGGCTGTCCGCGGGCTGCGGCTTCCTCGCAATGGAGGTCCTGCCGCCGGGACAGACCCGCCGGCTGATCGATCCGGGCGAGCTCGATCTCCGCGAGCGCGAGATCGAGAGCCTCTACCTCGAGGCCGAGCAGCCCTAGGAGCGCCTCCTCACGCAATCGTAAGCGGCCGGGGCAGGGCCGCCATGCCATGGTCCGGGCCCATTACCAAGGGAGGAAGCCATGGCGTCCATTCGCCTGTTTGCCGGTCTGGTGTCTACCAGTCTTGCCGTTGCGTCGCTTGCGTTGTTCACAGCGTCTGCGGCCATGGCCCAGGGCACGCCCACCCGCCTGCGCGGTACCATCTCGGCGATCGACGGCAAGACCGTAACCATCGCCACGCGCGAGGGCACGCCGGTGACCGTCGCCCTGAACGACAATTGGGGCGTGGGCCAGGTCGCCAGCATTTCCGCCTCCGAAATCAAGCAGGGCAGCTTCGTGGGCATCGCCTCGACCGGCAGTGACGCCGATCGCACGGCGCTCGAGGTGCTGGTGTTTCCGGAAGCCGCCCGCGGCAGCAACGAGGGCCACTACCCGTGGGATCTCCAGCCCCAGAGCATGATGACCAACGCCACGGTGGCGACGGTTGCCGCCGGCGGCGACGGCCAGACGCTGAAGCTCGACTACAAGGACAAGCAGGGCGCGAGCGGCACCCAGACCATCAAGGTGAAGCCCGGCACGCCGATCGTCACCTTCCTGCCGGGCACGAAGGAAGATGCGAAAGTCGGCGCCAAGGTCTTCACCGGCGCGCTCAAGGCAGCCGACGGGACCTACAGCACGTCGCGCCTCTTGGTCGGCAAGGACGGCATCGCGCCGCCGATGTAGGCGCCAGAGCCGCCACCAGAGCCGCCACTAGAGCCGCCATAGGGTGACGCCGGCCGGGACGCTTGCCCGGTCGAGCAGGCCCGGGACGTCGGCCACGAAGCCGCCGGCGGCCTTCAGCAGTGGCTGCACCATCTTCCAGCCACCGTCGCGATAGGGGCGGTGGGCCACGGCGACGACGACCGCGTCGGCTGGCTGCAGCCCGTCGAGCGGCGTCAGGCTGAGGCCGTATTCCTCGTGCAGCAGGTTGCCGTCGGCCTGCGGGTCGTGGAGCTGGACGGCGATGCCGAAATCTTCGAGCTCGCGCACGATGTCGACGACGCGCGTGTTGCGAATGTCGGGCACGTTCTCCTTGAAGGTGACGCCGAGCACGGTGACGACCGGCCGGCCGTCGCTGGGGCGGCGCATCAGGCTGCGCGCCACTCGGTTGGCGACGTGGACGCCCATGCCGTCGTTGACGCGGCGGCCTGAGTGGATGACGTGCGGGTGGTAGCCCAGCTCCTCGGCCTTGTGGGCGATGTAGAAGGGGTCGACGCCGATGCAGTGGCCGCCCACCAGGCCGGGACGAAACGGCAGGAAGTTCCACTTGGTGCCGGCGGCGCCCAGCACGTCCTGTGTGTCCATGCCCAGCCGGTCGCAGATCAGCGCGATCTCGTTGATCAGCGCGATGTTGACGTCGCGCTGAGTGTTCTCCAGCACCTTGGCGAACTCGGCGACCTTGATCGACTGGGCGCGGTGGGTGCCCGCGGTCACCACGCTCCTGTACACGGCGTCGACGACCTCGAGCGCCTGCGGCGTGTCGGCCGAGACGATCTTCAGGATATTGTCGAAGCGCCGCTCCTTGTCGCCGGGATTGATGCGCTCGGGTGAATAGCCGACGTTGAAATCGGTCTTCCACTTGAGGCCGGACACTGTCTCCAGGATCGGCACGCAGACGTCCTCGGTGACGCCGGGATAGACCGTCGATTCGTAGACGACGATGTCGCCCTTCTTGAGGATGCGACCCAGGGTGGCCGACGCCCGGCGTAGCGGCTCGAGGTCGGGCTGCTTGCTGGCGTCGATCGGGGTGGGGACGGTGACGATATGGAAGTCGGCGGCGGCGAGATCGTGGGCGTCGGTGGTGAATTTGAGTCCCTTCGCCTTCAGTCCGGCCGCTTCGACCTCGCCGGTTCGATCGCGGCCGGCGCGTAGCTCGCCGATGCGACGGGCGTCGATGTCGAAGGCAACGACCGGATGCCCGGCCCGGGCGAAGGTGGCGGCCACGGGAAGGCCGACATAGCCGAGGCCGATGACTGAGATACGCCTGTCCATTATTCGTGGGTCCTGCCGCCGAGATCTGCGGCACGCTAGCACGAAAAGCCCGGGCAGAGCGGGCTCAGAGACCTCGTCGGCGAGGCAATTTGCAGCGTCTGCTTGACCGGCCGAGCCTTTGACTCGATAACTGCGCCGGCTGGGGTTATGGGCTGCGGAAACAGCGGAAAATAGGACTTTCCTCAAGATGGCAAAGGTCACGAGCGTGCCGCGCGTTGCTGTCGCCGGCTGTGGCTATTGGGGTGCCAATCTCGTCCGGAACTTCGCTGCATTGGACGCCTTGGCGGGCGTCGTCGATGAGCGCCCCGAGGTCGCTGCTTCCTTCTCCGGCAAGTATAAGGTGCCCGTGCTCACCTGGGAGCAGGCGCTGGCCAGTCCGGAGATCGATGCCGTGGCCATCGCCACGCCAGCCGAGAGTCATGACCGGCTGGTGAAGCAGGCACTCGACGCGGGCAAGCACGTCTTCGTCGAGAAGCCGCTGGCGCTGCGCTACGCCGAGGGCGCCAAGCTCGCCGCCGAAGCCGAGCGTCGCGGGCTCACCCTTATGGTCGGCCATCTACTGCAGTACCATCCGGTCTTCATCAAGATGCGCGGCCTGGTGCGCGATGGCGTCCTGGGGCGCATCCGCCACATGTATTCGAACCGGCTGAACCTCGGAAAGGTGCGGCGCGAGGAGAACATCATCTGGAGCTTCGCGCCCCATGACATCTCGATGATCCTGTCGCTGGCCGGCGAAGCACCCGAGAGCATCCACACCGAGGGCTCCTACCACCTCCATCCGACGATCGTCGACACGACGATCATGCACCTGCGCTTCGCTAGCGGCATCGGCGCCCACGTCTACGTCTCGTGGCTGCATCCGTTCAAGGAGCAGAAGCTGGTCGTCATCGGCGACAAGGCCATGGCGGTGTTCGACGACGGCCTGCCGTGGAAGGACAAGCTGACGCTGTACCGCCATTCGATCGACTGGATCGACGGCCGGCCCGAGCCGCGCAAGGCGGCGGGCGAGGCGGTGGAGGTCGGGGAGTCTGAGCCGCTGCGCGACGAATGCCGCCACTTCCTCGACGCGGTCGCCAACGGAACCAAGGTGCGCACGGACGGGCGGGAAGGCCTGTCAGTGCTGGCCGTGCTCGAAGCGGGCCAGCGCTCGCTCGAAGGCAAGAAGTCGGTGCGGCTGGAGGATGTCACGGGCGCACCGGCGGTGGCGGCTCCCGGCGGACTCGGTTATTTCGCCCATCCGCTGGCTGCGATCGACGACGGCGCCACGATCGGCAAGGGCACGCGCATCTGGCACTTCACGCACGTGCTGAAGAACACGGTGATCGGCGAGAACTGCAACATCGGCCAGAACGTCATGATCGGTCCCGACGTCCGGGTCGGCGACCGCTGCAAGCTGCAAAATAACGTCAGCATCTATCCCGGCGTCACCCTGGAAGACGGCGTGTTCTGCGGACCTTCCTGCGTCTTCACCAACGTGCTCACGCCGCGCGCCGAGATCGAGCGCAAGAACGAGTTCCTGCCGACGCTGGTCAAGCGCGGCGCCACGATCGGCGCCAACGCCACCATCGTCTGCGGCAGCACTCTGGGCGAATACAGCTTCATCGCCGCCGGCGCCGTCGTCACCAAGGACGTCCCGCCCTTCGCCCTGATGGCCGGCGTGCCGGCGCGCCGGATCGGCTGGGTCAGCCACTCCGGCGAGCGCCTGGGCAAGGATCTCGTCTGCCCGCGTGAGGGCCGGCGCTATCGCGAGGTGGCGCCCGGCCAGCTCGAGGAAATACTCCGGAAGGAAGCCGTCGCGTGAGCCAGCCCATTGCCTTCATCGATCTGGCTGCCCAACAGCGGCGCATCTCCCGCGAGATCGGCGAGGCGATGGCCAAGGTGCTGGCCCACGGAACCTACATCCACGGGCCCGAAGTGGCCGCGTTCGAGGTGAAACTGGCGGCCCACTGCGGCGCGCGCTTCGCGGTAACGTGCGGCAACGGCACCGACGCCATCCAGCTCGTGCTGATGGCCAAGAAGATCGGTCCCGGGGACGCGGTGATCGTGCCCGACTTCACCTTCACGGCGACGGCGGAGGCGGTGGCCCTGGTCGGCGCCACGCCGGTGTTCGTCGATGTGCATGCCGCCGACTTCAACATTGACGTGGGCAAGCTCGACGCCGCCTTGGCCGCGATCAGGGCCAAGGGGCTGAAGCCGCGCGCGGTGATCGCCGTCGACCTGTTCGGCCTCGCCGCCGACTACGATGCGCTCAATGCCTTCTGCGACACCAACGGCCTGCTGCTGATCGCCGACGCCGCGCAAAGCTTCGGTGGCG
>JBEPUH010000065.1:0-12920 GCA_041691635.1 Hyphomicrobiales bacterium
TGTCCGAAACCCCGACCTTCGGCCGCTACGCCGAAATCCCGTACGACCGCATGACTCCGGAGCAACAGGAGGGTTACAAGGCGATGATCGAGGCGCGCGGCCGCTTGCCGGGCCCGACGAAGATCTGGGTGCACAATCCCAAGCTCGCGAAAGTCGCCGGCCCGTTCGGCGCGCATTTCCAGCCGGGCCACTACTCCCTGACCGAACGCGAACGCGAGATTGCCGTCTGCGTCATCACCAGCCGCTGGCACTCGGCCTATCCGACGGCTGCGCACGAGCGGATCGCAAAACAGGCCGGGCTGCCGGCCGCCAAGGTCGAGGCGATTCTCGGCGGGATGCCAACCGTCTTTGACGACGAGCGCGAACAGGTCGTCTACGAGATGGCGATCGTTCTCTCCAACGCGCGGTGGGTATCGCGCGGCCTCCACGACCGCGCCGTGAAGGCGCTCGGCCACGTCGGGATCACCGACGTCGTCACCTTGATGGGCCATTACACCAGCGTCGCGATGACCCTGGCCTTCTATGACGTGCCGGACGGGGCGACGGGCATGGCGCGTTAGCCCGTGGATTATCGACCTCTCGGGAATACCGGCCTCAATGTAAGCGTCGCCGGACTCGGGTGCGGCGGCAACAGCCGCCTGGGCCTCGGCCGCGGCGCCAGCTTCGACGAGTGCGTCGCCGTCGTGCGAACGGCGGTCGACCTCGGCGTCAATTTCCTCGACACGGCGGAGGCCTATGGAACCGAGGAGATCGTCGGCGCCGCTGCCCGCTGTTACGACCGCGACAGGCTGGTGATCTCGACCAAGGCGATCTTCAAGGCAGGCGATAGCGCAGAAACGGTGGCGCGCCGCGTGGACGCGGGACTGAAGCGGCTCGGCCTCGACTACGTGGACATCTTCCATTTCCACGCCGTCAATCCGGTGGCTTACGAACATCATCGCGACGTCCTGGCCCCGGCCCTCGTGAGGCTCAAGGAACAGGGCAAGATCCGCCACATCGGCATCACCGAGACGGGTCCCCGGGATCCGGAGCAGAAAATGCTCGCGCGGGCGATCCAGGAAGCCCCCTGGGAAGTCACCATGCTCGCCTACAGTCTGATGAACCAGGGCGCGCGTCGCGGGGTGTTTCCTGTCACCCAGCGACGGGGGATCGGCACGCTCCTGATGTTCGTCGTCCGCAACATCTTCAGCAACTCAGCCTATCGCCGCGACGTCTTCGCCAAGCTGGTCGAACAAGGCCATCTCGATGCGTCGATCCTGGCCGACGGCGATCCGCTCGGGTTCCTGGTTGCCGACGGCGCTGCGGAGAGCATCACGGATGCAGCCTATCGCTACGCCCGCCACGAGCAGGGGGCCGACGTCATTCTCTTCGGCACCGGCAGCAAGGCCCACGTCCAGGAAAACGTCGACTCGATCCTTCGTCCGCCCTTGGCGCCGCCGATCGTCGAGCGGCTCCACGCCTCGTTTGGACACTTGATCGGCGTCGGGCTCGACCTGCCCGGCCCCGTCAAGTCGACCTGACCAGCTTTCCGGGCCGGGCACCGGTCTCCTGCCCCTTCTCGAAGATCGGCGTCCCCGAGCAGATCGTCATGTCGTAGCCGTCGACGTGCTGGACCAGGCGTCGTCCGCCGGCCGGCAGGTCGAAGATCATCTTCGGCGAATGCAGGGTCAGCCCGTCGAAGTCGATGACGTTCACGTCGGCCTTCAGGCCCGGCTGGAGTCGGCCGCGATCGCGGAAGCCGAAGAAAGCCGCCGTCCCGCTCGTCATCTGCTGCACGACGAACTCGAGCGACAGGCGCGGCCCGCGCGTGCGGTCGCGGACCCAGTGGGCCAGCATCGTCGTGTTGAGCGAGGCATCGCAGATCACGCCGCAATGCGCACCGCCATCGGACAGGCCGAGAATGGTGTGCGGGTCCTCGATCAGTTCCCGCACCACCTCGAGGTCGCCGTGCACGTAGTTGGTGACGGGGAAATACACCATCCGCCCGCCGTCGCCCCCGACCAGATAGTCGTAGCAATACTCGGCCGGGGTCACGCCTTCACGCGCCGCGAGGGCCGCGATGCTGCGCTCCGGCGGCGGCTCGTAGTCCGGCGTCTCGCCCAGCGGGTACATGCGGTCCCAGCGTGTCGCGATCTGGCGCGACAGCGGCGGCAACACGTCGAGCAGCCGCGGCGACGCCTCCTGCGACAGGATCAGGCGGCGCAGCTCGGGGGTGCGGAGCTTCGCCAGCATCGACGCCGGCGGCAGTTTGGCCACGTCGGCAAAGGCCTCGCGCAAGCCGAAGGGATTGAGCGAGGTGCCGAGGCCCAGGGTCAGCCCCACCGGGCGGCCCGCGACCTGGGCGGAGAGCGGCAAATTGTCGGCACGGGCGGCGCGGACCCCGTCCATCAGGCGGCGCCAGCGCTGCGGGTCGTAGCTGCGGTCGGTGAGCAGGAACCAGACCGGCCGGCCGCTGTCCTTCGCGATCTGGCGCATCCAGCCGAACTCGGCGGCCTCGTCCTCGAAGTCGGAGAGCATGCCGAAGGTGCCGCGGCCGGCGCGGCCCATCGCGCGGCCGATGGCGAGCAGTTCCTCATGCTCGGCGTAGCGCCCGGGCACCAGGTCGCCAGCCAGCGTCTTGTGCTGGTCGGTGCGGCTGGTGGTGAAGCCGACGGCACCCGCCCTCAAGGCCTCTTCCGTCAGGCGACCCATCGCCTCGATGTCCTCGGCCGTCGCCTGCTCGCGGGCGATCGCGCGATCGCCCATGACATAGACCCGCAACGGGTGGTGGGCGAGCTGGGCGGCGATATCGATGGTGCGCGGCAGCCGCGCGAGCGCGTCGAGGTAATCCGGGAAGCTCTCCCAGTCCCACTTGAGGCCTTCGGACAGGGTAATGCCGGGGATATCCTCGACCCCCTCCATCAGATCGATCAGCGCCTTGTGGTGCTGGCGGCGGACAGGCGCGAAACCCACACCGCAATTGCCGAACACGATGGTCGTGGCGCCGTGCCAGGACGACGGCGCCAGGACGGGATCCCAGGTCGCCTGGCCGTCATAGTGCGTGTGCACGTCGACCCATCCCGGCGTGACGATCCGGCCTTCGGCCTCGACCTCGCGCCGCCCCGGGCCTGCCTTGCCGCCGACCTGGACGATCAGGTCGCCGTCGATGGCGACGTCGCCACCGAACGCGGACGCTCCCGTGCCGTCGACGATGGTGCCGCCCCGGATGACGATGTCATGCATGGCCTGATCCTCGAGATGATGCGTCAAGCTTTCCACACATCGATGGGCACGGAAAGCCGGAAGTCCGATAGACTTCCGCGGCACAAAGGAGGTTCCCGATGACCATTATCGATTCGCAAGTCCATGCCTATGAGGCGAACACGCCGAAGCGGCCGTGGGCTACCGTGCCGAACTGGCCCCCTCACGTGACAGGCGACGAGATGGTCGCGGCCATGAACAAGGTCGGCGTCGACGGCGCCATATTCATCTCCTCCTTCTCCATGTACCGCTTCGACGCCAGTTATGCGGTGGAAGTGGCGCGGGCCCATCCCAACCGGATGGCAATCGTCAAGCCGGTCGACCCGGACGATCCGGCGGTGGCCGACGTGATCGCCGACTGGAAGAAGACGCCGGGCGCCGTCGGCATCCGTATCTTTCTGCGCGAGGAAGAGAAGCGCCCGCCGACCGATCCGGGCTTCGACCGGATTCTCAAGGCGGCCGTCCACCACGATCTTCCGGTCAATTTCCTGTTCTGGGGCAGGGTCGACGAAGGCACCGCGCTCATCGACCGTCATCCCAACGTGCGCTTCATCGTCGACCATCTGGCCATCCTGCAGCCGCGCGTGCCGCCGGCGCCGCCACAGCCATGGGCCGACCTGCCGAAGGTGCTCGAACTCGCCAAGCGCCCGAACGCGGTCATCAAGGTGAGCGGCGCCTGCACGCTGTCGCGCGAGCCCTATCCTTTCCCTGACATCTGGGACCCGCTCACCCGCGTGTTCGACGCCTGGGGCTTCGAGCGCTGCCTGTGGGGCACCGATTGGACGCGCGCCTTCGCCGTCGTCAACTATGAGAATGCCGTCAAGCCCTTCCTCGAGACGAAGCGCCTGAGCGACAGCGAACGGGCCATGCTGATGGGCGGAGCCTGCGCGAAGGCCTACGGCTGGTCCCCTGCCCCACGCGCAGCGCGGTAAGACACGGAAGGGAATCGAGACCCGGGCCTTCATCGCGTCATCCGGCGGCCGGCGACCGCACCTGGCTGAGCGGCGTCGGGCTGTAGCCCGGCGGATACTTGCTCCAGGCCGTGCCGTTCTTCATCACCGTCCGACCGAGCTGGTAGAGCTCGTTCATGTAGTCGCGGTCGAACGGCTCGCGCGGCTTGCCGGTGAAGCTCTCCGGAATGGCGGCGACGTTGTAGTCGATGCGGTCGCGCTGGGCGATCATGTAGAGCTGATAGAGGTCACCGATGCCCTGGGTGCCGATCAGGGTCGAGACGGCGCGACCGGCGATCTTCATCGTGCTGCGGTCGATCGTCTCGAGGGCAGCGCCGGGTCGCGAATTGCGTATGATGAAGAGCGCGCGCCGGCGACCGGCGATCGCGCGTTCCAGCCGCGCGGCGTCGGCGCTCCTGCCGTCGAACACGTCGCTCCTGGAGGAGGACGGCGGATAGAACACCGCCTGGGCAACGGTGCCGCCATCGACGTGCATCTCCTGAAAATGCTCGCCGCCCGCCTCGACGTCGATCATGACCGGCGGGAAGGCGCCGGGAATCGAGGCCGAGGCCAGGAGGATCTTGGCGATCAGTTCGGAGGCGTCGCGGTTGGCGCTGGCCGCTATGCCGCCGATGTTCCACAGCACGCCGACCGGGGTGTCGAGGTTGGTGGTGGCGACGCAGAGCAGCCGGCCCTTATCGCTGTATTCCCGGCCGATCGCCGTCACGACGTCGAGCGTAAGCACGCCGCGAATGAGGTGCAGCAAGGGCGTCGAATCGAAGAGCGATTCGCCGAAGACCGCCGACACCAGGCCGCGCGACGTCATCACGTCAGACTTGCTGATCGTCGTGTAGAAGCGCTGGGGGTCCTTGTCGTAGGCCGGGCCGAGAAAGGCGAAGGGCGCGATGAGCGCCCCGGTGCTCACGCCCGTGACCACCTTGAAGTCGGGGCGGGTGCCCAGCTCGCTCCATGCCGTCAGCAGGCCGGCGCCATAGGATGCCCGACGACGCGACAACCGGAAAATTCGCGTCGCCGATCGGCCGACGGCGCGCAAGCCACACTGCCGCGAACGATGCCGCGAACGCATCGCGCGCTGACAAAAATCAACGCGCACGGATACCTGTTCGGGCAATAAAGGCACGTGGGCGAACGCGAATCACGCTGGACGGCGCGACAACCACGGGGTTAGTCTTTTTTGCGCGTAGTTGGAGGGACAAGTCATGCGACGGCGAACCTTCATGGCTCTGTCGATGGCATTGACGGCGGTAGGGTACCAGCGCGCGTCCGCCCAGAACGACAGCAAGTCGTTCGCCCCTGAAGAACTCGACCAGATGCTGGCGCCGATCGCGCTCCATCCGGACTCCCTGCTCTCGCAGATCTTGATGGCCGCCTCCTATCCGCTCGAGGTGGTCGTGGCGGCGCGCTGGTCCAAGGCCAACCCCACCCTCAAGGGCGACGCCGCGGTCGCCGCGGTGAAGGACCAGGACTGGGATGTCAGCGTGAAGTCGCTGGTCGCCTTCCCGTCGGTGCTCGAGCAGATGAACGACCACCTCGACTGGACCCAGAAGATCGGCGACGCCATGATCGCCCAGCAGCAGGACGTGGCCGATTCGATCCAGCGTCTGCGCGCCAGGGCGACGGCCGCCGGCACTCTCAAGAGCAGCGCGCAGCAGACCGTCAGCACCCAGGGATCGGGCGACGACGTGCAGTACGTGATCGCGCCGGCCAATCCCGAGGTGGTCTACGTGCCGGCGTACAATCCGGCGTGGGCCTACGCCCCGTGGCCCTATCCCGCGTACCCGCCGGTCTACTATCCATTGGCCGGGGCACTGGCGACCGGCTTGATGTTCGGGATCGGCATCGCCGCGGCCGGTGCGCTTTTCGGCGGCTGGAACTGGGGCGGGCGTGGCAACAACTACGTCAACGTGAACGTCAACCGCGCCACCAACATCGACAGGAACTTCGACCGCAGCAAGTTCACCAACAACGGCGGCAGGTGGGACCACGATGCCACCCATCGCAAGGGCGTGGCCTACCGCGATCCCGCGACGCGCCAGAAATTCAATCAGGACAGGCCGGGCGCGGCGCAGCGCGATCAGTTCCGCGGCCAGCCCCCCCAACAGCGGCCAGGCAGCAGCGGCGGACAGCAACGTCCCGCCCAGGGCGCCGGCGGACAGCAGCGTCCTGCCCAGGGGGCCGGTGGCGGTCAACGTCCCACCCAGGGTGGCGGCGGGCAGCGTCCCAACCAGGGCGGAGGTGCGCTGGGCGGCGTCAATCGCGGCCAGCAGGTCAATCGCGAAGCCGAACGCGGGCGTGCCCAGCAAGGCCGCTCCAACTCGCATCCTGCGCCAGCGTCGCGCGGCGGCGGCGGGGGAGCGCAACGTCCCAGCGGCGGTGGTGGCGGGGGAGCATCGCGTCCCAGCGGCGGTGGAGGCGGGGGAGCATCGCGTCCCAGCGGCGGTGGCGGCGGCGGCGGCGGGCCGAGAGGTGGTGGTGGTGGCGGCGGCGGAGGAGGACGGCGATGAACACGATCTTCCGGTGCGGCGTCCTTGCGCTCGCCCTCACCTTCGGCGCGGTCGCGGGCGCTGCTGCGCAGACTGCCCCGCCACTCCAGGGCTTCCCGACCGCCGAGGCGGCGGCCGACGCCTTGACCGACGCCATTCGCAAGAACGACGACAAGGCGGTGTCGTCGATCCTGGGCGCAGGCTGGCGCGACTTGGTGCCGGGCACCGCCGAGGACGAAGACAAGGTACGCACCAATTTCCTGGCCGCGTGGGACAAGAATCATAAACTGGTGCCGGCCGACAACGACCGGATGCTGGTCGAGGTCGGCACGACCGGCTTCGTCACCGCCATTCCGATCGTCAAGCAGGGCGACGTCTGGCGCTACGACGTCGAGGCCGGCCGCAAGGAGATCCAGGCGCGCGAGATCGGGCACAACGAGCTGGCGGTCGTGCAGACCCTTCTGGCGATCGTCGACGCCCAACGCGACTACGCGACGGCAGATCCGATGAAGACCGGCATGCGTCTCTACGCGCGCCGGCTGGTCAGCTCGCCGGGCAAGAAGGACGGGCTCTACTGGGAGGCAGCACCCGGTGGGCCGCAAAGTCCGTTGGGACCGTCGCTCGCCCGGGCGCAATCGGGCGATGTGCAGACCAACGGCTACTACGGCTATCGCTATCGCCTGCTCTACCGCCAGGGCGCCGCGGCGCCGGGCGGCGCCTACGACTATCTCGTGAACGGCCGCATGCTGGGCGGCTTTGGCGTCGTCGCCTGGCCGGTGCGCTACGGCGAGACCGGCGTGATGACGTTCACGGTCAGCCAGTCCGGCGACGTCTACGAGCAGGATCTCGGGCCCGACACGGCCGAGAAGGCCGGTGCGATCGCGGCATTCGATCCCGACAAAGGCTGGGAGAAGTCGGACATGACGCCGTGAGATCGCCGACCGCGATGGGGCCGGATCGCCCTCTCGTACAGGTTCCAGGCGGCCGACGTGAGCGCGCGAGGCCCCGGTAAGCAATTCGACGGCTCGACATTGTTGAACGTCGGCGGCATCGTCGTCCGGCGCGACTTCAGGATTGCCCAGTCCAAGTAAAAAACACGGGAGACGGACGATGACTTCACGAATGACGCTTCGCACCCTGCTGGCCGCCGGCGCGGTTTGTTGCCTGGCCGCCTGCATGGCGCCCAATGCCGCCACCGGTCCCGACCGGTCGACCGGATCGGATGCCTCGACGGTCACATGGCAGGACGGCAAGCCCGCCTTCGCCATCTCGTGCAAGGAACCCGGCGGCTGCCAGGAGCGCGCCCAGGCGATGTGCAACCACGGCAACATCGTCACCTTGAAGAGCGAGAACATGCCGACCGCCGGCACCGCCCGGGCAGCGCTCGGTCCGCCGTCGCTCGTCATTCGCTGCGGGTGAGTACGGCCGCCGATCGGTGCAAATTGATCGGTTGGACGCGACTGTAAGTTGTACCTACCATTCGACGACGTCCTTGGGGGATCATCGTCATGCGTCTTGTCGCAACAATGCTGGTTGCCGGCGTGCTTGCGCCGCTTGCCTTGCCGGCATCGGCACAGTCCACCCTCGATGCGGTACGCAAACGCGGCACCCTGGTCTGCGGCGTCAACGGCTCGGCACCGGGCTTCTCGGTCCAGAACGCGGCCAGGCAATGGGAAGGGCTCGACGTCGATCTCTGCCGGGGCATCGCCGCAGCGACGCTGGGTGACGCCACCAAGGTCAATTTCGTGCCGCTGACGGCGGAGCGCCGGTTTGCAGCACTCGAGGCGGGCGAGGTCGACGTGCTGGCGCGCAACACCACCGTCAGCCTGCAGCGCTCGGCCGGCGCGAAGGTCCGCTTCGCGGCGATCAACTACTACGACGGCCAGGCCTTCGTGGTGCCCAAGCAGCTCAAACTGACGCGCGTCAGCGGCCTCGCCGACAAGACCGTGTGCGTCACCAGGGGCACGACGCACGAATTCAACATGGCGAGCTGGTTCGGCCTGCGCGGCTTCACCGTCTACACGCAAGCCTTCGACACCCAGGACGCGATGTACGCCGCCTTCTTCGCCAACCGCTGCCAGGGCGTCACCCAGGATTCCACGGCGCTGGCCGCGGCGATCGTGCAGAGCGGCAAGGCGGACGACTACATGATGCTGCCCGACATCGTCTCCAAGGAGCCGCTCGGGCCCTACGTCCGCTCCGGCGATTCGCCGTGGCTCGATGTCGTGCGCTGGACCCACTACGCCATGGTCGAGGCCGAGGAGCGCGAGATCACCCGGAACAACGTCGACGGCAAGCTCGAAGCCAAGGACGTCAACGTCCAGATCCTGCTCGGCGTCAGGCCCGGCAACGGCAAGATTCTCGGCCTCGACGAGAAGTGGGCCTACAACATCGTCAAGCAAGTCGGCAATTACGGCGAAGTCTTCGAGCGCAACGTGGGCGCGGCCTCGCCGCTCAAGTTCGGGCGCGGCGTCAACGCCCTGTGGACCAAGGGCGGCGCCATGTACGCGCCGCCGCTGCGCTGACGGAGACGGCCGATGCCCACCGTCGGGCGCTTCATCGCGCGGCTTCTCGTTCTCTCTGCCCTGCTCGCCGCCGCATCCAGCATCGTGTCCGGCATTGCGGCGGCCCAGTCGACGACCCAGTCGACAGCCCAGTCCACGCTCGACGCGGTGAAGAAGCGCGGGCGCCTGGTATGCGGCGTCAACGGCGCGCTTCCCGGCTTCTCGCTGCACAACGCCGTGGGCGAATGGGAAGGCCTCGACGTCGACCTGTGCCGCGCCGTGGCGGCGGCCACCCTCGGCGGAGCGACCAAGGTCGACTTCGTGCCGTTGCCCGTCGGCAAGCGCTTCGATGCCCTGCGCTCGGGCGCCGTCGACCTCATGGCGCGCAACACGACGGTCACCCTGCAGCGCGACGCCGCCCTCGGCGTCCAGTTCGCCGCCGTCAACTACTACGACGGCCAGGCGATCGTGGTGCCCAAGGACTCCCAGATGGGCGAGCTGGCCGACCTGCGCAACGGCTCGATCTGTCTGACCCGCGGCACGACGCACGAGCTCAACC
Source organism: Hyphomicrobiales bacterium (assembly GCA_041691635.1). Lineage (GTDB taxonomy): Bacteria > Pseudomonadota > Alphaproteobacteria > Reyranellales > Reyranellaceae > Reyranella. The sequence goes on from JBEPUH010000065.1 coordinate 9,758, forward strand.
TGCAGAACTGGTTCCGCCAGCGCCGGCTCACGGTCAGGCCGCTGGCGTTCGCCGACGAAGGCGCCATGTACGACGCCTTCCTGGCCGGCGACTGCGTGGCCGTGACCCAGGATGCGACGGCGCTGATCTCGACCTTCGTGCGGCGCGGCAGGGCCGCCGGCGTGCGCATGCTGCCCGACGTCATCTCCAAGGAACCGCTCGGCCCCTATGTCCGCGCCGGCGACACCGCCTGGCTCGACGTCGTGCGCTGGTCGCACAACGCCATGCTCGAGGCCGAGGAGCTCGGCCTCACCCAGGACAACGTCGACCGCGAACGCCGCGAATCGCACGACATGCTGGTGCGCAGCCTGCTCGGCGTCGCGCCGGGCAACGGCAAGGCTCTCGGCCTCGACGAGTCCTGGGCCTTCAACATCGTCGTCCAGGTCGGGAACTACGGCGAGAGCTTCGAGCGCAACCTCGGCAGCCGCTCGCCGCTCGGCCTGCGGCGCGGCATCAACGCGCTGTGGCGCAATGGCGGGCAGATGTATCCGCTTCCCATGCGCTGATGCCGCGCGCCCGGCACATTTGCCTCGCCCGTTCGGGGGAAAAGGGCTTGGATCGGCGGCATTCGACGGGATAACAAGGCAGCCAATGATTTCACGCCCGCCGCGCCCGTGCCGATGCCCTTCCAGTTGACCTTCGAGCGCACGCATCGTGTGCTGAAAGCGAAAGCTGCCGGCGTGATCGCCACGCAGGACCTGCTCGATCTCGACCTCGAGGTGATCGCCTTCCTCTCGCGCGAGGAGACGGCGGACCGGCCGCCGATCCGCGGCATCTACGACTTCAGCGAAGTGGCGGCCCTTGCCGTGCCGCAGACCAAGGCCGCCGAGCGCGGCAACCGGCCCTCGATCCTGCGCGGTCAGCGCGTGATGGTGCAATCCCAGGCGCCGGGGTGCAGCCTCGTCGACGCGTTTGCGCAAAGCCAGCGGCAGTCGGGAGACACGGGGCTTTTCGTCGTCAATTCGCTCGACGAGGCTCATGCGCTTCTCGGCATGGGCACGCCGCGTTTCGTCGCCATCACTGCGGGGGAATAGCCATGGACCTCAAAGGCAAGGTCGCCGTCGTCACCGGCGGCAACGGCGGGCTCGGCCAGCGCATCTGCCACGCGCTGGCAGCCCAGGGCTGTCACGTCGCCGTGGTCTACGCCAGGAGCAAGGACCAGGCGGAAGGCGTCGCCAGGGATCTGCAGAGGCACCAGGTCAGCGCCGCCACCTTTGCCTGCGATGTGACGCAGCGCGACCAGGTGCAGAAACTGGTCGACGACGTGGTGAAGCGCTTCGGCCGCCTCGACATCCTGATCAACGATGCCGCCTACAACAAGGCGATCCCGTTCAAGGACCTCGACAGCCTGACCTACGAGGAATGGACGAAGATCATCGACATCAACCTCACCGGCCCGATGCTGCTCACCAAGGCGGTGGCGCCGGCGATGAAGCGCGGCGGAGCCGGCCGCATCGTCAACATCTCCTCGGTCGCAGGGCTGGGGCCGACCGGCTCGTCGATCACCTACGCCGTCTCCAAGGCGGGCCTGATCCATCTCACCAAGTGCATGGCGGTGGCGCTGGCGCCCGAGGTGCTGGTGAACTGCGTGGCGCCCGGCCTGCTCGAAGGCACGCGCGCCACGGCCAACCTGCGGCCCGAGGCCGTCGAGGTGAACAAGAAGGCCTCGCTGCTGGGCATCGCCGCCGACAAGGACGACGTCGCCGACCAGGTGGTGACGATGTGCAAGACCAACACCACCACCGGCCAGACCCTGGTGATCGACTCCGGCCGCACGTTTCATTGAGGCCGACGAGGGATCCTTGCTCTTCGACCATCAGTCGAGGTCCAGCGGATCGTACTCGGTGAGGCAGAAGCGGCGGCTGGGGCGCTGGGACTCGCGTTCATCGAGCGTATACGACTGCCCCGCGCTGTCGGTGTAGACGGGCCGGCCGGCCACCGCCTGGGCGAAGGTGAGCGCCAGCGCGTCGGCATCGTCGGGCGAATAGCCCAGCCGCACCTTCACCTGGTCCTTGGGTTCGAGCAGCAGGCGATCTCCGCGAAACGAATAAGTCGTCTGCGAGAGCGCCGCGATCAGCTCGGGGATGTTGGGGATCGCGCCACCCGATTTGATCCACTGAACCAGTTCGAAATACATCTCGGTGCGCTTGTTGTCGTAGCGCGGATCGTTGGGCCGCCCCGCGAACCCCACGCCGACCGGCGCGTGGCCGAGCAGCCGCAGATTGTCGATCCACGAGGCGCCCCAGCCGCCGGTGTCGTCGATGAAGATCGCGTCGGCCTTCCAGTCGGCCGCGCGCCGCGCGACGGCGCCCGCACCCTGGATGCCGTCGGCGCTGCGCATCTTGAGCGGCGGCAGGGCCACCAGCCCCTGGCGCGGGAAGATCACCGAGGCATCGTCGCCGAAGCGCGCCACGTCGACCCCCAGCACCTTGGGCGCGCGCGCGTAATCCTCCGGCCGGTAGACGCGCTTCGTGGCCTCCAGGCATTCGTCGGGCCCGATCAAGGCGTTGAGCGAGCCCGGCGGGAACCTGCCGAACACGTTCACCAGCACCCACGGATTGTCGCGCCCGTATTTCTCGATCTGCTCGGCCGCCCACGCCGCCTTCACCCGCGTCGAGCGACGGGCATCGTCGGGATCGGCGGTGATCTCGGTCACGTGCCACAGCCGGCGCTCCGACGTGCAGGCGCGATAGAGCGGCCCGTCGAGATGGGTGGGATTGCCGGCCTGCACGATATGGCCCTCCTTGCACGACGAGAGCGCGGCCTCGGCCGTCGCCATCACCGCATCGGGAATGCCGCCGCTCTCGTCCAATATGAACAGGATGTAGTCGGCATGCAGACCCGCCAGCGTGTTGCCCTGCTGCGAGCGGTCGGCATCGCGGTTCCAGGTGCGCTTGGACATCCACCAGGTCTCGGGGCGCCCCTTGCAGAAGATGCGCTCCTTGCCCCACACGAAGTGCTCGCGGAGATACGGCGAGCGCTGCTGCCACTTGGCCATCTCGGACCACAGATTGTCCTCCAGGTTCTTCGCGGTGATCGAGGTCGCCGCGATCTTCGGGTCCGGCCGCGTCACCAGGAAGTTCCACGCCAGCCACACCTCGACGGCGGTCTTGCCCGGCCCCTT
>JBEPUH010000066.1:0-11968 GCA_041691635.1 Hyphomicrobiales bacterium
GGCGGGAAACCGTCCTTCGAGCGCGGCGCCGGCGTCTCGACCACCTTGTTGGAGAGGCGTCCGACTCCCGTCACCTCGACGTCGATCGTGTCGCCCGCTTCGAGCGGTCGCGAATTGGCCGGCGTGCCGGTCAGCAGGATGTCGCCCGGCATGAAGGTGATGTGGCGTGCGAGATCGGCGATCAGGTAACCGCAGTCGAAGATCTGCTCGCTGACGGCCCCTTCCTGCACCATCTTGCCATTCTTGTAGGATCGCAGGGTCGACTGGCGCACGTCGACGCCCGAGACCAGGCCCGGTCCGATCGGACAGAAGCCGTCCATGCCCTTCACGCGCAGCATCGAGCCGGAGTCGGTGTCGCGGAAATCGTGGCAGCCGAAATCGTTCGACGGCGCGAAGCCCGCGATGCAATCCCAGGCCTCCTCGCGGGTGACGTTCTTCGTGACCTTGCCGAAAACGACGGCCATCTCGCCTTCGTAGTTCACGTACTTGTAGCCGGCCGGCTTGATCAACTCGCCCCTGTGGGCGTTGAGTGCCGTCAGCGGCTTCTGGAAATAGGTCGGCGTCTTGGGTGGCACGCGCGTGTTGTTGAATTCGTAGTAACGCGAGATGTAGTTCACGTGCACGCAGACGATCTTGGTGGGGAGGCACGGCGGCAGATGGACGACGTCCTTCTCCTCGGCCGTGCGGCCGTCGGCGAACACGATCTTGCCGTCCTTGAATTCCACCCAATAGGCGCTGCCGTCCTTCATGACGTGGCGGACTTCGCGCCGCTTGCCTTCCAGAACACTCATCTTGCTTAACTCCCCCTACTGAAGATCGAACCAGACATGGACGTTGCCGGTGCCGGCCGCGTTCTCGTATTCCGAAAGCTGCGCGCCCTTGGCGCGGCAGGCCTTGCCGCCGAGCGCGCCCATCATCTGGGCGTAGTGTGCGCCGTGGCCCTCGTACTTGGCGGCCTCGAGCTCGGGGAAGCGGTCGAGCACGATGTCATGGCGGCCCTGCTTCCACAGCTCCAACACTTCCAGGTCGAGGGCGCGGTTCTTCGCGTCGGAGACGTTGTCGGGGTGCCAGGTCCTCGGGTTGGGCGGTGTGTGGTCGAGGTCGTAAAACTTGTGGCTCATCGCCCCCGACGCCAGCAGAACGACCCTGGCGTCGGAGCGCTTCACCGCCTCGGCCACGACCTCGCCCATCTGCAGGAAGTGCTTGAACTGCGCGGTCTGGCAGGTGCCGACGCTCAGCACCTTCTCGGCCTTGCCCAGCAGGTGCACGACGTTGATCGTCGGGTAATGCAGCGGCAGCTCGGGGGCCGTGACGTTGCGCGCCGGCACCTTCTTCTCCCGGGCAACCTGCTCGACCAGCACCGCAAGCTCGGGCGCGCCACGGTAGTCGTAGGCAAAGCCCGGCATCGAATAGGGCAGCTCGTCGGACATGTAGGTGCCCTTGTAGTGCGCCGCGCCAGCCACGAGGTGCATCGAAGTCGTGATCCAGTGGGTGTCGAAGATCACGAACGTGTCGGGCTTCAATGCATCGACGCGGGCGCGCACGCGATCGAAGCCCTCGATCAGGTCGGAGTCGCGGCCGTTGCCGCGCTGCACCCGGATCTCCTTGGGCTGCACCAGGCCCGGATGGTGCGAGACGACAGCCGCTCCGACGATAGAACCCATGTCTTCCTCCCGCGGTCCCGTTTAACTCCTACTTCGCCTTCGCCTGCTCGATGGCGCGCCACACGTTCTGCGCGGTGGCCGGCATCGGCACGTCCGTCACGCCGAGCGGCGCAAGTGCATCGATCACGGCGTTCATCACCGCCGGCATCGCGCCCACGGTGCCCGCCTCGCCCGCGCCCTTGGCGCCGAGCGGATTGTACCGGGTCGGCACCGGGTTCGACTTGACCTCCATGTTGCACATCGTGTCGGCGCGCGGCATGGCGTAGTCGAGGAAGCTGGCGGTCAGGAGCTGGCCGCTCTCGCGATCCCAGATCACCTGCTCGCTCAGGATCTGGCCGACACCCTGGGCGACGCCGCCGTGGATCTGGCCCTTGAGGCCGGTTGGATTCATCACCGTGCCGACGTCGTCGACCACCGCATAGCGGTCGAGCTTGACCTCGCCGGTGTCCGGATCGATCTCGACCTCGCAGACGTGGCAGCCGTTTGGATAGGTGTCCTTCTCGGCCTTGAAGGTGGCATTCTCGTAGAGCCCGCCCTCGAAGCCGCTTTTGGGCCACTTGGTCGGATTGAACGCCGCTTTCGCGACCTCTTTCAGCGATACACTCTTGTCGGTGCCCTTGATGGTGAAATTGCCGTCGGTGAAATCGATGTCCTGTTCGCCGGCCTCGAGCAGGTGCCCCGCCAGCACCTTGCCCTTGGCGATGATCTTGTCGGCCGCCATGAACACCGCCGAGCCGCCCAGCACCGTCGAGCGCGAGCCGTTGGTGCCCATGCCGAAGGCCACGCGGTCGGTGTCGCCGTCGATGTACTGGACCTCGTTGGGGTCGATGCCGAGGCGCTCGTGCAGGATCTGCTTGAACATGGTCTCGTGGCCCTGGCCCTGCGCCTTGGTTCCCATCAGGAGCGCCGCCGTGCCGCTGGGATTGAACCTGATCTCGGCATATTCCGGCTGGGCCGGGCCCGCCGCCTGCTCGATGGCATTGACGATACCGAGGCCGCGTAGCCGGCCGCGCGTTTTGGATTCCTCGAGGCGGGCCTTGAAGCCCGCCACGTCGGCGAGCTTCAGCGCCATGTCCATGTTCTTCTCGAACTCGCCGCAGTCGTAGAACGGACCGACGGGGCTCTGATAGGGCAGCGCCGATTCCGGCAGCATATTCCTGCGGCGCAGCTCGACCTTGTCGACGCCCAGCTCGCGCGCGGCATCGTCGATCAGCCGCTCGATGAGGTAGATCGCCTCCGGCCGCCCCGCGCCGCGATAGGGCGCCGTCGGGTTGGTGTTGGAGAGCACGCCGACGACGTTGATGTAAGCCTTGGGAATCTTGTAGACGCCCAGCACCGTGCCGATCATGCCAAAGGGCGAGAGCAGGTTGCGGTCGGAGCCGACATAGGCGCCGATGTTGGCCAGCATCTCCAGGCGCAGCGCCACGAACTTGTTGTCCTTGTCCAGGGCCAGCTCGATCTCGCCGACATTGTCGCGGCCATGCTCGTCGGCCATCACTGCCTCCGAGCGCTCGCAGGTCCATTTCACCGGCCGTACCAGCTTGCGCGCGGCCCACAAGGTCAGGCGATGCTCGATATATTGCCAACCCTTGGTGCCGAAGCCGCCGCCGACATCGCCCGAGATCACGCGCATCTTGCTCTCGGGCACCTTGAAGACGTTCTGCGCCAGCATGTTGCGCACGCGATGGGGGTACTGCACGTCGGCATAAAGCGTCATGCGATCCTCGCCGGGATCGTAGACCCCGAGGGTGCCGCGCGGCTCCATGTATTGGGCGTGGACCCGCGTGATGACGTAGCGCCGCTTGATCACCTTCGCCGCCGACTTGATGGCTTCGTCGGTCTCCAGTTTCTTGCCGCGCTCGACATGGTTGGAGATATTGTCCGGGCAGTCGTCCCACACCGCCGGCGCACCGGGCTTCACCGTGTCCTCGGTCAGGGTCACCGACCTGATCGCCTCGTAGTCGATCTCGACCAGTTCGGCGGCATCCTTGGCTTCGGCCAGCGAATCGGCAATCACCATCGCCACCGGATCGCCGACATAGCGCACCCTGTCGGTGACCAGCGGCGGCCGCTGCGGCGCGAACATCGGCGTGCCGTCGGGGCGCTTCCTCGGCATGTTGGCCTTGGGCATCCCGAGTCCGTCGGCCTTCACGTCATGGCCGGTATAGACGGCGACCACGCCGGGAGAGTTCTTCGCCGCCTCGACGTCGATCGACCTGATCCTGGCATGGGCGTGCGGCGAGCGGACGAACACGGCATAGGCCTGGCCGTGCATATTGACGTCGTTGATGAAGTGCCCTTGCCCGCGCAACAAACGCGGATCCTCGAATCGCAGGACAGGCTGGCCGATACCGTACTTGCTCATGACACCCGTACTCCCGACAAAACCAAGATCACCTTAACCGAGCGGCCCCATGAAGGCTGGGTCGGCGTAGGTATCCGACATGGGCTCCAGGCTCTCGGGCCATTCTTTGGCGACGGTGCGACGCTGACTCGCCGGACGAGGTTTCCCATCCCAGCCGACGCGCTCCATATAATAGTAGAGCATCAATGCATGGCCAGCCGGATCGACGACGTGGGCTGCATAGTCGACGCCGGGATAGAGCTCGGCCGGAATGGCATCGGTGAAGCGCGCGCCCTTCTTCTTCAGGTAGGCAACGGCATCGCGCAGCTGGCGGTAGCTGCCGACCTGCATGCCCATCGACGCCACCGTGGTGTCGGGGTGGAGGCCGAGCTCGCCGCGCAGCGCCTTGGGGAACAGCGACAGGCTGTGATGCTCGCCGCCGTTGCGCAGGAAGACGCAGCGATGACCCTTGTAGGTCACGACTTCGGTGCGCACGAAGCCCATGGTCCGCGTGTAGAACGCTTCGGAAGCACCGACGTCGGAAACGAACAGGCTCATCGGCCCGATGTTGGTGATCCGGAACGGCCGCCTGAGGCGGACGCCGGCCACGACATATTCCTCCTCACCGCGATCGACGATCGTGTTGCCGGCATTGATGTCGATGCCCTTGGCGACGGCGTCACGGACCTCCTGCTCCTCGGAGATCTGCGGCAGCTCCGGCCGCTCGCGGAAGGCGCGGTAGTACATCGACTCGGGCTTGGAGCGGCCGTCCCAGCCGATCTGCTCCATGCCGTAGTAAAGCTCGACCGTATGCCCGTCGGGATCGCGGATGTAGGTGTGCCAGTTGCTGCCCGGCATGTCTCGCCCGACCCTGCGGATCTCGACCTGCTGGTCACGGAAATAGTCGGCCGCGGCGAACACCTCGTCCATGGTGCCGACCTGCCAGGTGATCTGATTCACCGTGATGTCCTGGGATGTCGCGTCGTCGCCAAAAATGGCACCCAGCGTCTTGTGCGCGAGCAGGAAGGCGTGGTGATCGGAATTATGACTCATGAAAACGATGCGCGGATCGGTCAACCGCTTGGCCATCTCCTCCCGCCCGGGCACCTTCGAGAAGTCGCGCGTATCGGTGATGCGAAAGCCGAGCAGCTTCGAATAGAAGTCGATGCCGGCCTGCATGTCGGCGATGTTGAAGCCGAAATGGCCGAGCCGGCGGATCTTGAACGGCTGCGGATAGCGCACGCCGCCGATGTCGTAACTCGCCGCTTTCTGAATCGTGTCCATGACAATCCTCCCTAGCCTTTGCGGCGCCGCGCGCCGCGCGCCGTTTCCATGGTGAGTCCGGGAACCTCCGATGCCGCCTGCTCGACGGTGGTGCGGATGTGCTTTTCGATCAAGCCGCAGGCCAGATCGACATCGCGCGCCAGTACCGCGTCGCGCAAGTCGAGATGCTCGTTACGGCGCCGGCTGCGCGCGTGGATCATGGTCAGCCAGTGGTAGCGCCGCGCCTGGTCGAACAGCTCGCTGCGAAAATGCAGCGACCACGGCGACGTGCAGGTGGCCACCAGCGAATCGTGAAAGCGCTTGTGCCGCTTGCCCCACTCTCGCTTGACGCCGACCGGGTCGTCGGGTCGCGGAGCGCTGAGCTTCGAGAGCAGGAAGTACGAACTCACGATTTCGGCCTCCCATGCGTCGGTGCCGTGTCGGATGGCGTCGGCCAGAGTGCGGGTTTCCAGGTAGACGCGCAATTCAGAGAGGTCGAGGAAGTCGGCGAGCGAAATCGGCGCCACTGTGAAGCCCCGGCCGGCCTCGGTGCGCGCCAGGCCCTCCGACACCAGGTGCGACAGCGCCTCGCGCAGCGTGCCGACCGAGGTGTCGTAGCGCTGGCGCAACTCGCCGAAGCGCAGGCGCTGATCGGGCTTCAGTACACAGCACAGGATGTCCTCGCGCATGCGGCGCAGCACGTCGAAGGTGACGGCATCTTCGCGCAGCACGTCCTGTGGCGCGGTCGTGGCGGCGGATCGGTCGTTGTCGCCAGGGCGCATCTTCAGGATCTTGGCCATGGGATCCTCAAACTCCGAGATAGGCTTCGCGGATGTGGGGCTGTTTCAGCAGGTCGCCAGGCAGGCCCTGTGCCACGATGCGGCCCTGCTCCAGCACGTAGGCCCTGTCGGCGACGTCGAGCGCCTTCAGGACATTCTGCTCGACCAGCAGCACCGCCGCGCCGTCGTCGCGCACCTTGGCAATGATGTCGAACATGTCGTCGACGACGGTGGGTGCGAGACCGAGCGACGGCTCGTCGAACAGCACGATGCGCGGCCGTGCCATCAGCGCCCGGCCGATCGCCACCATCTGCTGCTGCCCACCCGAGAGCTCGCCGGCCGGCTGCCGGCGTTTGTCACGCAAGATCGGGAACAGGCCATAGACACGCTCCAGCGACGCCGCGCGCGCGGCGCGGGCGGAGGCGAGATAGCAGCCCAGTTCGAGGTTCTCCTCGACCGTCATCTTGACGAACAGGCGGCGGCCTTCCGGCACCAGCGCAATGCCATGGCCGCAATAGTCGTGCGACTTCACCCGGTTCATGTCGACGCCATCGAAGTGCAGATCGCCGCGACGACACCGCAGCAGGCCTGCGACCGCATTGATCAGGGTCGTCTTGCCCGCGCCATTGGGGCCGATCACCGACACGATCTCGCCCGCCGCCACGTCGAGCGAAACGTCCCACACGGCGGACGCATCGCCGTAGCCGATATGGAGATTGCGCGCTTCAAGCAGCATAGGCTTTGCCGAGATAGATGCTGACGACGCCCGGATCGCGCATCACCTCGCGCGGCGCGCCCAGCGCGAAGAGCCTGCCCTCGTTCAGCACGGCAATGCGGTCGCTGAGTTCGACGACGGCCCGCATCAGATGTTCGACAAAGACGATGGTGGCGCCCTGGGCGCGAATGGCACGCACCAGCCGGATGGCATTGTCGACCTCCGCCGGGTTAAGGCCCGACAACACCTCGTCGAGCAGCAGCAGCTTGGGCTTGGCGGCGAGCGCGCGCGCGAGTTCGAGGAATTTGCGTTCGTGCAGGTTGAGACCGGCCGGCAGCACGTCTTCCTTGCCGGCCAGTCCCGTAAAGGCGATCCAGTGCAGCGCCTCCGCGCGAATCTCGGCCCCCGGCCGTGCCGGACCGCCGAAGGTCGCGGCCAAGGTGACGTTCTCCAGCACCGTCATGTTCACGAAGGGACGCGGGATCTGGTAGGTGCGCGCCACGCCGCGGCGGGCAATCTCGTGCGCGGGCACATGGCCGATCTCAACACCGTCGACGGCGATCGTGCCACCGCTCAGCGGATAGAAACCCGAAATGACGTTGATCAGCGTCGTCTTGCCCGAGCCGTTGGGCCCGACCAGTCCCAGGATCTCGCCTTCATGCACGTCGAGGTCGACGCCCGCCAAAGCCTGCAGGCCGCCGAAGCGCTTGCTGGCGCCACGCACCTGGAGCAGGACGCGGTCGCCGACCGGCCGAGAGATCGGCAGAGAGACCGGCTCGATCGGCACCACCCCGGCCTGCGGCGGCTTCGCCGTGACGCCCCTCCACCGGGCCAGCCACTTCTTTACGGCCGGCACGACTCCGTCAGGCAGCCACAGGATCGCGACGACCAGGATGAGGCCGACGAGGGCGCGGCCGACCAGCGCCTCGCCGCCGCTGATGAAGGCATAGAGCAAGGTCGTGATGAAGGCCGCACCGATCGCCGGCCCGAACCAGCTCCGCGAACCGCCGATCACGCTCATCAGCACGACATAGAGTGGCACGGTCAAATCGAAGGTGCCCGAGACGGTCAGGAAGCCGACATACATGGCATGCACGCCGCCCACGGCGCCGGCGATGCCGGCCGATAGAGCAAAGGCGATGATCTTGTAGCGGAAGGTCGGCACGCCCTTGGCTTCGGCCACGTCCTCATCGTCGTGAATGGCGAACAGGCCCATGCCGAGGCGCGAGTGGGCGACCTTCCAGGCGATGGCGAGCGTCGACACGCAGAGCACGAAGCCCAGCGCGTAGATCGAGCCGGTCGGCGTCGGCATGATCGCCGGCAGCGGCACCGCGCTCATGAAGATGCCGCCGCCGCCGTCGATCGGGGTGTTGAGGATGATGGTGGCGATCACGAAAGTGACGGCGAGCGTCAACAACGCGAACAGCTCGCCACGCAGGCGGCGCAGGCGGAAGACGATGGCGCCGATGCCGACGGCCAGGAGTGCCGGGATCGCCGCCGCCACGGGAAGCGTGAACAGGAACGGGACTCCGAACTTGGCCGACATGACCGCCGTCGCATACATGCCGACGCCGAAGAAGGCGGCATGACCGAGGCTGAAATAGCCCGCGAAGCCACTCAGCAATGTCCAGCTCGTGCTGAGCGAAATCCAGAAGAACACGAGGTAGAGAAAAGAATCGTAGAACGCCGGCAGCCTCGCCATCGGCAGCAAGGCAAAGACGCCGATGCCGATCACGGCGGCGAGCTTCGGAAGGTCGCGCGAGGCGGTCACAACCATTCGGGATCCCACAACAGGATCACGATCAGCACCGAGAACGACACGACCGGCGACCAGGCGGGGCTGAGCACCGCCTGTGCCAGCGACTCGCTGGCGCCGATCAGCATGCCGGCCAGCAGCGCGCCGATCGGATTACCGAGCCGCCCGATGATCACCACGGCGAAGACGACGCCGAGATAGGTCCAGATCTGCGCCGGCGCCAGAGTGGCGATCAGCGCGATGAAAGTTCCGGCGACGCCTGCATAAGCCGCTCCGATACCCGACAGGAGGTACGCGAGCTTCTTGTGGTTGACGCCATAGGCCGCGGCGATGTCGGGATCCTCGGCGGCGGCGCGTAGCGCCTTGCCGACATAGGTCCGGCGCAGCCAGACCCATGTGCCGCAAGCCAGCACGGCGGCCACGATGCAGAGCGTCAGTTCGAGCACGGGAATGTAGAACGGCCCCGCCTTGATCGAGCGCGTCGCGTATTCGGTCTCGTAGCGGCGGAAGTCGGCGGTCCAGTAGAGCTGTATCGCGACCTCGAGGATGATGGCGAAGCTGAAGGTCATCAACAGCGAGCCGAGTTCGTTCACCTTGAACCTGTCGAACAACCAATGCTGCGCCGTGCCGATCGCGAACATCGCCGGCACCACCATCGCCGCCGACCACCACGGCTCGATGTGATAGTCGGTGCCGAGCTCGTAGACGATGTAGGCGGCGAGGAAGGCCAGCGCGAAGTGGCTGAGATTGACCAGCCGCAGCAGGCCCCAGCTCAGGCTGAGGCCCATGGCCAGCAGGCCATACAGGCCGCCGGCCAGGACGCCCGAAATCAGCGCCTGGCCAAGGAGAGTGGCGCTCGGCATTCGTGCCTACGAGGCGATCAGCTTGACCCCGGGGGCGGCGAACTCCTTCGGCCAGACGACCTTCCACTCCTTGTTCTGTACCTGCTTGATGAGCTGGGCGGCATCGCCGTGATTGTACGGGCCGTCGAAGCGCATGCTGCCGTAGACCGTGGTGACCCGGTTCTTCTTCAGCCAGGCCGCGATCTTCTCGTCATCGAGACTGCCGGCGCCATTCACCGCGGCTTCCAGAATCTGCCACTCCGAGATCATGCCGCAGGCCTGCGCGTCGATCGTGCTGTACGGCAGGTTGGCCTTGGTCGCCTTCTCCTTGAATTCGGCGGCCAGCCGTTTCATGCCGGGGCGCGACATGAACGGCTCGTCCGGCTCGAGGAAGGTCGAGCACAGTGCCTTGTCGCCGTCCGGCGACAGTGCCAGCGGGCCCGGTGCCGGATAGAGATGGAAAGAATTCTTCGGCGAGTAGTCGAGCTTGCGCAGCGCCTCGAGCAGGAGGTTGCTCTCCAGACCCAGCGAGCCGACCCACAGGAGATCCGGATTGGCTTCCTTGATGCGGGCGGCGATCGCGCCGAAGTCGCGGTTGCCCGATTCGTACTCGAGATAGAGCAGGACCTTGACGCCCCTCTTCTCCGCCTGCTCCTTCATGCCCTGCGCCATGAACTGCGCCGAGGGGAACTTCGAGGTCAGCACTACCATGGTCTTGGGCGGCGTCGGGAAGGTCGCCATCGCGTCGAGGATGACGTTGGGATAGGTCACGTTGGGCTCCGACCCGAACGGCGTCGCGGGGAAGGCGCGGTCGTAGGTCTGCAGCTTGGGAATGCCCATGCTGCTCTGGATCATCACCTTGCCGTAGCGTTGCGCCACGCCCATCGCTGCCAGGATCGGCGCCGTCGCATAAGGACCCTGGATCAGGTCGACCTTGTCGACGGTGATCAGCTTTTCGTAGAGGCTGCGCGCCGTCTCGGGCTTGGATTGGTCGTCCAGCAGGATGTATTCGACCGGCCGGCCAAGCAGGCCGTTCCGTCCGTTGATCTCCTCGACCATCATCTCCGACGCGATCTTGTGGATCACCGCGGTTTGGGCAAGGAAGCCGGTCAACGACAGCGTGCCGCCCACCCGAACCGGTTTGCCCGAAGGTGCCGCCCGTACGATCGCCGGCGCTCCAAGCGTCGCGGTCGCTCCCACCATGCCGGCCAAAACACCACGACGGCGCAACGCGCCCACCGGATAGATCATCGTTTTCCTCCAGCCGGCGCGTTGTTGATGAAGGCGCCGTTGCCCCAAGAGTGGGACAACGAAGCGGAGCTGTAAACATTTTTTCGAAAGTTTCGAAAAGTTTCGAAATTGTGCGCCGCGAGGTTACCCGCCGGTGACTCCGAGATAGCGCTCGAGCGGCGCACCGTCCCGGCGCAACGACTCGCTCGACGCCTCCAGCACCAGCCGCCCGCGATCGAGGACGATCGCCCGGTCGGTGATCGGCAGGATCTTGTGCGCGTGCTGCTCGACGATGATGCCCGCCATCCGCTCCTCGCGGAAGAGCCGGCGCAGCGCCCGCAGCAATTCCTCGACGACGATCGGCGCCAGCCCCTCGGTCGGCTCGTCGAGCAGCAGCAGCCGGGGATTGGTGGCGAGCGCCCGGCCGATCGCCAGCATCTGCTGTTCGCCGCCCGACAGAGCGCCACCGGAATTACCGCGCCGTTCCTCGAGACGGGGAAAGAGACCGAACACCCGCTCCACCGTCCATGGGCCGGGCCGGGCCACGGCGGTCAGGTTCTCCTCGACCGTCAGCGAGCGGAAGATATTGCGCTCCTGCGGCACCCAGCCGATGCCGAGGCCCGCCCGCGTCTCGGGGGCGAGGCCCGCCATCTCGCGGCCGGCCAGGGTCAGCGAGCCGGCAAAGCGCCGCGTCACGCCCACGATGCTGTCGATCAAGGTGGTCTTGCCGGTGCCGTTGCGCCCGAGCACCGCCAGCGCCTCGCCTTCGCCCAGGGTGAAGCCGATCTCCGACAGCACGACGGCGCGGCCGTAGCCCGCGGACAGGCCCGTAACGGTCAGAAGCTCAGCCATGGCCCTGCTCCCCGCCACCCTGGCCCAGATAGACCGCGCGCACCTTGGGGTCGGCGGCGATGGCCGCCGGCTCGCCCTCGACCAGCAGGCCGCCGTCGACCAGCACGGAGATGCGGCGGGCGAAGCTGAACACCAGGTCCATGTCGTGCTCGATCAGCAACACGGACACGTCGGCCGGCAGCGCCGCGATCGCGTCGAGAATATCGCGCCGTTCGGCCTCGGGTACACCGGCCGCCGGCTCGTCGAGCAGCAACACCTGCGGGGCGCAGGCGAAGGCCACGGCTATTTCGAGCAGCCGCTGCTTGCCGTAGGGCAAGGTGTCGGTGCGCAGGTCGAGCACGTCGCCGAGGCCAAAGCGTTGAGCGACCTCGTCGACCTCGCGCGCGACCGGTCCGGCAACGCCCAGCCGGCGCCACCAGTCGCGCCCCTGCCCGTGGCGCTCGCCGATCGCCAGCGCCAGGGTTTCGAGCGGCGTCAGGTCGGCGAAGAGCTGGTTGATCTGGAAGGTGCGCACCAGGCCGCG
>JBEPUH010000067.1:0-11955 GCA_041691635.1 Hyphomicrobiales bacterium
CCGGCCGGCTGGCCAAGATCACCCTGCCCGGCCCCTTCACCATGGGCCAGCAGGTGAAGAACGACTTCTACAAGGACACCGAGGAGATGTGCATGGACTATGCCGCGGCAGTGAACGCGGAGGCCCATGACCTGGTGAAGGCCGGCGCCGACGTGATCCAACTCGACGAGCCGTGGCTGCGCAACAACCCGGAGGAAGCCAAGCTCTACGCGGTCAAGGCGATCAACCGCGCGCTGCAGGGGATCACCGTGCCGACGGTCGTGCACCTCTGCTTCGGTTACGCCGCCGTCGTCACCGGCCTCAAGCCGACGGGCTATTCCTTCCTGCCCCAACTCTCCGACACGATCGCCCAGCAGATCTCTATCGAGTCAGCGCAGCCCAAGATCGACCTCGGCGTGCTGAAGGACCTCGCACCCAAGAAAGTGATGCTGGGTGTCATCGACCTCAGCGATCCCGAAATCGAGACGCCGCAGAAGGTCGCCGAGCGCATCCGCAACGGGTTGAAGTACCTGTCACCCGACAAGCTGCTGCCGGCGCCGGATTGCGGCATGAAGTACCTGCCGCGCGCCACGGCGTTCGGGAAGCTGAAGGCGCTGGCCGAGGGGGCCGCGATCGTGAGGCGTGAAATCTCGTAAGGCCCGATTGTCGGCGGCCCGTCAGCGGGCGGTCGTCGCCCCGTTCGGCTGGACCGTCACCGTGTGCTCGACGCCGTTCTGCGTCGCCTTGCCGACCCATTGGCCGTTCGGACCCTGACGCAGCTCATGGACGTCCTTATAACCCAGCGACTGCATGTGCGACTTCACGGTCGCCGCGCCGCCGGCGTTGGTCTGGCTGGCGCCGGTCGATGGCCCGGTCGGCGGGCGCGTCTGCGCCGCGGCCGGCAGCGCCGCGATCGACACGGCCAGGACTACGCCAAAATGCTTCATCGATTGACCGACACGGCGCCGTCCTCATCCACCAGCAATTGCACCTCGATCTTATCGCGAAGCGCCCTTCCGTGCCAGACGCCCCGCGCGTCCTGGGCCAGGCCGCGCACGTCATTGTAGCCGGCGCGCTCGATCTCATGGCGCGCCAAGGCGGCACCGGGCTCGATCATGATTTCCTGGTCCATGATTTCCTGGGCCGAGGCGGAGCCGGCGACCAGGGTGAACGCGAGGATCAGGAAGGCGCGTTTCATGAAGGGTCCTCCTGGCGAAAGGAACGCCTGCATTACGAACGAGTTGCCCGGTCAATTAGGGCGATTCCGCGTCGGCGCGATATGCTAGCGTCTTGCCCAATCAAGATGGGGAAACGCTCCAGTGTACGACTACATCATCGTGGGCGGCGGCTCGGCTGGCTCGGTCATGGCCAACCGCCTTTCCGCCCGCAGCGCCAACAAGGTGCTGCTGTGCGAGGCCGGACAGGACACGCCACCGGGCGAGGAGCCGCCGGAGATTCGCGACTCCTACTCCGGCACCGCCTATTTCGATCCGCGCTTCCACTGGACCGAGCTCAAGGTCACGACCCAGGTCGTCAGCCACAACAACCCGCACGAGAACCGGCCGCCGCTGCGCAAGTACGAACAGGCGCGCGTGCTGGGCGGCGGCTCGTCGATCAACGGCCAGATGGCCAATCGTGGCGCACCGACCGACTTCGCCGAATGGGTCAACCGCGGCGCCGAAGGCTGGGGTTGGGACGACGTGCTCCCGTACTTCAAGAAGGTCGAGCGCGATCTCGATTTCGACGGGCCGTGGCACGGCAAGGACGGCCGCATTCCCGTGCGCCGCATCCCGCCCGAGCACTGGACCGGCTTTGCGAGCGCCGTCGGCGAGGCATGCAAGCAGGACGGCATGAAGTTCCTGCCCGACCAGAATGGCGAGTTCGTCGACGGCTATTTCCCGGTGACGCATTCCAACGCCTCCGAGCAGCGCGTCTCGGCCGCCATGGGCTACCTCGATGCCGAAACCCGCAAGCGCCCCAACCTCACCATCTCGACTGAAACGCAGGTGAAGTCCCTGCTGTTCGAGGGCACGCGCTGTGTCGGCGTGACAGCGCTCGTCGCCGGCAAGGAGCAGGAGTTCCGCGCCCGGGAGGTCATTCTGTCTTCCGGCGCCATCCATTCGCCGGCTCACCTGCTGCGAGCCGGCATCGGCCCGGTCGGCCAGCTGAACGATCTCGGCATCCCGGTGGTCGCCGCTGTGGCCGGCGTCGGCCAGCGCCTGATGGATCATCCGTCGATCTCGCTGTCGTCCTTCGTCCGCCGCGGTGCGCGCACCAACGAGCACACACGCCGCCACATCCAGCTCGGCATCCGCTATTCGTCCGGCCTGCCCGGCATCCCTCGGGGCGACATGTTCACCGCCGTGGTCAACAGGTCGGCATGGCATGCGGTCGGCGAGCAGATCGCCTCGCTGCTGACCTTCATCAACCGCACCTACTCCGAGACCGGCCAGGTCAAGCTCGCCTCGCGCGACTGGCGCGTCGAGCCGACGGTCGAGTTCAACCTTCTGTCGGACCGCCGCGACCTCGACCGGCTGATGTTCGGTTTCCGCAAGATGGCGACCCTGCAGATGAGCGCGGCTGTGACGGCGGTGACCGACACGCCCTTCCCGGCCTCCTACACCGACAAGGTGCGCAAGATCGGCGTGGTCAACACCAAGAACCGCCTCCTAACCTCGGTGATCGCCAAGCTGCTCGACGGGCCGGCGGCGCTGCGCCGCTACATGATCGAGAACTTCGTCGTCGAGGGCTTCACCTTCGACCAGGTCATGACCGACGACGAGGCGCTCGAGGCCTTCGTGAAGAAGGCGACCATCGGCGTGTGGCATGCCTCCTGCACCTGCCGCATGGGCCGTGCCGACGACCCGATGTCGGTCGTCGACACGCAGGGCCGCGTCAAGGGCGTCCAGGGGCTGCGCGTCGTCGACGCCTCGGTGTTCCCCATCGTGCCGTGCGCCAACACCAACTTTCCGACCCTGATGACGGCGGAAAAGATCGCGAGCGCCATGCAATGAGCACCATCCTGGGAAGCGGAGAGCATCGTTACCGCGTCGTCGAGAACTGGGCCAAGCTGCCCGACGGCTGGGAGTTCCGCGACGTCGCCGCCGTCGCTTGCGACAGCAAGGATCGCGTCTACGTCTTCAACCGCGGCCAGCACCCGATGATGGTGTTCGACCGCGACGGCACCTTCCTGCGCTCTTGGGGCGAAGGTCTGTTCGGCCGTGCGCACGGCATCCACATCGACAGCGACGACAATCTCTACTGCACCGACGACGGCGACCACACGGTCCGCAAGATCACGACCGACGGCAAGGTCCTGCTGACCATCGGCGTGCCCAACCAGCCCGCGCCGTTCCTGAGCGGCAAGCCGTTCAACCGCTGCACTCACACGGCTTTGTCGCCCAAGGGCGAGATCTACGTGTCGGACGGCTATGGCAACAGCCGCGTTCACAAATACTCGCCCGACGGCAAGCATCTCATGTGCTGGGGCACGACCGGCACCGATCCCGGTGAGTTCAACATCGTCCACAACGTCGTCGCCGACGAGGACGGCTGGGTCTATGTCGCCGACCGCGAGAACCATCGCGTGCAGGTGTTCGACGGCAACGGCAAGTACGAGGCGCAGTGGAACAACATGCATCGGCCTTGCGCGCTCTACTGCTGCGACGGCAAGCACCCGCAGTTCATCATCGGCGAGCTGGGACCGGGTATGCCGGTCAATACCCATCACAAAAACCTTGGACCGCGCCTGGCCATCGTCGACCAGAAGGGCAAGACGATCGCCCGCCTGGGCGGCGAGGACGGTCCCGGTCAGGAGCCCGGCAAGTTCCTGTCGCCGCATGGGCTCGCCGTCGACTCCAAGGGCAGCATCTACGTCGGCGAAGTGAGCTACACCAACTGGCCCAGCACCCATCCGGGCGTGCCGGTGCCGAAGTTCCTACGCTCGCTGCAGAAGCTCGAGAAGGTTGCCTGATGGACGCCGCCTGATGGACGCAACAGGGCGCCTGCATCTGATCGGCAGCATCCCGCTCGACAGCAGCGAGCAGGTATTCCGCACGCTCGCGCACGATCTCGGCCCCTACCTCAAGCGCATGCCCGACGGCGAGACCGGCGAGCGTTCGCGCTGGGTCTACTTTCAACGCCAGATGCTGCTCGACCATCCCGCCATGGAGATCGATCCGACGGTGCCGCCCTACAAGTTCGTCCAGTGGGACGGCAAGGTGGTGCGCGAGATCGAGCAGGCGCGCTTCAAGCCCGGCATCGATCCGGCGACCGTGACGTTCGAGACCGGCTACGACAAAGCCGCCCTCGCCTCGTGGGCGGTATTCAAGCGCCTGCGCGATTCGGGTGCCATCCCCAGGCACACCCGCTTTCAAGTCTGCCTGTCCACGCCACATGCCAGCGGTTACCTCTATGTCAGCGGCCCGGCGCGGCAGGCCTATTTCGTCGCCTACGAACGGGCGCTGAAGACGGCGCTGGCCAATATCGCGCGCGAAATCCCCGCGGCCGACCTCGCGATCCAGTGGGACGTCTGCCAGGAGGTGCTGGCCTTCGAGAACTATTTCAAGGATCGGCCGGCCGACTACAAGAAGCAGACCTTCGACATGCTGGGCCGCCTCGGTGACGCGGTTCCGGCCGGCGTCGAGCTGGGTTATCACCTCTGCTACGGCTCGCCGCGCGACGAGCATCTGGTCCAGCCCAGGGACACGGCACTCCTGGTCGAGATGCTACAGGGCATCGCCGCCGCCACTCGGCGCAAGATCGATTTCTTGCACATCCCGGTCCCCAGGGACCGCACCGACGACGCATACTACGCGCCACTCAAGAACTGGAAACGGCCAAGCGGTACCACGCTCTATCTCGGCCTGCTGCATTTCGACGACGCCGCGGGCGACAAGACGCGCATCGCCATGGCGCGGCGTCATGTTCCAGAGTTCGGCTTCTCGGCCGAGTGCGGCTGGGGCCGCACCGAGCCAGGGCGGCTGCCCGGTCTTCTAAAAGGTCATCGTATCGCTGCGGAGGCATTCTGAAATGGTTGAACGCGTACTTGTCGTCGGTCCGAAGGACACCCTGTCCATGGTCGACGACCTCGCCCCCAAGGGCTTCGAGATCGTCAAGGCGTTGCACAATTCGCCGGAACAGAAGGCCGCTTACGCCGGCGCGCACTACTTCGTGGGCTTCGTGCAGCAGTACGTGAACGAACAGCTCTACAAGGATGCCCCGCACCTCAAGCTGATCCAGTTGCTCAGTGCCGGCTACGACCGGGCCGATCTCAAGGCGATGAACAAGCACAAGGTGCCGATGTGCAATAACGGCGGCGCCAATTCCGTGGCCGTCTCCGAGCACGCGCTGCTGCTGATGCTCTCGGTCTCGCGCCGCCTCATCACCCAGCACACCAACGTCACCGCCGGCCGCTGGCACGGCAACTCGCCGCCGACCGTCCACGAAGTCCGCAACAAGGTACTGGGCATCGTCGGCCTCGGCACGATCGGCAAGAAGGTGGCGCGGCTCGCGCTCGCGTTCGGCATGACCGTGCACTACTACGACATCTCCCGCCTCAAGGAAGAGGAAGAAGACGCGCTCGGCGTGCGCTTCCGCCTGTTGCCGGAGATCCTGCGCGGCTCCGACATCCTGTCCCTGCACGTGCCGCTGAACGCTTCCACGCACCACCTGATCGGCGCGCAGGAGCTGGCGATGATGAAGCCTTCGGCCATCATCGTGAACACCTCGCGCGGCCCCGTGATCGACGAGAAGGCGATGACGGCCGCGCTGTCCTCCGACAAGCTGTTCGGCGCCGGCCTCGACGTGTTCGACGAGGAACCGACACCGCCCGACAATCCGCTGCTGAAGCTCGACAACGTGATCCTGACGGCCCATCTCGCCGGGCCGACCTGGGAGAGCAACGTCACGCGCCTGCGCAACGGCTTCGACAACGTCCAGCGCGTTGCCCGCGGCGAGGCCCCGCTCTGGGTCGTGCCGGAGATGGAGGAATAGCGCCGCGCTACGCCGTCTCCAGGCGGGAGTGCGCGGTCTCCTTGAAGAACAGGGCGGCGACGAACGAGATCGCCGCCGCCGCCATGATCAGGAAGGCGGGACTTAGGTTGTCGCCGGTGCGATCGACCAACCAGGTCGCCACCAGCGGGCTGACGCCGCCCACGATGCCCAGCGTGACGTTGTAACCGAGGGCGACCGCCGTGCAGCGCACCGCGGCCGGCGCCGCCTCGACCATCGCCGTGGGTTGCGAGCCCACGAACATGCCGACCGCCACCACGAGCCCCATCTGGCCCAGCAGGATCATCGAGGTCCGGTCGTCGTACATCAGCCAGAAGAACGGCACCGCGCCCAGCATGGCGAGCCCCGTCGCGATCAGGAGCACCGGCCGGCGGCCGATGCGATCCGACAAGGCCCCCGCCCCGATCATGACCGGCAACAGGACCGCCATACTGGCGGTGTTGATGCCAAGCGCGTGCGAGGGCGCGATCCCGTCGGCGAGCTGCAACCAGCTCACGATGTAGACGAACGAAAGGTAGAAGCCGACCGCGTTGAAACAGGATAGGCCGGCCAGACGGACCAACAGCGGCCCGTGCTGGCGCACCGTCTCCCGCAACGGCGAGCGCTGCACCGCTTCGGTACGCGGCGCGTCGGTCAGCGTGCGCCGCAGGAAGAAGCCGGCAATGCCTACCAACAGGCCCAGCACGAACGGAATGCGCCAGCCCCAATTCTCGAGGGTCTCGGTTGGCATGAGTTGGGCCAGCACCGCACCGGTTGCCGAGCCGAGCAGGATGCCGCCGACAGCGCCGCAACAGCCCATCGCGCCGATCACGCCGCGCCGGTTCGCCGGCGCCTGCTCGACCATGAAGACGACCGACGTTGTGTATTCACCACCGACCGAGAGGCCCTGGATCATGCGCAGCACCGTCAGCAGGAACGGTGCGGCGACGCCCAAGGTGGCGTACCCCGGCAGGACGCCGACGAGGAACGTCGGGATCGCCATCGCCGCCACCGAGATCGTGAGCGCCGTGCGGCGGCCGAACTTGTCGCCGATGTGGCCCAGCAGCGCGCCGCCCACCGGCCGCATCAGGAAGCCCACGGCAAAGATGCCGAAGGCCGACAGGACCTGCGCGACCGGGTCTTCCTTCGGAAAGAAGGTGCGGCCGATCGCGGTGGCGAAATAGCCGTAGACCGCGAAGTCGTACCATTCGAGTACGTTGCCGATCGCGCCCGCCAGGACCACCCGGCGTGTGTTGACGTTCTCCAAGCGCGTATCTCCCCCGAGAAATGTGGGTTTACCCTACCGCACTGCGCACCAGCGTTCTAGTCGGCGAGCTTCGTCGGCTCGAGTGCCGCCCTGCCGCGGATCAGGTCGGCGGCCTTCTCGGCGATCATCAGCACCGAGGCGTTGAGATTGGCCGACGGCATGGTCGGCATCACCGACGCATCGACCACGCGCAGGCCCTCCATCCCCCGCACCCGGAGCTGGTCGTCGACCACGGCCGTCGGATCGCTGTCCGGCGCCATGCGGCACGTGCCCATGAGGTGGAAGGTGGTGGTGCCGCGCTGCTTGGCGGCGGTCATCAACTCCTCGTCGGACTGCTTGTCGGCGCCGGGGAATTCCTCGCGGTCGTAGTATTTGCTGAGCGCCTTCGATCCCAGCAACCGGCGGGCGAGCTTCATGCCGGCCAGCAGCACGCGGCGGTCGCTCTCGGCCGCCAGGTAATTCGGCTGGATCAGCGGCGCCTGGAACGGATCGGCCGACCGCGCACGCACATGACCGACGCTGTCGGGCCGCTGCTGCCACGACGCGATCGTCATGCCGGGATAGTCGTCGAGCTTGGACTGGACGCCTTCCTTGTAGCTCGCCGGCGTGAAGGTGAGCTGCAGGTCGTAGTTGTCGACCCGCTCGTCGGACTTCCAGAACACGTAGATCAGCGTCGGATTGAGCGCCAGGATGCCCTTGCGCGCCACGGCGTACTTCAGCACCTCGCCCGCGAACCGCAGGCCGTGCGACTTCTCGTTGATCGTCCCGGCGTTCTTCACCCGGGCCACGAAGCGCGGCGCGTAGTGATCGCGCAGGTTCTCGCCGACCCCCGCCAGCTCATGCCTGACCTCGATGCCGAGCGAGCGCAGCAGCGGCGCCGGGCCGATGCCCGAGACCTGCAGGAGCTGCGGCGAGTTCACGGCACCGCCGCACAGGATCACCTCCCTGGTCGCGCGCACCTCCACGGGCGCGCCGTCGCGGCCGCCCTTGCAGTAGCGCACGCCGACGGCCCGCTTGCCCTCCAGCGCCAGGCTGGTCGCGTGCGCGTTAGTGCGCACGGTGAGATTACTGCGGCTCATCGCCGGATGGAGATAGCCGCGCGCGGCGCTCACCCGGCGGCCGTTGCGGATGATGCGCTGGACGTAGCTCACGCCCTGCTGGCGCGCGCCGTTGTAGTCGGTGTTGCGCGGGATGCCCTGCTCGACCGCGCCCGCGATGAAGGCCTCGCACAGGGGATCGCGCCACTCGAGGTCGGTGATCGGCAGGTTGCCCTCGCTGCCGCGGAACGTGCCGTCTACTTCGACAGGGCCGGCATCGCCCGCACTTGCCATGCGATGCTCGGTCTTGCGGAAATACGGCAGCACGTCGGAATAACCCCAACCGTGATTGCCGCGCTGCGCCCAGCCGTCGAAGTCCATGCGCTGGCCGCGATTGTAGATATGGCCGTTGATCGAACTCGAGCCGCCCAGGGTCTTGCCACGCGGGGCGGCAATGCGCCGGCCGCCCGTCCATTCGCTGGCCTCGGAGCTGTAGAGCCAGTTCACCTTCGGGTTGACCAGCGTGTACATGAAGCCGGCCGGGATATGGATGAAGGGATGCCAGTCGGAGGGGCCCGCCTCGAGGACGCAGACGGTGGTCTTCCCATCCTCGCTCAGGCGGTTGGCCAGCACGCTTCCGGCCGATCCGGCGCCGACGATGACATAGTCGAAACTTTCCACGCGACCCTTCCTCCCGATCACTGAACCTTGACGGCGGCAGGGGCGAGATCGACGCCCTCGTATCCCCGCGCGGCAACATCGGCGATGCGGCCGACGTATTTGGGCGCGCCGCCGTTGTAGACGAAGTAGCGCACCTTGCCCTCTTCGTGGCCGGCGACGTTGGAGTTGTAGCCGGTGAACCAGCCCTTGGCCTTGCGCATCAGCATCATCGAATACATGCCGACGACATGCGCCGTCCATTTCGCCTCGGCCTCCGCCGTCGGCTCGAAGCGCACGCGGCCGGCCTTCCTGACGTGCTGCAGGAAGTCTGTGCACCAATCGACGCCGGTCTCGATGCCGCGCGGATAGTTGGTCGATGCCGAGCCGCTTTGCGGACCGGCCGGCATCACGAGGTTGGGGAAGCCGTGGATCATCATGCCGAGGAAGGTCGAGCACGAGTCCCGCCACTTGTCGCGCAGCGTCTGGCCCCCCGTACCCCGGATGTCGATATGGTCGAAGGCGCCGGTGATGGCATCGAAGCCCGTAGCATAGACGATGATGTCGAATTCGTACTCGCGGTCCGTCGTGCGCAACCCCTTCTCCGTCACCCGCTCGAGCGGGGTTTCGCGCAGATCGACCAAGTGCACGTTGGGCCGGTTGTAGACCTCGAAATAGCGCGTCTCCATCGGCACGCGCTGGATGCCGAACCCGTGGTCCGTCGGAATCAACTTGTCGGCGACCTTGGGGTCCTTGACCCGCCGGCGGATGCGTTCGGCGATGTAGGCCGAGAACTCGGCGTTCGCGGCCTCGTCGGTGAAGATCTCGCGGAAGTTGGCGAGCCAGATGCCGAAGCCCGGCGCGTCGTAGAGCCTGTCCCACAACGCCAGCCGCTCCTCGCGGGTCACTTCGTAGAAGCCACGACGATCGGGTTCGTGCTCGAAGCCGCCGGGCGAGCGGGCGCATGCGGCGAAGACCTCGTCGTAGCGGCTGCGGATCTCGGCCATCTCGGCCTGGGAGATCGTGCTGTTGTTGAGCGGCGCGCTCCAGTTCGGGCGGCGCTGGAACACGGTGAGCTCGCCCACCTTGTCGGCGATCTCGCCGATCACCTGGATGGCGGTGGCGCCGGTGCCGATCACCGCGACCTTCTTGCCCGTGAGGTCGACCTTCTCCTGCGGCCAGTAATAGGTGTGGAACGAGCGACCCTTGAAGTCGGCCATGCCCTCGAGCCGCGGCGCCGTCGGCTGCGACAGCAGGCCGAGCGTCATGACCACGAAGCGGCAGGTGAGCGTGCGGGTGCTGGCGTCGCGTTCGTCGCGCACCGTGAGGCGCCACAGGCCGGCGCCCTCGTCCCAATGGGCAGCGACGACGCGGCTGTTGAACTGCATGTAGCGGCGCAGGTCGAACTTGTCGGCGACGTGGTTGAGGTAGCGCAAATTCTCCGGCTGGCCGGAGAAACGCTCCTTCCAGTGCCACTCGTCGAGCAGCTCCTTCGAGAAGGAGTAGCCGTAGGTGTAGCTCTCCGAATCGAAGCGCGCGCCGGGATAGCGGTTCCAGTACCAGGTGCCGCCGAGGTCGGAGGCCAGCTCCAGCACCGCAGCCTTCACACCGAGATCTGCCAGGCGCTTGATCTGGTAGATGCCTCCTACGCCTGCGCCGATGACAATGACTTCGTAGTCCGGATCGATCCTGTCGGTCATGCCCTGCCCCTGCCTATATAACGCAGCCGAAGTGCGCGGACGACACCAGCCGCACATATTTGTCGTGCACCGAGCCCGGCCGCACGCGTTCGGCCCGGTCGGGCGCCCGCCAATCGGCCATGCGCCGGGCGATCTCCTCGGCCGGAATATCCAGCGTGAGGGTGCGGGCGGCGGGATCGATGACGATCGTGTCGCCGTCGCGCACCGCTGCAATCGGCCCGCCGCGCGCCGCTTCCGGCGAGATATGCCCGATCAGGATGCCGTGGCTCACGCCGGAGAAGCGCCCATCCGTGATCAACGCCACGTCCTCGCCGAGGCCGCGGCCCTGCAACTGGATGGTGAGCATCACCATCTCGGGCATGCCAGGTCCGCCTACGGGGCCGACGTTGCGCACCACGATCACGGTGCCCGGCACGATGGCACCGGCGCGGATCGCCGCCATCGTGTCGGCTTCGGATTCGAACACGCGCGCGGTGCCGCGGAACTCGCCCTTCTCCAGTGTCTTGCCGCTCAACTTCAGCAGGCAACTCTCGGGCGCCAGATTGCCCTTCAGCACGCTGATGTGATTGTTCGGCTTCGCGATCGGCCGGGCGACAGGGAGCACGATGTCCTGCTCGCCGATCTGTTCCAGGGTCGGAACGCCCGCGAGGTTCTCCGCCAGGGTCTTGCCGGTGACGGTCATGACGTCGCCATGCAGCAGGCCCGCGCGCAGCAGCTCCTTCATCACCACCGGCACGCCGCCGATCGCATGCAGGCTGGCCATCGCGTAAGGCCCGTGCGGCTGCAGGTTGGAGATCAGCGGGACGCGCTCGCCCACCTGCTGGATGCGCTCGATGGCGATCGGCACCTGCGCCTCGCGTGCGATCGCCAGCAGGTGGAGATACATGTTGGTCGAGCCGCCCATCGCATAGACCGTCGTGATCGCGTTCTCGAAGGCGCGCTCGGTCATGATATCGAGCGGCCGGATGCCGGCGGCCATCAGCCGGTACAGCGCGTCGACCGACGCCCGGGCCTGGGCCCGCACATCGGCATGGATGTCGCTGGCGGCATCGTAGTCGGCGGGATGCGAGGCGCCGCGCGGCAGCATCATGCCGATCGCCTCGGCGATCGTGCTCATGGTGTTGGCCGTGAACATCGCCCCGCAGGTGCCGCTGCCCGGCATCACGTTGCGCTCGAGCTCGAGCAGTTCCTCGCCCGAGATGCGGCCGGCCTCGTTGGCGGCGCGGCCCTCGACATAATCCATGATCGTGAGGTTGTTGCCCTTGCCCGCCCAGGCGCCGAACGAGACCTTGCCGGGCGAGCTGGTGCCCGGATAGAGCACCAG
>JBEPUH010000068.1:0-11639 GCA_041691635.1 Hyphomicrobiales bacterium
GAGAATCGATAACCGATTCCTCTGGCAAGATATTTATTGGGTTTTCACCCTAGTAGACGGGATCAACGACCGTCGGCCACTTCTTGAGGTCGACCGCATCGCCTTCCTGCACGCGAAAGTCTTTAAATGTATATTTTCACCTTGCTCACTCGGCCGCTGCATGCGCTACCGCTAGCAAAGTACGAAAGTACCCGGACCAGCCTTCCTTACTGCAATGGCTTCGCACCTACAAAGTTCCGTCGGACAGACAACGGCGCAGGCCCCTGAAGAGTTGGTAGCCCCCGTCGAGTGACGGCACGTCCCATAGGTCGCATGTGGTCAATATTGAACAGACGCTCTTGCGAAGAGAACCAATACTCGGGCGAACAGCATTTCCGTTTGGGAAGCCGCGTCCGGACCGCTTCAGCTCGAACTTGGCGGGAAGCGATCTGCCCCAATTCACGATCAGCCGCCGTCACAAGCAGGACGCCACCTCCGCTTCACACGCGGTGGATTGTTGAGGGCCGACATGGAAAAAGACCCCGGCTCATCCGTTCCCGGCATAATCGTTGCGATCCGCGGCAGCGTCGTGGACATACGCTTCGACGCGCACCTGCCGCCGATCTATTCGGTGCTACGGGCAGGCCTCGACAACCGGATCGTCATCGAAGTCCTGGCGCACAGAGATGCCCGGCATGTCCGAGGAATTGCGTTGACGCCCACGCGGGGCCTCGCGCGCGGCATGGCGGTACAGGACACCGGTGGTCCGTTGAAAGCGCCCGTAGGTAAGGCGCTGCTCTCGCGGATGTTCGACGTGTTCGGTAACACAATCGATCGCGGACCCGCCCTGCCCGAAATCGACTGGCGCTCGGTGCATCGGGCGCCCCCGCCCTTGGCGCAACGCTCCACTCGATCGGAGATCTTCGAAACCGGAATAAAAGCTATAGACGTGCTGGTTCCGCTCGAGCGAGGCGGCAAGGCGGGTTTGTTCGGCGGCGCCGGAGTCGGCAAGACCGTGCTGTTGACGGAGATGATCCACAACATGATCGGACATCACGACGGCGTCAGCATCTTCTGCGGCATCGGCGAGCGCAGTCGCGAAGGTGAGGAGCTTTATCATGAAATGAAGCAGGCCGGCGTGCTCCAGAACATGGTGATGATCTTCGGCCAGATGAACGAACCGCCTGGCGCACGCTTCCGCGTCGGCCATGCAGCGCTGACCATGGCGGAATATTTCCGCGACGACGAGCACCGCGATGTTCTGCTGCTGATCGACAATATTTTTCGCTTCATACAGGCCGGCATGGAAGTCTCTGGCCTCATGGGCCAGATGCCCTCACGGCTGGGCTATCAGCCGACGATGGGAACCGAGTTGTCGGGGTTGGAGGAGCGCATCGCCAATACCGACAGCGGGGCCATCACCTCCATCCAGGCAGTGTACGTGCCGGCCGACGACTTCACCGATCCCGCGGCTGTGCACACGTTCTCGCATCTATCGGCGTCGATCGTCCTGTCTCGCAAGCGCGCGGGCGAAGGGCTCTTCCCCGCGATCGACCCGTTGCAATCCAGTTCGAAGATGGCGACGCCCGGCATCGTCGGCGAACGACACTATGCCGTCGCCCAGGAGATCCGGCGCACCTTGGCGCAATATGGAGAGCTGAAGGACATCATTGCGATGCTCGGGCTCGA
This sequence comes from Hyphomicrobiales bacterium, assembly GCA_041691635.1. Lineage (GTDB taxonomy): Bacteria > Pseudomonadota > Alphaproteobacteria > Reyranellales > Reyranellaceae > Reyranella. The sequence continues at coordinate 1,669 of JBEPUH010000068.1, forward strand.
GCAGCTGTCGCCCGAGGATCGCAAAATCGTCGTTCGCGCCCGCCAACTGGAGCGCTTCCTCACCCAGCCCTTCTTCACGACGGAGCAGTTCACGGGCCTGAAGGGAAAGCTCGTCAGCCTGAAAGACGCACTCGACGGCTGCGAACGCATCCTGCGCGATGACTTCAAGGACTATCCGGAAAGCGCGCTCTACATGATCGGGGCGGTTGGCGAGGCGAAGAAGCCGGACGCCAAGCCGGTCCCCGGTCCGAAGGTGCAGCCGCCCGCCACGGCGGCGCTTCGGTCCTCCTCCAGCTCACGAACTCCCCCGAAGGTCGACCATGCCGCCGTCGCTCATGATCCTTAAGATCCTTCTTCCGTTCCGCGTCTTCGCCGAAAAGACGGACGTGTCGCGCATTGTCGTGGAAACGCAAAACGGGTCGATGGGACTTCTGCCGCACCGGCTGGATTGCGTCGCGGCGTTGATGCCGGGAATACTCACCTACGAGACGGAGAACGACGGTGAAGTCTTCGTTGCCGTCGATGAAGGCGTAATGATCAAAGCGGGTACGGACGTGCTGATATCGGTTCGCCGGGCGCTGGGCGGTGACGACCTCGGCCGATTGCGCAGCGACGTGGAGAGCGAGTTCCTAAACCTCGGCGAGGCCGAGAAGAGCGCGCGCATGATCACGGCGAAACTCGAATCTGATTTCCTGCGCCGCTTCGCCGGGCTTCGACATGACTAAAGACCCGACGCCGCCGCCGGAGAATGCGCCGAGCTTCGCCGGCGAGATTGGCGCCAAGGCCGCACGCAAGCTCAAGGCGCGTCGGTCCCCACCCGGCGTCTGGTTTGGCCTCGGAATGATGGGGTTGATCGGCTGGTCGGTGGCGATCCCCACTCTCTTGGGCGCCGCCCTTGGGTTGTGGTTGGATGACCACTTCCCGGGTACGCATGCTTGGACCCTCGCCCTCTTGGTGGCCGGGCTGGCGGTCGGTTGCCTGAATGCATGGCATTGGGTGGCGAAGGAAGACAGGGCAATGCGCGAGGACAAGCTCGATGACCATGAATGACCTCCCTCCCCTGGTGCTGGCCGCGGTCGTGGGCCTGCTGCTCGGTGCGATGTTCTTCGGCGGTCTGCTGGTAACGGTGCGCAGAGGCCTTGCCTCTCGCTCGCCCGCGCTCTGGTTCTCGGTGAGTCTCGGGTTGCGAATGAGCATAGCCCTCGCGGGCTTCTACTTCGTCTCCGATGGTCGCTGGGAGCGTCTGGCGCTGTGTCTCGCGGGATTCGTCGTGGCGCGTGTCGCCGTGGCACGGCTCGTCGGAATTTCCGGACGAAAGGTTCGCCATGCGCCTTAGTCCCGACGACATGATTTTCTGGCAACACGGCTTTCTCAAGCTCAACGGCACACTTGTGTTTACCTGGGCCTTAATGCTCGTGCTCGTCCTCGGCTCCTGGCTTGTCACGCGCCGGCTTTCCAAGGATTTGAATCGCGCGCCCTGGCAGAGCTTGCTGGAACTGGTCGTCACCGGGATCGTGAAGCAGATCGGGGACGTCGGTCTTCGCGATCCGGAAAAATACATCGGCTTTCTCGGCACGCTCTTTCTTTTCGTTGCCCTCGCAAGCATTTGCACCGTCATCCCCGGCTACGACCCCCCGACAGGATCGCTTTCGACCGCGGCTGCATTGGCGCTCTGCGTACTGGTGGCGGTGCCGTTCTTCGGCATCCGCGAGCAAGGTCTGGGCGCCTATCTCAGATCCTATGCGGAGCCCACGGTCATCATGCTGCCGTTCAACGTCATCAGCGAGGTTTCGCGCACGCTGGCCCTTGCGGTCCGCCTGTTCGGCAACATGATGAGCGGGACGATGATCCTGGCCATTCTCCTGACCATCACACCCTTCGTCTTTCCGATCTTCATGAGCGCGCTCGGCCTGCTCACGGGCATGGTGCAGGCCTACATCTTCAGCATCCTGGCCGCAGTCTACATCGCGGCTGCCACGCGCGAGCCCGCCCCCGAAGGCGTCGCCAGCGCAAAGAACTGACACATGAATACAGCCAACAAAGGAATTCCCCATGGATAGCACGACGCTCATCGCGATTGCGTCAATCGTCACCGCTGGCCTGACGATCGCCCTGGGCAGCATTGGACCAGCGCTCGGCGAAGGGCGCGCGGTCGCCACGGCACTGAGCTCCCTGGCGCAACAGCCCGATGCGGCAACCACGATCACCCGAACCCTGTTCGTCGGTCTCGCCATGATCGAGTCGATTGCGATCTACTGCTTCGTGGTCTCGATGATCCTCATGTTCGCCAATCCGTTCTGGAATCACGTCATAGTCCACGCCACGGGAAAGTGATTCATGCTCATCGATTGGTTTACCGTCGGTGCGCAGGCGCTCAACTTCCTCATCCTGGTGTGGTTGATGAAGCGCTTTCTCTACAAGCCCATTCTCCATGCCGTCGATGCGCGCGAGAAGCTGATCGCCGGACAATTGGCAGCCGCTGACACCAAGAAGGCCGAAGCCCAGAAGGAGCGTGACTCGTTCGGGCAAAAGAATACGGAATTCGACCAACAGAAGGCTGCCCTACTGAGCGCGGCCACCGACCAGGCGAAGGCTGAAGGCCGGCGCCTTCTCGATGAGGCACGCAAGGCCGCCGATGCCCTGAGCGCCAAGCGACAGCAGGCCCTGCGCGAAGACGCCAGCAACCTCGACAAGGCGGTGCGCCTCAAGGTCCAGGGGGAGGTGTTCGCCATTGCACGGAAGACCTTGGCGGATCTTGCCAAGGCGAACCTGGAGGAGCGGATGGTAGGCGTGTTCATCGAGCGCCTGCATTCCATGGACGCCAAGGTAAAGGCCGACATCGCCGAAGCGCTGAAGACAGCTTCCGATCCGGCCGTCGTTCGCAGCGCCGTTGACCTTCCCGGGCCGCAGCGCGACGCCATTCGGAAGGCGCTCAACGAAGTCTTCTCGACCGAGGTCAACCTGCGATTCGAAGCCGCGCCCGACCTTATCGGCGGCATCGAGATCATCGTCAGCGGGCAAAAGCTCGCGTGGAGCATCGCGGACTATCTGGCGGACCTCGAGAAGGAAGTCGGCGAACTCGTGAAGACGAAGGACAAGCCCAAGGCAGTAGAGGCAGCCCCGACGGGCCAGCCTGCCAAGCCGGAACCAAAAGCCCCATGACCCTCGCACCCGGAATCCTGCAGCCTGCGCTGGAGGACGTGCTGGCCGCGATAGGCCAAGCGCGAACGGCCTTCACGCCGCGATTGACGTCGCGAGAGGTGGGAACGATCACGAATGTGTCGGCCGGCATCGCCATGGTTTCCGGCCTTCCGGGCGTGGGTTCCGAAGAGTTGCTCGAGTTTCCCGGCGGCGTGTTCGGCATCGCGTTCAACGTGGATGAGAACGAGATCGGCGTCGTTCTGCTCGGCGACTATTGGCAGCTGCGTGCGGGCGATGAGGTCGTACGCACCGGCCGCGTCATGGACGTGGGAGTGGGCGAAGGCTTGCTGGGGCGCGTCGTCGATCCGCTGGGCCGCCCTCTCGATGACAGCGGCCCGGTGACGACCAGCGATCGCCTCCCCATCGAGCGCCCGGCCCCCCCCATCATGGACCGCGCGCCCGTGACTGTGCCGCTGCAGACCGGCCTCATCGCCATCGATGCGCTCATTCCCATCGGCCGCGGGCAGCGCGAGTTGATCCTGGGCGATCGTCAGACCGGCAAGACAGCCATCGCCATCGACACCATACTCAACCAGCGCGGCCGGAATGTCGTGTGCGTCTACTGCGCGATCGGCCAGCGTGCTTCGGCGGTGGCAAAGGCCATTGCCAACCTCCGCGCACAGGGCGCGCTGGACTATACCGTTGTTGTCGTGGCCGAAGGCAACGACGCTCCCGGCCTCGCCTACATCGCCCCCTATGCCGCGACGAGTATTGCAGAGTTCTTCATGTCGGCCGGCCGCGATGTGTTGATCGTTTACGACGATCTCACCCATCATGCCCGGGCCTACCGCGAACTGTCCCTTCTCCTCCGCCGACCCCCGGGACGGGAAGCCTTTCCGGGTGATATCTTCTACATCCATTCGCGGCTGCTCGAACGCGCGACCCATCTCAGCAAGGAATTGAAAGGTGGGTCGCTCACTGCGTTGCCCATCATCGAAACCGAGGCGCAGGACATTTCCGCCTACATTCCCACCAATCTGATTTCGATCACCGACGGGCAAATCTATCTGTCGCCTTCATTATTCGAGCTGGGCGTGTTGCCTGCCGTCGATGTCGGAAAATCCGTCTCACGGGTCGGAGGCAAGGCGCAATGGGGCGCCTATCGGGCCATCGCGGGCGACCTCAAGCTCGCCTATGCGCAGTTCGTCGAGCTCGAGACCTTTGCCCGGTTCGGCGCCCGTGTGGATGTGGCGACCCGCAAGGTCATCGACCATGGTCAACGCATGCGCGCCTGCCTCAAGCAGCCGGCGCTTTCGCCGATTTCCGTGCCCGCTCAAATCGCGGTCCTGCTGGCTCTGACTGCCAAGCTGTTCGACCCGGTGGCTCTGGACCGAATGACAGAGGCCGTGCTGGCGGTCCAGAAGGCCGCGACGCACATTCCGGCCGATGTGCGCGCACGGTTCGAGAGCGCTGATAAATTGAGCGACAAAGATCACACGACGATCGTAGGAATAGCCCGCAAGGCGCTCGAACCGTTCGCGCCAAAGCCCAAGTCGCTAGACAACGCCCTGCCTGCAAAGGCAACGTCGTGAGCGACGGCATGGCGGTTCTCCGTCGCAAGATCGCCAACGCGAGCGATCTTCAATCCGTCGTTCGTACCATGAAGGCGCTGGCCGCTTCGAACATCGGACAATATGAGAATTCGGTCCGCGCCTTGTCCGACTACTATCGAACCGTGGAGTTGGGGCTGGGCGCCTGCTTCCGGGAAGGCCGGCCTCTGTCACCGGTGGGCAAGGCGAAAGTCTCCGTCGATAACGACAAACTGGGCGCGATCGTATTCGGTTCCGACCAGGGGCTGGTCGGACAGTTCAACGATGTCGTGGCCGACTACGCCATCAAGATACTCGCGTCCCTGCCCGGCAAGGCACAAGTATGGGCAGTAGGAGAGCGGGTTCACGCCCGTCTGGCAGACGCAGGCCTACCGCTGATGGGACTTCTTGTCGTGCCGAACTCCGTGCAGGCAATTACGCCACTCGTGCGACGACTCCAGATTGAAAGCGAAACCCATCGGGTCAAGCACGGATACAGCCGCGTCTACATCTTTCACAACCGGCCAGGGTCGGGAGCGCTCTACGGCCCAGTCGCCCAACGGATGTTGCCGCTTGACGCTCGCTGGCAACACGATATGGCCGAGCGGCCATGGCCGACGACCTTATTGCCGGAAGTCATCAGCGGCAACGATACGGTCCTGCGCAAGCTTGTTCGCGAATATCTCTTCATCTCACTCTTTCGGGCTTGCGCGGAGTCGCTCGCGAGCGAGAACGCGAGCCGGCTGGCAGCCATGCAACGCGCCAGCAAGAACATCGATGAATTGCTCGAGCAACTTCATAAAACCTTCCATCGGCTGCGCCAGAGCGATATCGACGAGGAGCTCTTCGACGTTATCGCCGGCTTCGAGGCCCTCGTCGCAACAGGCGGAAAGTCACGACGGAGAGACCGAGGTTGACCAGTCTCTACGCCGAGCAATGTTCATTTGCCGGTTTCAAGCCATGTGAGCGCGCGAGCCTTCTCTGCGAAATCAAAATGCTTTACCTCAGGGTGAGCGAAATGTTCCATGATTTTCGGAACAATCTTGAGGAAGCCGCTGTCCGAGACGGCCGCGACGCGTTCGACTTTCCGTTGATGATCCCAGACGAATCTCAAGTGCTCCACGAGAGCAGCGAAGTTCTTCCACTCCGGAAAGTTCTTCACATAGATCATGACGCCAGTGAGTATTCCGTTTTCGGCGATGAACGGATCGACTGCGCTTGCGATCCGGAGAAAGTCTGATTTTTCTAGCGGCTCCCGCGGCGTGAGGATCAAAATGCCCTTGTCGCGCAGCAATTCGATATCGATCATGACTTGTCTCCTGGAAAAGCCGGCCGCCTGGCTAAGATCACGCCGCCGCAGAAATAGCCGGTTTGAGATATTGACGAGCCGACACTCCACTCAATGGCTTTGTGGTCGCCAGGAAAGATCATCCGACAGCACATAGATCGCGATTGCCGCAAAAAGCAGAAATACGCCGACCCAGAAGAGCGGAGAATGGTGAACGCGCCTCCAATGCCGGCGTCCCGCTTTGGGCACATCGTCGTGATGGCCATCTTTACTCATTAATCGGCAGCATTGTTCGCGCTGCCGATCGGTCTCGCCCGTCACGGAGCCAATTAATCTGCGTCACGAAAATTGTGCCCTATCCGCTCGGCGAAGCGGCCTTCTCGATCAGAGCGGGATGGGCGCCATTAGCTCGGCAATTGTCGGAACCGCTTGGATGTCTTTGATCCATCTATCGACCACCTGACTGACGAGATGCGGCCCCCTGTGCGAACAAAGCCAATCTTCCCGACGGCCGCGAGGCGCGGTGCCTCAAGGCTTCTTGATCGACGCTTTCTTGCCAAAGGCAGCGTCTACCTCTTCCTTCTTGATGCGTGCCGAAGGGTTGCCCGGCTGCCCAAGGTTTTGCTCTTCGGTACCATCGCCCATCATGCCGGGGCGGGAGTCAGTCGCGGGCTTTCTGACTTCCTTGGGATCTGTCACTTTGTTCGTCATGTCTGCTTCTCCAAGTGTTAGCTGAGGGCTTTAGTTTCCGTACGAGAGTACTTTAACGCTGCCCAATGTCGCCTTTGAACCCAACATATTGCTACGGCACGGGGGCGAGACTGCCGATGATCGAGCCGGGCTCGACAAGATCGTTCGGTCGGGCCGCAAAGCTCAGATAGCCGTCGGTTGGTGCCATCAGTTCGTGAAGGCTTTCTCCGATGCGCACTTCCGCCACCACCTGGCCCGCACGGACAATGGCGCCATCCGCGATGCGCCATCTCTCGAGGATACCCTCCGGAAGAAGACTGGTTGACCAAAGGTCGGCCGCGACAATCATGTCTGTCATCTGTTCCCTCACGTTAAGCCGAAATGATGACCTTCAGCGCCTTCGTGCCGGCGGCATTGCCGAAAGTCTCGTAGGCCTCGAGGATCTGGTCGAACGTGAAGCGATGGGTGATCAGCAGCTTCGGATCGATCTTGCGCGACCGCAGAACCTCCAGAAGCATCGGCGTGCTCACGGTATCGACCAGCCGCGTGGTGATCGTGATGTTGCGATCCCACAGGCGCTCGAGATGCAGCTCGACCTTCTGCCCGTGCACGCCGATGTTCGCGATCGTGCCGCCAGGGGCCACAATCTGCTCGCAGAGTTCGAAAGTGGCCGGAATGCCGACGGCCTCGATCGCCGCGTCAACGCCCCGGCCGCCGGTCATCTTCATGACCGCTTCGACGGCCCTGCCGTCTCTGCTGTTGACGGCCTTCGTCGCCCCGAAGCACTTCGCAACGTCGAGGCGATTGTCGTCGAGGTCGATCATGATGATCTCCGCCGGCGAATAGAACTGCGCTGTCAGGAGTGCCGCCAGCCCGATCGGACCGGAACCCACGATCGCAACCGTCGAGCCCGGCACCACCTTGCCGTTCAGCACCCCGCATTCGAAGCCCGTCGGCAGGATGTCGCTCAGCATGACCAGCGCTTCCTCGTCCGCTCCCTCGGGGATCGGATAGAGGCTGGTGTCGGCGAAAGGCGTGCGCACGTACTCGGCCTGTGTGCCGTCGATCGTGTTGCCGAGTATCCATCCGCCGGCGGTGCAATGCGAATACATCCCCCGCCGACAGTAGTGACACTTACCGCACGACGAGATGCAGGAGATGAGGACATGGTCTCCCGGCTTGAACGACGTAACGCCGGACCCGACTTTGTCGACGATACCGACGCCTTCATGGCCTAGGATGCGGCCGGGCGTGCAGCTTGGCAGATCGCCCTTCAGGATATGGAGGTCGGTGCCGCATATCGTGGTCTTGGTCACCCGGACGATCGCGTCCGTCGGGTCGACGATACCGGGCATGGCATGTTGTTCGACCGACTTCTTGCCGGGGCCGCGATAGACGAGGGCCTTCATTGTTGCGGTCGAGGGCGCGCACGGCGCCAGGTGCGGCTTGGTTGTGACGGTCATCGGTCGACCCATCCTTCAGGTGTGTTCAATGGCAGCACAACGGCCGTCCCGATGCGGACGGCGCGCAGTGGCTTGGCGAATTGTCGGGGTCACAAGATGCATTCATTCAAATGCTTCCACGGAGTGCAACGTGCGTGCATCCTGATCGTTCCGCTCAGTCGATCATTGACGCACGATCCTTAATCTCCCCTCCGCTCTACCGACGATGACTAGGCTGAATGCCGCCGTAGTGGCTGTGGAAGCGTCGCACATATCCAACTGCAACAGCGGGCCGTTGCGACGGTCAGCGGCGAGGCGATGGTGGACAAGGTGGTGGACAGAAACCCGTGGCGAGCAGGAACTGAGTCGTATCAATATGTTAGGACGAGGTAGTGGCGGAGGGGATGGGATTCGAACCCACGATAGGGGTTTACCCCCTATAACGGTTTAGCAAACCGCCGCCTTCGGCCACTCGGCCACCCCTCCGCAGCCCGTTAAGACCCCGGCGACCATTATCCACGACGGATGCGCGGCGGTTCTAGCGGCGGAGCGGCAACGTGTCAAACCAAGGCCCGATTTCGCAGGCAATATCAGGTATTTGGACGCTTGGGCCGATCCATGCCACCTTGCCGCAATGAGTCCAGAACCCGTCAGTTCGATCGAGATGCTGAAGCGCCTGGTGGCCTTCGACACCACCTCGCGCAACTCCAATCTCGACCTCATCAAGTACATCCAGTCCTATCTCGGCGACCACGGCGTCGCGAGCACGCTGGTCCCCAACGAGGAAGGCACCAAGGCCAACCTCTTCGCCACCATCGGGCCCGAGGCCGAGGGCGGCATCGTGCTGTCGGGCCACACCGACGTCGTGCCGGTCGACGGCCAGGCGTGGACGACCGATCCGTGGACGCTGACCGAGAAGCCCGACGGCAAGCTCTACGGCCGCGGCACCTGCGACATGAAGGGTTTCATCGCGGTGGCGCTCTCGCACGTCCCCAAGCTGCAGAAGGCGAAGCTCAAGGTGCCGATGCACTTCGCGTTTTCCTACGACGAGGAGATCGGCTGCCTCGGCGCCCATTCGCTGGTCGAGAAACTGATGGGCAATGTGCCGCGTCCGCAGGCGGTGATCGTGGGCGAGCCGACGATGATGAGCGTCGTCAACGCCCAGAACGCCGGCGGCGGCCTCAACGCCACCTTCACCGGCGTCGAGGCGCATTCGTCGATGACGCATCTCGGCGTCAGCGCCATTCACTTCGCGGGTGAGTTCATCCATTGGCTGAACGAGCTGCAGGAGGAGCTGGCGCAACGCAAGCACCCTCATCTCGACACGCTCCCCAACCACACCACGATCAACGTCGGCATCGTGAGTGGCGGCACTGCCGGCAACATCCTGGCGCGCGAGTGCGTGCTCAACTGGGGCTATCGCACCCTGCCCGGCGACGACTATACCGAGGTGCAGCGCCGCGCCGAGAAATACGTGGCCGAGCTGCTGTTGCCGAAAATGCGCAGGAAGCATCCCGACGCCAACATCGAGATCAAGCGCCGCTCGTTCGTGCCGGGCCTGCTGCCGCAAGAGAACGAGGCGGCGGCCAAGCTGGCCCTCGAATGGACCGGCGGCAACCGGACCTACGCCGTGCCCTACGGCACCGAGGCCGGCATCTTCCGCGGCCACGGCGTCCCCACCGTGATCTGCGGCCCGGGTGACATTTCGCAGGCGCACCAGCCCAATGAATTCGTCGCCAGGTCGCAGATGGACGCGTGCGACGCCTTCGTGGGCAAGATGATCAAATGGGCGGAAGCGACCTGACCAGGCGCGGCGCCTAG
>JBEPUH010000069.1:0-11465 GCA_041691635.1 Hyphomicrobiales bacterium
TGCGCACGCCGAACTTCGGCCGCAAGTCGCTCAACGAGATCAAGGAAGTGCTGGCCGGCATGGGCCTGCACCTCGGCATGGAAATTCCCGGCTGGCCGCCGGAAAATATCGAGGAAATGGCCAAGCGGCTGGAAGAGCCGTACTAGGCCCGAAGAAGGAAATCAGTCATGCGTCACGGTAATCGCGGCCGGAAGTTCCACCGCACGGCAGAGCATCGTAAGGCGATGTTCATGAATCTCGCCGGTGCCCTCATCAAGCACGAGCAGATCACGACCACGCTCCACAAGGCGAAGGACCTGCGTCCGATCGTCGAGAAGCTGGTCACGCTCGGCAAGAAGGGCGGCCTGCACGCGCGCCGTCAGGCGATTGGCTTCCTGCGCGATCCCTACGTTGCCGACAAGCTGTTCACGACGCTGGGCCCGCGCTACTCCAAGCGTGCCGGCGGCTACCTCCGCGTGCTGAAGGCGGGCTACCGCTTCGGCGACGCCGCCGAGATGGCCGTCATCGAGTTCGTCGAGCGCGACACCTCGGCCAAGGGCCAGGACTCGGGTCCCTCGGCCGACGTCGAGCAGCAGGAAGCGGCGTAAGCCTCTCTCGCTCCCGGATCCAAAATCGAAACGCCCGGTCGCAAGACCGGGCGTTTTGCTTTGGCCGCGCGTCCCGTTCTATTTGATCATGCCGCCGTGGATCAGGCAGCGATAGACGATCTTAGCGCCGAACAGGATTTCCTCGGTGCCTGAGAAATTGGCGAGGTCGCCCTCGACGGCGAACCGGTAGTGCCGGTCCTCGATGGAGAACCGCCGCGGTCCCCGGACGGGGATGACGTCGCCGGCGTCCTGCATGAGCGCCTTGCGCAGGAAGCCGTAGATGTCCTTTTCGCTCACCTTGTCGTCGAGAGCGAAGCCGAAATAGTTGGCGCCCCACGCCGGCACTGATCCTGGTAGACGATCTCCGCGCCGATGAAATCGCGAACGCCGAAATAGGTGTCGTGATAGGCCAGCCTGTCCTTCTCGAAGTGGTAGTCGAGCGACTTCAGCCGCGTCGGGGCGGCCTTGGGCATGTGCCTGTTGGCATAGGTCGCCTTGTTCGCTTCGCCGAGAAAAGCCGCGAGCACCTGAACATCCATTGAGGGTCTCCACTTGCCTGCAGGGGGCCGCGTACCAGTCTTGACTTTTAGTTGCGAATATCGCAATATATCGCAATGTCTTCGCTGCGCCAATTACCGGAAGTGACCGCCATATTCCCGCTATTTAAGCGGTCACTAAAAGTGACCTATTTATTCGCCATATTAAAAACGTCACTTTTAGTAACTGCCCGCTGCGCGTCAAAACTGCTCCTCCCGAAGGGCGAAGACCGTGCGGCCCGCGGCCTTGAGCGGGCCGAGCTGGGCCAGTGCCGGCGGCAGGATCACCTCGGCGTAGAAGCGCGCGGTGATCAGCTTGGCCTCGAGGAAGGCCGGGTCGCCGTCGCGCGTAGCGAGCTTGCCCTGGGCCACCAGGGCGCTGCGGGCCAGCAGCCAGCCGCCCAGCGCTGTGCCGGCCAGCCTGAGGAAGGGTACCGAGCCCGCCAGCGCGTTCGCCAGCTCCGCCTTGGCCGCCTGTGCCACCCACCGGGTGGCGTCCTCCAGCGCGTCGGCGGAGGCCGTCACGCCCGCCCGAATGGCCTCCAGGTCGTCGCCGGATGCACGGTTCATCTCCTCGGCCAGGGCGCGCATCTCGGCCACCAGGGCCAGCATGGTCTCGCCGCCGTCCTTGGTGATCTTGCGGCCCACCAGGTCGCGCGCCTGGATGCCGTTGGTGCCCTCGTAGATCGGCAGGATGCGCGCGTCGCGCAGGTGCTGGGCCGCGCCGGTTTCCTCGATGAAGCCCATGCCGCCGTGGATCTGCACGCCCGTGGAAGCGATCTCGTTGCCGAGGTCGGTGAACCAAGCCTTCACGATCGGGATCAGCAGGTCGACGCGATCCTGGATCTTTCGGCCGGCGTCCTTGTCGGGCGTTTTCAGCGCACCGTCGATGCCGGCGGCGGTGTAGTAGCCCAGTGCGCGCATCGCCTCGACCTGGGCGCGCATGGTCATCAGCATGCGCCGCACGTCGGGGTGATGGACGATCGACACCGGCGCGGGGTTGGGGCTGCCGTCGTCCTTGGACTGCACGCGGGTGCGGGCAAAGGCGGCCGCCTGCTGGTAGGCGCGCTCGGCGATCGCCAGCCCCTGGATGCCGACCGAGAGGCGGGCGTTGTTCATCATGGTGAACATGTAGGACAGGCCGCGGCCTTCCTCGCCCACGAGATGGCCGACCGCGCCGCCGTCGTCGCCGAAGCTCATGACGCAGGTCGGGCTGGCATGGATGCCGAGCTTGTGCTCGAGCGACACGCAGCGCAGGTCGTTGCGCTTGCCCGGCTTGCCGTCGGCGTCGGGCAGGAACTTCGGCACGATGAAGAGCGAGATGCCGCGCACGCCGGCCGGCGCATCGGGCGTGCGCGCCAGCACCAGGTGCACGATGTTTTCGGTGAGGTCGTGCTCGCCGTAGGTGATGAAGATCTTCTGGCCGGTGATCAGGTAGTGGTCGCCTTCCCTCACCGCACGGCTCTTGAGTTGGCCGAGGTCCGAACCCGCCTGCGGCTCGGTGAGGTTCATGGTCCCGGTCCACTCGCCCGAGATCATCTTGGGAAGGTAAGTCGCCTTCTGCGCGTCCGAGCCGTGGTGGTGGATGGCGTCGATCGCGCCCTGGTTCAGCAACAACACCAGGCCGAAGCCCATGTTGGCGGCCTGCCACATCTCCTGCACGGTGGCCGCGATCAGCCACGGCATGCCCTGGCCGCCGAACGCGGGATCGAACGGCAGCGAATTCCAGCCGCCGTCGACGAACTCCCGGTAGATGCCGGTGAAGCCCGGCGCCGTGCGCACCACGCCGTTCTCGAGCTTGGCGCCCACCTTGTCGCCGTCGCGGTTGAGCGGGGCCAGACCATTGCCGGCCAGCTTGGCGGCTTCCTCGAGCACCGCGTCGATCGTGTCGTCGGTCGCATGCTCGTAACCCGGCAGGGCGGCGATCCGGTCGAGGCCGGCCACTTCGCGCAGGGCGAAACGCATGTCGGCGAGCGGGGCGATGTAGGTCATTGCTTCCTCCGGTACGCAATATGCCGCGCTCGATCGGCTTTGGCGATTGGTCGCGTTCTGCCGTCTTGTCGGCTATCTTCGCCGTATCATGACCGACACCGTTCTGCTCGCCATCGACGGCCCCCGGGCCACCATCACCCTCAACGATCCGGCCAAGCACAACCGCCTCGACACGCCGGGGCTGGGCAAGCTCAAGGCCGCGATCGAGGCGGCCGACGCCGATCCCAATGTGCGGGTGACCGTGCTGACCGGGACGGGCGAGAAGACCTTCTGCTCGGGCTACGATCTCGGCTCGATCGGCTCGGGCAGGGACGTGAAGCCACCGCAGGGCGAGCACAGTTTCGAGACGGTGATGGACCGGCTGGAAGCGATGCGCATGCCGACGCTGTGCGCGCTGAACGGCGGCGTCTACGGCGGCGCCACCGACATGGCGCTGGCCTGCGACTTCCGGCTGGGCGTCGAGGGCATGCGCTTCTTCATGCCGGCGGCGCGCTTCGGGCTACACTATTATCCGAGCGGGCTCCGGCGCTACACCCAGAAGGTGAGCCCGAGCTTCGCCAAGCGCGCCTTCATGCTGTCGGAGGATTTCACCGACCGCGAGCTGCTGCGCTCGGGCTATCTCGACTGGCTGGTCGGCCGCGCCGAGTTCAAGGCCCGGGTCGACGAGACGGCGACCAAGCTCGCGGGCCTGGCGCCGCTGGCCATGTCGAACATGAAGCGCGCCATCGAGCAGTTCGCCCAGGCCGAGCCCGACATTTCCCGGATCCGCGAGGGCATCAAGGAATGCCAGACGTCGGAGGATCTGCGCGAGGGTCTGGCTGCCCTCAAGGAAAAGCGCAGCCCGGCTTTCAAGGGTCGCTGAGCTTGCGGCGTCTCCTGGCGGCCGTGTTGCTGCCGGTGGCGCTACTGCTGGCGGGCGGCGGCGCAGAGGCTCAGCAGATCGACTTCAAGCGCGCCTCGCGCAGCGGCGACGAGCTTCTGTCCTTTCGCTGGCGCGACCCCGAGAAGCGCGAGTACACGACCGCCTTCACGCTCACCAAGGACGCAATCCGCCAGTCCGAGACGTCGTTCCGCGAATTCAGCCTCAACGCCATGTGGCGCTACCTCGAGATCGACCTGCGCGACGAGGCCGAGAAGTTCGGCCAGGGCACGCGCATCAATTTGAGCCGCACGCGCGACGGGCTGCACTGGACCGTTCAGGCGCCCGACCAGAAGACCGCCGACGTGCTGATGCAGAAGACCAAGGACCGGCTCGCCCGGTCGGAGAAGGACTATCTCGCGAGCCACCTGCGCCGCCGCGTCGACGCGCACCGGATCATGGTCGATTTCCCCGCCGCGACGGCGGCGCTGCAGGGGCCGATGGCAGCCGTCGCCCGCGCGCTCGGCGCCACGCCCGAGATCGCCAACACCGACCGCGCCCGCGTGGCGCTGGCGCTCGCCTTCTTCCAGGAGGTGCCGTACGCCGTCCTCGAGGACAAGGAGCGCCACGGCGGCGATTTCCTGCCCGCACCGGCGCTCTTGTTCCAGAACCGTGGGGATTGCGACAGCAAGGCGGTGGCGCTGGCCGCCGTGCTGCGCACCTATGCCCCGTCGCGCAAGCTGGTGGTGGTCACCATGCCCGGCCACGCCATCCTGGCGGCCGACCTGCCGGCCCAGCCCGGCGACTGGACCATCCAGGCCAAGGGTCGCCAATACGTGGCCCTGGAGGCCGCGGGACCGGCCCTGGCGCCGATCGGCCGGGTCGGCAGCGTCACCGCCAAATACCTCAAGGAGGGGCGCGAAACCGAGATTTGGCCGTTAAACTGATTCCATGGCCAGCATGCAACGCCGCCTCGCCGCCATCGTCCACGCCGACCTCGCGGGCTTCACCCGGATGATGGAAGGCGGCGAGACGCGCACGTTCCGACACCTCAAGACGGCGCAGATCGAGGTCTGGCGACCGGCGATCGACTCCGGCGGCGGCCGGCTGGTCGGCACGGCGGGCGATGCCATGCTGGCGGAGTTCGGCTCGGCGGTCTCCGCCGTCTCGGCCGCCATCGACATCCAGGAGCGGATGGCCGCGTTCAACCAGGCGCTCGAGGAGGCGCATCGCATGCTGTTCCGTGTCGGCGTGCACCTGGGCGAGGTGATCGTCGACGACGAGGACCAGAACATCTTCGGCGACGGCGTCAATCTCGCCGCCCGCATCCAGGCGATCGCCGAGCCGGGCGGCATCGCCGTGTCGCGCACGGTGCGCGACATGACCGAGCTCAAGGTCAACTACACCTTCATCGACGGCGGCGAGCACAAGCTCAAGAACGTGAGCCGGCCGGTCCACATCTTCCACGTCCGCAACACCGCCCAGGCGGCACTCCTGTCGCGGACCACGACGCGCATCGCCCCGCAGGTCGTGCTACGCTTCGAAGGCGGCACCTCGACCGGCCAGAAATTCGCCTTCGACGTGGCGCTCGACAAGTTGATGGCACGGCCGCAGGGCATGATGATCGGCCGCGCCGCCGACCAGTGCGAACTGGTCCTGCCGCACGGCACCGTGTCGCGCCGCCACGCGCGGCTCGTCTTCACCGGCGAGGCACTGCAGATCGAGGACCAGGGCTCGACCAACGGCACGGCGGTCAACGGCACGGCGGTGAACGCCGGCGCTTCGGCGGCGATCCATCCCGGCGACACCATACGCATCGGCGACATCGAATTCGGCATCAAGCAAATCTGAAGGAACGACAATGACCAACAATGTGAAGGCACGGCTGCTGCGCGAAAAGCTGGCCAAGGGCGAGTTCATCCTGGCGCCCGGCATCTACGACGGCATCTCCGCGCGCGTGGCCGACGGCATGGGCTTCCCGGCGCTCTACATGACGGGCTATGGCGCCACCGCCTCGATGCTCGGCCTGCCCGACGCGGGCCTGGCGACCTATTCCGACATGGTGGGCCGGGCCGAGATGATCTGCTCGGTGATCGATACGCCGCTGATCGCCGACGCCGACACCGGCTACGGCGGGCTGCTCAACGTCCAGCGCACGGTGCGCGGCTACGAGGCCGCCGGCGTCGCCGCCATCCAGATCGAGGACCAGGAGATGCCCAAGAAGTGCGGCCACACGCCCGGCCGCCGTGTCGTGTCGGCCGAGGACATGGTGCTGAAGATCAAGGTCGCGGTCGAGGCGCGGCGCGACGAGGCGACGATGATCGTGGCCCGCACCGACGCCCGCACCGCGCTCGGCCTCGACGAGGCGCTGCGCCGCGCCAAGCTCTACGAGGCGGCCGGCGCCGACGTCATCTTCGTCGAATCGCCCGAGAGCGAGGCCGAGCTCGAGCGCATCGGCCAGGAAGTGAGCAAGCCGCTGCTGGCCAACATGGTCGAGTTCGGCAAGACGCCGCGCGCCGAGGTCGCCAAGCTCAAGAAGTGGGGCTTCGACCTGGCGATCTATCCCGGCCTCGGCTTCAGCGTCGCCGCCGAGGCGATGCGCCAGGCCTGGGTCCATCTCAAGGACAACGGCACGAGCATCGGCGTCACCGTCCCGCAGTACCGCGACATGCACGAGCTGATGGGCTTCGGCGGCGTCTGGGACTTCGAGAAGAAGTGGGCACAGTGAGCATGAAATCGTGAACGGAAAGCAGTTCCTCGAACTGCTGGCACGGCTGCCCGCGCGGGTCTGGCTGCAGGCGATCCTGGGCCTGATCGGCTTCGTCGTTCTGGCGGTGCTGGGCTTTGCCGTGATTGCGGGCGTGGCGGCCGTGATCGTGGTGCTGATCCTGGCGTTCAAGACCAAGGCCTGGGTGCGCAGCCTGTTCGCGGGCCGTCCGCCGCCCGACCGCAACGCGCCCAAGGTGATCGACGTGCCCTACGAGATCGTCGAGCGCCGCACCGACGACACGAAGGACGAGGAGAAGCGCTAGACCCGGCGCTAGACCCGGATCACCTTGCCGGGGTTCATCAGGTTGTCGGGATCGAGCGCGCGCTTCAGGGAACGCATGACGTCGAGCTCGATCTTGCTGCGGTAATGCGTGAGCTCGTCGACCTTGATGCGGCCAATGCCGTGCTCGGCCGAGATCGACCCGCCGCACGAGGTCACGAGGTCGTAGATCGCGCCGCTGATCGCCTCGCCGTAGGCCATGAACTGCGGCTTGCTCCAGCCCGGCGGCGACTGACAGTTGAAGTGCATGTTGCCGTCGCCGACATGGCCGAACGGCACCGGCCGGCAGTCGGGCAGCACCTTCTTCATGGCGGCGAGGCCTTCCTTCATGAAGGCGGGGAGCTTGCTCACCGCGACCGAGATGTCGTGCTTGATCGACGGGCCTTCCTTCTTCTGGCTCTCGGTGTGGTTCTCGCGGATCGCCCAGAAAGCGCGCGCCTGGCTCTCGCTCTGGGCGACCGCGGCGTCGAGCACGAGGCCCTTCTCCATCGCTTCACCGAGATAGGCTTCCATCTTGTCGCGCAGGCCCGACTGGTTCCCGCCCTCGCGCGGCGGCCGCGACGACGACCATTCTAGCAGCACGTACCACTCGTGCTTGTCGGCCAGCGGATCGACCGTGCCCGGGATGTGCTTCAGCACGAACTCGATGCCCTGGCGGCCCATCAGCTCGCACGAGGTGACGTTGTCCTCAGAGGCGGCATAGGCGCCGCTCAGCAGCTCGACCGCGGCCTCGGGCGAGGGCACGGCGTTCCACGAGGTGGCGACGTCCTTGGGCTTGGGCCACAGCTTCAGCACCGCCTTGGTGATGATGCCCAAGGTGCCTTCGGCGCCGAGGTAGAGGTCGCGCAGGTCGTAGCCGGTGTTGTCCTTCTTGAGCGCGCGCAGGCCATTCCACACGTCGCCGTTGGGCAGCACGACCTCGATGCCCATCACCAGCTGGCGCGTGTTGCCGTAGTGCAGCACCTGCACGCCGCCGGCGTTGGTCGAGAGGTTGCCGCCGATGGTGCAGCTGCCCTCGGCGCCGAGGCTGAGCGGGAACAGGCGATCGTTGTCTGCCGCGGTCTGCTGGATGGTCTTCAGGATCACGCCGGCCTCGACCGTCATCGAATAGCCGACCTTGTCGATCTCGAGGATGCGGTTCATGCGGGTGAGCGACAGCACGATCTCGCGGCCGTCCTCCTGCGGCGTGGCGCCGCCCGACATGCCGGTGTTGCCGCCTTGCGGGCAGATCGCGACCTTCTCGGCGGCGCACAGTTTCACGACGGCGGCCACTTCCTCCGTCGAGGCCGGCCGCACGATGGCCAGCGCCGCGCCGAGGTAGTTCTCGCGCCAGTCGGTGAGGTAGGGGTGCTTGTCCTTGTCGTCGAGGATCAGGCCCTTGTCGCCGACGATGGCGCGCAGCCTCGCAATGAAGTCGCTCATGAGAGCCGGAGCACCTTGCCCGGGTTCATGATGTTCGTAGGGTCGATCGCGCGCTTGATGGTGCGCATGGTGTCGAGCTCGATCTTGCTGCGGTAGTGGGCGAGCTCGTCGAGCTTGTCGATGCCGATGCCGTGCTCGGCCGAGATCGAGCCCGCCATCGAGGTGACGAGGTCGTTGACCGCGCGGGTGATGGCCGGCGAGTACTGGCCGAGCGTCGCGCGGTCCATGCCGATCGGGCCCATGAACGAGAAGTGCACGTTGCCGTCGCCGATATGGCCCAGTGGATAGGGCCGGATGCTCGGCAGGATGTCGAGCGATGCCTTGATGCCCCTGTCGAGGAACTCGGGGATCTTCGAGACTGCCACGGAGATGTCGTAGCTGAGGCCCGGCCCCTCGGCGCGCGACGCCGGCGCCACCGACTCGCGGATCACCCACATGTTGCGCGCCTGACCCTCGTTCTGGGCGATCACCGCATCGAGTACGCGGCCGGCCTCCATCTGGTCGGCGAGGAACTGCTCCATCTTGTCGGACATGCCCTCCGCGCCGTCGGGCCTGGGCCGGGACGAGGTCCACTCGAGCAGCAGGTACCAGGGCGTGTCGGCCTTCAGAGGATCCTGGGTGCCGGGGATGTGGCGCAGCACCATCTCGGTGGCGGCCCGGCTCATCATCTCGCACGAGCCCACGTTATCCTCGGACGCGGCATGTGCCTCGGACAGGATCTCGATGGCGGCCTGCGGATCGCGCAGCGCGATCCAGGCCGTGGCCACGTCCTTGGGCTTGGGCCAAATCTTCAGCACCGCCTTGGTGATGATGCCGAGCGTGCCTTCGGCTCCCATGAACAGGTGCTTGAGGTCGTAGCCGGTGTTGTCCTTCTTGAGCGAGCGCAGGCCGTTCCAGATATCGCCGTTGGGCAGCACGACCTCGAGGCCCATCACCAGGTTGCGGGCGTTGCCATAGCGCAGCACCTGCACGCCGCCGGCGTTGGTCGACAGGTTGCCGCCGATCATGCATGAGCCCTGGGCGCCGAGGCTGAGCGGCAGGAAACGGTCGTGGTTCGCCGCCGTCTCCTGCAGGGTCTGCAGGATGCAGCCGGCCTCGACGGTCATCGAATAGCCGACGGGATCGACGTCGATCACCTTGTTCATGCGGCCGACGGACAGGACGATGCCGGTATGGTTGGGCCACGGGGTGGCGCCCCCCATCAGGCCGGTGTTGCCGGCCTGGGGCACGATGGCGACTCCGTTGTCGAAGCAGAGCTTCACCACCTTGGAGACTTCCTCGACAGTCGCGGGCCGGACCACGACGGCGGCCGTTCCGATCGTCGAGCCGCGCCAGTCGGTGACGAAGGGCTGCTTGCCCTGCTCGTCGACGATCAGGCCCTTGTCGCCCATGATGCCTCGCAGCGCCTCGAGGATCGCAGGCGTGACGGCGACGGTCGGAATGGCGGGCGCAATGACGTTGTCGGGCATGGTTTCCTCGTTGATTGCCTGAAGCTTAGCCTCGCGGGCGGGTCGGGTCACCAGCGGCGGCGCGGCGCAGACGGTCGTTGATCGCAAGGCCGAGGCCGGTTTCGGGAATGGGCATGACCGCGATGCGGCCGATGCCCGGCCGGTCGAGCGCCCGCATCTGGGCGAAGAGGTTCGCGGCGGCCTCGGCGAGGTCGCCGGTGGGACTGAGATTGTAGGTCAGCATCGCGCCCGCGGGCGGCGCGGGACCGAAGGCCAGCAGGCCTTCGTCGGCGCCGACGCTGGTGGCGTCGAGCCGCACGGGACGGGCGGGGGCGTAGTGGCTCGCGAGCTGGCCGGGCGACTTGCGGGCGCTGTCGCCGGCGGGCAGGGCGTCGCTCATTGCAATCGGGCCGATCACCGCCTCGATCGCCTCGCGCGTGGCGCCGCCCGGGCGCAGCAGGGTGGCGCGGTTGCCCGACAGGTCGAGCACGGTCGATTCGACTCCGACCAGGCACGGCCCGCCATCGATGATCAGCGGCACGCGATCGCCCAGCGACTGGGCCACGTGCTCGGCTTGGGTCGGACTGACCGCGCCGCTGCGGTTGGCCGAGGGCGCGGCGATCGGCCGGCCGGCGGCGCGGATCAACGCCTGCGCCACTGGATGCGAGGGCGCGCGGATGGCCACCGTATCGAGGCCCGCTGTCGTCAGCAGTGCGATGGCCGAGCCC
The DNA here is from genome assembly GCA_041691635.1 of Hyphomicrobiales bacterium. Lineage (GTDB taxonomy): Bacteria > Pseudomonadota > Alphaproteobacteria > Reyranellales > Reyranellaceae > Reyranella. The sequence goes on from JBEPUH010000069.1 coordinate 10,622, forward strand.
TTGGCACGCGGAAGCACGAAGGTGAGGGGGCCGGGCCAGAAGCGCGCGGCGAGCCTGTCGGCGATGTCGGTCCATTCGACGAAGCGCCGGGCCTCGTCGGGACCGAGCACGTGGCTGATCAGCGGATTGAACTGCGGCCGGCCCTTGGCCGCGAAGATCGCGGCGACCGCGCGCTCGTTGGTGGCATCGCCGCCCAGCCCGTAGACCGTCTCGGTCGGGAAGGCGACCAGATCGCCGTCCTGGAGCAGCCTGGCGGCGCGCGTGATCGATGCCGCGTCAGGTTCGACGATGCTCACGCTGCGGTCCTCATCGGGCATCCTTCGTGCGGGCGATGAAGTGCGGGTTGCCGAAGCCCGGCTTGCCGTACAGGAGCGGCTTGCCGTCGGTCGTCACCACTTCGCCGCCCGCCGCCTCGAGCACGCCCTGGCCCGCCGCGGTGTCCCATTCGTTGGTCGGGCCGAAGCGCGGATAGATGTCGGCCTGGCCCTCGGCGATCAGGCAGAACTTGAGCGACGAGCCGGCCTGCTTGCGCTCGGCCACGGTGAGGCCCTCGTTGCGGAACCAGATGTCGAGGTTGCTGTAGATCGCAGTGCTGCGGCTGGCGAAGGCGGTGAGGCCGGCGGCCGGCGCGCGGCGCACGGCGATCGGCTCGAACGCGCCGCCGCTCTCGCTGCGGTCGGCGCCCAGTCCCGCCGCGCCGCGCCACAGGATGTCGGTCTCGGGTGCCAGCACGATGCCGAGCACCGACCGGCCGTCCTCGATCAGAGCGATGTTCACCGTGAATTCGCCGTTCCTCTTGATGAACTCCTTGGTGCCGTCGAGCGGATCGACCAGCCAGAACGGC
>JBEPUH010000070.1:0-10802 GCA_041691635.1 Hyphomicrobiales bacterium
CTTCCTTGCGGGTGCCCGACTTGGTGATGTCGATCGCCGGGAAGGTGCGCTTGTCGGAGACCTTGCGGTCGAGGATGATTTCGGAGTTACCGGTGCCCTTGAACTCCTCGAAGATGACCTCGTCCATGCGGCTGCCGGTGTCGATCAGGGCCGTGGCAATGATGGTGAGCGAACCGCCCTCCTCGATGTTGCGGGCGGCGCCGAAGAAGCGCTTGGGCCGCTGCAAAGCGTTGGCGTCGACGCCGCCGGTCAGCACCTTGCCGGAGCTCGGCACGACGGTGTTGTAGGCGCGACCCAGGCGCGTGATGGAATCGAGCAGGATCACCACGTCCTTCTTGTGCTCGACCAGGCGCTTGGCCTTCTCGATCACCATCTCGGCCACCGCGACGTGACGCGCCGCCGGCTCGTCGAAAGTCGAGCTCACGACCTCGCCCTTCACCGTGCGCTGCATGTCGGTCACTTCCTCGGGCCGCTCGTCGACGAGCAGCACCATGAGGAAGACCTCGGGATTGTTGGCGGTGATGGCGTGGGCGATGTTCTGCAGCAGCACGGTCTTGCCGGTACGCGGCGGCGACACGATGAGCGCGCGCTGGCCCTTGCCGATCGGCGCGATCAGGTCGATCACGCGGGTCGAGATGTCGAGCTGCTGCTGCGGTGTCGAGCCCGCCTTCTTGGTGAGCGTGCCGGTGCGACGGCCGCCGGTGCTGACCCGGCCCGACGAAGTGGCGCGCGCGCCGCCTTCCTCTTCCTTGATTGCCGGCGCCATGATGGCGGCACCGCCGTCCATCTCGAGCTTCAGCTTCTCGTCGGGATAGAGCGGCGTCAGCGAGTCGAAATTGATGCGATGGCGCAGCGCGTCGGGATCGTCGAAGTTGATCTTGTTGATCTGCACCATGGCGAAGTAGCGCTCGCCGTCCTTGGGTGCGCGGATTTCACCTTCCACGGTGTCGCCGGTGCGCAGGCTGAACTTGCGGACCTGCGTGGGGCTCACATAGATGTCGTCGGCGCCGGGCAGATAGTTCGCCTCGGTCGAGCGCAGGTAGCCGAAGCCGTCGGGGATCACCTCGATGGTGCCGATGCCGGTGATCACCTCGTCGGCGGCCGCCACTTTCTGCAGAATCGCAAACATCAGCTCCTGGCGGCGCATCGAGGCGGCGCCTTCGACGCCCTGCTCCTCGGCGAAGGCCAGGAGTTCGGGGGGCTTTTTCTTCTTGAGGTCCTGGAGGTCCATGGCTCTTCAATCTTTGGGGAAATGACGCACGCACTTGGAGCGACCGGGCGGCCGAACCTTGGAAAAACAGCGCTGTGACGTTCTAGAAAGGACCCCGTCGATCACCACCGGGAGGCGGCGCCAAGGGCCCTGGATGGCGCTTATATAGGGATCGCCGGGGCGACTGTCAAAGGCCCCGGCATTTCAAGGGCTTCAGGCGTCCTTCTCGGCCAGCATCTCGGCGTAGCGGAAGATCTCGGTGTGGTCGGCGCTGCGGCCGAGCTTGTCGGTGGCGGCGGTCCAGTAGGCGACGGCCTGCTCGAGGTTCGGCACCTTGAGCTTGAGATGGGTCGCCACGTCGCCCGCCGTGCGCAGGTCCTTGACCATCAGGCTGGTCGTGAAGCCCGCCGCGAAGGCGCGCGAGACGACCTGCTGGCGGCCCTTCACCTCGGTCGAGTTGCTCTTGCCGCTCGAGGTGTTGAAGACGTCGACCATGGTGCCGGGATCGAGGCCGAAGGCCTCGCCGACGACCAGCGCCTCGCACATCGCCACCAGGCTGCTGGCCGACAGGTAGTTGTTGAGCGCCTTCAGCGCATGGCCGGCGCCGACAGGGCCGCACAGCGTGATGGTCTTGCCCATGGCCGCGATCGCGGGCCGGGCGCGCTCGAGATCGGCCGTGGCGCCGCCGACGATGATGCTGAGCGAGCCGTCGACCGCCCGCTTCACGCCGCCCGAGACAGGCGCGTCGAGCAGCGCCACGCCGCGTGCGGCCAGATCGCGCGCCAGCTTCTGCGTGTCGACCGGATTGGAGCTGCTCATGTCGAGCACCAGCGCGCCCGCCGCCAGGCCCTCGACCGCGGGATCGCGGCCCTCGAGGATGGCCTGCCGCACGATCTTGCCGTCGGGCAGCATGGCGATCAGCGCGTCGGCGCCTTGCGCGGCAGCCTTGGCCGAGGCGGTGGCGAGCGCCGAGGGATGGGCGCCGACGAAGTCGGATACGGCCTTCTGCGAGGTGTCGAACACGCGCAGCTTGAAGCCGGCCTCGGCGAGGCGCGAGGCCATCGGGCGGCCCATCATGCCGAGACCGATGAAGGCGATGGTGGCGGGCGGGACAAGCGGGGTCATGGCGTCACTCCTGGCGTGAGGTCGTATTCATAGAACGGCAGCACGCGCCCGGGAATCGCATCCGACGGCGCGTTTCGCAGGAAGCGGCATCGCTCAGATGCCGCGATCCTTGAAGACGCCGCTGGCGGTCTTGAAGGCGTCGAGGCTCGCGGGAATGCCGCAGTAGATCGCGACCTGCAGGAAGATCTCCTTGATCTCGTCCTTGCCGAGGCCGTTGTTGAGCGCGCCGTTGATGTGCAGCTTGAGCTCGGGCCCGCGGTTGAGGGCCGCCAGCATGGCGAGGTTCAGCATCGAGCGCGTCTTCTTCGACAGGCCCGGCCGCGACCAGGCATAGCCCCAGCAGTATTCGGTGGTGATGTCCTGGAAGGCCATCATGAAGTCGTCGGCGCCGGCCATCGAGTTCTCGACGTACTTGGCGCCGAGCACGGCTTTGCGCACCCGCATGCCTTCGTCGTAGAGCTTCTTGTTGCGCGGGTTGGGCTTTGCTTTCGTCGCTGCTTTCCGGGCCTTGGCCATGGGATCCTCCGTTCGGTTCGAAACCGGCGGACCATAGCGCAGGATCGCGGGCTATGCCGCCGGCACCTTCGGTTCGCCTGGCGCGGGTGGCCCGTCCTGCGCGGCCATGACGATGCCCTTGGCGCGGGCGCGCTGGCACAGCTCCTCGATGGTGATGGTGTCGAGCTGCGTCATCATATCCTCGCGCAGCTTCTCCCACGCCGGCCACACGACCTCGTGGGCGAGCGGCGAGCCGACCGACAGGTCGCTGGGCTCGGTCTCGGCCTCGAGCGTGTGGACCACGCGCACGACTTCGCCCAGCGTGATCTGCGAGCGCTCGCGGCCCAGGCGATAGCCGCCGCGCGGGCCCCGCTTGCCCGACAGGATGCCGGCGCGCACGAGGTGCTGGAGGACCTGCTCGAGGTAGCGCCTGGGAATGCGCTGGCGCTCGGTGATGTCGCCGCTGCGCACCGGGTTGTCGCCGACATGGAACGCCACATCGAGAACGGCCTCGATGGCGAACATCGTTTTCTTGCTCAGCCGAGGCATCCCGCGTCCCTGTGGCCCCCGTGGTGGCCCCCGTATGCTAGCCCTTGCGCGCCGACCCCGCCGTGACACCGGTCGAGCCGAAGCCGCCGGCCCCGCGCTCGGTCTGGCCGAGTTCGCCGACCTCCCGCCAGACCGCCCGCGCATGCCGCGCGACGATCATCTGTGCAATTCGCATGCCGCGGGTGATGCGGAACGGCTCCTTGCCGAGATTGACCAGGATGACGCCGACTTCGCCGCGATAATCGGCGTCGATGGTGCCCGGGGCGTTGGCCACGGTGATGCCGTTCTTGGCAGCCAGCCCCGAGCGCGGCCGGACCTGGGCCTCGAAGCCCACCGGCAGGGCGATCGAGATGCCGGTCGGCACGATCCGCCGTTCCAGCGGCGCCAGCTCGATGTCCTGGTCGATGGCGGCCAGCAGGTCGGCACCGGCAGCGGCGGCCGTGGCGTAGTCGGGAAGCTGGAGGTCGCGCCCATGCGGCAGGCGGACGATCTCGATCTCGACGGTTTCGACGCCTGTCATTCTGTTCTCACTCTTGTCTCACACCCTTGTCTCATTCTGCGGCCTTGACCGTGCGCGGCAGGCCGAGCTGGCGGGCGATCCTGTCGGCCAGCCGCGCGGCCACCTCGTCCTTGGCCAAGGTCGGCCATTCCTCGACGCCCTCGGCGGTGACCAGGTGCACCGTGTTGCGCTCGCCGCCGAACGTGCCCGTCGCGGGCGACACATCGTTGGCCACGATCCAGTCGCAGCCTTTGCGCGTGCGCTTGTCGAGCGCGTTGGCGACCAGGTTCTCGGTCTCGGCGGCGAAGCCCACGACCAGGGTCGGCCGGTTGGCGCCGGGCTTCGCCAGGGTCGCCAGCACGTCGGGATTGGGCATCAGCTCGATTGCCGGCGGCGGCGCGCCCGGCTTCTTCTTGATCTTGGCGCCGGCGGGCGTGGCTGCCTTCCAGTCGGCGACGGCGGCAGCAAAGATCGCGACGTCGAGCTTGCCCGCAGAAAGACACGCCGCGAGCATCTCGTCGGCCGAGTCGATCTTTACGACCGTGACGCCCGCAGGATCGGCGACGCTCACCGGCCCGCTCACCAGCGTCACCTCGGCGCCGAGCCTGGCCAGCGCCGCGGCGATGGCGTGACCCTGCTTGCCCGACGAGTGATTGGAGATGTAGCGCACCGGATCGATCGCCTCGCGCGTCGGGCCCGAGGTCACGAGCGCGCGCTTGCCCGTCAGCGAGCCACCGGTCAGTGCACCGCCCGTCGCCAGCATCGCCTCGATGGCGGTCACGATCTCCGCCGGCTCCGACATGCGGCCGGCGCCGTATTCGTTGCACGCCATGGCGCCGTCGTTGGGGCCGACGAAAGTGACGCCGCGCTTCTTCAGGGTTTCGACGTTGGCCACGGTGGCGGCATGCGTCCACATGCGGACGTTCATCGCCGGCGCCGCCAGCACCGGCTTGTCGGTGGCCAGCAACACGGTCGCGGCGAGATCGTCGGCGAGGCCCGCCGCCATGCGCGCGAGAATATTCGCGGTGGCGGGCGCCACCACGAGAAGATCGGCGTCGCGCGAGAGCTGGATGTGGCCCATCTCGCTCTCGTCGGTGAGCGAGAACATGTCGCTGTAGACCTTGTCCTCGGACAGCGCCTGCAGCGACAGCGGCGTCACGAACCGGGCGCCCGCGTCGGTCAGCACGCAGCGCACGTGCGCGCCCTGGCCGCGCAGCCTGCGAATGAGGTCATGACACTTGAAGGCCGCGATGCCGCCCGCGACGATCAGCAGGATCCGCTTGTTGGTCAACATGGGCGGCTCAACATGGCGTCGAGGATATCACACCGGGCGGCGGGCGAAAGCATCGAGCCATCCCCGCTCAACGCCACCAGGCCGCGACGGCGACGGCGAGCGCCAGCACGGCCACGGCCTCGGCCACGCCAATGCGCGACCACAGCCGTCCCCGCGACGGCGACGGCGCGATCTCGGCCAGCTCGACCTTGCGCCGCTCGTGCTCGGCCACGCGGTGCAGGCTGTCGATCAGGCGCGGCAGGCGGCGCAGGCCGGTCATCAGGTCCTCGCTGACGCGGCCGATGGTGGCGCGCGGTCCGAAGTGGGTGCGCATCCAGTCCTCGATCAGCGGCCGCGCCAGTTCCCAGATGTTGACCTTCGGGTTGAGCCGGGTGCCCATGCCCTCGGCCATCAGCATGGTCTTCTGCAGCAGCAGCAGCTCGGGCTGGACCGTCATCTCGAACTGCTCGGTCACGCGCAGCAACTGGGCAAGAAGACGGGCGATCGAGATCTGGTGGCTCGGCTTGCCGAAGATCGGCTCGCCGATCGAGCGGCAGGCCTGGGCGAACATCTCGAGCGATTGGTCCGGCGGCACGTAGCCGGCGCGGAACTGGACCTCGGCCACGGCGCGATAGTCGCGGCGCAGGAACGCCACCAGCAGCTCGGCGAGATAGCCGCGCGTGTCCTCGTCGACCCGGCCCATGATGCCGAAGTCGACCGGCACGATGCGGCCCTCGCGATCGACGAAGGCGTTGCCGCCGTGCATGTCGGCATGGAAGAAGCCGTCGCGGAACACCTGGTAGAAGAACGCCTCGGCGCACTTCTTCATGACGACGTCGGGATCGTGGCCGGCCGCCGCGATCGCCGCGCGGTCGCCGATCGGCGTGCCGTCGATGCGCTCGAGCGTCAGCACGCGCTCGGCGGTGCGGTCCCAGTCGATGGTCGGCGCGCGATAGCTCGGGTCGTCCTGGAAGTTGACGCCGAGCTCCTCGGCGGCGGCGGCCTCGAGGCGCAGGTCCATCTCGACCCGCACGATCTCGGCGAAGGCGCGCACCGATTCGACCGGCTTGAGGCGGCGGAAGCGCGGCTGGGTGCGCTCGACCAGCTCGGCCATCCAGTAGAAGAGGTCGAGATCGCGCGCAAAAGCCTGCTCGATGCCGGGCCGCAGCACCTTCACCGCCACGTCGCGGCCGTCGGTCGTGATCGCAAAATGCACCTGGGCGATCGACGCGGCGGCGACCGGCACGTCGTCGAACGCCGAATAGAGCGCGCCGAGCGGCTGGCCGAGTTCGCGCTCGACGATGGCGCGCGCCTGGGTGCCCGGGAACGCCGGCAGATGGTCCTGCAAGTGGGCGAGGTCGGCGGCCACGCCTTCGCTCAGGAGATCGGCGCGCGTCGACAGCGCCTGGCCGAGCTTGATGAAGGACGGGCCCATCTCCTGCAGCGCCGCGGCCAGGCGCTGGCCGGGCCGGCGCTTGTCGCCGCGGGCGCGGAACAGGCGGGCCCACGCGATCAACGCCGGCGCGATGCCCAAGGTCTCGAGCGGAAACAGCGCGTCGTGCCGCGCGAAGCTCAACGCCACGGTGAACAGCCGCCAACTGTTGCGAAGCGCGCGGAACATCTTACAGGCGCCAGCCGGAATGCAGCGCCACGACGCCCATCGTCATGTCGCGCCAGGTGACGTTGCCGAAGCCGGCGTCGGTCATGCGCCGCGCCAGCTCGCGCTGCGCCGGGAAGCGGCGGATGCTCTCGTGCAGATAGCGATAGGAGTCGGCATCGCGCGCGATGAGGCGGCCGAAGAACGGCAGCGCGCGCTCGGAATAGGCGTCGTAGGCGCGCGCCATCGGCCGCGAGGTGACCTTGCTGAACTCCAGGCAATAGAAGCGCCCGCCCGGCTTCAGCACGCGGTACGCATCGCGCAACGCCTTGTCGATGTCGGTGACGTTGCGCAGGCCGAAGGCGATGGTGTAGCCGTCGAACGAGCGGTCGGGGAACGGCAGGGCCTCGGCGTCGCCCGTGGTCCAGGTGAGCCCGCGCAACAGGCCGCGGTCGACGGCGCGATCGCGGCCGACCGACAGCATGGCGGTGTTGATATCGCACACCGTGACATCGCCGCGGTCGCCCTGTCTTTCCATTTGGCGCTTGAGGATACGGAACGCGACATCGCCGGTGCCGCCCGCGACATCGAGGAACTTTTCGCCCGGGCGCGGGTGGGCCACGTCGATCAGCGTGTTCTTCCATAGCCGGTGCACGCCGCCCGACATCAGGTCGTTCATCAGGTCGTAGCGCGGCGCCACGCTTTCGAACACCTGGCGCACCATGCCGGCCTTGTCGGCGGCCGGCACGTCGCGATAGCCGAAGGACGCGCTTTGCCGACCCTCGGGATCGGGGGTATCGCTGGGCTTGGCGTTCTGATCGTGGCTCTGATTAGGGCTCATTGGGGCGCAACCTAGAGGAATCGTCATGCTGCTGAAAGACCGGGTGATGCTGATCACCAATGTCGAGAAGTTCGCAGGCCATGGCACCACCAAGGTGGCGCTGGCCCACGGCGCCACCGTCCTGGCGCACGATCCGGCGTTCGAGGCGGCGGCGGCCCGCCACAAGTACGAAAGCCGCTTCCCTGGCGCCCATGCCCTGCCGGCCGACGACCCCGCCGCCCTGGTCGAGCTGGCGTTGAAGCGGCACGGCCACATCGACGCCCTGGTCAACAACGACGCCTATCCCGCCCTGCGCGCACCCCTCAGTGAGGCGCGGCTCGAGGACTATCGCGCGGCGCTCGAGGCGATGGCGGTAGCGCCCTTTCGCCTGACCCAGCTCGTGGCGCCGGCGATGCGCAAGCGCAAGGCTGGCCGCATCGTCTTCGTGTCGTCGGCGGCGCCGCTGCGCGGCATCGCCAACTACGCACCTTATGTCTCGGCCCGCGCCGCGGCCAACGGGCTGGTCTCGTCGCTGGCCAAGGAACTCGGCCGTGACGGCATCACGGTGAACGCCGTGGGCTCAAACTACGTCGAGAACCCCGACTACTTCCCGCCGGCGCTGCTCGCCAACACGGAGGCGATGGCCAAGATGGTGGGCCAGATCCCGCTCGGCCGGCTCGGCAAGTCGGATGAACTCGGCGCCACGATCTGCTTCCTGTGCTCCGACGGCGCGGGCTTCATCACCGGCCACGTGCTGCCGCACGCCGGCGGCTGGGCGTAGACGAAGCGAGCGTCAGCGGTTTCATCGGTTTTAGCGGTTTATAAACCGCAGTTTCAGCCGCCGATCGGCCAAGCGATTGATTCGTCTCGTCATTTCATTTTGTCCCTCCGAAATAAACCGTCCGAAACCGTCCGAAACCGTCGGCGCTGCATCGGACGCCATTCCTCGCAAGGTTCGCGAGCGTCGCGAGGTGTTCGCAGAACACTCCGGAGGATTGGTCTGAAACGCTGCTCCTGCTGCATCGAAGGCCATTCCTCAGGAATTTCCGGAATTTCCTGAGCGGGTGCATGCACGGCAGTTGCGCTCCCACGCAGCGAACATCCGGTGCGTTGCCGATCCATCCGGGCGTTTCGAGCGCAAGCGCTCGAAAGCGCCTTGACGCCGCGCGGCGCGCGGCTCCCCGGAAGGAAGTCGCCCGAGAAGGCTCTCATCCGCAGGAGCGGCCCGCCGGGCTGCGTCTCGACGGATGGAGCGCAGAGGAGATCATTGCCAATCATCGTGCGATCCTAGGCGCGTCCGGCCGAATCACCTATCTTGGTCGTTATAAGCGATTTATGCCGATGGCTGCTGCATCGGATGCATTCCGACCGCGGCGCCAACGTACCTTTTCGAGCTTCTCACAGGATCAAATGAAAGCCGACAAAGCCGAGAAGTGCCAAGCGTAGATACCGACGTTCTCTCGACGACGACTTTAAGGAGTAAGTCGAGCGGTGCCAGTACCTTGATGCCCGCTGACTTACGAAAAGCACATGCGGCACTCGATAAAGCTGTTGATAGCCTTTATCGTAAGGAGCCATTTCAAAGTGATCGCGAGCGAGTCGAGCATCTTCTTCGGCAATATGAAGTGCTGACTGCTCCCGTGATAGCGGCAGCAACTCGAGCACCTAAGCGAAAGAAGCGCACAAAAGCATCAGCCTAGTGCTTGAACCGGATCTCTAGCGTTGCCCTGCGAATCGGACCCGGCGAGATTCGAACTCACGGCCTCTGCCTTCGAAGGTCAGTACTCGTAGATCCGTGCCGTAACACTCACTAGCGTCAAAAGTGGCCTGCCTTGAGTTCCTTCAGAATCTGCGGCGACTTGATCCCCAGCTCGTGCTGGCCGACGGCGACTTCCCCTCGGTCTCGATCAGGGACAGGTGGGCGGCGGGAAGAGCGAGACCTCGCGCGCCTCGAGCAGCAGCTTGATGTTCTGGCGCTGCACGATCTGGCGCACGATCGCGCCGGATTCGTGGAGCAGCCAGAACTCGTCGCCGAACTCGTTGAACTCCGGCACCTGGCGCTTCAGCGCCCAGGTCCGGCCGGTGGCGAATTCCTTGGGCGCCTTCATGTCCTTCGGCAGGGTGCGCGCGATCGAGGCGTCTTGCGGCGCGAGCTGTGTGAAGATCTGCCTGATGGGCTTGTGGAAGCGATACATCTCGACGCCGGGGATCTCGATCGCGCCCGGCCGGTTGGCGATCAGCGCCGCGAGCAGCGCCGCCCGCGCCGCCGCCGGCGCCAGCGTCCCGGCCGGCAGCGCACTGTCCTGCTTGTAGCGGCTCAGCACCGTGTGGAGATGCCCCGCTTCCTTGCCGAGCGTCGCGGTGCCGGTGGCGGTCTCGATGCGCGCGTCGTGGCGCAGCCGCGTCTGGTATTTCAGCGTGGCGCCGTCGGCCGATTCCTGGGCGCTCAGCCTGTCCTCGATGCGTTCGGACTTTTCGGTGATCGCCTTGTTGGCGGGCTTGGCGCGCTCGACGGCGAGCTGGAAGATCTCGCCCAGGTTCCAGCCGGCGCAACTGCGCGACAGCGTGGTCGAAGCCTGGCCCTCGAGATAGACCGCCTTGTCCTCCTTGAGCGGCTTCACGTCGTAGGTGACGGAATGGCCGGCGAGCCCAACCGTAGGCCCCTCCGCGCGCGCGATGCCGATCGCGGCGACGAGGATCACCGCGGCGATGACACAGGAGACGACGGGGCCGGTGAGGACGCCGACGTGGAGGCCGGGCAGCCGGCCCGTTCTCAGGTGAAGGCTTCTTCCCATGAGCCGCGCGTCGAGGCCTTGGAGTATTCGGTGGCGCGGTTCTCGAAGAAGTTGGTGTGCTCGATGGCGTTGAGCATCTGGTCCATCCACGGCAGCGGATTCTTGGCATCCTTGCGGTAGATCGGCTGCAAACCAAGCTGGGTCAGGCGCCGGTCGGCGATGAAGCGGATGTAGCGCTTCACGTCGGTCGCCGTCATGCCCTCGATGCCGTCGAGCTGGAAGGCGAGATCGATGAAGGCGTCCTCGTGCTCGACGATGGTCGAGCAGGCGACGTAGATCTCGCGCTGCAGCTCCTCGTTCCAGACTTCCGGGTTTTCCTGGATGAAGGTGCGGAACAGCTTGATGATCGAGTTGCAGTGCAGCGTCTCGTCGCGCACCGACCAGGACACGATCTGGCCCATGCCCTTCATCTTGTTGAAGCGCGGGAAGTTCATCAGCA
>JBEPUH010000071.1:0-10763 GCA_041691635.1 Hyphomicrobiales bacterium
AAATTTTATCGTGCATGGAAAACAGGTAACTTGTATTATCCAAATATCTAATGATTATTGTGTATTTGGATGACTAACATCAGATTAAAAAATTGAAAAAAAATACTCCAGACTAAAGAATACATATCATAAGATAGTATGCCCAACTCAAAATCATTATTAATCTTTTGTATGCTCAAAAGATCAGTCTTACCACTAGAATTAATTAAATATATTACTGAAATGACAATTCCAACTGTTTCGATCTGTCCCAATGGGTATATTGTTAACGAATCTTTGTTTGAAGCAGATGGAAAAACAAAGCATGAATTTGCCACGTGTATTGCATCAACTATAATTGGTACATTTATTTTGTGTAGAGGGAAGATTATGATTGGTAAGGGAAAACTCTTGACATGTTTCTCTCCACATAACAAATTACAGTTATTTATCGAAGCATCCGGGTTATCTGAAGTAAAATCTATGTTTGAGGTCGATTGGTATATGATGGGAGTTTTGACAAAATGTGGTACATTAATTGTTTGGAATATTAACAGATCACCAGAGATAATTGATCGGAATGTTGAGAGAGAAAATAGACCAACCAAAATGATTGACCGAAATATTGAGAGAAAAAATTGACTGGTTAAAATGTTGTGAGAAAAAATTTACTGATCGAGTTGTTTGCATTGATGTCAGATAAGAATGGATTGGAAGCCAGGGCCGACACCCATAAAAAATTGAAAAATAAACACTTAGAGATCCCAACCTATCAATAAATCAACAAACTAAAATGCTACCTATAGAATCTGAGTACATGGAAAAATTTAAAACAGAATTTCCAAACACACCTTATCTTGATTTCTGGACCCCCGAAGACAATTATTTACTCCAAATGAAAAAACGATTTTATATTTTCAAAGATGAAAGATTTGGTACTTCTAAATACATATTCGATCCAACATCAGCAGATCAATTCCACGGCGTCGATGCATTATTTACAGATACCATAGAAAAACAATACCTTGTAATAGCTTTTCCATATAGCACCAAACCTGTACTAATAAACCAATACGATACTATATCTGACGCGGATAAAGCCATCGAAGCAGATAGATTGCCACCATCGAGTAGATACTATCATGAAATAATAGATTTGTCGGATAGAAAACCCTATTTCTTGGATTCGGACGTTGTGTGCTCTGTACAATTCAATTTTGTGAAGATGAGTGTTTGATAATATTTAATCACGATTACAAATTAGTTTAGAAAAATCATATTCGTAATCACACAAACTACAGAAAGCCGATAAGCAGTCAGATTTATTTTGATTTCGTCCTGGTACCAGGAATCATTCCCTTTTCTACACTGACATCTTACGGGAATTAATATTTCGTGAATGAATATTTAAAAACTATCCAATAATTAGTAACTATACAAATGGATGAACCAAACATTGTACCAGATATCGACACGGATCAACTATACAGATACGCTATATGTATCAATCTGTTAATTGATGGGCCTCGATTACAATACACCAATGAAATGCCAACAGAGCCACCACAAAGTCTAAGTTAATTAGCATATACATTAATAAAAACATATACTAGTTATCAACCTTTTCGAAATCATAGCACTGATCCCAAAAACATTTCTTCGTAGCACGCACAGACACATGTACAAATATCAATACACACAATCCAATAAAAATTACCACAAGTCCAGTCAGAAAATTTATCATATTAGGTTTGTAATATAACTCGCCAACACATAATGTTCGAATAATTAAACCAATACTGCAAACCATAATAAAAAACATGCTCAAGATAATGGGCGACATGCTAATATAAATCATTGCATAGGATCGAATATGTTTATCAAAACCATATCTCATAAAATAAAATATAATCATTTGGATAATAACCAAAAAAAATACGGAAACAAATCCAACTGCTACGATTAGCCTATATTTGGCTTCATTTACTGGCGGCGGCATATACGCGAACAAGAAAAAATAGCTCACCCCAGTATTAATCAGACTAATCAACAAATCATAAATAAATAACATAATTCGATTCATAAATTTCTTGCAATTGAGTCGCTTGAATTGCACCAGGTCGGTTCCACATTCACATTGAGTACAATTATGATCATAACAATGTCTAATCAAGCAGTTCTTGTGAGCCTGGATTTGACATGGTGGACTCATACATGCTTTGACTAAGATAATGTCGTTTGTTTGACAGACGAAACAATTAGATTGGGCCATTCTTACCGACTCATTTAAAGTGGTTGTTTTTAGCAGTTAATTTATCAATTTTTTTAGCCATATATTGCATATGATTAAAAATAATTAAAATAAAATTCCGAAAACATATTTCGTACAATATGCAACATACAGCTGTACTGAAACCCATACATCTCACCTACAGAATAACACACAGGTCTAAATAATCCTCTAGTTGAGATATTTTCAAGATACCTACAAATCGTATCGTCTGGTGAATGTGCAACACAAAAAGCAATATTTGATACGAACAACTGACATACTGTAAATAGAAAATTTTTTTTGATGAATAGACTACATAAACTAAACATAATTAGTACCTGATCAAGATATTTGTTCCAAAGATTAACTCTAGGATACATGATTTGATTGTAGATCGATACAAACGTTAAAATTTTGTTACTGCCACAATAATAAAATAATTCTTCCTGGATTGGAATAATAACAACTGCATCCATTTCGCTAATATTTCCAATACCATATAATCTATTTTTTTCTTCTGGTTGGATGCATTTTTTATGGAAATAATCATAGATTTTAATTCGGTCGCGCATTGTTTTGGACCAAAATAATTCAATCATTGCAGACACAACGACAACGCCGACTGGTACCAATGATGGAAGAATTTCTCCAAAGGTAAATAATTCAGTTTTGATTTGACCATATAAGCCAGCAAATGCATTGTATATGAATTCCATATGTTTTAGAAGTGTTTTTTAATGACTGTGTCTAAGCAATCATTTTTCAATTTTTTTTGTATAATTATTTGAATTTATTCAAGTAAAATAATTATTGTGGTTTCGGTTTGGATTGGTCTTTACCATACACCGATGAAACACCATATAGCATAAGCACCGGGACAGTTATTGGACTCAAGAAAGTAAAAATCGCTCCATGTATCAAGCCAAGAATCGTTCCATTTCCGTTTGTTGTACCAGCAATCATATCCCATACTTGATGCAAGATTGTCTGTTCACATACAAAATAACGATATTTGGAATTATCTTTACCAATAGGTATGGATGTTTTGTAAGCATTGTACGCTCCATAAAGTGAACCAATATAAGCTCCAACTGCAACATATATACCATAATATTTAGCGATCGATTCCATCAGTTTGTATATAATTTGAATATGTATAGACTATGTACTCTTAGCAGTTCATTTTTCAATTTTTTTTCATCGAATTTATACCAAAAAAATTGAAAAATAAACATCCTATACCTATAGCAACTTATATAATGAAGTAAACAAACAATGGAAACAATCACTGTATTACTCAATCTGATCCAATCTAACAAAGACACTTTAATCAATGATATGATCCAACGTATAACAGAATCAATTGTTAGAAACGGAGAAATTACAGCATTAAAACAAGCCCTGGACGATCCAAATATCAAACTTCCACCTAATCTAATCAAGACAGCATTGGATGCAAAACAATATGAAATAGTTAAATTATTATTGCTAGACACACGATTCGATGTTAATTTTTTATGCTGATAATTTACTGATCAGAGTTTTGATAAATAATAATTTAGAGATGGCCGAATTAGCTATGACTGATTCTCGAATTAATCTCAGTAAAGATTGTAACATAGCGATTATATTGGCTTCACAAAAAGGATATGTATCAGTCGTTAAATTTTTATTGTAAGATTCTGGAGTCGATCCTAGTGCACGCGAAAATGTAGCTATTCGTTGGGCTGCACAAAACGGACATGCTGAAGTTGTTACTCTTTTATTGTCTGATCCAGCGAATTAATCCAAATGCTTCAGGTAATGATGCGATTCGTTCCGCATTTGAGTATCAAAAATACGATGTGGTCAAAATACTATTACTTGATCCACGAACAGACAGGAAATTTGATGATAATTGGTTATTGAGACGAGCTAAGAATTTGAATCTGACAGACATCATTGAAATACTTGAGGAAGATACAACTATTCATGAGATTGTTGAGCTAATGAAGAAGAAAAAGATTGTGAAACTGGACATCAGCAATGGCATCGAAGTAACCACCAAATTATAATTAATAAGATTGCAATGTTTTGTCATCTTACTAAAAAAAAATTGAAAAAAAAAGTGCTAGAGATGTTAAGTCTATAAGATTGAATAACGCAAACCCAAATGGAAGCCATTCTCGCCGACTCTACTAAAACCGAAAATTTTTATTCAGTCCAAAATCCCGACACTGAATCGGATAAACAACAACCTATGTACCAATCCGATCTTCTAAATCAAACCGAAGCTAAACCAGTTGATACAGTTGAAACAGTCGTAATACCAGTGATCGAACCCAAACCAATCGAAAAAACTAAATCATATTTTAGTAAGGATAAATTTGTAATGTGTATGATGTCTGGATTAATGGCGTACACAGCTAGCTCGTTGTTCCATCATAAAGATACAGACGTAACAAAACATATCAACCGAAGTTTAGCTTATTATTTCTCAGCTTTGGGAGTTTCTGTAGCCCTACCGGAGTCGTGTGGACCATTAGTTCAAGGCATTATTGTTGGAGGATTTCAACTTGCTTTTGCGACTAGATGGGTAATGTCATTTTTCTGATAAGTATTTCATTTATAGTAAATGGATTAAGTATGAGAAAAAAATTGAAATTATTATTGTTAAATAGTTGATGTATATGATTGATAAGTAAAAATGAATAGTATATATGTTTTCATGATATTTTCTCTCAAGCAACTTATCACTCTACCGGAATTAATCAGACTAATCATACTAAAATCTTATGTGCCGATATTGATTAAGTGTTCATATAATTCAACAATTATTTATGGATCGATTATAAGATTATTTGGAAGGCTGTTCGGCAATGAAGCTGAGATATTACAGATTCTGCCGAGAGCTAACCATATTGTCACTAATCGCGAATCGTTGATAATTTTATCGGGACAATCAGTGTATATGTTCGGTGACAGACATGCGATATACGATTCCTTATATAAATTAAATTTGGAAAATATTAGATTTATTTGCGCATCACATATACATTTTATTACTATTACAGAGTCAAATAATGTGTATGCTGTAGGAAATAATTGCAATGGACAGCTTGGATTAGGAGATCAACTTTGCAGAAATGAACCAACTAAACTTTTAATGAATGATATCAAATCAGCCACTTGTGGTCATAATTTTACAATTTTATCAACTGAAAATAATCAATTGTATGGATCAGGAAATAATGAATACGGCCAGTTAGGGCTTGGACACAATCGTAATGTATGTGTTTTCGAAAAAATAAATTTATCGGATGTTGCAACAGTTTCGGCAACTGTATATTCTAATATTGCTTTATCAAAATTTGGAATTGTCTATTCGTGGGGAGGAAATAATGTTGGACAACTAGGACTTGGTGATAATGTATCGTACAACAGTCCACAGCGAATTTGGTTATTGAATGAGAAAATTATTTCTATTGCAACAGATTACATGCATGTTTTGGTGTTGTCTGATAGTGGCAATGTGTTTTCGTGGGGAAATAATTCGAGCACGCAATTAGGTATAGGATATTCAACGGGGTTTAAGAATAGACCTCAAAAACTAAACCTTACAAATATTATTAGCATTTCGTGTGGTCAGTATCATAATTTTGTTGTGGATGTGACAGGAAATATGTATTCTTGGGGCGATAATGAGCATGGACAATTAGGTCTAGGTGATAAAGTTTATCGAACCCAACCACAATTAGTAAAATACTAGATCTAATCAATTTAGTTTAACTGAAAAAAAATTGATTAATAAATTGCCAGGATAGATAAATTTATTGGATTGATAGTAAAATGAATTCGTACATATATATGATACTTGTTTTGCAAAATTTTATTCAAAAAACTTTCGGAGTGATATTTCCACCGGAACTGATCGGATATATCACCATGATTGCTTATCAAAAAATTAAGATTAGCTGCAGTTGGTATAGTATAGTTATTTTAGTTAATGATATGATATATAGATTCGGTAATAAAAATCGTATGGTGTATGATGGAAAAAATATTAAATCGATTAATTGTTATAATAAACATATGATCGCCAAATCATTCGAAAATAATTTTTATTATTGGGGTGACATTAGGGAATGTAACGAATTTAATATACCAGGTGGGAAATACTATGATACACCATATATAGATTCGTCTGGTAAGATAACAAAAATTAAAAATAAAAGTGACATTCGTTCAATAATTTTAAAGTCGGATGGAGAAATCTGGTTTGCATGTAATAGAATTACTATAGAAAAACCTGTTAAAAAATTAATATGTATGACTAATGTTATACTAATATTAACTACGGATAATAAACTATATAGCAACGGTGCAAATCATTTTGGACAATTAGGTGTAGGCAATGAACAAGATAGTGATGTGTTGCAAGAAATTTGTTTATCGAATGTTCAGATAGTTAAATGTGGAGATACCCATACGATTGCTTTGACATTGGAAAATAAATTATATGGATGGGGATATAATAATTTTGGAAATTTAGGATTGGGTGATAATGTGCACAGAAATATACCAACCGAAATCATTATACCTACCACATCTATCATCGCATCTGTGTGTTGTGGTGCAGATCATACGATGATTTTGTTGGCTACAGATGAAATTTACGTGTGGGGTTATAATGGGAGTGGTTGTTTGGGATTGGGCCATCGTGATGATATGTTTGTACCACAAAAACTCAATTTATATGGAATAAGGAAATTGATTAGTGCAGGTAATCATACGTTTGCCATTACCAAAACGGACCATATTTATGCATGGGGTAAAAACTATTATGGACAACCAGGCTTAGATCATTATGAATACCAATTAGTCCCAATAAAAATTAATTTATAGATTTTATGAAGATGCAATGATTATTACATTTTCATAAATTAGTCATCAGTTTTTTCAAAATCGGAGCACCAGACTAAAGCACATCTCCTAATAACCATACAACACATTATCATCATAGTTAGCACCATACACGCAAAAATTCTCCATACTAATTCCAAATATCGCCTATTGACTAGACCAATAATCAGATAGTAAATAAATTCTATCAAACTGATTATACATTCCAATGTATGAATCCTACATTTTGCAATTAAATCGCTTAAACTGAGTCTGATCGATTTCTTTCTTACATTGGCATCGACCAAAATTATTATCGCGACAATGATGAACTAAACATTTCTTATGATATGGTGGTCTACGAATCAAATGTGATGTCGGAAGCTCAAAAATAATTAAATAATTAATACTAATTGATTATTTAATGGTGTGAAAAAAAATTGATTTTTAAATAGCTAGAAGTACCTGGATTATCTTGGATCCAGAGTATAATTACAATGGAATCTTTGTTGTGGTATGTACTTGGTATATTTATAGTATGCTTTAATTTGTATAATATGAATCGTAACACCTGGTTGCTTAGGCTCTGTGCATGGGATTGCCTTTGGAGTAAAAAAGTTATGACCGTGTTAGCTCGGAGACTGATATTGGATGATGATGCAGTTGTATATATCATTGATTATGCAGTACGGTACGGACACTTAGATTTGCTTGAAATCGTATATCACAGTGTAATATTTAATTCTGTGATGATAAATCTAGCTTTCCAATTGGCTGTCGACCATAAACAAGTTGAGATTATGCAATATTTGTTAAAGTTTCAGTGTGTGGATCTAAGCTATATTAAATCTGATCAGCTTGTGGGTTTGGTTGATTTAGGTCGATTCGATATTTTGAAATTATTATCTGATGCTAAAGTTGATTTCGGAACGGCTGATGGTTGTGTGATCAGACATGTTCTAAAAAAAATCCAAACAAAACCGGATCAATGGTTGCTTAATCAATCCATTACAAATATTAAACATGTTAACGCAGAAACTATCAGAGCTTTGGTTAAGAATGGGACGACAGAATTTGTTGAATTATTATTTAGTCAGGCTAGAAATAAAATTAGCTACGTTAACACTTACACTATTTATTATCTGATTATTTACAATAAAATTGATATGATGTGTGTCTTATTGAAAAATGGTATTGTTCCGTATCCCGATATGATTTTGGATACGATTCGTTGTGGAACTACACAGATGTTGGATTTTATTTTAACCAATTCTAAAGCTGATCTGACAGATGCTTGTATTGTTAGCGCGTGTGACATAGGTCGTGTAAAAATTGTTAAGAGATTATTAGATGATCCCAGAGTTAATGCTGGTGTGGAATCTAACAAACCGATTAGATTAGCTGCAAAGAAAGGCTTTCACAAGATTGTTCGGATGTTGCTGGCTCGATCAGATGTTGATCCAACTGTTGATGATAATTATGCATTGAGAAAAGCTTGTAAGCTAGGCCGGGAGAAAGTTGTGATGATTCTATTAGCAGATCCCAGAGTCAATCCAGCTGTCAGATCCAATTATCCGATCAGATTGGCTGCGAGAAACAGACATATTAATGTGGTTGGATTGTTAATGTTAAATGATAAAGTTAATCCATCAGATTGTAATAATGAAGCGATCAGAAGAACCAACTGGCAGATAGCTAAATTGTTATTGAGGGATGACACCGTAAAGCTTTTGGTTAAAAAGTATCCAGAGTTGTATGGATTGGATATAGTACGGGTGGCTGAAAAATAATTAAATAATTAATACTGATTGATTATCTAATTGGACAAAAATTGAAAAAAAAAGTGCGAGAAACAGACTCGGTATATATGATTGCTGGAATACAATGTTTGCTAAATCAATCAAAAAATTACAAAGAAATCCATGTCTACCACACCGGTTAAGAATGGATTGAAGGCTTTGGTTTCCTACAGTTTGCCTGTGGTTGGTGGATGGACTGGATTCGGTATTGCCTTACTTTCGGGAAAGAATGGTATTGAACTTATGCTTGATCCGGTTGTATCAGATTTTTTAAAAGAAACTGGTTTGATTTCTAAAATGATGATTATGGACCACATATCAAATACCGATACTAAATTTGCGATTATGTTAGAACAATATCCTGATACGATTAATTTATTGCTAGACCAGCTAATTATGATTTGTTCTGTTAGTACTAGCTATGTGTTATATGGTGTTTTTGGTATGACTTGCGGAGTTATTGTTGGATCGATTATCAAATCCAGGTTTGATGCAAGATTTAGAAAAATTTAATTTAATTTAATTTCATTTCAGTCAATATTTTGATTAAAATTAAATGCTTACTTCAAAATCGAACCCAAATATGATCTGACGTTTTTTTCATAGGTAGATATTTATTTTGGCATCGTATATACAGAAAAAATTGATTAATTAACCGTCTATGAGATCATTGTATAATTTATATGAAACTATGTCTCATACACTCCGAATCACTGGTCGATATACAACTAAGTATTCTAAATACATCACAAATCACATCAATACTTGTGATACCCATAAAAATTATTCTGATGATGCAATACTAAAACTTATTTCGCCGCATAACACAAATTTCTATCAATCATTTGTTTTATTTTATGCTAAACCAACTAATTTTATTCAGAGTATTTTTTTCAATAAGCAACCAGATCGGATATCGTATGCAATATTACTGGAAAGATTCAACAAGTGGATTAGCTGTGGTGAAGATTATGAAACGGTTGATCCTAAATGGTTTGAACAAGATTTGTTAGTTAATTATCCAAAGTATACGAAGATCAATCCTGACTTTATTAGATGTTCTTGTGTATATGATCTAAAATTACACCGAGACATGTGTCAGCAATACAAGTTGGAAAATAATGTTTGGTTATGGTCGGCTTATGATAAGTTATCAAATACTGATTTTTTATCTTGTGTGTCTGTTGATAAATCTATTGAGGATGCATTTAGAACGACTGTTGATGAATGTGAACCATACAAGTCAATCATTAAACCAATCAGTATATTCGATATTCCAATCCGACAGCGAAATCAAACAAGAGATATGCGGATTTATATTGATACTCTCGACTCATGTAAAAATAAAATATTGTATACAACACATGATTATCGTTATTCATTCACGTATATTATGAATAAAATACCTAAATCACATCAATCAGAAATGAATAATATATTGAAGATTACGGATAATGATCTCGCATGTATCTTATGTGATGACAGAGTTATAGTATTGGAGCCTAGACTCGTGATGCAAGATGGAAAATTTAAATTTCTTCAGACTGAATTCGTTTCCGTTGCGTGTCAGACATGTAATAAATTGATTGGTTTGGTAGATCCGATGGCTAAGAATTTAATTTGTTTGAGACATGTGAAAACTAAGTATTATTTGTTATGGATAATGCTTCGGAACGTGAATTTTGATATATTGAATCAGATTATGTTGAAATTTATGACAGTAACCACTGCGTTCTTAGCCCAAGAGGTTCTTAGCTAAAGCACGAATCCTTTCAGTGTTCTTAGCTAAAGCACGAATCCTTTCAGTGTTCTTAGCTAAAGCACGAATCCTT
>JBEPUH010000072.1:0-10681 GCA_041691635.1 Hyphomicrobiales bacterium
TGAACCCGGTCGACCATCCGCACGGCGGCGGCGAAGGCCGCACCTCGGGCGGCCGCCATCCGGTCACCCCGTGGGGCAAGCCGACCAAGGGCAAGAAGACACGCAAGAACAAGGCAACGGACAAGTTCATCATCCGTCGCCGTCATGCGACCCGCTAGGAGATAGACAGTGGCACGTTCCGTCTGGAAGGGTCCGTTCGTAGAAGGCAGCCTGCTCAAGAAGGTCGAGAAGGCGGGCCAGACCGTGCGTAGCGATGTGATCAAGACCTGGTCGCGCCGCTCGACGATCCTGCCGCAGTTCGTCGGTCTGACGTTCGGCGTCTACAACGGCAAGAAGTTCATCCCGGTGGCCGTCACCGAGGAAATGGTCGGTCACAAGCTCGGCGAGTTCTCGCCGACGCGGACCTTTACGTCCCACTCGGGCGACAAGAAGGTTTCGAAGGTTTAATCGATGAGCAAGCAAGCCACTCCCCGCCGCGAGGCCGACAACGAGGCCAAGGCCGTGCTGCGCACCGTGCGCATCAGCCCGCGCAAGCTCGACCTCGTCGCCGCCACGATCCGCGGCAAGAAGGTGTCGCTCGCCGTCAACGAGCTGACCTTCTCCAAGAAGCGCATCGCCATCGACGTCAAGAAGGCGCTGAACTCGGCGATCGCCAATGCCGAGAACAACCACAACCTCGACGTCGACCGTCTGATCGTGGCCGAGGCCTCGGTCGGCAAGGGTCTCGTCATGAAGCGTTTCCAGACCCGCGGCCGCGGCAAGGCGGCGGGCATCGTCAAGCCGTTCAGCCATCTCACCATCGTGGTGCGTGAGCGCCCCGAGGCGGAGGAAAAGTAACATGGGTCAGAAGGTCAATCCGATCGGCCTGCGTCTCGGCATCAACCGGACCTGGGACTCGCGCTGGTACGCCGAGGGTGCCGAATATTCGACGATGCTCCACGAGGACATGGAGATCCGCAAGGTGCTGCACAAGCGCCTGAGCCAGGCGGGTGTCGCCAAGATCGTCATCGAGCGTCCGGCCAAGCGCGCCCGCGTCACGATCCACACCGCCCGTCCGGGCGTGGTGATCGGCAAGAAGGGCGCCGACATCGAGAAGCTGCGCGGCGATCTCGCCAAGATGACCAAGGGCGAGGTGGCCCTGAATATCGTCGAGATCCGCAAGCCCGAGATCGACTCGACGCTGATTGCCGAGAACATCGCCCAGCAGCTCGAGCGCCGCGTCGCCTTCCGTCGCGCCATGAAACGCGCCGTGCAGTCGGCGATGCGCCTCGGTGCCCAGGGCATCCGCATCAACTGCTCGGGCCGCCTCGGCGGCTCCGAAATCGCCCGCATGGAGTGGTACCGCGAAGGTCGCGTGCCGCTGCACACGTTGCGCGCCGACATCGACTACGGCGTGGCGACGGCCTTCACCACCTTCGGCACCTGCGGCGTCAAGGTCTGGGTGTTCAAGGGCGAGATCATGGCACACGACCCGATGGCGCACGACAAGCGCGCCGAGGAAGCAGCACCACAACGTACGCCGGCGCGCGTCGAGCAGAGGGATGCGTAGGTAAGTCATGCTGTCACCCAAGCGCACCAAGTACCGCAAGGCCTTCAAGGGCCGCATCAGCGGCGCCGCCAAGGGCGGGTTCAACCTCGATTTCGGCTCGTTCGGGCTGAAGGCGATGGAGCCGGACCGCCTGACCGCGCGCCAGATCGAGGCCGCCCGCCGCGCCATCACGCGCCACATGAAGCGCGCCGGCCGCGTCTGGATCCGGGTGTTCCCAGACGTGCCGGTGTCGAAGAAGCCGGCCGAGGTCCGCATGGGCTCCGGCAAGGGCGCTCCCGAATTCTGGGCCGCGCGCGTCAAGCCGGGCCGCATCCTGTTCGAGCTCGAGGGCGTCACCCCGCTGGTCGCCCGCGAGGCCCTGGCGCTCGCCGCCGCCAAGCTGCCGATCAGGACGCGCTTCGTCAGCCGCGTCGGCGTCGAAGGTTGAGGTAACAAGCCATGAAGGCCACCGATCTGCGTCCCAAGACCAAAGACGAGCTCAAGACCGAGCTCGGCAACCTGCGCAAGGAAGCTTTCAACCTGCGTTTCCAGAAGGCCGGCGGACAGCTCGGCAAGACCGGTCGCGTGCGCCAGGTGCGCCGTGACATCGCTCGCATCAAGACGGTGCTCGGCGAAAAGGCTGCGGGTTAAGGAGTCGTAAATGCCGAAGCGAATTCTCGAAGGCGTCGTCGTCAGCGACAAGATGGACAAGACCATCGTCGTCAAGGTCGAACGCCGGGTCCAGCACCCGATCTACAAGAAGTTCATCCGTCGCTCGAAGAAGTATCACGCGCACGACGAGACCAACGCCTTCAAGGGCAAGGTCGGCGAGAACGTGAAGATCCGCGAGTGCCGGCCGCTGTCCAAGACCAAGAACTGGGAAGTTCTGGTCGACGGCGCCAAGGCTTAAGGCGGGCAGGGCAACATGATCCAGACTCAAACCAACCTCGAGGTCGCCGACAATTCGGGCGCCCGTCGGGTCCAGTGCATCAAAGTGCTGGGCGGCTCGCGCCGCAAATATGCCAGCGTCGGCGATGTCATCGTCGTCTCCATCAAGGAGGCGATCCCGCGCGGCCGCGTGAAGAAGGGCGAAGTCCATCGCGCCGTCGTCGTGCGCACGTCGTTCCCGCTGCGCCGCGTCGACGGCTCGGCGATCCGCTTCGACCGCAACGCCGCCGTCCTGATCAGCAAGCAGGACGAGCCGATCGGTACCCGCATCTTCGGACCGGTGACCCGCGAACTGCGCGCCAAGAAGTTCATGAAGATCATCTCGCTCGCGCCGGAGGTCCTGTAACCCATGACCGCTAAGATGAAGATCCGCAAAGGTGATCGGGTGAAGGTCATCACCGGCCGCAGCAAGGGCAAGGTGGGCGACGTGCTGCGTGTCCTCGCCGCCGAAAGCCGCGTCGTGGTGTCGGGCGTGAACATGATCAAGCGCCACACCAAGCCCGGCCGCAACGATGCCGGTGGCATCGTCGAGCGCGAGGCCGCGATCCACGTCTCGAACGTGGCCATCCTCGATCCCAAGTCCGACAAGCCGACGAAAATCGGCTTCAAGTTCCTCGAAGACGGCCGGAAGGTGCGCGTCGCGCGCTCGTCCGGCGAAACACTCGACCGCTAGGAGCCAGGGCCATGCCCGCGCGTCTGCAAGAACACTACAGGAATACTGTCCGCGAAGCGCTGACCAAGGAGTTCTCCTACAAGAACCCCTTCGAGGTGCCGAAGCTCGACAAGATCGTCATCAACATGGGCGTCGGCGAGGCGGTCAACGACCGCAAGGCCGTCGACGGCGCCGTGTCCGACCTGACGGCGATCACCGGCCAGAAGCCGGTCGTCACCAAGTCGCGGGTCTCGATCGCCACCTTCAAGCTGCGCGAAAACATGGCGATCGGCGCTAAGGTCACGCTCCGCCGCGACCGCATGTACGAGTTCATCGATCGCCTGATCAACATCGCCCTGCCGCGCGTCCGCGACTTCCGCGGGCTCAACGGCAAGTCGTTCGACGGCCGCGGCAACTTCGCCATGGGCCTCAAGGAGCAGATCGTGTTCCCCGAGATCGAATACGACAAGGTCGACCAGGTGCGCGGTATGGACATCATCATCTGCACGACAGCGAAGACGGACGCTGAAGCACGAGCGCTTCTCAAGGCATTCGACTTCCCGTTCGTGAACTGAGGCCGGAGAAAAACATGGCCAAGAAAAGCTCTATCGAGAAGAACAACCGGCGCACCAGGATGGCGAAGCAGTACGCCGCCAAGCGCGCCAAGCTGAAGGCGATGGCGGTCGACAACAAGCTGTCGCCGGAAGAGCGCTTCGGCGCCCGGCTCAAGCTTGCCGAGCTGCCGCGCAATTCGTCGCCGACGCGCATCCGCAACCGGTGCACGCTCACCGGCCGTCCGCGCGCCGTCTATCGCAAGTTCAAGCTGTCGCGCATAGCGCTGCGCCAGCTCGCCTCGTCGGGCTCCCTGCCCGGCGTCGTGAAGTCGAGCTGGTAACGGGGGACCGTAGACCATGATGACCGATCCTGTCGGCGATTTGCTGACCCGCCTCCGCAACGGCCAGGCCGCGCGCCTCGAAAGCGTGACCGTCCCGGCCTCGCGCATGCGGTCCAACGTTCTCGATGTGCTCCAGCGCGAGGGTTATATCCGCGGCTGGTTCGAGGAAGAGCTGCGGCCCGGCGTGAAGGAACTTCGCGTCGAGCTGAAGTACGACAACGGCAAGCCCGTCATCAAGGAGATCAAGCGCGTCTCCACGCCGGGCCGCCGCGTCTACTCGAAGATCCGCGAGCTGCCGCGCCACTTCAACGGGCTCGGCATCCAGATCCTGTCCACGCCGCGCGGCATCATGTCGGATGCCGAGGCGCGCGCCGCCAATGTCGGCGGCGAAGTCCTCTGCAAGGTGTTCTGATCATGTCGCGCGTCGGCAAAAATCCGGTCCCCGTTCCCGCGGGCGTCACCATCGACCTCAAGGGCCAGGCCCTCAAGGTCAAGGGCAAGCGCGGTGAGCTCTCGCTCGTCGTGCACGACGACGTCGTGGTCGCCAAGGAAGGCGATGCCCTCACGTTCAAGCCGCGCGACGACAGCCGCCGCGCGCGCATGCAGTGGGGTACCGCCCGCAACCTCGCGAACAATATGGTGCGCGGTGTGTCGGACGGCTTCACCGTCAATCTCGAAATCAACGGTGTCGGCTACCGCGCCGTCGCCGACGCCAAGAACCTGAAGCTGCAACTCGGCTTCAGCCACGACGTCGAGGTTCCGATCCCCGCCGGCATCCAGATCAAGGCGCTGAAGCCGACCGAGATCGAGATCACCGGCGCCGATCGCCAGAAGGTCGGGCAGCTTGCCGCAGAAATCCGCAGCCTGCGTCCGCCCGAGCCCTACAAGGGCAAGGGCATCAAGTACTCGACCGAGAAGATCCGGCGCAAAGAAGGCAAGAAGAAGTAGAGGCGATCCATCATGGCCGACATCAAAGCTCTGTTCGCCCGCCGCCAGCGCCGCGCCCGTTACGCGCTGCGCAAGGCCGCGAGCGGCCGTCCGCGCCTCAGCGTCTTCCGCTCGGGCAAGCACATCTACGCGCAGATCATCGACGACCGTAAGGGCGTCACCCTGGCGGCCGCCTCGTCGCTCGACGAGGGCCTCAAGGGCAAGCTCAAGACCGGCGCCGACAAGGATGCCGCGGGCCAGGTCGGCAAGCTGATCGCCGAGCGTGCGATCGCCGCCGGCGTCAAGACCGTCGTATTCGACCGCGGCGGTTACCAGTATCACGGCCGCGTCGCTGCGCTGGCCACCGCCGCCCGTGAGGGCGGCTTGTCGTTCTGATCGGGAGTTAACACATGGCTCGTTCACCGTCTGGTTCCGGCCGTTCGCCGCGCGAGCGTGGCCGCGGCGACCGCGACGAAGACAATGAACTGAAGGACAAGCTCGTCACCATCAATCGCGTCGCGAAGGTGGTGAAGGGTGGACGCCGGTTCGCGTTTGCCGCGATCGTCGTCGTCGGCGACCAGCGCGGCCGCGTCGGCCACGGCGCCGGCAAGGCCCGCGAGGTTCCCGAGGCTATCCGCAAGGCGACCGAGTCGGCCAAGCGCTCGCTGATTCGCGTGCCGCTGCGCGACGGCCGCACGCTGCATCACGACGTGAAGGGCCGCTTCGGCGCCGGCAAGGTGACGCTGCGCGCCGCCCCGGCCGGCACCGGCATCATCGCCGGCGGCCCGATGCGCGCCATCTTCGAAACCCTGGGCATCAAGGACATCGTCGCCAAGTCGGTCGGCACGTCCAACCCGCACAACATGATCAAGGCCACCTTCGTGGCCCTCGAGAAGCTCAACTCGCCGCGCATGGTCGCGACCCGCCGCGGCAAGAAGGTCGGTGACCTGCTCGGTCGCCGCGACGGCGACCAGTCGGCGGAAGCCGCCGCCTAACGGGGAATGACCGATGAATGACAAGAAGGCGGCAGAGAAGAAGACGATCAAGGTCACCCAGACCGGCAGCCCGATCGGCCGCACGGCCGACCAGCACGACACGCTGAAGGGCCTGAAACTGAACAAGCTTCACCGCAGCAGTGTCCTCGAGGACACGCCGTCGGTGCGCGGCATGATCAACAAGGTGGCGCACCTGGTGCGCATCGACGAGGAAAAGCGCTGACCCGACAGGGCGGGCGCAGAGGGTAGACAGATGAAGCTGAACGAAATCGCCGACAACGCAGGTGCCCGCAAGGGCCGCATGCGCGTGGGCCGCGGCATCGGCTCGGGCAAGGGCAAGACCGCGGGCCGTGGCGTCAAGGGCCAGAAGTCGCGCTCCGGCGTCGCCATCAAGGGCTTCGAGGGCGGCCAGATGCCGCTCTATCGCCGCATCCCCAAGCGCGGCTTCCGCCCGCCGCACCAGAAGTCGTTCCAGGTCGTCAACCTCGGCACGATCCAGAAGGCGATCGACGACAAGAAGCTCGACGGCAGCAAGCCGATCGACGCTGCCGCCATGCTCGCCGCCGGCCTGTTCAAGAATGCGTGGGACGGCGTGCGCCTGCTTGGCAAGGGCGAGATCAAGGCCAAGATAGAAGTGAAGGTCGCGGGCGCTTCGGCGTCGGCGATCGCCGCGGTCGAGAAGGCCGGCGGCAAGGTCGAGCTGCCGCCCAAGCCCGTTGCCGAGGCGGCGTAATCCTTCACGCGTGAGGTTCCATGGCATCCGCCGCCGAGCAACTCGCTTCGAACCTTAACTGGGGCGCGATCGGTAAGGCGACCGAGCTCAAAAATCGCCTGTGGTTCACCATCGGCGCGCTCGTCGTCTTCCGTATTGGCGCCTACATCCCGGTCCCGGGTGTAGATCCGCAGGCCCTGGCCGAAGTCTTCCACCGCAACTCCGGCGGCATCGCCGGCATGCTCGACGTGTTCTCCGGCGGCTCGATCGGCCGCATGTCGATCCTGGCGCTGTCGATCATGCCGTACATCTCGGCCTCCATCATCATGCAGATCCTGACGACGGTCGTGCCGTCGCTCGAGGCGCTGAAGAAGGAAGGCGAGGCCGGCCGCAAGAAGATCAACCAGTACACGCGCTTCGGCACGGTGTTCCTGGCCGCTTTCCAGGCCTACGGCATCGCCGCCGGCCTCGAGGGCCAGATGGCCGCGAGTGGACCGGTCGTGCACGACCCCGGCCTGTTCTTCCGCTTCGTCACCGTCGTCACCCTGGTCGGCGGCACCCTGCTGCTGATGTGGATCGGCGAGCAGATTACCGCGCGCGGCGTCGGCAACGGCGTCTCGCTGATCATCTTTGCCGGCATCGTGGCCGCCCTTCCGGGCGCCCTGGTGCAGACCCTCGAACTCGGCCGCACCGGCGCGCTCTCGGCCCTGTTCATCATCGCACTTGCCGTCGGCGTCGTGGCGGTGGTGGCCGTGGTGGTGTTCGTCGAGACCGCGCAGCGACGAATCGTGGTCCAGTATCCCAAGCGCCAGGTCGGCAACAAGATGTACGGCGGCGAGGCCTCGCACCTGCCGATCAAGATCAACACCTCGGGCGTCATTCCGCCGATCTTCGCGTCGTCGCTGCTGCTCTTCCCCGCGACCATCGCCTCGTTCCAGCCCCCGGGCGGCGAGTCGGGCTGGGCGCAGTTCATTGCCACTTACCTCAGCCACGGCCATCCGCTCTACCTGCTGACCTACGTGCTGCTGATCGTCTTCTTCTGCTTCTTCTACACCACGGTCGTCTTCAACCCGGCCGACACGGCCGACAACCTGAAGAAGAACGGCGGCTTCGTGCCCGGTATCCGCCCCGGCAAGAACACCGCCGAGTACCTCGAGTACATCCTGAACCGGCTGACCCTGGTCGGCGCGCTCTACCTGTCGGTGGTCTGCATCCTGCCGGAACTGCTGATCGCGCGCGGCGGCGTGCCGTTCTACTTCGGCGGCACCAGCCTGCTGATCGTCGTGTCGGTGACGCTCGACACGGTGACCCAGATCCAGGCCCACCTGCTCGCCCACCAGTATGAGGGCCTCATCAAGAAGGCCCGCCTGCGGGGCCGCGGCCGCTAGGCCGACGGATGGGGAAGGCGACGATGAACATCATTCTTCTGGGACCGCCGGGCGCCGGAAAGGGCACCCAGGCCCAGCGGCTGCAGACCGACGTCGGCATGGTCCAGCTCTCGACGGGCGACATGCTGCGCGCCGCCGTGGCCTCGGGCAGCGATCTCGGCAAGAAGGCCAAGGGCATCATGGAGAAGGGCGAGCTGGTGCCCGACGAGCTGATGGTCGGCCTGATCAAGGACCGCATCGCCCAGCCGGACTGCGCCAAGGGCTTCATCCTCGACGGCTTCCCGCGCACCGAGGCCCAGGCCAAGGCGCTCGACAAGATGCTGGGCGAGACTGCCAAGAAGCTCGACGACGTGATCGAGATGGAAGTCGACGAAAAGGCCCTGACCGAGAGGGTGGTCGGCCGTTTCACCTGCGCCAAATGCGGGACCGGCTACCATGACATGTTCAAGCGCCCCAAGGTCGAGGGGGTCTGCGACGTCTGCGGGTCGAAGGAGTTCACCCGCCGCAAGGACGATAATGCAGAGACTATGAAGACAAGGATGGTCGCCTACCGGGCCCAGACGGAGCCCCTGCTGCCCTACTACCGGGCGCGGGGTGTCCTGAAGACGGTCGATGGCATGGCGTCCATGGACGAGGTTTATCGTCAGATCCGCGCTGTTTTGGCCGGGGCTTGACAAAAGGAAGGGTCGTTGACTCAGGGGCGCCGATACATATAATCGCGCGCTTTTCCGGGGCCAGCGGAACGAAATCGGGCGCGCGCGAGCGCGCCGTAAGTCTTTGAAGGAGTTGGGATTTGGCTCGTATCGCCGGTGTTAACATTCCGACCGCCAAACGCGTGGTCGTGGGCCTGCAGTATATCCACGGGATCGGCCTGGCGAAGTCCAAGGAAATCCTGTCGAAAGTGGGGATCGACGAGTCGCGTCGCGTGAACACGCTGACCGACGACGAGGTGATCCGCATCCGCGAATCGATCGATCACGACTACACGGTCGAAGGCGACCTGCGTCGCGAAGTGGCGATGAACATCAAGCGCCTGATGGACCTCGCCTGCTACCGCGGCCTGCGTCATCGCCGCGGCCTGCCGGTCCATGGCCAGCGCACGCATACCAATGCGCGCACCCGCAAGGGTCCGGCCAAGCCGATCGCCGGCAAGAAAAAAGTCACGAAGTAAGTTAGGGGAACCGGATCATGGCCAAAGCCGCAGCCGCTGCTGCTACCGGCACCGCCGCCACTGGCGCCGCGCGTCCCCGTCGCAAGGAACGCAAGAACATCATCTCGGGCGTCGCTCACGTGAACGCCTCGTTCAACAATACGATCGTCACGATCACCGACGCGCAGGGCAATGCCATCGCCTGGTCGTCGTCGGGCCAGCAGGGCTTCAAGGGCTCGCGCAAGTCCACGCCGTTCGCCGCCCAGATGGCGGCCGAGGGCGCCGGCCGCAAGGCCATGGAGCACGGCATGCGCACGATCGAGATCCTGGTGCGCGGTCCCGGTTCGGGCCGCGAGTCGGCGCTGCGTGCGCTGCAGGCCGTCGGCCTCGCCGTGACCTCGATCCGCGACGTGACGCCGATCCCGCACAACGGCTGCCGTCCGCCGAAGCGTCGTCGCGTCTGAGTTCGAGCGGCGGCGCGCCACCCGCGCCGCGCTCTTGAGAATTACATTGCAGGCTCCGCTGAGCTCGCATGAACCCGGTCTAGAGAGGTAGCCCCCGTGCTTCAGAAGAACTGGCAGGATCTAATCAAGCCGGAGAAGCTCGTCACCGAGGCTGGCGTCGATGCCGGTCGTACTGCGACGATCGTTGCCGAACCGCTCGAGCGCGGCTTCGGCCTCACCCTCGGCAATGCGCTGCGCCGCGTGCTGTTGTCGTCGCTGCAGGGCGCCGCCGTGACGTCGATCAAGATCGACAACGTGCTGCACGAGTTCTCCTCGATTCCCGGCGTCCGCGAGGACGTGGTCGACATCGTGCTCAACATCAAGGCGATGGCCGTGAAGATGCAGGGCGACCGCCCGCAGCGTCTTTACCTGCGCGCCGTCGGCCCCGGCGAGGTCACCGCCGGCATGATCGAGTTGCCGGCCGACGTCCAGATCATGGACGCCAAGCACCTGATCTGCACGCTCGACGACGGCGCCTCGATCTCGATGGAGTTGATGGTCGCCACCGGCAAGGGCTACATCCCGGCCTCGGCCAACCGTCCGGAAGATGCGCCGATCGGCCTGATCCCGGTCGACTCGGTGTTCAGCCCGGTCAAGCGCGTCAGCTACAAGATCGAGAACAGCCGCGTCGGCCAGGTCACCGACTACGACAAGCTGTCGATGACGGTCGAGACCAACGGCACGACGGCCCCGGCCGACGCCGTGGCGCTGGCCGCTCGCATCCTGCAGGACCAGCTCCAGCTCTTCATCAACTTCGAGGAGCCGCGCGAGGTTCGCAAGGAAGAGCAGCAGGACGACTTCCCGTTCAACCGCAACCTGCTGCGCAAGGTCGACGAGCTCGAGCTGTCGGTCCGCTCGGCCAACTGCCTGAAGAACGACAACATCATCTACATCGGCGACCTCGTGCAGAAGACCGAGGCCGAGATGTTGCGCACGCCGAACTTCGGCCGCAAGTCGCTCAACGAGATCAAGGAAGTGCTGGC
>JBEPUH010000073.1:0-10086 GCA_041691635.1 Hyphomicrobiales bacterium
AGTATCAAGCTTCGGAGTAATTAAACTCTATACAAAGCGATTCACATATCAAAAAAGAATTAAGTTGTCGTCTTATGTTTTTGATCAGTATCAAGCTTCGGAGTAATTAAACTCTATACAAAGCGATTCACATATCAAAAATCAATCCTATCAATCTAGCGTCAGTCAATTAATCTTGACTGTGAACAGACTCTACGTGGAGTGGTTCAATGGCCTCGGGCCCAATCAATGCTAAAGATCGATTTGCGGGATTATCGCAGGATAACATACAATGTATCGTCCATATATTGGATAGAATACCTTCCTTTACTTTGTTTTTGGCAACCTTCAGACGACTCGTCAAGGTGAAAGGACTATAAATGGGGCAGAGTGGCCACGCTGGTATTATATAATGTAATAAAAACCATTATATATTGTATTATTGTTATAATTTGGTCTATTGTATGTCTTTCGTCTCTAGGATGTTTTTTTTTCAATTTTTTTTATATATGAATTTGAAAGGTTATATACAGCTGGCCTTGATAATTGTCTTATATTTAATAGAATTATCAAGGATAACAAGCATTACCCGGTGGATAAACACTTGGGCAATAGTCCAGAGGTATAGAACAATCTGGGGGTAATGTGAAGTAATCAGCCCAGTCTGGGAATCGGTCTAGTGTATCTAGATCATTATGCATCCATGAGTGGTAGTTATAGCATACGTAAGATCCACCTGGGCCAATTGGAACAGAAATCCAAAGACTCCAATGAGCATAGACAATCACATCATCTTCCATTTTGATCGAGACTACTTCAGGGTGTCCACATGCATCGGCTACATCAATGAATCCAGTATATTCAGCATGTCCGGGATATCTGGCTCTACGGTCTGATTTGGCTAGAGTATATCCAGCTTCTTCAGTAGTCCAATTACGACCGGTAACTTGGAAGCATTGTGGTGCAAAAGCTTGACTGTGAATGACGACTCGGTTGTATAGTGTGATCCAGTGGCCAAATGGATCGATGATGATGGCTAAAGATTGGTTTGAGGGATTGATTACTAGTGTGCTATCAACACAACTGCCATCAAAATTTTGACAGTATTTACCTTCGATAGAGTAGCCGGTTGAAGATATACCCAAATCAAAAGGACTGAATTTAGGCAAGAGTGCGGCCTGACTTAGTACAATGATTAAGAATAAGAAGGAAAGCATGGTTTGTTATTTTCTATCCATTAAAGTGAACCGTTCTAGATGTTTTTTTTTCAATTTTTTTTATATATGTTTCAGTCTTTGATCCGGTAGCGGTAGGCAGACATCTGACGGACTATTAGATCAATCAGTTCAGCCGGCAGTGTAGCGAACATGCTGGATCCATCTGTTTTAGCTTTGTATATGAGGACTATTTTATAGTGTCGGTAGTAAAAGAAGTGGCAAGTTGATATTTTGAGCTGTGTAGTCCTTCCAGTCCTTCCAGTCCTAAGCCCACAAGGGGAATTTATTTGTTGGTTTGATGTGATGATATTGATACAAGATTGACAGATGTTGATCGATTCATCGTGTTTAGTGTTGGTGCAGGAGTAGCATCGGTTTCTAGAGCTAAATTCATCTTGATAGTATGTACAGATAGTATTGGGTTCGGATTGCCTGAAGGATAATTTTTTGATAGGTTTTTGATCACATAGAATGCATCGGTCCGGGAAGAAAATCATACATTTGTTACTTGATGAGCTTACGGGAATTTTTATGTTAAACGAATCATCAATAGATACGACTCGAACTCTTTTTTCAATTCCAAAGATTAGAATTTTTTTAACCATGGCTTCATCGAATCTAAATAGATTAAGGACTGGTTTGGTGTTAATGAGATATTTTATCTTAGACATCTTTGATTGAGTTTGAGTACTACTTGTGACAATCTTTTCTAGGAAATCATAACAATTGATATTGGGAATTGAACAGATGATTTCGTATAGAATGTCGGCCCGATAGGATAAGGGGAAATCTGGATTCTCTTTGGAGAAGCGTATGATATCTGTGTTATTAACTGTACATGTACAATTCGCATTGAATAATAATTTTACTGGAGCCAACATCAAAAAAGTTTCAATTTCTTTGTGGAAATCTAATTCATCCCACAAAACAGCTGCAGTTCGGTGTCTGTACTTTAATTTTGCTAACCCATGTATCATTGAAAAATTTCTTGCCGATGCAGTCTCAAAATCAATTCCAGTTTCTAGCCATTCATTAAGTTGTCTCAACAAACAATACTTTGAACATAATTTGTAAATTAAGTTTCCTCCCCGATGTGACTGATTATACAACACATATGACTTCCAAATATTCAGTGTTGGATTGAATTGAATTGCAAATTTTTTTATCATATCAAAAATCAAAATAAGATTTGGCTTAGATGTCTTGATCACATCAGTAATCGAACAGAATAAATTATGCACGTCACAGTTTTCACTAATCGCGGAATATAATCGAGTATATGCAGATGATCTGAAACTCATCCGATGATCTTGAACGGACTTACATTGAGTATAATCCGCAC
This sequence comes from Hyphomicrobiales bacterium, assembly GCA_041691635.1. Lineage (GTDB taxonomy): Bacteria > Pseudomonadota > Alphaproteobacteria > Reyranellales > Reyranellaceae > Reyranella. Next base: position 2,539 of record JBEPUH010000073.1, read on the forward strand.
ACGTGCAATTCAAATTGTAATAAAATTGTGGTAACTCCATCATATACATTCATGATAAAAAAATTGAAATTTTAAATGATTGGCAGACTTATTATATATGGACTTTATAACAAATGAATATATTTCAAATCAAGCGCATTGTTCCTGGGTCGATCATTTTCATGGATGCAGTCAACCACCTACAATCTGACCTATTCTATTATTTAGAGTCCACAGATAATATTTTGTACTCGGATTTACATATGTATTGGCAAACTGATCGCTTTATGAGTACATACTTTTATTATTCTAGAATAATTATTTTACACATACAGACAATCCATGAATTAACATTTGAATGGAAACAGAGAGTACACAATGTATTGTCAAATGGATCGATCGTATTTATCATAAGTCACGGATTAACTGAGAGAGTTTTGTTAAATATATTTTCTTCCAATCCAAATATATTTTTTTGCAAGAGTAAGACGATGCCGGCTGAGTACAATCAAACTGTAATTACGCACCGTGGCCAATCTTGGTATTCTTTAAAGGATGATCTGTGTCGGCACCCAAGAACAGATTTGTGTTTGATGTATAAAGTATATTTATCATTGAATTTGTATCATTTTGGATCACATTTTGATGCATTGAGAGAAGAACTTGCGGCTCGATTCGATCCGATTATTTTTAAATTTTTTTTGGTATCGAACATGTTGGGAGTTCTACCGGAGATAAAAAATCACATAAGCTTATTATTGTAATTTAATAATTATAATAATATGACCCACCATAACCATAACCATAACCGGATCCACCACAGCAGCCACCGCCACCATAACCATATCCACGTCTACCTCTATTTCCATTATACCTGTCATAGTAAGGGCAAAAAGTTTGGTTACATCTCAACCATGAATTAAGTCTGCAGTTTCCAGTTCCATTTAATTGAATATCATATGGACCATTTCCATAAGCAGCCAACCTAGAATACAACTCAACATCTGGCGGTGTTCCTAAATAAGAATCGGCCAAACCTACTCGCCTATAACCTCCAGTCCATCCACCAAGAAAACCAGCTCCACCTGTATAACTCATGTCTATACAAGTTTAGATATATTTTTAAACACAAAGTGGGTTGAATTAATGAAACTATATTTATTAATACATTTTCATTATTTATAATAGACCTTCATAAAATTTCTCGTATGATCTTCATTACACAAACGAATTTTTTCATCTATTTTCTTACGTTCCTGCTCAACGAAATTGTCAAATGATTGGCCGAGTTTGGCTTCTAATCGGTTAAGCAAATCTGTTTCAAATTGATTAAGACTCATTACATTATCTAATCTAATTTTTTCTAATGCCGAATCTACTCTTTTATTTATGTTTTTTTCCATTTTCTCGAATCGTTTTTCCATTATGGTCTCGGCACTCTGTGGTTTGGGTTCTAAGCAAATGATTCGAACATCTTCAATTAATTCATATGCATAGATTTCCGCAAAGAAAACAAGTCGAATTGAGATCTGGTCTGTGGCAGATTTGTAAGTACGAGGAAAATGTAAATTCACTTTCCGTCCATCATCCGAATCCCATTTACTAGCGATGTCAAACAAAACATCTGCTGTAATCATCTTATTATATAACGGACGATCTGATACAGGTACAGATAAGTCGGCTAAATTAACAGTTGATGACCAAGTTAAGAAATTTTCTTGGTGGACTGCTTCAATGTGAATGTATTCCGAATTGGTAGTAATAGTCCAGTCGAAAGGAACAATAGATAATTGTTTAGTTTGCATTTGGTTTGATATATATGTAAATCAAATATATTTTAAATAGTATATTTTAATTTCAATTTTTATTCTATATTTTTACGAGCAACTTTGTTCTCTTGGACCCCTTGTGGGCTTCCGTGGTTTACCTAAGGACCCCTTGTGGGCTTCCGTGGTTTACCTAAGGACCGGTAGTTTTACAACAAACCATGTACTGTCTGGATCGGATGAGTCGGATGTGTCGGAGTTGAAACTGATACAGGGTTTGATTTTAACTTCGATCGGTTTGAATCTATGATTTGGTTTGTTATTGGAATATTTCTTGAATCGTAGCATTTGTATATTAATAATAGATATTTTTTTTAGTATGTATTATTAAGTCAGTTTGCATTTTATTTTCCCATCATACGTAATTACTTCAGAATGTTCGGCCGGTACGGTTATTTTTTCTAATTTAGACACCGACACAACAAAAACATGAGTCTGAGTCTTTTTGAATGCACGAATATTGTCATCAATTGGGCCGTCCACAATCTGTTCAATTGGAAAAACTGCGTAAACCAGATTAGGATTTTTTAATTTTCTTCCACACTCTGCCCAAAAATCGTCTGCTAGGCCCCTATCTAAATCAATCGGTTTACTTTTAATGATTTGCTTTATTAATTCCTTGGGTTTAGAATCGATAATCCACATATCAATCTGAGACCAATCAATTAGTTTAGCAATCGCAATGAAATCATTTAATTTTAATCTGTCATACAACCTATTAATATAAGATCCAGTGATTATTTTCGATGAAACTAACCTGGTCTTCAACAAGAATATTATCAGATCTTGATTGGTTGCTTGCAAAAATATTTTCGTTGGTTTGAGATGTAATTTTTCGTGGATTAACTCAAACATTTTCACATTTATCTTACTAAAATCAATCAAATACTTGTCAAGTGGACTGATCTGTACTAAATCAATCAATAGTTTGGTAATTTCGACATCATTGTTTTGGATAGACATTTTGATTGCATAATTATTATTAGCGTCTGGTCTAACTTTCGGATTGGCTAGGAGCTTTCCCACAATAACTGTCGATCTATGTTCTGACGCTAATTGTATGAACAAATTATCTTGGTAATCGACATCAATCCGATCAAATAATTTGACACATAAATCTTCTCTTTGATTAACAATAAAAAACTTGAACAACGTATTAAATTTGGTGCATTTAGGTAAGATAAGTTCAAAAATTTCCGCGGAAATATCTTTGTTAATACTCAATACAGGGTTAACAAATAATTTTAATAGTATGGCAACAATTTCTGTATATGATTTGTCTATGGCTATGGTAAGATTCATTTTGAAATAATCATTGACAGTGTATTTGTTAGTTTGAATGAATAATTTAACAATTTTGGCATGATTATTTAGACAAGCCAATCGCAGACTTGTATCAATATTGAGTTTGGGTACATTGGTTAGTAGCCAGGATACAATTTTAGTTTGGCAATGAGTCGAAGCTAACTGTAAGAGCAATGGATAATTTGTGCATAAGTAAGAAAAATCATGTAGTAAATCGGGATTGCCAATTGAACAGATAATATTTTCGAAACAATTATCTTTGGAGACAAATCGGTTATCTTTTAGAATCAATCGAACAATTCCATAGTGTTTGTTTGATGCTGCATTTTTGATTGCTTCATTTGAGTTTGCGCTTGGATTGACTCTGGGATATTGTAGGAGTGCCTTGACAGCATCGGTGTGACCGTTTGTGGCTGCGATTCGAAATGGGTAGTTTGAGTTAACATTTGGATCATAGTTGTTATCCAGAAGAATTTTAATAGTTTTAGCATGACCGTTTGTTGCAGCCCATCGGATTGGATAATTATTAGTAATTTGAGCGACAGAAATTCCAATTAGGATCGAGACAATTTGATCATGACCTTTTCTACATGCCAAACAGAACGCGGAGTAATTATTAGCAGTAGGATTAACTTTGGGTGATTTGCATAAGATTTCTACGACTTTTACATGATTATGTTCGGTAGCGTACTCTAGGCAAATATTATCGGAGCTACCTGGATCTACTCGGTAGTCGTCGATAAGTAGTTTAACAATTTGATCTAGGCCTAATCTGCAAGCTCGTTGGATAGCATAGTTTTGATCGAATGATGGATTAGTATGTTTGAGTAGAATTTGGATGATCTTGAGATTGTTTAGTTCGATTGCTTGACGAAATATGTAGTTATCATTATGGGTTAGATCGATCCGTTTGTCATTTAGGATAGGTAGGATGGTGTCTGGATCAGTGTTGAATGAATCGATACATATGTTATTTAGTTTTTGAACAAAATCCAAGTCAGTGTCCGGTAGGTCAAATATACTGATTAGTTGTTCGGTGGTTAATTTGATTGATTGTTCGACAGACATCTGTATGATTTATGTTTTGTTAGAACTACTCTTTCTTAATGTTTATTTTTCAACTTTTTTTGTGTTAAATTATTTAAATAATACCTGTCATAAACTAATATACAGAATGAAAGTGTGTGAAGAATGTGGAGCACCCAATGCCAAAATCTGTAAGGCACATGATATTAGATTATGTTCTGATTGCATGAAACTTGATGAGTATTGTATGATTTGTAAAACCGAAGCCAAAAAGACATACTATTTAACAGACAAAGATTTGGTGAATGTAGAATGCACGGAGGTTGCCAATTCAGTTTACAGAAATAGTATGTTGTGTTTGTATAACAAAAGAGAAATCATTAACGAATTTTGTTTGAAGCATTCCATTGACCAGTATGATGATGATGCAATTGAAAATAAATTAGAAGAATTAGCTGATGCAAAGAAAAATGCTGCATTAAAAAGAGAAGAAAATGCAATGAAACGAAGACTAAACAGAAAGAAAAAACTCATCAAAGAACTGGAATTGTATGGACTCGAACTGAGATCAGACAGTAAACTATGTAAATCGTATATTGATGGCACAGCTAAAGAATGGACCCTTGAAGAAATTATTACGAGAATGTGCGAAATGAAGTTTTTGTATGAGTATTGCAAAATGGATAAATGTTACAAGGAAGCAGAACGAAGGCAATGTGAAGAATTAAATGCTGGATACATTCCAGACGTTCCGGTTGAAGTAGATGCTGAGTGGATTGCATTGAAAAAGTATACAAAAAACGGAAAGTATCCTAAGAAATGGCCCTGGCTTGTATATTAGGAAAAATGTGGGTGTCGAATTAATTATTTGTCAAATGCTTAATTCGAAATTGAAAAATTAAAAATTTACTATGCATGGTACAAGTTGATTGCTTACAGTTCCTAATTCTCCAAATTTATTTCTGCCTGAAACCCAAATGTCCCCATTCCGAAGCAAGACTGAAAACATCTTGCCTGCACTTGCTTTAATTGTATTCTTTTCATAAAATATCATGATGATTAGTTGAATAATTTCTCGTGGATAACAGTAAAAATATTTCTCAACTGATTTGCTTAGAATAAATATAGAAAAAATAAGCTTCGAGTTCATAGTACAGTAGTATAATATTATACATGTATAGCAATTTATTTATCAATTTTTTTTATCCATTAGTAAAATTATCATGTTATTAATGGAAAGCAATTTATTTTGGACTGAATAATTTGATTGGTAGATTTTTTCTAGGATCATAATCACCAACCAACACATCGTATCCTCCCCAAACAAAAGTATCATTTGTATTAGTTACAACAATTGTTTGGTATTTTCCACACATTACAGTATTAATACTTTGCACATTTTCAAATTTTTTGAATGTTTTTCGTGAAGTAACAATGTATCCATCTGAAATATGTACACTGTAATTGTCTGGCCCCAATTGTCTATATCTACAATTTCCACACATGTATAAATCTCCCGCGTTAGTTAAAATCGCGCTGTGATTCGCTCCACAGCTTATTTTTTCGATAATCCCGGGTAAAAAATTTAATTTATGTACCGGATGTGTATCTAAATCTAAATCTTCGATTCCCAACTGACCATACTTATTATTTCCAGCCACATATAACTCTCCTATCAAAGACAAAAACATCGAATGAGCATCACCAACTTTTACGGAAATTATTTGTTTCTCTCTAAAAAATAAATTTTCTTGGGGTGTGAGACATTTTTTGGATCCTCCATTAATTCCTAATTGATAATCACGGTTGCGACCCCAAACATACACCTTATAATCACTAGCCAAACATACCACCGAATAAGATCCACAAATGACTTGATTTATATTCGCATTATAAAAAGAAATTTTAACCGGAACACTCTTAGTTGGATCACTTGAGACATTAGAACTCTTAAATCCAAATTGATCAAAATTATTCAATCCCAAGCATAAAAATTTCCATTTGCATATGCCATAGTAAAATATTCTCCACAGCTTATCATCTCAATACGAGGCAGTCTACTTATTTTTTGTGGTGAACGCGAATCACAATAATTTCAGGTACCCAATTGTCCCCTATTATTTAGACCCCAACTATACACAGTTCCTATTGTTGTCAAACAAACTGAATGCCCGCTCCCACATTGAATTGTTTTGATTAACTCATTATTGGGAATTTTGATAATCGACCCAGGTTGAGTACAACCCAATTGATTGTAATAATTTGATCCCCATCCGGTCGCACAATTCGAAAACAAATCATAAACAAACAAATGTCCCGCACACGAACCAAAACCAATCTGTTTTCTATGTAAACAAATCAACAAATTCAATATCAGTCCAAATATATCCAAGGGCAATACGATCCCCGCATACTGCCTGTAAAAAATCAGTTTACATATAATCAAATCCATTATCATAATCATCATTATAGTAATGGAGTTCTCTGGCAATTAATAAATCAATTTTTTTTGCCTCTCACTCAACACTGGCTTCCCAATCTTATCATAAACCAGAACTGGATTATCAATCATTGCCATAATATCTGCGTGCCGATCTGTTCGATAAATAAAATGAGATCCTGGTTTCTTTGACATCAACTTAATTGACCAATGATTTGTATGTCGATTTGCTTCAAAAGCCATAATTCTTTTTTTAGTTTGTGCTGGTGTAAACTCTGATTTAGGTCTGTAACATACATAAACTACTGCTCGCCACCCATTATACTTATCTGTCCTCAAGGGTTTTTCTATTCGATCCTGTAACTTTGCTGAATGAATCAAACTAGATGCCCAAACAATCATTGAACCTTTCGGAGCTAAAATAGGAATTTGCCACTTGCCTCCATTATTTTCAATGATTTCTTTTGCTACAACCAATTGCTCTGGAGTGAATTTTAACCAATTAGATTTCGAGTCGATTCCCAATTCATCAAGGATTTTTTTGAATAAGATATGTGAACCTGGTGTAGCAACAAATCCAGCAGTTGTGTTAGCTAAAACGACTTGACCTTGCACACATTGAAAGATATCTGCAGTTGATGTTTGATCTACATGTGCCCAATCTCTCTTAGAATTAGAACAATTAGGTCCAACAGTCCCTGGTTTAAAATTAATTCCATCCGCACTAACAATATAGTTTCGAATAGTTTTCCCTCGCAAATTAGAATACAATGTTTTGAAGACTAACCGAACATTCGGATCCGATCTGACAGTCCATACTGCTTTAAAATTTGATACCAAACACTGAAACAAACCATGTCTAGTTTGTGGTGGTAGATTGTGCACGGTCCTTATCTAAAGAACGGAAGCCCACAAGGGGTCCATGTGTCGTTTATGTGATTCCGATCAATTCCTGTACCAAGAGCCTCAAAG
>JBEPUH010000074.1:0-9911 GCA_041691635.1 Hyphomicrobiales bacterium
CGTCTGCCTCGTCGCTGCTATCGTATGGTGGATTTTATGAGTCTGGACCCTAGTAGCGCTTGCGATTCATGAACATCCGATCGGTCTCGGAGGCCAACACGCCACCCAGCAGCATCGGCTTCTGGAACGGCGTCGCGTCGACGACGTCCTTGGCCGTGATCCTGATCGGCTCGCCGATCGACGACGTCAGCGCCGGACTGAAGGCCGAACTGGCGAAGACCACGCCGCCGATCTTGGCCCAGATCAGCGCGGCGATGCACATCGGGCACGGCTCGCAGGTCGTGTAGAGGATCTTCGAGTCCCAGTCCTTGTTGCCGTGGCGGCGCACGTAGTCGTTCATGCAGGCGATCTCGCCATGCAGGATGGGATTGGCGGCCGAGTCGTTGACGCCCTCGGCCACCACCTCGCCGGTCGCGGCCTCGGCGATGATCGCGCCGTAGGGGTAGTAGGGATTTTTGGCGCCTTGTTCGATGGCGTGCCGCATCGCCTGCTCGTGGCGCGCCATCGGGATCGGCGGCAGGGCGGCCCGGGCGGGTTTCGCGCCGGGCACGCAGATCAGGCCGCCCAGCCCGACCAGTAGCGCGCGTTTCGAGATCATGTGGAAAGCTCCCCGTCCGGTTGGTTGACGAAAATCCCGACCGCCAGCAGCGTCATGTAGAAGCGGAACGCCGCTGCCTGGCCGTTCCAGAGCTTCGACTGCCACATGGCGAACCATTCGCCGCCGACCACCAGGAAGCCGGTGAACCACAGCAGGAAGCCCAGCCCCACGCCCACGATCGCCATCGTCTTGGCGGCATTGAATGCCGCCGCTGGCTGGCGAACTGCCACGGCGAGCCGCACCGCGCCGATCGCCAGGGCAACGCCCACCGCCGCTTCGGCGAGAATGATCAGCCAGTAGCCGACGGTCCAGATCGCGGGCGACGTGATCGCCCGGCCGATCAGGGCGTTGCCGGGAAAGGTCGTGTCCATGCTGAGCGTGTGGCGCACGAATTCATAGTTCGAGCCGTAGTCGACCAGGTTGTTCAAGGTGACCAGAAGCACGAACAGCGCGGTCGAGGCGACCATCGCCACCTTCACCAGCCGGATCGAACTCATGTCGCCCCCAATCAGCGCGCGAACCAGGCGCGCGGCCACAAGCATGACACGGCCAGCGCCACCAGCAATCCACCGCCGGCGGCGAGGAAGGCGAACTTGTAGCCGGCGAGGAAGCCGCCCGACGCGGCGTGGGCGTGCAGCGCCGTCAACACCGAGGCGCCGCTCACGATGCCGAGCGTGCGGGTGAGTTGGGCCAGGCTGCCGGCCACGCCGCGATCGCGCGCCGGCAGAGTGTCGGTGACGAGGTCGATGTAGGCCACGGCCAGCAGGCCCTGGCCGACGCCCTCGGCGATCAGCAGTACCGCTACCACCCAAAGCGGCGTCGCGGCATCGACGAAGGCGAGCGGCAGCAGCCACGTGCCGACCAGCGCCACGCCGGCGAAGGCCGTCGGCCGCCGCCCGAAGCGCGGCACCAGCCGCGCCGCCAGCGGCGCGCCGGTCAGGCCGCCGGCGAAGGACAGCGCCAGCATCGCGCCGCTGGCCAGCACGGGGAGCTTGAGCACGTTCACCAGATAGTAAGGCGTCAGCAGCAGGATCGAGAAGCCGGCGAGGTTGGCCAGCACGTTCATGACGTTGGGCACGGCGAAGCTTGAGTCGGCGAACAGCGCCGGCCGGATGATCGGCTCGGCGACATGCCGGCTGCGCCGGAGATAGGCAAAGACCAGTCCCACCGCGACGCAGGCAAGTGCCAGCGCCTGCCAGCCCGGCACGGCGACGCGTTGCGACAGGACCAGGGCCAGCAGCAGGCTGCTCATGCAGGCGGCCAGCAGCACGGCGCCCGGCGCGTCGAACGGGCGCGGCGGCAACCGCGGCGACGGCAGCAGACCCGACAACGCCAGTGCCGCAGCCGCGATCGGCACGCGCATCCAGTAGACCGCGGGCCAGCCCCAAAGCTGGACCACGACGCCGCCCAGCAGCGGGCCGATAGCGGACGACAGCAGCAGCGTCATCGAGAAACCCGCCAGCGCCTTGAGCCGCTGCTCCGGCGGATAGACCGAGGTGGCGAGCGCCGGCGTGCAGGAGATCGCCAGCGCCGTGCCGACACCCTGCCCCGCCCGCGCCCACAGGAAGAGCGGCCAGTCCGGCGCCATGGCGCAGGCGGCACAGCCCACGACCGAGACGCCAAGGCCGATGCGAAAGATCCGGCGATGGCCGAACAGGTCGCCCAGCTTGCCGCACACCAGCATCAGCGAGCCGTAGACGAGCACGTAGCAGATCACCAGCCACTGCACGTCGGCCAGCTGCAGCCGGAAGTGCGCGGTGATCGCCGGCAGAGCCACGTTGACGGCGATGTCGAGCGGCGCCAGGGAAGCGCCCAGCCCGACGATGGCCAGGCCCAAGGCGGGCGCAAGACCGGCAGACGGACGCAGATTCAGAGGTGCTTGCCCAGGAACGCCATCATGCGCTCCCACGCCTTCCTGGCCGCGTCGGCGTCGTAGGCGGGACTGCGCTCGTTGGCGAAGGCGTGCGCAGCGTCGTAGCGGAAGACCTCCGGCTTATTGCCCGCCGTGGTCATCGCCTTCTCGAACGCGTCGACCAGCGCCGTCGTGCACCAGTCGTCGGCGTTGGCGAAGTGGCCCTGCATCGGGATCGCAATCTTGGCGGGATCGGCGAGTGCTGCCGGCGGCACGCCGTAGAACGGCACGCCGCAGGCGATTCCGGGCAGGCGCGCGCAGGCCGCGATGGTGAGCGCGCCGCCCAGACAGAAACCCATGACGCCGACCTTGCGGCTGGTCGTGGCGAGGTGCTTCACGGCGCCGGCGATGTCGTGGTCCGAGGCGCCGGCGAAATCGAGGCCGCTCATCATGTGGTTGGCTTCGTCGGGCTTCTGCGTCACGCGCCCCTTGTAGAGGTCGGGCGCCAGCGCGTTGTAGGCCGCCGCGGCGAAGCGGTCGGCGACGCTCTTGATCTGGTCGTTCAGCCCCCACCATTCCTGGATGACGACGATGCCTGGCTTCCCCACGCCGGCTTCGGCGAGGTAGCCCTTGCAGGCTGAGCCGTCGGGGCGCTTGAAATCGATCATGCCGCCCATCTTTCCCCCCCCCTTTTTATAGAAGCGTTCTGAGCTCGGTCTTCAGGATCTTGCCGTAGTTGTTCTTGGGCAGCGCGTCGACGAACTTGTAGTCCTTCGGCCGCTTGAAGCGCGCGATATTATCGAGGCAGAGCCGGTCGAGCTCGGCCGGCGTCACCTGGGCGCCGGGCCGCTGCACCACAAAGGCCACCACGTCCTCGCCCCATTCGGGATGCGGCCGGCCGACCACCGAGCATTCGGCGACGGCGGGATGGAGGTTCAGCACATCCTCGATCTCGCGCGGATAGATGTTGGTGCCGCCCGAGATGATCATGTCCTTGGATCGGTCCTTCAAGGTCAGGAACCCGTCCTCGTCGAAGGCGCCGACGTCGCCGGTCCACAGCCAGCCGGCGCGCAGCGACTTCGCCGTCGCCTCGGGATTGTTCCAGTAGCCCGACATCACCGTCTCGCCCTTGACGATGATCTCGCCGACTTCGCCCACCGGTACAGGCCGGCCGTCCTCGTCGACCACCCGCACCTCGACGCAGGCGTCGGGCACGCCGGCCGAAGCCAGACGCTCCTCCCAGCGCGGATGGTCCTCGCGCGCATGGATCTCGCGCGACAGGTGGGTGATCGTCATCGGGCTCTCGCCTTGGCCGTAGAGCTGGCACAGCACGTTGCCCAGGATCTTCATCGCGTTCTTGAGGTCGCTCACATACATCGGCGCGCCGCCGTAGGTGATGAGTCTCAGCGCCCCCGGCTTCAGCTCGCCGACGCGGGGATGCTCGATCAGCCGCTTCACCATGGTCGGCGCAAGGAAGATGCTGCAGTCGGGCCAGCGGTTCATCAACGCGATGGTCTCGGGCACATCATAGTGGCCGCTGTCGGGAAAGACCTGAACCACGCCGCGCGCCAGCATGGGGAAGTTCCACAGGCCCGAGCCGTGGCTGATCGGGGCGGCATGCACCATCGAGCTGCCGGGCGGCGGCCGGTCGACGTCGGAATAGTAGTTGAGTGTCATCGCCAGCAGGTTGCGATGGGTGAGCGTGGCGCCCTTGGGCCGGCCGGTCGTGCCCGAGGTGTAGAACAGCCAAGCCGGATCGTCGGGCTCGGCGTCGGCCATCGGGCTGGGATCGCCCACTTCCATGAAGGTGTAGGGGCGCGTCGTCACGTCGACGATCTCCTTCACCGCCGGCGCCTCGCGCGCGGCCTCGGCGATGGTGGCGGCCAGGTCGGACGTGACGAAGCACAGCCGGGCGCCGGAATTGTCGAGGATGAAGGCGAACTCCTTGGCGTGCAGCTTGGCGTTCATCGGCACCGCGCAGAGGCCGGCGTGCCAGATCGCGTACATGACCTCGAGCGCCTCGACGCAGTTGGTCATGGCGAAGGCAACGCGGTCGCCGGGCGCGAGGCCGAAGCGCACGCGCAGGTGCGTGCTCATCACCGATACTTTTCGCCAGAGGTCGCGATAGCTGAGATAGGGCTCGCTGCCGCGCGCGAGCGCGGTGTGGTCGCGGAATTCCTGTGCCGATTTGAGCAGCAGATGGGCGATGTTCATGGTGGCCTACTATTGCAGGCCCATCGGCGACCGCGCAATGTGAGGACCATGCAGGAATTCGATTTCGCCATCGTCGGCGCCGGCATCGCCGGCGTCTCCGCCGCCTATCATCTCGCGCCGCGGGCCCGGGTGATCATCCTCGAGCGCGAGCACGTGCCGGCCTATCACACCACCGGCCGCTCGGCGGCGCTCCACTCGGAGACCTACGGCAGCGCCGAGATCCGCGCCATCACCGTGGCCACCGGGCGATTCTACCGCAATCCGCCGCCGGGCTTTGCCGACCATCCCGTGCTGACGCCGCGCGGCGCGCTGATCGCGGGCCATGCCGGCCAGCAGGCCGCCCTGCAGAAGGCCGCGGCCGAATATGCGTCGCTGGTGCCGAGCGTGCGCTGGCTCGATCCGGCGGAGGTGCAGGCGCGCCAGCCCCTGCTCAAGCCCGCGGCGGCCGCCGGCGGCGCCATCTTCGAGCCCGAGGCCGACGACATGGACGTGGCGGCAATCCACGCCGGCTTCCTGCGCGGCGCACGGGCAAGCGGCGCCGTGCTGCGCCTCGATGCCGAGGTCGCCGCCCTCGACCGCAAGGACGGGCGATGGGCGATCCGGCTGGGCGACGGCGAGACGATCGCAGCGGCCAACATCGTCAACGCCTCGGGCGCCTGGGCCGACGTGGTGGCCGGGCTGGCCGGCGCCCGCCCGGTCGGCCTGGTGCCGAAGCGGCGCACCGCCTTCACCTTCGACGCGCCCGCCGGACTCTCGCTGGAGAAAATGCCGATGGTCATCGACTTCGACGAGACCTGGTACTTCAAACCCGAGGTCGGCCAGTTCCTCGCCTCGCCGGCTGACGAGACGCCCTCGCCGCCGTGCGATGCCCAGCCCGACGAGATGGACATCGCCGTCGCCATCGACCGCATCGAGACGGCGACGACGCTGCAGATTCGCCGCGTCAAGAACAAGTGGGCAGGATTGCGCAGCTTCGTGGCCGACAAGAACCTGGTCGTCGGATACGACCCGGTGCCCGGCTTCTTCTGGCTGGCCGGCCAGGGCGGCTACGGTATCCAGACCGCCGCTGCCGCCGGCCACCTGGCGGCCAGCCTGGCGCTTGACGGCAAGCTGCCGGGCGACATCGCCCAGCTTGGCGTGGCCGAAAAGGCCCTCTCGCCGGTACGCTTCACGCAGCATTGATCGTGCAACGGCTTGCGTTCGTCTTCTCGCAGCAGTCGCGAAGGTCCATGCTTGGGCGTCGACCATCCGCCCACCCAAGGAGTTCGCCATGACCAAGCATCACCTGCTCGCCGCCTCGGCCGCGCTCCTGTTCGCCGTCGGCAGCGCAGCGTCGGTCGCGTGGGCCGACAGCAAGGTGAAGTGCGGCGGCGGCAATTCGTGCAAGGGGACCAGTGCGTGCAAGACCGCCCAGAACGCCTGCAAGGGTCAGAACTCCTGCAAAGGCATGGGCTGGAGCGAAACCGCGACCCAGAGCGAATGCACCGCCAAAGGCGGTAAGGTTCTCTAGACGGCGTTCAACTGCACAAATCAGACTTGCTCTAAAATCATAGCGGATCGCGGTTACGTGAACGGTACCGTCGCTATTGCGAACGACTGCACAGCCTCTTACGGGCCATCGCACGCCATCCATGCGCCAGAATCGAGATCGCTCATCCAGACGTTAAGTTCGCACTTTCGGTGACACGCTCCTGAGCGAAGCCGATTTTTGCGCAGTCCTAGAGTTCTCCATCGCGCCACATCTGTTAGGGAGAATCGATATGAAGAAGTCAGACTTCGTCGCAGCGGCGGTCTTCGCCGCGGCCACCACCTTCGCTTCGATCGCGAGCGCCTAAACGCCGTCCAGCCCGTCGTTCGACGATAATTCGCTGACCTGCAAGGGCGTCAATGCCTGCAAGGGCCAGAGCGCCTGTAAGTCCGGCTCCAACGCCTGCAAGGGCCCGAATGCCTGCAAAGGCCAGGGCTGGGTGCAGTCCAAGAGCCGCCTGGATTGCCAGGCTGCGGGCGGCTCGCCGACCTCGTTCTAACGAGCTGCGACGCTACGAAAAGAGGGCGCCGCCAGACCACCCGGTAGTGCTCTTTTTTTGTGCGCTCCTCACGTTATTTATCACGTAACCGTGATTGCTTGGGTGATTGCATCCGCTATGCTCATGAAAGTGCAGGGCAGCCCTGCACTTTTGCAAACCAGGAGGAAACAAATATGAACAAGCGCACCTTGATCACCTCGGCAGCCGCGGTTTTCGCCGCCAGCACCTTCATGGCCGCTACGGCGTCGGCCGCGGTGGTCTGCGCCGGCGGCAACGCCTGCAAGGGACAGAGCGCCTGCAAGGGCGGCAACCACGCCTGCAAGGGCCAGAATGCCTGCAAGGGCCAGGGCTTCGTGAACACCGGCAGCACGGCCGAGTGCAACGTGATCAAGAACAAGTAGTCTCCGGCTTCTTTGCCGAGTGTGCGGGCGTCCGGGGAAATCGCGGACGCCCGCTTCTCTTTTGGATTAAGGTCGAGCGATGAGCGATCACGACATCGGCTTCGGCTTGGGTCTGCGGCACCAGCATTACGAGGAGATCGCGGCCAACCCGGGCAAGGTGAGCTGGTTCGAGGCCTTGTCCGAGAACTACATGGTCTCCGGCGGCCTGCCGCTGCACTGGCTCGACCGCTTCCGGCGCGATTATCCGATCGCCCTGCACGGCGTGTCGATGTCGATCGGCTCCATCGACCCGCTCGACATGACCTACCTGGACGAGTTGAAGGCGCTGGCCCGACGGGTCGAGCCGATGTGGGTCTCCGACCACCTCTGCTTCACCGGCCTGCGCGGCAAGAATATGCACGACCTGCTGCCGCTGCCCTACACCGAGGAGGCGCTCGACCACGTCGCCGAGCGGATCGTCCGCGTGCAGGACCACCTCGGCCGGCGCCTCGTGATCGAGAACGTCTCAAGCTACGTCACCTATTCCGCCTCCGAGCTCAGCGAATGGGAGTTCATCGGCGAGCTCGCCAAGCGGGCCGATTGCGAGATCCTGCTCGACGTCAACAACGTCTACGTCAGCGCCTTCAACCACGAGTTCGACGCCCTGGCCTTCCTGCGCGCCATACCGCGCGAGCGCGTGCGCCAGTTCCACCTGGCCGGCCACGAGCACCAGGGCACGCACATCATCGACACCCACGACCACCCGATCGTGCCCGGCGTATGGGATCTCTACGCCGAGGCCGTCCGGCTGTTTCCCGGCGTGCCGACCATGATCGAGCGCGACGACAAGATCCCGCCCTATGCCGAGCTGCTGGAGGAGCTCGACGTCGCGCGTGGCATCGCGGCGCGCGCCACGGCCATCCCGGCGCGCAAGGCCATGGCATGAGCGCCCGGGCCAATGCGGGCTCGCTGGGCGACCTGCAGCGCGCCTTCCAGGATTATCTGCTGGTCGAGAGCGACGACTTCGCCGGCGCCGTCCGCGACACGACCAAGACCGATCGAATCACCCTTCTCGGCGTCTATCGCGACGCCTACGTGCTGCGCCTGATCGAGGTCCTGACCAACGATTATCCGGGCGTCATGGCGATGTGCGGCCCGGCCGATTTCGACTACCTGGCGCGCGCCTATATCGCCGCGCATCCGTCACGCCATCCGTCGGTGCGCTGGTTCGGCCGCACCCTGCCCGACTTCCTGGCCGCCACCCCGCCGTTCAGCGGTGCGCCCGCCGTGGCCGAGATAGCGCGCTTCGAATGGACGATGGGCGAGGCCTTCGACGCGCCTGACGCCCAGCCGGTCACCGCCGCCGACCTTGTGGCCCTGCCGCCCGAGGCCTGGGAAACGCTGTCGTTCGGCACCGTCCCGTCGCTGCGCCGCCTCCGGTTGGTCTACGAGGCGCCGCAGGCCTGGCAGCGCCGCGCCGAGGAGGAACCCGGCAATCTCGAGGTCGCCGCCGCCGCCACGCCCGCCGACTGGCTGATCTGGCGGCCCGAGCAGGTCACGCATTTCCGCTCCCTGGAGACCGACGAGGCCACCCTGCTCGACGCGCTGGCGGCCGGCAGCACCTTCCCTGACATGTGCGAAACCATCGTGCCGCTGATCGGCGAGGAACAGGCCATGACACGCGCCGCCGGGCTGTTACGCGGGTGGGTGGAAGCAGGCATGATCGCCTCGTTCGCCCACTGACCTTCGGGCCCGCTTGATGGAATTGGTAGACATACAGGACTTAAAAACAGTTTTCTTCGGATGTTGGATATCTCCAACATTCGGCAGAAAAATGATATAGAACAGTATCTTAGTAGGCGGTGTGAGAAACGGTTCTCGCATCCGTTGGACCTCCTAGGAGCCAGCTAGGAGCCACGAGCTGATCGAGAAACGCGCTTTCGGTGCTGTCTGCGACTATACAGATGCCGTGTGCGGACGTGGCGGAATTGGTAGACGCAACGGACTTAGACGAAACGGTTTGAGTGCTCGCCGGGAAACCGACGATGCAGAACTGCTCAAAGTCGGGGAAACCTTAACCGGCAATCCCGAGCCAAGCCCAGCGACGGGAAGGTGTAGAGACTAGACGGGCAGCACCTACGGCGAACGCTATGGTGAAGGGATAGTCCAGACCACAAACGCGAATGCGGCGGCGCAAGCCGAAGTGGTACGAAAATCCGTAGGGGGGAAACTCCCGTGAGGGTTCAATTCCCTCCGTCCGCACCACTCGAATACTGAAGTTGTGTTGGAGTTTCGAATCTCGCCGAGCCTACCAGCCACCCACGGTAGTGCTGGACCAGTTGGAGACAACCCAGAAAAGGCCGCGCAAATGGGCCCTTTCTGGCACCCCACTGACACCAGAGACCGTTTAATTTTTAACGATTCCAGGCGAATAGCCGGTTTTGGCCCTAGTGTCTCCGGGCGGTTCAGATGCAGGTGTCACTCTGGGATCAAGCACCTCAAGGGTTGCGGCCGAAAGTTCGAATCCAAGCCCCCTTTGCCGACGGCTATGACCGAACTACCAGCCAAACTGGCCGGCGATGGCCAATGGCACTACATCGCGCCAGGCAAGCCGATGCAGAACAGCTTCGTCGAGAGCTTCAATGGCCGCATGCGCGACGAGTGCCTGAACGAGCACGTCTTCATGACACTGGCCGAGGCTCGACGGATCGTCGAGGCCTGGCGCATCGACTACAACACGATAAGGCCGCATGGCCGCCTCGGCAGGTTGCCTCTGGCGGTGTTCGGCGCTACGCGCAGACCCGGAAAGCAAGAGGACGGGGCGCTGCGCTCGATCGGGG
>JBEPUH010000075.1:0-9540 GCA_041691635.1 Hyphomicrobiales bacterium
CGGCCCAGACCAGGAGCGCCAGCGCCGGCACGCTGGCCGCGAGATAGACCATGTCAAGCGACTGCAGGATCTGCTGGCCCGGCCGCTGCAGGACGCGCGACGCAAGGTCGCCCAGCGAAAACATCGCGGAGACCGATGCCGACCAGCCCTCGATGAACGACGGCACCAGCGTGTGCCACGCCGAGCCGTACTTGGCGTCGATGGCGGTCCAGCCGCGGGACAGCCAGAGGACGTAGAACGCGCCGGCAAAGACCGTGGCGATCGCCGTGGCGGCGAGCGGCCGACGCCAGCGTATGCGCCACCAGATTCGGTCGAGTGGCCACAGGTCATGGACCACCAGTGCCGCGAGCGCTGCGTAGGCGAACAACACCCCGGACAGCTTCAGGAAGGCCACGCCCGCAACCCCGACCAGCAGCCCGACAGCCTGCGGCGGCGACAGCGCCTGCCAGCGGCGCAGCAGCAGCAGGAACCACGGCATGGCGCCGAACAGCAGGACCTCGCCACCGTTGTAGATGCCGAAGGGCAGCGCGAAGTGCCGGCTGCCGGCGGTGATGGCAATGGCGACCACGGCACTCGACACCGGGAAGTTCCAGCTCCGGTAGAGGCGGTACCAGCCGACCAGTCCCAGCACGGTGAAGAGCGTCGTCACGACGTTCATTGCAGCACCAAGGCCCAGGCCCAGCCGCTCGAGCAGACCGGCGAACAGATATTGCCCCGGCGACCAGACGGCCACGAACGTGCTCTTGTCGCGCGCGATGTCGCCGAAGTCGGGCATCACGACGTGGTTGAACGTCGCCCCGTGCACCATCGAGTCCCAGACGAGGAAGCCGTAGGCGCTGTCGGAATACATCGCCGGCAGGACGACGAAGGCCGCGATGGAATAGAGCGCGACCAGGGCCGCGATCGCGGTGAAGAGAAGCCGCGGAATGCCCGCTATCCTCGCGCGCGTCCGGCCTGGCTGCCGAGCGCGGCAAGCGCCGTCTCGACGATGTGCGCGGCGTCGAGGCCCGCCCATTCGTACTGGCGCGCGGGCGATCCCTGCTCGATGAAGCGGTCGGGCAGGACCATCGGCCGGACCTTGAGCCCGTGGTCGAGCATGCCGGACGTGGCCAGGTGCTGCAGCACATGGCTGGCGAAGCCGCCGACCGCGCCCTCCTCGATGGTGATCAGCACCTCGTGCTCGCGCGCCAGGCGACCGATCAGATCCGTGTCGAGCGGCTTGGCGAAGCGCGCGTCGGCCACCGTCGTGCTCAAGCCCTTGGCCGTCAGGTCCTCGGCCGCGGTCAGGCAGTCGGCCAACCGCGTGCCGAAGCTCAGGATCGCGATCTTGGTGCCCTCGCGCAAGATACGGCCCTTGCCGATCTCGAGTTGCGTGCCGCGCGCGGGCAGTTCGATGCCGACACCCTCGCCGCGCGGATAGCGAAACGACGACGGCCGGTCGTCGATCGCCGCCGCCGTCGCCACCATGTGCATCAGCTCGAGCTCGTCGGCCGCCGCCATGACGACGAAGTTCGGCAGACAGGCCAGATAGGCGACGTCGAAGGACCCGGCATGGGTGGCGCCGTCGGCGCCCACCAGGCCCGCGCGGTCGATGGCGAAGCGCACCGCCAGTTTCTGGATCGCCACGTCGTGCACGACCTGATCGTAGGCGCGCTGCAGGAAGGTCGAGTAGATCGCGGCGAACGGCTTGTAGCCCTCGGTCGCCAGGCCGGCGGCGAAGGTGACACCGTGCTGCTCGGCGATGGCCACGTCGAAGCAGCGCCGGGGAAAGCGCTCGGCGAACTTGTCGAGGCTGGTGCCCGACGGCATGGCCGCGGTGATGGCGACGATCTTGGGGTCGACCTCGGCCTCGGCGATCAGCGCCTTGGCGAACACGGCCTGATACGCCGGCGCATTGGCGACCGGCTTGTTCTGCTTGCCGGTGACGACGTCGAACTTCGCGACGCCATGGTACTTGTCGGCGCTCGCCTCGGCCGGCGGGTAGCCCTTGCCCTTCTTGGTGACGACGTGGATCAGGATCGGCTTGTCGAGGCGGCTGTCGCGCGCGTTCTTCAGCACCGGCAGCAGATGGTCGAGGTTGTGACCGTCGACCGGGCCCACGTAGTAAAAGCCCATCTCGTCGAACAGGGTGCCGCCGGCCACGAAGCCGCGGGCGAATTCCTCGGCGCGGCGGGCCGCGATCTCGAGCGGCTTGGGCAGCGACTCGGCGAACGAGCGACCGAGATTGCGCAGCGAGACGTAGGGGCTGCCCGACAGCAGGCGCGACAGATGGCCCGACAAAGCGCCGACCGGTGGCGCGATCGACATGTCGTTGTCGTTCAGGATCACGATCAGGCGGCTGCGCATGGCGCCGGCGTTGTTCATCGCCTCGTAGGCCATGCCGGCGCTCATGGCGCCGTCGCCGATCACGGCGACCACATTGTTGTGCCCGCCCGACAGGTCGCGCGCGACGGCCATGCCGAGGCCGGCCGAAATCGAGGTCGAGGAGTGCGCGGCACCGAACGGGTCGTACTCGCTCTCGCTGCGCCGGGTGAAACCGGAGAGACCGCCTTCCTGGCGGAGGGTGCGGATGCGGCTCCTGCGGCCGGTGACGATCTTGTGCGGATAGGCCTGGTGGCCGACGTCCCAGATCAGCCGGTCGGCCGGCGTATTGAAGGTGTAGTGCAGCGCCACGGTGAGCTCGACGACGCCGAGACCCGCGCCGAGATGGCCGCCGGTCACCGAGACGGCCGAAATCGTCTCCTGCCGCAGCTCGTCGGCCAGCTGGCGCAGCTGGTTGGGCTGCAGCCGACGGATGTCGGCCGGCACGTCGACGGTGTCGAGAAGCGGCGTGGTGCTCTGCGCGGTCATGACGTCCTTATACCCCTACCCAGCCCCTCATGCGCGCCGTGCGACGACGAATTTGGCCGCCTGCCGCAGCAGGTCCGCCGGCGGGCCGAACGGCTCGAGGTGCGCGGCGGCCTGCCCGGCCAGCATCGCGGCCTGTGCCCGGGCCCGTTCCGGGCCCAGGATGGAAACGAACGTCGCCTTGCCGGCGGCGGCGTCCTTGCCCGGGGTCTTTCCCAATTCGGCGGCGTTGCCCTCGACGTCGAGGAGATCGTCGACGATCTGGAAGGCAAGCCCGAGATCGTGGGCGTAGGCCAGGAGGGCGGCGCGCATCTGCTCCGGCGCCTTGCCCAGGATCGCCCCGGCGATGCAGGAGAACGAGATCAGGGCGCCGGTCTTCAGCCGCTGTAGCCGCGTGATCGCGCCGATCGACAGCGGCTCGGCGCCTTGTTGTTCCGCCAGCAGGTCGAGCATCTGGCCACCCACCATGCCGTGCGCGCCGGCGGCCCGTGCGAGTTCGGTCACGAGGGCGGCGCGAACGCCGGGATCGCCGTGCGTTTCCTCGTGCGCCAGCACCTCGAAAGCGATCGCCTGCAGGGCGTCGCCGGCGAGGATCGCCGTCGCCTCGTCGAATTGCCGGTGGCACGAGGGCTTGCCGCGCCGCAGGTCGTCGTCGTCCATCGCCGGCAGATCGTCGTGGATCAACGAATAAGCGTGCACGAACTCGATGGCGCTGGCCGTGCGCAGCGCCGGCATTGCCCCGACCTTGAACAG
This sequence comes from Hyphomicrobiales bacterium, assembly GCA_041691635.1. Taxonomy (GTDB): domain Bacteria; phylum Pseudomonadota; class Alphaproteobacteria; order Reyranellales; family Reyranellaceae; genus Reyranella. The sequence continues at coordinate 3,601 of JBEPUH010000075.1, forward strand.
CGTGGCGCCCGCCAGCACGAAGAAGGCCCGCAGTCGCTTGCCGCCACCCAGGCTTGAATAGCGCATCGCCTCGAACACTCGCGCTTCACCCACCTCGCCTTCCCCCGGAAACGAACGGGGCAGCAGGCGATCCATGGTCCGCTCGGTCGTCTCCGCCGCATGGGCAAGAGCCGGCTCGAACGCGCGATACGACGACAACGGCATGGGACGACGCGGGGTGGAGGCTAAGTGGGCGCGCTAGTTGAGATCGGCGGGCTGGCTGCTGACCGTTCCGTCGGCCGAGAAGCTGATCTTCTCGACCTTCATCTTGGCCTCGGCGAGTTTCTGCTCGCAGTGGCGCTTGAGCAGCGCCCCGCGCTCGTAGGCGGTGATGGCTTCATCGAGCTTGGTCTTGCCCTGTTCGAGCTGCTGGACGATCGTTTCCAGTTCGCGCAGCGCGTCTTCGAACGACAGGCCGGCGATATCCTTGGGCAGGGCGGGTTCTTTGGCCACGGGAGCCTCTTTAGGGGTACCTACCCATGGTAGCCCGCCCCGCTCCCAGGTGCCAGCAATGCCTCTCCGCACACCCAAAAAGCACCGGATTCGCGAGGTTTCGCCGCGATATGCAACCTATTGGCTAGAAATGCGCGTCCTTGGCATGGCGGCCTTGCATGTTCGCAGGACAAAACCCCGCCTGGCGCATTGCGGCACTCAAACTCGAATGGCAGCTTTCGCCCCTCAGAAATAAACGGCCATTCATGGGAGAAAAAGCCGATGGGCAATGTTAGTCACCTCGTCACCCGTACCGCCGCCCTGCAGAGCTCGACCGAGAACGGTCTGGCCGAGGGAATGCCCACCAAGGACCGCCAGTTCGTCACGGCACTTGCCCGTGGCCTCGACATCCTGCGCGCCTTCCACGCCGGCGAGGGCATGCTGGGCAACCAGGAAATCGCCCACCGCACCGGCCTGCCCAAGCCGACTGTTGCGCGCCTCACCCACACACTGACTGAACTGGGCTATCTCAACTACATCAGGCGCTTCCGCAAATATGAGCTCGGTGCTTCGGTGCTGGCGCTGGGCTATGCCGCGATCTCGAGCATGGACGTCCGCCGCGCCAGCCGCGCGCCGCTCGAGGCGCTCGCGCATGCGCTCAACGCCTCGACCGCGCTGGGGGGCCGCGATCGTCATTCGATGATCTACCTCGAAGCCTGCCGCGGCCCCTCGGTCGTGGCGATCACCCACGACGTCGGCACGCGCGTGCCGATGGCCAGCACGGCAATGGGCCGCGCCTACCTCTTCTCGCTGCCCGACGCCGACCGCAACAAGCAGATCGATGCGATCCGCCGTCGCTGGCGCGACGACTGGTCCAAGGTGAAGGGCGGCATGGAGCGCTCGTTCAAGGAACTGGCCGACAAGGGCTTCTGCGTGACCTGGGGCGAGTGGCTGCCCGAGCTTTGCGGCGTCGGCGTCCCGCTGCGCAACCCCGACGGCACCGCGGCCTATGCCGTGAACGCCTCCGCGCCGATTTACCAGATCAGCCGCGACCGGCTCGAGGCCGACTGGGGCCCGCGCCTGGTCAAGGTCGCGCGCGACATCCGCACCGGCATGGCCGCTCTGCCGGGTGCCGCGACGGCGCCGGTCGCCGCCGCCCCGATGCGTCCGGCCACTAACGGCGCGGCGGCCCCGCGCCCGCCGATGGCCGCGATGGCGCGCCGCTAAGCATAAAGCCAGACAAGACATGGCCATCCAACGACCGGCCGACGCGCGGCCGGTCGCTCCGTATGAGTTCCGCGGCTTCAACGGGCTGATCGGTCACGAGGTCGTCGCGTGGCGCCCGGGCTTCGTCGAGATGCGGCTGCACATCCGCAAGGAGCTGTGCAACGCCAACGGGCTGCTGCACGGCGGCGTGCTGATGACTCTGCTCGACAGCGCGAGCGGCTTTGCCTGCACCTTCAACGACACCGCGACCGCGCGGCGCCTCTCGGTGACGCTGGCCTTCACTACGCAGTTCATCAAGGCCGGCCGCGAAGGCGACACGCTGGCCATCCTCGGCGCCTGGCGGCCGTCGTCCAGCCAGAGCACCTTCGCCGCCGAGACCGAGATCTACAACCAGGCGGGCGAGCTGCTGGCGACCGGCGCCGGAACTTTCCGTTACCTCAAGGGCGAGCGCGCCGACGGCACGCTCGCATTCCTCGACCGGAAGGCCGCCGAGTAGCCTCCTGACCGCTCAGCCGAGCTCGTAGCGCAGCCAGACCACGCCACCGTCGAGCACCTCGTGACTCGTGAGGGCCATGCGCTCAAGGGGCGCGGGACCGAGGTCGGTCTTGCCGGAATCGAAGACGCTGGGGGCGCCCGATCCGCCGTCGACGACCGGACAAATGACCAGGCTGACCTCGTCGACCAGACCTGCCCGCAGCAGCGCGCCGTTGGCCCCGCCGCCGCCTTCGAGCATCAGACGCTCGATGCCGAGCTCGCGGTTCAGCGTCTCGAGCGCCGCCGCCAGATCGATCTCGGTCCGGCCGGCGAAGATGTAGGAGACGCCGTCGGCACGAAGGCCCGCGAGATGCGCGTCGGAAACCGCCTCGGTCAGGATGACGAGGATCGGATCGCCACCGCAATCGGCGCGCTCCCACACCGCCTTGCCGTGGGCATCGAGGAAGATGCCCCAGGCCTTGGCGTCGCGCCGGACTAAATAACTCGCGCGCGGAAAGACCTTGTCGGTCGGCGGATAGACCTTGCCCTTGCCGCGGGCGAATTCCTGCGCGGTGACCCTGCCGCACAGCCACGATCCGCCGCCCGGCTGCTCCGCGACCAGCCGATCGTGGAGCGTCTCGAACAGGCCGGCGACGACGTTTCCTTTGGGCCGCCAGCGGCTGCCCAGGATGCGGCCGTCGACCGAGCACAGCATATGGCACAGGACATGGGGTTTCATGAGTCGGAGCTTAGCCGAAAGCGCCCGGCTTGCTAGACTGGCGCGATGGCGCAGCACCCGTCACTCCCTGCCGGACGTCCGCGGATCGACGGTCTCTACGAACTCGGTCACTTGCTCGATGTGCTCGACGCCGACATGCACGGCTTCTCGCGCGCCGACATCGAGCGCGTCGATTCCTTCTGGAGCTTCTCGGAGATGGACAGCAGTTCAGCGGGGTTCGTGATCGCCCTCGGCGACGGCCGCCGTGCCCACATCGATTTCCTCCACTGGCATGGCTTCGAGCAGGACGAGGATTTCCGCATCAAGGCCGAGTTCCTGGCAAGCGGCCAGGCCTTGTCTTCGCCGGCTGGCCCCGCCCCCTGGCCACTGGGCGACTGCTCCCGAGAGACGTCGCACCTGAACAGGATGCTGGCCTCGCAGCGTTCCGGCTCACCCCGGTAGCGACCCTCCAGGTTCCGCGGGCGGACGGCAAATCGCCATAGTTCGGGTGTCTTCTCGATGCATGCCGAAACGTTTCCGCCGCACCGTCGCCGCCCTGTTGGTCGTCGCGGCCGGGGTCGGCCTCTTCGCCTGGCTCGAGCCGGCGCTGGGCGCCACCGCCTGCCCGATCTAATACGGCTTCGATCGCCTCGACGACGAGGTCTACATCGACGGCCGCGCGACCGATGTCCCGCGCGACGCCGCGCGCACGATCGCGATGACCGCCCGGCTGCGGATCCGCGCCTTCTACGGCGAGCAGCGCAGCGCACCGCGGCTGTTCCTGTGCACGACGCGCAATTGCTACGAGGGCTTCGGCGGCGGCTCGCGCGGCATGGCCGTCCTCGACGTGACCCTGGTGCTGGCGCCGCTCGGCTTCAACGCGGTGATCGCCGCGCACGAGCTTTCCCACGTCGAGCTGCACCGCCGGCTGGGCCGCCTCGACACGCTGCGCCGCGCCATCCCGCAGTGGTTCGACGAGGGCGTAGCGACAATGGTCTCCGGGGATCCGCGCTATCCCCCGGCCGCCACCGACGCCGAATGCGTCGAGGCGATGCAGGGCACCCTGCCCACCGCCCGCGCCGCCTGGATCCATGCCCCCGACCACGACGCGCTCTACGGCAAGGCCGTCACCAACCTGATCGACCGGATCGCCGCCGGCGCCCGGTTCGAGGACGCGTGGCGCTAGCGGGGTAGCGGACTAGCGCCAACTGCGCTAACCCAGCGGCACGCGCGCGAGATGCCGGTGCCTAGTCTTGCCGAGCAGGCTGTGCATCACGACGAGGTCGCGCACCTCCCAGCCGATCGGCTCGATGGCATGCTCGGGCACGAGGTGGCTGTCGCGCAGCAGGGTCATGTGTGGCGTGAAGGGTCGCGCCGGCCGCGGGCTGCCGTCGAGCGCATCGCTCAGCCGCTGCTGCAGGACCTCGAGGCCAATGACGCTGTCGTCGCCGCACAGCACGAAGGCGCCGTTGCGGAAGCTCATGACCCGGTCGAAGGCGACCCGGAACGCCGGCATGGCGACGGCCGCCGCCCGTTCGGCCGCCATCGCGGCCGGGTCGGGCGCCAGATCCGGCACCAGACCGATGCCGTCGCCGAGGTGGCACAGGGTGACGTGGAACTGTTCGGGCGCCAGCGGCTTGCCGCCGAGCTCGTGGCCGATGCGCAGGCGGCGGGCGAGATCGCCGATGTGCGCCGCCACGTCGGGCGGCGGCACGACGGCCAGAAACAGCCGGTCGGTGGCCGCCCGGCGCACCTGCCGGGGCAGCGCCAGCCGCTCATGCACGCGCTGGAGCCGACGGTTCTGCAGGAACGACGGCGGCCTGTAGGCGGGCCGGAAAGTGTCGAACGATGAGGCGATTGAAAGGTCCACGGCAACTTCTCCAGATAGCGTATGTTCTCTATACGTTCTTTTCGAAAGTGACGCAAGGCCAACTGGAATACTTTCCTGGTTATGAAGACGCCACTGTCGCTTGTGATTCACCGCACGTGTCGAGGTTGGCTTGCACCTTCCAGCAAGCGGATCGCCGCCCCTGTCGCAGATAGTGTCCAGCTCGCGCATTCAAGCGTCATCAGGAGGTCGTTTTGAGAAAAGCAACACATGTGGGATGGGCGTTTTCATCCAGGCCCGAAGTTCGGATACGTAATGAGCGGGGAAGCCAAGCTCCTCGCCCCGGCGAGCTATCCTTTCGACATAGTCAGAATCAGCCTTTCCAGGGCTCCGACATGATGACGCGTAGAATTCTGTTGCCATAAGCCGACCATCGGCGCCTCGCAGGAGGCCACCGAAGCGTTCCCACTCGCGTGGCACCCCGAAATGTAGGTCGAGCGCCGTAACCTCTGCCTCGGGAACGGCATGGATGATGCCATAAACATCAAACCCGCGTTGTCCAACCATAGTGGCACGGCCATCAGTATTGGTAATCCATCGTCGGCTCGGATTGGTCGCGACACAAACGGGCCTCGGCAGAATACCGAAGTCACCGAGGTCTTCCTCATTGAGAAAATCACCGAAGAAGAAAATGTACCGGTAGCCGAACGGGGGAATGACCGTTGAACGAATTGTTTTCAAGAGCATCAGCACCTCCATAAAAGGGGGCAAATGCCAAAGTTCGTGGCGCCGGGACTTTAGTTTTACGTGTTGAACGCCGAAGAGACGTATCTCAATTCGTAAGAGTAATTCTAGCGAAAGTTGAATCGAAAGTCAAGGTCGACCCGCGCGTCGATTGCAGAACTGGGTTCCTACGCGGCGGCAACACCGAGATGCGAAGTTCCGTCACTTGACGGACTGAACATCGCGGCCGAGTCGATCCAATGGGATTTATTGAAAAACGCGATCACCCAAACGTTTCGGCCGACCATGTCCGACGACTCCAGCGAGATAAGTACCACGACGAAGACGGCCGCCTCGTATTCAGCATGGGAAGACGTTCGGAGCTTCTGGAGCTCAGATCGAGTTTTTCACCGAGATGCCAATTCGATCCGGAACGGGCGCAGGACGCCCCTGTGAACTCGGCCCTGAATGTTCCGGCAATGGAGATTAGAAAATGTCA
>JBEPUH010000076.1:0-9113 GCA_041691635.1 Hyphomicrobiales bacterium
GGTAGAATTTTTGACAGAGCCAACATTGACTGGTAGAATTTTTGACAGAGCCAACATTGACTGGTAGAATTTTTGACAGAACCAACATTGACTGGTAGAATTTTTGACAGAGCTGACATTGACTAGTAGAATTTTTGACAGAGCCAACCTTGACTAGTAGAATTTTGAGATAACATATTATGCATCCAATATCCGCAATCATTGACGCCGAAAGAGAATAACTGTTGAGTAAATGTGTTTTTTTAGAAATCTGCGCCACCAATGAGATATATATTGATTACATGTGTTTTTAGAAATCTTATCCAGCCCGAGAATCAAAACGAGATCATGTGTTTTTTGGATTGAATGGCTCCCGGAACTATGGAATTTGACAGAACCAACCACCTGTATCTTGAAAGGATTCATGCTTTAGCTAAAAACCAGTATAATTTGACAGAACATCAACCTGTAGTAGAATTTGACAGAATACCAACCTGTAGTAGTAGAATTTGGATGAATAACCAACATAATCAACTAAAATTTTTGCATTGATCACATGAATCCTAACAAGAAATCATTATAAAAATACACCAAGACATCAACCTGTCAAACAAAATTAATTTCGGCGTTAATGATTGTGGAGACGAAATGCACAGACTCTCTACCATAATCTAGGTGGGTTGTTAGAATAGATACAGTATTGTAAATGAATTATATCAATTGTAATTAATCTAATTCAAAATTATTGTGTTTTATCTCTTACCATTTTTGAGTTTTTCGATTTCCAAATCTTTACGTAACAATTCGGTTTCTTTCTTTGACAGCTCGGTTTCTTTCTTTGACAGCTCGGTTTCTTTGTTTGACAGCTCAGTTTCTTTCTTTGCCATTTCGAGATCCCTTAGTAACAATTGGTTCTCATAAAAGGACTTGAGTTCAGTAATTTCATTGGATAATTGTTTACATGTACCAACAAATTTATTCGATATAAGCTTAAATTGTTCCTTTAATTCTTTGGTTTTTTTGGAAGGAACAATAGTGATTTCAGTTGATACATGCGTATCGAGAAACCCGGTTGTGTTACTGATAAATTTTTTGATACCTAGTTCCGCTTTGGAAAGAAACTGTGGATCTACTAATTCGAAATGTTCCAATCTTAGATTACAACCCTCAATAACAGAGAATGTTGCTTGATGTTCGCCAGCTCTTCTAAGTAATGAATCGGTGTAACCATATTTGAACACAAGATCTGTATCAGCATATTCATCACCAATATTTAGAGATTCACGTAGATCTTTTACAGTTCCAAGAAGAAATAGATAGATGCCTGAGATAGAAGTATTGATTGGTTTGAAAACGTGTTTAATATCATCGGGTGTGACACCTAATAATTTGGCACATAACTTATTTTTTTGTTTGACGGTACCTAATTGTGCAGAGAACAAAGTTTTAATTGCCCAATATGTGAATGATTTGGCATTGATACACCGGGTCGTAAATAATAGTCGAAGCAAACCCTCATATGTCAAAAACAGTTTTTCCTGACCATCGATGATAATGTAAATATAATCCACATCAGGTATATAAGAACTATTTTTTCGCACGATAGTAGATTTTATGTGATCAATACCAAAACCATCACGAATGTCACTAACTTTGAAATAACATTTTTCATGGTGTCTTCGGCCACGTGTCTCAATTTCAATAATGTTATTTTCGGTATCGATAAATTTTTCGGTTTCATCTAATTCGATAATCTCATAAGTATCCTCCAGGTCCTTCTTGGATCCATTCGTTTTCTGTTTTTTCTTGGATCCATTTGTTTTTGGTTCTTTCTTGATCTTAGATCCATTTGTTTTTGGTTCTTTCTTGGTCTTAGATCCATTTATTTTTGTTTTTGTTTTTTTCTTGTTTATGATATCACAAAATTTATCATCAAACCAGGATACCAATATAAAAATTTTACAACCTTTGATGTCATCATTATACACAGTCAATTCCCCTTCAGAGTGTCTGGCGTATACATATTTTTTTATGGGAACATTATGTTTTGCCACAAAACTTCGTATTATTCTACGATTTGGAAATAGTTCTTCATACTCATCTTTGATATGTGAAAGCATATAATATTTTTTATTATCATGTGTAAAAATTTTCATGTCGTGTTATTTATGAACGATGTATGCATTCTTTATATATAATTGTGGGCAAAACTTTTATAAAATGAATACATTCACATGAAATTTACCTGCATAAAAAGTGTATAGATGCATAAATGCACAGGAAATTTACCTGCATAAAAAGTGTATAGATGCACCGGAAATTTACATATATTCTTTTTTATCTTCGGTGCTATCGATTGACTGCCCAAGCAAACAATAAAACCTGGTGCATCTAATTTCGCAATCATTGGCACCGAAGAGAAAAAATGAATACATGCGACGATGCATGGAACTTGGTAATTTACTTTGGGCGACTCACCACCTGTAGAATTAACAGACAATATTTTTTTGATGACCCAGCTGTTAAAAGCAACTGGAGTAATTCCACAAGGGGATGCATGGAACTTGGTAATTTACCCAGTCCCATGCATTGGGCGATGCATTGGGCTGGCTAATTTATATTGGGCGATGCACCACCTGTAGAATTAACAGACAATATTTTTTGATGACCCCAGCTGTTAAAAGCAACTGGAGTAATCCCACAAGGGAAACCTATTGCGGGCTTTCGGGTGGTCAAACTACTTGAGTAAACGATAAAACCCGGTGCATTTAATTCCGCAATCATTGGCGCCAAAGAGAAAAATAAAAACATGTACAATCCCTCATCAAATAATTTTCTTGCATGAACTATATGAGTTTATGTTAAGTAGTGATTAATTTAATGAACCCTATCAAGGACTCATTAGAAAAATACACTAAACGATGAGTACAAGTAAGAAAAATAATTCCGGCGCCTGTGCATCCACTATCTTCCGTGATCTAGGTGGGTTTTTTGAGTAAAGGTGAATACATATGTTTTGGAAATCTTACCTGACTCAGAATTAAACAAACTGGCCACCCCTTGATGAATCAACAAACATGGAAGCAAATGGACATGACATTTGACGTGAAGATTTAAGACAAAGCGAGACGGCATCTATGAGTCCATACATTACTGAAACAGAGTACAAAGCTAAGCATGCAAGATTAAATCGATATGGGTTTTATTATTACAAGACAGAATCTGATCCTAAATATTGGATGGACCTATGGTGTTTTGGTTTCGTTTGAGATAAATAGTGTGGTTGCTGAAGATGGATTCAATTTTGTTCATAAGAATGGTGGTAAGACAGGATTGTGGAGTAATTTGAGACAACCGACTGAGTCTGAATACAAAGCTAAGTATGCAATTCTTGGGTTAGATGGGTTGTATTATTGGAAGTGATAATTATGATTATGTGGGTGTTTTTGGATTGGTTGGTCTCCTGGTATGAAAAATAAATTAGGCTATACAAAAAGATATGAATAAAAAGCGTGAGATAAATCCGGAGTTTTAGAGAGCTCCAGTAAATTTTTTCTTTTGGTGATGGATCAGATGGACTTCCAAGTGAACAGATTGAAGACAATAATTTTTTGGATTGCTTGAGTAGATAGAAAACATTTGTTCAACAAGTTCATATCCCTTTGGGGATGTTTTGGATTGATTGAACACATAATGTTTTGGATTGGTTGTCCCTGATTGAGTAGATTTATTGCCCAATTAAGTAGATCGAAGATATGATGTTTTTGGATTGGTTGGGCTTCCAGTGAGGGAAAAATTATCAAACCAATTATTGATAGATAGAGAATAATGACATGAGTTATTGCGCTTGTGTATGCATTATATTATGTAAGAAATCCATTGTAATCACTGCAGTTAGGAGTTATTACAATATATTAATTGCCCCCTGATTGAGTGGATTGAAGACATGATGGTTTTGGATTGGTTGGACCCTGATTGAGTGGATTGGTTGGGTTCCTGATTGAATTGATTGAAGACATAATGTTTTTGGATTGATTGGCTCCTGATTGAATTGATTGATTGGCTCCTGATTGAATAGATTGATTGCCGCCGATAAAATAGATTGAATACATGATGTTTTTGGATTGGCTGGGATTCTGTTGAGTAGATTAAAGACATGATGTTTTGGATTGTTGGGCTCCCAGTTATAGATTCATGATGATGGATTTCTTTCATAACCCAATGCATTAGGTGACGCAATAATGATGCCATAAACAAATTAAAAAATTATAAAACTGAAAAATGATTACAGATAAAAATTACCAAACCAAATATTGACAGACTAAAATCTTGAGAGAGAAAAATTACCAAACCAAATATTGACAGACCAAATAATTACAGACCAAAATGTTGTGATAGAAAAATCACCAGACCAAAATGTTGTGAGAGGAAAAATGTTTACGAACCGAAATGATTGATGGAGAATAACGGCATTAGTTACCCTGCAGAGAAAATTCTCGGAGGCTAATCCCTCTGGGGTTATTTCGCTTATGTATGCATAATATTATGAAAGAAATACATTGTAATCACTGCAGTTAGAAGTTATTACAATATTATTGAACAAGGATCGAAGACTGGATTGGTTTGCCTCCTGATTAAATAGACGGAAGACATGATGTTTTTGGATTGAGTAGATTGAAGACATGATGTTTTTGGATTGATTGGGCTCATTTTGAACAGATTGAAGACATGATGTTTTTGGATTGTTTGGGCTCCTTTTGAACAGATTGGAAACATGATGCTTTTGGATTGGTTGGCTCCCGGAACTGTAGAATTTGACAGAACCAACCTGTACTAGTAGAATTTGACAGAACTAACATGTACTAGTAGAATTTGACAGAACTAACATGTACTAGTAGAATTTGACAGAACTAACCTGTACTAGTAGAATTTAACAGAACCAACCTGTACTAGTAGAATTTGACAAAACCAACCTATACTGGTAAAATTTGACAGAAGCAATCTGTGTTGGTAGAATTTGACAGAACAAATAATTTTCTTCCATTAACTATATGAATCCATGTTAAGTAGCGGTTAATTTAATGAAACCTATCAACGAGTCATTAGAAAAATACACTAAACTATGTTATCAAACAATAAAATCTACATTGAACAAAAAAATAATTCGGCGTTGATGATTGCGGAGACTTGATGCATCCAGTCTAAGAGGAAGAATAATGAGATAGATAGAAAACATGTTTTTTTGAAATCTTATTTAGCCTGAGAACTACATGAGATCATGTTTTTTTTGGATTGGTTGGTCTCCTGTTTGAATAGATTGAATACGTAATGTTTTTGGATTGATTGGGTTCCTGATAGAATAGATTGAAGACATGATATTTTTGGATTGATTGGTCTTCCAGTGACCTTGTACAGACTAAAATCTTGAGAGAGAAAAATTATCAAACCAAATATTTACAGACCAAATATTGTCAACCCAAAAATCTTGTGAGAGAAAAATTATCAAACCAAAATCTTGTGAGAGAATAATGGCATGCGTCACTGCGCTAATGAATGCATAATATTATGAAAAAAATTCATTGTAATTACTGCAGTTAGGAGTAATTACAATATATTAATTGACCAGGCATTGAATAGATTGAAAACATAATGTTTTTGGATTGATTGGGGTCCTGATTGAATAGATTGATTGCCTCGATAGAATAGATTGAAGACATAATGTTTTTGGATTGATTGGCTCCTGATTGAATAGATTGATTGCCTCGATAGAATAGATTGAAGACATGTTCTCAACAAGTTCGAATCCCTTTGGGGATGTTTTGGTTGGCTTCCAGTTATAGATTTATGACAATGAGATAATTTCATAAACCAATGTATTAAGTGACGCAGTAATGATGCCATAAACAAATTAAAAACCAAAAAATGATTACAGATAAAAATTGACAGACCAAAATCTTGTGAGAGCAAAATTATCAAACCAAATATTTACAGACCAAAATCTTGTGAGAGCAAAATTACCAAACCAAATATTTACAGACCAAATGTTGTGAGAGCAAAATTATCAAACCAAATATTTTCAAACCAAAATCTTGAGAGAAAAATTATCAAACCAAATATTGACGGAGCAAAATATCGACAGAGAATAATTGCATGAGTACTGCGCTTAGTTATGAGTTATTACAATTAAATAGTTAACCCCTTGATGACAGATTGAAGACATGATGTTTTTGGATTGATTGCCCCGATAGAATAGATTGAAGACATGATATTTTTGGATTTATCGGCTCCGAGTGGACAGGTTGATTTGTTATCTCGCCAGCCAGTAGAATTGATTGATTCTCTCACAGATCAGGTAGAATTAATTGATTAGACAGAAGACATGTGCTTGTTTAATTTTACTAAGAATAAATTCAAAAACCTACTCGAGAATGCCATGAAGAGTTGACAGATTATCTCGAGAGCCAGGTAGAATTTATTGGTTATCTTGACAGCCAGGTTGAATTAATTGATTGATTCTCTGACCAGCCGGGTCGAATTTATTGTTTCTCTCACAGATCAGGTCAAATCAATCAATTCTACCTGGCTGGCCAGATAATCGGTCAACTCTTCATGGCATTATCGAGTAGGTTTTTGAATTTATTCTTAGTAAAATTAATTTTTGGATGTAACAGCTAGGGATTGGTCGGTCGGAGAAGACATGTTATCCAATCCCTATGGGGTGTTTGGTGGATTAATTAGATAAGAAGACAGACTGTTATGAAAAAATAAATTCGGCTAGATAAAACAAGCGAAATAAAAAGTGTGAGAGAAATCCGGAGTTTTAGAGAGCTTCGGGATAATTTTTTATTGGCTGGGATGTCAGTGAACCAGTGAGCAGCTACCTACTCGAAGGCTGTCGGTTTAATGTAATCAAAGCTTGTACTGTGGCAAGATTATTGCACAGATCTCTGCCGGCTCACAATCAAAAAATTTTAAATTCATAGAGTGGGAGTCATTCCCTCGACTACAGTGGAATCATTAAACCAGATTTTTTAATTCAGTAGCTTTAGTCAGTGTTCATCCAATCCCACTCTATGAATTTTAATTCATTGATCCGGTGGTGCAGAATCGATTCCTGTATGTGAGCTTAGACTACATGTGTTCTGCTAAATTTCTAGTTCTGAAACAATTCCACTGTCATTGAGGGAATGATTGACCACATAATGAATTTAAAATTTTTTGATTGGCAGCCGGCCGAGATCTATGCAATCTTTTTGTCACAATAAAAAAATTGAAAAATAAACACTTAGAGATACACACAAGACATAAATAAAAAAAATGAAAAATAACTGCCAGATATACCTAGTCCAATATCAAACATGATAAAGATGACCGAATGCAATAAATCCAATTATGAAGACTTTTTACAGACGAGAAGCCAATAACTCCAACACGTTCAGCCATCTATGGATCGTTTTCAGATACAATGGTTAATTCAGCTTTAGCACATGACGGTTCCTCTTTAGGGGACTGAGGTAGTTTGCATAAACTCCGAGGTTCTGGTTCTGTATATGTTGCACCACCTAATCCAGTCCACAATGAATTAAAAGACCAAATCCAAGCCTTACAACAATCATTGGTGAAACATGGTTCGCTTCTGAAAAATAATCTGATAAATTAAAAAATAAATCAAATTAGTTCTAGAGAAAAAAATTGAATTAAAAACATCCAGGAAAGTATACCAAACCTAAATCCATCATACACAATGGGCTCCACTAATTCAACACCACCAATAGGCAATCAACTAAATAAACCCTTGGATAGTCTTAACAGCGTATATGAGATCATTAACATACCATCTTTTCAGGTTTTAAATAATTATTGGATTGGACCTTATGGTATTTTGGTTCCAAGTAAAATTGAATCGATTGTTTCTGCAGATGGCGTCAGTGTTCTAAGGATGGATCAGTCAGATGTACTGGATGGAAAAGTTATTTTGACTGAGACACAATACAAGGATAAGTATGCTGAATTGGGTACGGGTGGATATTATTTTTGGAAATGTTGATCTAATTTATTTATTAATGAATCAAATTAACTATGCGTATGTTCAATAAAATATTTTGCCGTTGATAATTGCGTAAACCCAATTAATAATCTACTACATCTCATCCAAATCATCACAATAATAATTATCATGGAGCTCGTACAATCGATCCCTTATTTTATCTGTCATTGCATAATCAGTTGCCATATACAAGAACATAATATGAATCCGCACATCAGCAGAGATAAATTCACAATCCATTAAAAGTAAATTCACTTTAATGGGTTGCAACAGAGATTTGATATTGTACATATTGTCTAATGCAAAATGAATCGCTTCCAAATCCAAGCTCCATGATAAATTCAAAGAAAATACATAATTGTATATGTTTTGTAGTTCTGAATAAAATGATACACCATGTTCAAATAAAATTTTGATACAGTTTAAATTATTCTCTTTGATACATTCCATCACACCACTTTGGAAATACTGGCTAAACCCACATCCTGCCAACAATTCGATTTTCTGTGAATTTATCCTATCTAACGATTTTAAGAATACTGTCTGTGCATCTGGACAAGTAGAATTGTATCCTTTATCAATCATTGTCTTCAAATAAAACTCATATGGGTGGGAAATGCATGCGATCATAAATTCAGTATTAGATGCGAATTGAACAAAATAATTGGTTGAAAGTAAGTTAAATAAATCAGCATACTCTTTTGGATTGTATGTTTTATAATCTGCACACAGAATATTATCTTTTACAAGCGAAATGTGTTCATCTGTAAATTCACATCGAGCATCGATACATGCTTTGATAATTAGTAAATCATGAATATGTATTGCTTGTTTGTATGCCCAATTTATTATTTTTTCAGTATTAGTATACATTTTTGATATATGGATTGATTGGGGTCTATGTATATGATAGAGTTAGTGGATCAATTTTTTTCTTTAACAAGTCATGTCTGTATGCACAATGAATTATCTGATATTTCTCTTACAACCAATAGATTATCTAGACAGAAATCATATCGGTCGCATGATTTTTTGGATTGGATTGGATTGGATTGGATTGGATTGGATTGGATTGGATTGGATTGGA
>JBEPUH010000077.1:0-9020 GCA_041691635.1 Hyphomicrobiales bacterium
GGCAACGTGCCCGACCTGATCGAGGCGGTGAAGCGCGGCGTCATGATGGCCGGCGCCATGCCGATGGTCTTCCCGACGATCTCGATCCACGAGAGCTTCTCTCACCCCACCAGCATGTTCCTGCGCAACCTCATGTCTATGGACACCGAGGAGATGATCCGCGCCCAGCCGATGGACTCCGTCGTGCTGATCGGCGGCTGCGACAAGACCCTGCCCGCCCAACTCATGGCCGCAGCCAGCGTCGATCGCCCGGCGGTCGTGCTGCCGGTGGGACCGATGCTGGTCGGCCACTTCAAGGGTGAGGTACTGGGCGCCTGTACCGACTGCCGCCGCCTGTGGGGTCAGTATCGCGCCGGCACCTTCTCCGAGGCCGACATCGAAAAGGTCAGCGAGCGTCTGGCGCCGACCAAGGGCACCTGCATGGTGATGGGCACCGCCAGCACCATGGGCTGCATCGTCGAGACGCTCGGCATGGGCCTGCCCAACAGCGGATCGATCCCCGCCACGCACTCCGACCGGCTGCGCGTGGCCGAAGCGACCGGCAAGCTAGCGGCCGAGATGGCGGTCAAACAGGGCCCGAAGCCCAGCGAGATCATGACCAAGGCCGCGTTCAGGAACGCGCTCACCGTGCTGCAGGCGATCGGCGGTTCGACCAACGCGCTGGTCCATCTCACCGCCGTGGCGCGCCGCCTCGGCATCGAGATCGAGCTCGATGAATTCGACCAGATCGGCCGCAATGTGCAGGTGCTGGTCGATCTCAAGCCGTCGGGCGACCACTACATGGAGCATTTCCATTGGGCCGGCGGCAATTCGCGCCTGATGAAGGAGATTCGCAAGAACCTCGACGAGAAGTGCAAGACCGTCTCGGGCAAGACCCTGAAGCAGGTGATCGACGCGGCCGAGATCGTGCCGGGCCAGACCGTCATCCGCACATCCAGGAATCCGATCAAGCAGACCGGCGGCATGGCCGTGCTGCGCGGCAACCTGGCGCCGCGCGGCGCCGTCATCAAGCACGCGGCAGCGACACCCGCTCTGCTCACGCACACCGGCCGTGCCGTCGTGTTCGACTCGCTGGAGGATCTCGCCGCGCGCGGCGACGATCCCCATCTCGACGTGAAGGCCGACGACATCCTGGTGCTGCGCAACGCCGGCCCCAAGGGCGCGCCCGGCATGCCGGAGGCCGGCTCCTTCCCCATCCCGATGAAGCTGGCGCGCGCCGGCGTGAAGGACATGATCCGCATCTCCGACGCGCGCATGAGCGGCACGGCGTTCGGCACCATCGTCCTGCATATCGCGCCGGAGGCCGCCGTCGGCGGGCCACTGGCACTGGTCAGGACCGGTGACCGCATCACGCTCGACGTGCCGAAACGCAAGATCGAGCTGCTGGTCTCCGCCGCCGAGCTGGCGACGCGCAAGAAGGCCTGGAAGGCGCCGCCGCCGCACCCGGGCAGCGATCGCGGCTACACCGGCCTGTTCCACAAGACGGTGCTGCAGGCTGACGAAGGCGTCGACTTCGACTTCCTGGGACCGGCCAAGACGTGACGATGACGACGCACACTGTCACCCTTCCGAAGATCTCCGTCGTCGTCACCTGCTACAACTGCCAGGATTACATCGGCGACGCGATCCGCTCGGTCGCGCGCCAGACCTTGCGCGATTTCGAGTGCGTGATCGTCGACGACGCCTCGACCGACGGCTCGGTCGCCGCCATCCAGCGGACACTCGACGAACTGAAGGACGCGCGCTTCTCGCTGGTTCGCGTCGACAGGAACGTCGGTCAGACCGGCGCCACGCGGCGCGGCCTGCAGCTCACCAAGGCTCCCTTCGTCTGCTTCCTCGATTCCGACGACCTGTGGAACGAGGATTTCCTCGAGCGCCACCTCGCCGCCCACCTGAACGAGACCTATGCCGTGGGCTTTACCGCCTGCAACGCACGCCTGATCGACGGCAAGGACGCATTGATCGCCGGCACCGTCTACTGGTTCGGCAAGGATCGCGCCGTCGCCGACCGCGGCCAGACCTTCGCACCGGTCGATCCCGCGCGCGTGCCGGCGCTCGACCCGCAGAAGAAGACCGCGACCTGGCAGGCACAGACCCCTTACCGGCTCTACACCCAGCGGCTGGTCCACTGGGTCTGGGTGTCGACGTCGTCGATGATGTTTCGCCGCTCGCTGATCGATCTCGTCTTCCCCGACGACGACGAGACGTTCCGCTTGCACATGGATTTCTACGTCGTCGTCATGGCGCAGATGGTGGCGGGCTCGCTGCTGATCGACGAGGCGCTCTATTCCTACCGCCTGCACGAGCGGAACTTCGCCGCCGACAATCCGGTCCTGGGGGGGCGTCTCCACCTGTCGCAACGGAACTGGGGCAATACCTACGCCGTCATGCTCGACCGCATGCTGGCCGCCATGGTCCAAGGTCGCGAACGATTCGCAACTGCCCTCGGAGACCGCCAATACAGGCGGATGCTGCTGCGTATGCAGGCGGCACGAAAACACACTATTTTTGCGTGGATTTTTATTGTACGCAGCTGGCTGGTTTAGCAGGGGCCCTGCGCCATTGTAGAGCCGTGGCTTGGCCCTGTATCTTCCGAGGCTAGGGGAGCGGTGTACTTTGATCCCAATCACTCGGCTTCGGGAAATTCTTGCATTGGCAGGAGGCCTGACCGGATTGCTCGCCAGCGAAGCATGCTTTGCGCAGGGGCAGGCGTCGGGCCAGACGCCGGCCGTGGCCTCGAGCGATCTCCAACGCCAGTACGATGCCGCGTTCCAGGAGATGCTCGCCCAGCCGGCCAATCTCGACGTGCTGTTCAAGTTTGCATCGCTGGCCAGCCAGACGGGCGACCTCGAAGGCGCCGTCTCCTCTCTCGAGCGCATGCTGCTGATCAACCCCGACCTGCCGCGCGTGCGCCTCGAACTCGGCGTGCTCTATTACCGGCTGGGGTCCTACGAGGTGGCGCGCACCTATCTCGAAAGCGCGCTGAAATCGCCCAACCTGCCGCCCGAGGTGCGCAACCGCGCCGACCAGTTCATGGCCCAGGTCGTCGGCAAGGAAAAGCCCTCGCACTTCTCCGGCGACCTCTTCGTCGGCTGGCGCTACCAGTCGAACGCCAACCTCGGGCCGGGGACGACGAACGTGCTGCTGTTCGGCCAGATCGCCAGCCTCAACCAGCAGGCGGTCGGTACCTCGGACTGGGGTGTCGTCACCTCGGCGCAGATCCGCCACAGCTACGATCTCGGCCGGCAGGACAAGTCGGCGATCGAGACCACGCTCAGCGCCTACGTGAACCGCCAGTTCCAGACGGCGGTGGCCAACGTCACCCTGCTCGATCTCACCACCGGCCCGCGCTTCCAGATCTTCAACGGCACCTTCGAGGACGTCAGCCTGAAGCCGTTCGTCTCGGCCGGCTACATCTGGGTCAACGACGCCCCCTACTACGGCAGCTACGGCGGCGGCATGGAGATGGGCGCGCTCCTGTCGGATCGCCTGCGCAACGTGTCGACCGTCCAGTGGCGCCGCCACGACCACACCGACAACTGGTATCTGCCGACCAACAACCAGTATCGCGGTGTCGAATACACGGCCACCACGGGGCTGCAGTTCGCCCTGTCCAACTTGGTCACCCTGTTCGCGACGGGCGCCGTCTCGCGCTACCAGACAGACCAGACGCCGGCACAGAGCTACGCGCTCTACGGCCTCAACGGTGGCATGTCCTTTCGCTTCGCCGATCCGGTGTTCAAGACCTCGCTGCCGTGGAGCGTCACGCTTTCCGTCACCGAGAACTGGTGGAGCTACGACGCGCCCGACGTCACGATCGATCCCAACACGATGCGCCGGCAGGTCGATACGATCGCCAATATCACTTTCGCGATCCCGTTCGACGAGCGCACGACTTTCTCCGTGACCGGCGGCCGCTTCGTGCGTACCGCCACCCTCGTCAATTACGCTTTCGAGAACAACAGCCTGATGTTAGGCGTCGGCTGGCACTTCTAGCGCCGGCAGAAGGAGACAGACATGTCCAAGCCACTCAACGGCGCCACCGCGATCCTGCGCGCTGCACTTCTGGCGACCACGACCTTCGCCCTGGCCGGCTCCGGCGCCGCGCTGGCCCGCGTCGGCGTGACGTCGGCGACCGACGGCGATCCGCTCGGCAAGCCGCCGGCCCAGGCCGAGCGCGTGCTGCGCATCGGCATCGACGTGCAGGCCAACGAGGTGATCCGCACCGGCGCCAACGATCGCGCCCACCTCGTGTTCCTCGACGGCACCGCGCTCACGGTCGGTCCCAACGCCCAGCTCACCATCGACAAGTTCGTCTACGACCCGAACACCAAGACCGGCGAGCTTGCCGTCAACGCCAGCAAGGGCGTGCTACGCCTGGTCGGCGGCCGGATCAGCAAGACCAATCCGATCACCATCACCACGCCCTCGAGCACGATCGGCATCCGCGGCGGCATCTGCGTGCTCGACGTGCAGCCCAACCGCACGACCTCGACCTTCCTGTTCGGCAACAACATGACCGTGACCGGCCAGGGCCGGACCGAGAACGTGACGCGGCCCGGCTCACAGGTCACCACGTCGGCCGGCACGCCCCCGGGACCGCCCGTCCTCGCAAGCCAGGGCGCGCTCACGGGCCAGCTCGGCCAGCTCGAAGGCAACAACAGCGGCGGGGGCAATCAGGGTGGCCAGCAAGGTGGCAACCAGGGCGGCAATGCCGATCGCGGCGCCCAGAATTTCGCGCAGAACAATTCCGGTCAGGGGCCGGGCGGAAACCAGCCGCCGGCCGGAAACGGTCCGCCGACGAACAACCAGCGCAACAACCCGCTGGCCGACGGTCGGGGCGCAAACCCGGACAATACGCCGACGACAACGACCGCCACGTCCACCAGCACGACGCGGGTCATCGTCAGCAAGAACACGCTCGGCCGCTATATCGGCGATCAGCCCTATACCGGCTTCAATCGTACCGATCTCAGCGTCACACCGGATGCCGCCAATAACAAGACGATCACCTCTCCGAGCGACGTGACCACGACCACCACGACCACGACCACCACCACGAGAACCGGCAGCACCAGTACGAGCACCAGCACCAGCACCAACGGCAGCACGATCACCCTCAATGTTCCCGGCTCCGGCTCCGGCAGCGGTGCGATCACCCTTCCGTGGCAGGTCAATACGCTGAACAGCGGCTTCTCGATCGGCACCACGCAGGCGCTCGGCCTCACCCTGACCGGCGGCACCGGCTATGTCAGCCCGACGGGCGAGTTCTTTGCCTACGTCTTCAATGTGAACGGCAACAAGGTCGGGATTTTCGGCGGTGCGCCCACCACCTCGAGCGGCACGACCAACTTCCCGACCTCGGGTATCGCGGCTTTCGCGATGGGCAATCTCGGCGGTGATTCGCGCCTGCCCTTTGCCGGCAGCACCGTCGGCGACGATACATCGCTGCGGGACGCCAAGGTCGTCTCCAATCTCTACACCGCCTATTCGACGCGGCTGGCCCAGACCGTGGGGCTGGCACCGCCCGACGCGCGGGCGACCGCACTGCAGGCCGCGATCTCGATCTCGGGCACCGGAAGCAGCCAGAAATCCTATATGGGCGTGTTCATCGGCACATTCTTCCGCGACATCAACACCACCGGCGGCACCATCACCAGCGACAACGGCGTGGCGCTTTCTGGCAACTACAGCGCCACCTACCGGCTGGGCGATACCCAGAAGATCGGGCGCCTGACGTCGGCCGAATCGACGCCGCTGACCGGCGGCGGCAACGCCATCTACGGTACACCGAGCGGCGACGGCGCGGCCACCGGCATCATCCTCACCCCGGACAAGCTGGATTCGACGGCGACCGTCTCGGGTGGCCTCGTCACAGACGTGACGACAACCCGCACGTCGCAGGCATCGTTCAACCAGCCCTACACCAACCTCAACGGCCAGGACTATTTCTCCGTGAACGCCGCTTACAAGACGACGACGCCCACCGGCGTCGGCGTCAACCGCACGACGCAGACCCTGAACGGCTTCGTCGGTGGCGTGGCCGAGCAGCGCGACAGCAGTGGCAACTTCTCGACCCGCACGATCACGACCAGCGACCCCACGGCGTTGTCGCTGACGACCAACGCGACGAACAATCGCGCCTCGAACGACATCACCGTCGACAAGTGGGATACGTCGACAAGCGCCACGTTCCACCTCGGTGGCACGACGGGGAGCAACCAGGCCAGCAGCGCCTTCATCGACGACAATAACTACGCGGTGCGCGATCGTACCTCCACGATCGGCAACCCCACGACGGTCGTCGGTGCCGATGTCACCTCGAACACGACGATGGTGAGCTACAACGTCGCCCCCGCGGCGAACCTCTTCTCCAGCGCCAACGTGACGCCCTGCACCTGCTCGTTCCTGACCTGGGGCTGGTGGGGTGGCGACGTGAATTATACGAACAGCACCGGCTACAATCCCGGCGGGCGCGACCGCCTGAACTTCGCGACCTACGTCGCCGGCACGCTAGCGGTCGCCAGCGACATCAACGCGCTCAGTTCGACGGCGACCTACAACGGCCACATGGTCGGCAACGTCAACAACAACGGCAGTTCCTACATCGCGGCTGGCTCGTACCAGAACGTCTGGAGCTTCGGCGGCCGCAGCGGTGCCGTCACCGCCACGTTCGACGGCACGACCTTCGGCAACGGTTCGACGAACACCTATATGACGGGGGCAAACGTCAATACTTTCGGGACGCTCACGGCACAGGGCGGCACCAGCGCGCCGATCGTGTCGGGTGCCAAGAACCTGACGGTCAACGGAGCGTTCTTCTCCGGCGGCACCGGCAACCCGGTCGCCGGCCAGGCCGGAAGCTTCGCCGTCACCTCGACCAGCGGCCCCAGCTACAAGGCCGGCGGCACCTTCGCCGCGCAGAAGTAGCCGTCAGCCTTTCCGGCTGGCGATGAAGTCGGCGATGGCGGCAATGTCGTCGCGGCGGAACCACGGCAACGCCCCGTCGGCCGGCTTGGCGTCGGCGGCGATCGCGGCGATGGCGGGATCGCTGGCGGCCAGCGACGGCACGTCGCCCGCCCGCACCTCGATCTTCGGATGCGGTTCGCGCTTGTAGCCCTCGATCAGCACAAGGTCGGCCGGCGCCAGCCGCGCCAGCACCTCGGCGAGCGGCGGATCGGGCTGTTCGCGCATGATGGCGTAGCGCTGGCCGCCGACCAGCGCCACTTCGGTGGCGCCGGCCGCCCGGTGGCGGAACGAGTCGGTGCCCGGCCGGTCGATGTCGACCGCATGATGGGCGTGCTTGACGGTCGCCACGCGCCAGCCGCGGCGCACGAACTCCGCGACCAGCCGCTCGGTGAGCGTGGTCTTGCCGGCGTTCTTCCAGCCGGTGATACCGAACACGAAGGGCTTGCTCACGCCGCGATCCGCTCCGCGTTGGCGTAGACCGTGAGCCGGCCGTCGCGCACGAAGGCCACCAGGGCGATGCCGGCCTGCTCGGCCGTCTCGATGGCAAGCGAGGTCGGCGCCGACACCGCCGCGATCGCCGCGGCGCCGATGGCGGCGGCCTTCTGGACCATCTCGTACGAGCAACGGCTGGTCACCACGACGAAGCCGCCGGGCTTGGCCGCGCCCGACCTGGCGATCGCGCCGGCGAGCTTGTCCAACGCATTATGGCGGCCGACATCCTCGCGCACTGCGACCAGCGCGCCGTCCCGGTCGGCCCAGCCGGCGGCGTGGCAGGCGCCGTTCTGCTTGTTGAGCTTCTGCTCGGCGGGCAGCGCCGCCATCGCCCGTTCGATCGCCAGCCGCGAGACCTTCTCGGCATCGCGCGAGCGGACGACCGGCCTCATGGCGGCATCGAGGCTGTCGACCCCGCACAGGCCGCAGCCGGTGCGGCCGGCCAGGGTGCGTCGCCGCTCCTGGAGCCCGGCCATGCGCTGGGCGGCGATATCGAGCTTGACCTCGATGCCACCGACAGCGTCCTCGACCTCGATGTCGTAGATCTCGGACGAGCGGCCGACGATTCCTTCGGTGAGCGAGAAGCCGCGGGCGAAATCCTCGAGGTCGCAGGGGCTCGCCATCATCACGGCGTGGCTGACGCCGTTGTAGACGAGTGCCACCGCCACTTCCTCGACGACGATTTCGTCCCGTTGTTCCGTTCCTGCCGCCGTCAGGCGCTGCGCCGGACGGTGGACCGATCCGCGCGCGGTCATTGACGGTCGATCATCGCAATCGCATCGCCGCCTATTTGCCCGGATTGAGCTGCACTTCGGCGACACCCACGGCGATGTTCAACCCGACGCTACCCTCGACGCTGAGGGGCTGCAGCGTGATCTGCTTGCTGCTGCCGCCGACCAGGACGTTGGCGCCGAGGCCAAGGCCCGCGGCGACGGCGGCGGCCACGCCGCCATAGCTGCCAGCCAGCGAGCCGTCGCCGATCGCGCCCGGCGCGAACACCAGCCATACGACATGCGCTTCCTTGGTGAAGCCGATGTCGACGCCGAATTTCTTGATCGTGCCGTGATAGGGCTCGGCGAGGCCGTCGGTGCGGGCGAACAGGCAGTTGAGGTCCTTCGACGAGCCGAACACGAAGCCGACGCCGCCGGCGACGTGGCAGGTGAGCGAGCCGACGTTGACGCCGGACTTGCCGGTTGCCTGTGCCGTGCCGGGCGCGGCCGGCGCCTGGGCGTGGGTTTGCGCGTACGTCGCCGCGCCGACAATCAGCACCGTAGCGCCGAGCACTGCCCAAATCGACCGCTGCATGTGATCTCCTTTGCGGGCCAAATGGCCGCGTTGAGGCCCCGAGCCTACACCGATTCGCGCGACTTTCCCAAATCGGGTTACATCCGCCAATTCACAGGGACCATCGGGGGTCGCCGGTGGTTGTTCCGGCGTAAAACCCGGCGGGACAAATGGAGTTGGCGGAGAGAGTGGGAGAAACATTCCGCCGCTAAGGCATTGTTACTAGGGTGAAAACCCAATAAATATCTTGCCAGAGGAATCGGTTATCGATTCTC
>JBEPUH010000078.1:0-8231 GCA_041691635.1 Hyphomicrobiales bacterium
GACGAGATCGACACGCGGCAGGTCGTGGCGGCGCGCTACACCGAGGCGCTGCGCAACCGGGTGGTGACGCCGACCGTGCGTGACGACGCGACGTCGGTGTGGGCGCAGTACACGATCCGCATCTCCGACGGACGGCGCAACGAGGTGGCCGCCAAGCTGAAGGCGGCCGGCGTGCCGACAGCGATCTATTATCCGACGCCGCTCCACCGCCAGTCGGCCTACAGGCACTATCACCTCGGCACCGACGTTGCGGCCTCCGAGCGACTGTCGCACGAGACGCTCAGCCTGCCGATGCATCCCTACCTCGACCAGGACACCCAGGCGCGCATCGCCTCGGAAGTCTTGAAGGCGCTCGCCTAGGCGGGGCTGCGCGGGTGCACAGTATCACTAGCGTGAATTGCGCAACCCCCCGATGACCGACTTCTGGACGACGCTGGGTTCGGACGAGTTTGCCCGCATCGTGGTCCTGTCGCTGGGCGTCAGCCTGTCGGCGACGGCGCTCGCCATCCTGCTCGGCCTGCCGCTGGGTGCGGGGCTGGCAGTCTGCCGCTTCCCCGGACGACGGGCCCTGGTCGTTGTGGCCAACGCGCTGCTCGGTCTGCCGCCGGTCGTGGTCGGCCTGGCGCTCTATCTCACGCTATCGCATTCGGGCCCGCTCGGCATGCTCGGCATGCTGTTCACGCCCGGCGCCATGGTGCTGGCGCAGGCGGTGCTGGCGACGCCGATCGTGGCGGCGTTGGTGCACCGCGCGGTGGCCGACCTGTGGGAGGAGTACGGTGGGGCGCTGCAGATCGACGGCGCCACGCCGCTGCGCGCCATCCCCGAACTGATCGTCATGGGTCGCACGCGGATGCTGACGGCGGGGCTGGCGGGCTTCGGCCGCGCCATCTCGGAAGTCGGCGCCATCCTGGTTGTCGGCGGCAATATCGCCGGCTACACCCGCACCATGACGACGGCGATCGCGCTCGAGACCAGCAAGGGCAACCTGTCGCTGGCGCTCGGGCTGGGCTTCGTGCTGATCGGCCTCAGCGTCGCCATCAGCGCCACGGCCTTCGCGCTCGGATCGGGAGGAAAGCAATGAAGATGATCGTTCGACGGCTGGGCCTCGTCTTCGCCCTGGCAATGCTCGCCGTGTCGGGCACGGCCGTGCACGCGCAATCGATCGTGCTGGCATCGACCACGTCGGTGCAGGACTCGGGGCTGCTCGACCATCTGCTGCCGGCTTTCACCGCCGCGACCGGGATCCAGGTGCGGGTGGTGGCCCAGGGCACCGGCCAGGCGCTGGCGACGGCGGCGCGCGGCGATGCCGATCTTGTGCTGGTCCACGATCCCGAGGCCGAGGCCAAGTTCATCTCCCAGGGTCACGGCATCGACTCGCGCCAGGTCGCGTGGAACGACTTCATCATCGTCGGCCCCGCGAGCGATCCCGCGCACGTGGCGGGCACGCACGACGCGCTGGCGGCGCTGAAGGCGATCGCGGCGGCCAAGGCTGCGTTCGTGTCGCGCGGCGACAAGAGCGGCACCGACGCACTGGAGAAGCGCCTGTGGCGCGCCGCCGGTCGCCAGCCCGCGCTCGCCGAGGGCGACCAGTGGTATCTCGACATCGGCGGCGGCATGGGCGCGGCGCTGAACGCGGCAGCGGGCATGAACGCCTACACGCTGTCGGACCGCGGCACGTGGCTGAACTTCGCCAACAAGCAGACGCTCAAGGTTGCAGTCGAGGGCGATCCGGGCCTTCTGAACCGCTACGACGTGATCCTGATGGATCCGAAGAAGCATCCCGACGCCAAGCACGACGCGGCACGTCGCCTGCGCGACTGGCTGGTCTCCGATGCCGGCCAGTCGGCGATCGGCGCCTATCGCGTCCACGGCGAGGTGTTGTTCCATCCGTCGGCCAAGGCGCCGAAGTAGAGATCAACGCGGCATGAGCGGCGGATCGCGGTCGGTCGGAAGGTCGGCGAGATAGCGCCGGATGGCGTCGAGGCGGTTCGCATATGACGCGCGGTGGTCGGCCGTCATGGCGCTGCTGGCGGCGCCCACGCGGGTGATCTCGTAGAGGTTCCAGAGGTCGGGTCCGGCCCTGTCGATGAACGTCGCGAGCTGCAACGCACCAGGCTCGAAGGCGGTGACTACCAGTATGCGAATCGGCCGGGTGTTCTCGACCGTCACCATCACGCGGTCGGCCGACAGCTCGACGACGCGCAGCCGGTGCGTGGTGACGGCCAGCTCGCCGTGCTCGGTGTAGGTGATCTCGCGGCCGACCTTGAGGTCGTCCGCGGATGGATCGGACCGCGTCGCCGTGCCGTCGGGTGTGGCCAGCACGGCTGCTTGCGATGCCAGCGGCCGCCAGGCCTGGCGGGTCGCCGACCAGTATTTGACTGACGGATATGCCGACACCGCCGCGAGTCTCTGCAGCAGTTGATCGGCGGTCAGGGTGGAGCGAAAAGTGGCGGCCACCGCCACGATCAAGCGGCTCTCGCCCGTCCAGCCGAGGCAGGGTGCGAGTGCCACGCCGTGCAGCTCAGCAGCCGACCACGTCGCCACGGCGGGCGCGCTGGCGGCCGGGGCGTAGGCGGGAACGGGGACTTGGCCACCGCACGGCGGGGTGGGCGGTGCCGCCAGCGCCGCCCGCGGAAGAAGGACGAGGAGGGCGAGTGCGGGAGCCAATCTCATGGCAACGACAACGGCGACTGCCCGGCCATGTTCCCTACGAACCCGGCGGTCAGACCCGGTGCAGGTCCTCGAGCGGCGCGCCCAACGAGAAGGTCACGCCGGTCGGCAGGTAGGCCAGGCGCACGGCGGCGCTGAAGTCGGCCAGGCTGCGCTCGATCGACTGTGAGCCAAAGCCGGTGCGCGTCGGCGGCACGACCGCCGGACCGCCGGGCTCGGGCAACCCCCCGATGGCGTTGAAGTCGCTGACTTCCATGACAGGCTTGCCGTTCTTGCTCATGAAGAGGAGCTCGCCCTCGAGGTCGAGTACCTTGATGCAGTCGACCGACGACGCGAGCACGCTGCGCAGGAACTCGGTATCGGCGGGCGGCGCGGGGGCTGGTTTTTTGTCAGTCGTGCTCACGTCCGGAACCCGGGGGCGGTAGGCTCTACATAGCAGAGAGGTGGACGTGCCAGGAATGGCCAGGTGTCTGTACCCTACCCCTCAGAGCATCGACCTCACGGCGCCCACCATTTGGCCGGCACTGTATGGCTTGGGCAGGAAGCGGCCGTGGTCGGGCAGCTCGGCTTCGTTCACCGAGACGCCGCCGGAGGTCAACAGTAGCTTGATTGCGGGCCAGCGGTCGTGGACGGCGGCGGCCAGGTGCAGCCCGTCCATCGAGCCAGGCAACTGGACGTCGGAGAACAGCAGGCACACGTCCTGGTGATCTTCCAGGACATGCAGCGCATTGTCGGCGGTTTCCGCTTCGAGTGTGTCGAAACCGGCGTCCTGCAGCATCGAGGCCGCGATCAGGCGCACAAGGGCTTCGTCCTCGACGATGAGTACGAGGGGCTTGGACAAGTTAAATATCCATTCATTGTTCAGGCGGGGGGCGGGCCTGTTCCGGTCAGTCATAGTCAACGGACCGCGGCAGTCGAGGGTTGCCGGCAAAAGGGATGCCAGGCAGCAGCGGAAACCGGGCCATTGCGCCGACCCGGCTCGACCGCACCGAGTTGATGCCTGTTCGGTGCGATAGATGACTCCCGCAGGCGTCAGGAGAAGTCGATCCGGCGATCGAGCATCCGCTTGCGGCCGGCGGCATCGAGGCGGCGGACGGGCTCCTCGGATTTTTCGTGCTCGACGTTGGCAGTGGAATAGGCCGCGACCTTTCCAGTCTCCGTGAGGACCAGACCGCCGGCGGTGTCCCGGATCAGGCCCTTCATCTCCAGGCGCAGGCGGTGGGAGGAAGAGGCATGCGGTGTATCGCCCTTCAGCAAGGTGCGCAGGACGTCGATATCGGCGGTGCTGAGCTGCATGCGTCTTCCCCTCCTCGGCCCACAACGAGGACGCGCGGGAGGAGGTTGCCGGCCGCCCGCCAAAAAGTTTCACGCCGGCTTGTCGCAGGTGGTAGCGTCGCCGCCGGCGAGCCGGGAAGCCGGCGTCGGACGGGAAATGAAAGGCTTCTGAGGATGCCGCCACGCGGCTGGGAACGCTCGGGAAGCGAGCTGGCGCGGCTGGTCCGCGACAAGGACTGGACGGCAACGCCGCTCGGGCCGCGCGAAAAATGGTCGGCGAGTCTCCATCTCGCGGTCGACCTGGTGCTGAGTTCGGGCTTTCCCATGGCGCTGCGGTGGGGCCCCGACTTCGTGCTGATCTATAACGACGGCTACCGGCCGATCCTGGGTGAGAAGCATCCGCAGGTGCTCGGGCTGCCGGTGCGCGAGGCGTGGCCCGAGGTCTGGCACCAGCTCGAGCCCAACCACAGCGCCATCCTGTCGGGCCGCAGCACCGGCACCTTCGCCGAGGACCAGCTCTACCGCATCCAGCGCCACGGCAAGGAATGGGACGATGCCCACTTCACCGTGGCCTACAGTCCGGTGCATGACGAGACGGCGCCCCACGACATCGGCGGCATCCTGATCACCGCCGTGGAGACCACTGCCCGCGTCGCCGCCGAGGAGGCGCTGCGCGAGCTGAACGCCACCCTCGAGCAGCGGGTGGCCGACGAAAGCGCCCGCCGTGCGGCGACCGAGGAGGCGCTGCGCCAGGCGCAGAAGATGGAGGCGGTGGGCCAGCTCACCGGCGGCGTCGCGCACGATTTCAACAACCTGCTGACGGTGATCATCGGCGGTCTCGACACGGTGCTGCGCGCCAAGCCGGAGGAGACCGTGCGCATCCGCCGGGCCGCCGACATGGCCCTGCAGGGCGCCCAGCGCGCGGCCAGCCTGACGGCGCGCCTGCTGGCTTTCTCGCGCCGCCAGCCGCTGGCGCCCAAGCCGGTCGACCTCAACCTGCTGGTCCGCGACATGACCGAGCTGCTGCACCGCACGCTCGGCGAGCAGGTCGAGCTCGAGGGCGTGATGGCTCAGCGCCTGTGGCTGGCCGAGATCGATCCCAACCAGCTCGAGAGCGCGATCCTCAACTTGGCCGTCAACGCGCGCGACGCGATGCCGGAAGGCGGCAAGCTCACGATCGAGACCGCCAACACCGCGCTCGACGAGAGCTACGTCGCCCGGGATTCCGAGGTCGTCGCCGGCCAGTACGTGATGATCTCGGTCAGCGACAACGGCGTGGGCATGCCGCGCGAGACACTGGCGCGGGCGTTCGAGCCCTTCTTCACCACCAAGGATGTTGGCAAGGGCACGGGCCTTGGCCTCAGCATGGTCTACGGCTTCGCCAAGCAGTCGGGCGGCCACGTCACGATCTACAGCGAAGTGGGACTGGGCACGACGATCAAGCTCTACTTCCCGCGCTTCCTCGGCGAGGGCGTGGCCGACGATGCAGAGGAAGCACTTCCGCCGCCCGGCCAGGGCGAGGAGGTTATCCTCGTCGTCGAGGACAGCGACGACGTGCGGGCTTACAGCGTCATGGTGCTGCGCGAGCTGGGCTACAACGTGCTCGAGGCGGCCGACGCCACCTCGGCCATGACGATCCTCGGCCGCACGCCGCGGATCGACCTGCTGTTCACCGACGTGGTGCTGCCGGGCAGGAGCGGCCGGGTACTGGCGACCGCCGCGCTCGAGAGCCGGCCCGATCTCAAGGTGCTGTTCACGACGGGCTACTCGCGCAACGCCATCGTCCACCAGGGCAGGCTCGATGCCGGCGTGAACCTCATCACCAAGCCTTTCACCTTCGACCAGCTCGCCGCCCGCGTGCGCGACATCCTCGACGCCGGCGGACGCGAGTGAAGGGCGAACCTGCCAGGGAAATCCTCGAATGAACGGTGAATGGTGGACGGACTGGTGGAACTGGGCGCTGATCGTGGGCTTTACGATCTGGGTATTCACGGTGCGCGGTTTCTCCGGCCTCGGGCAGCCATCGGACCCGCCGTTCGGCCAGGTTTGGACGAAAGCCGCGATTTATGTCCGCAAGCGCTTCGGAACGTCCGAGTGACGCCGGAGCATTGGCGCGAGCGCCAATCGGCCGGGATCGTGTCCGCCGGGCAAGTGAGCTAAACGCGATAGGTCTCCCAAGGTTGCAGCCCGCTCGGATCGTCATTTTAGCCTTGAAACACGGTCTTTTGCAGCGGACGGTGCGGCCATGAATGAAGCGACGATAGATCTCTCGCACACCGCGTCGGTCACCTACGGATTGTCGGACGAGGATCGCTTTCGCCTGCTGGTCGGTGCGGTCACCGACTACGCGATCTACATGCTCGATGCCGCCGGCCACGTCGTGAGCTGGAACGCCGGCGCCGAGCGCTTCAAGGGCTACACCGCACCGGAGATCATCGGCCGGCATTTCTCGCTGTTCTATACGCCCGACGAAGTGGCCGCCGGCGTGCCGGCGCGCGCGCTCGCCACGTCCGCCGAGACCGGCAAGTTCGAGGTCGAGGGCTGGCGCGTGCGCAAGGATGGCACGCGCTTCTGGGCGCACGTCGTCATCGACCCGATCCGCGATTCCAATGGCGGCCTGATCGGCTATGCCAAGATCACGCGCGACCTGTCGGAGAGGAAGGAGGCCGAGCAGAGCCTCCATCACAGCCAGGAAGAGCTGCGCCTGCTCGTCGAGAGCGTTACCGACTACGCCATCTACATGCTCGATCCCGAAGGCCACGTCGTGAGCTGGAACGCCGGCGCCCAGCGCATCAAGGGCTACCGGCCGGAGGAGATCATCGGCCGGCATTTCTCCGACTTCTACATCGACGAGGACCGCGAGGCAGGCGAGCCGAAACGCGCGCTGGCGACGGCGCTCGAGCACGGGCGCTACGAGAAGGAGGGGCTGCGCGTCCGCAAGGACGGCACCCGGTTCTGGGCCAACGTGGTGATCGACCCGATCCGCACTGCCGAGGGCCACGTGCTGGGCTTCGCCAAGATTACGCGCGACATCACCGAACGGCGGGAGGCGGAGAAGAAGCTGGAGGAGGCGCGCGAGGCGCTGTTCCAGTCGCAGAAGATGGACGCCATTGGCCAGCTCACCGGCGGTATCGCCCACGACTTCAACAACCTGCTGACCGCTGTGCTCGGCAGTCTCGAACTGATCCAGCGGCGCGTCGGCGACGACCCGCGCGTGGCGTCGCTGATCGAGAACGCGCTGAACGGCGCGCGCCGCGGGGCAACGCTGACCCAGCGCATGCTGGCCTTCGCCCGCCGCCAGGAGCTGAAGGCCGAGGCCGTCGACATTCCCGCACTGGTCGACGGCATGCTCGACCTGCTCGACGGCTCGCTCGGCTCGGCCGTCACCATCGGAACGCGCATCCCGCGGACCATGACCCCCGTGCTGGCCGACCGGAATCAGCTCGAGATGGCGCTGCTCAACCTCGCCGTCAACGCGCGCGACGCGATGCCGTCGGGAGGTATGCTCACCATCGCCGCGCGCGAGGAAAGGCTCGACGAGGTGAACGTCTTCCGGTTGCCGGCCGGTGGCTACGCCGTGCTCTCCGTCATCGACCACGGCACCGGCATGGACGAGGCGACGTTGCGGCGCGCGATGGATCCGTTCTTCACGACCAAGGGTATCGGCAAGGGCACCGGGCTTGGCCTGTCGATGGTGCATGGCCTGGCCGAGCAATCCGGCGGCCGCTTCGACCTCGCGAGCACGCTGGGCGAGGGCACAACCGCCAGCCTGTGGCTGCCGCTGCATGAAGGCGCGGCAGCCGCCATGGGCGAGACGGCGCGAGATCAGGGTCGCGCGGCCGGCGGCGAACTCGCGCCGCTCAAGATCCTCGTCATCGACGACGATGCGCTGGTCCTGCTCAACACCGTGGCTATGCTGGAAGACCTCGGCCATGCCGTGAGCAGTGCCTATTCCGGGCGCGATGCGCTGCACATCCTTAGGAGCGGGGCGCCGTTCGACCTCATGATCACCGATCAGGGCATGCCCGGCATGACCGGGATCGAGCTCATCGGCGAAGTGCGGCGGCTGCGGCCCGACCTGCGGATCATGCTGGCCAGTGGCTATGCCGAGCTGCCGGCCGGCGCCGGCGACGTGCCGCGCCTGTCCAAGCCGTTCACCCAGGAGCAGCTCCTGGATGTCGTGACGGCACTGATGAAGGTGCCGGCGTCCTAGGGCAGATCGCGCGGCGGTTTTCACGGTTTATAAAGGCGATGTACCCGAACTCGACATAAGGGGAAAACCCTTC
>JBEPUH010000079.1:0-8135 GCA_041691635.1 Hyphomicrobiales bacterium
TGGGCAGAAGCCCGCGCACGCCGCCGATCAGGCGCTCGCGTCCGACCAGCGCCAGCGCGACCAGGAACAGGCCCATCCAGAACAACCAGAACTGCGGCGCGCCCGACGACAGCACGTCCTGCAGCACCTTGAACACCAGGGCGCCGGCGATGCCGCCGTAGAGCCAGCCCGCGCCGCCGATGATCAGCGCCAGCAGCACGTCGGCCGAGCGGTTGAACTCCAGCACCTCGAGCGAGACATAGGCCGTGGTCTGGGCGAGCAGCGCGCCGGCTGCACCGGCATAGGCTGCCGCAAGCCCGTAGATCGCGATCATGCGGCGATTGACCGGAACGCCCAGCGCCGAGGCGCGCAAGGGGTTACGCCGGATCGCCATCAGCGAGACCCCGAACGGCGAGCGCACGATCCGCCGCGCCAACACGAACAACACGAAGAGGATCGAGACGCTGTAGGCATAGGCCGTGCGGCCCGACAGGTCGAAGTCGAAATGGCCGAGCAGCGGGCCGACCGTCATGCCCTGCAGCCCGTCGGCGCCGCCGGTCCACTGCGACAACGCGTTGGCCAACTCGTGCAGCACCAGCGCCACGCCCAGGGTCACCATGAGGCGTGTGAGGTCGCTGCCCCGCAGCACCAGCAGGCTGGTGAGCAGGCCGAGCAGCCCCGAGAGCACGACCGCAACCGCCAGGCCGAGCAAGGGGTCCGGCATCACGTGCTTGCAGAACAGGCCGGCAGCATAGGCGCCGAAGCCGAAGAACGCGGCGTGGCCCAGCGAGATGATGCCGGCGTAGCCCAGGATCAGGTCGAGCGAGAGCGCGAACAAAGCGAGGATGGCGATCTCGTTCAGGATGAGATGCTTGCCTGTCGGCATCGCGATCGCGGCGAACGCCACCAGCCAGAAGACGATCTCGGGCCAGCGCCAGCGGGCGCGCCGTGCGAGGCTTGCAGATGCGCTCATCTTGCCGCTTTCATCGGGCGCGCGCGAACAGGCCCTGCGGCCTGAGGACCAGCACGACGATCAGCACGACATAGATCACGAAGCCGCCCAGCGCCGAGGAGAGATAATACTTGCCGGCGACGTCGGCGACGCCCAGCAGCAGCGAGGCCACGAACGGGCCCATGATGCCCGACGTGCCGCCGACGGTGACCACGATCAGGAAGTAGATCATGAACTTCAGCGGAAAATAGGGATCGATGCCCAGCAGCTCCGTGCCGAGCGCACCGCCCAGCCCCGCGAGCCCCGAGCCGACGGCGAAGGTCGCGGCAAACACCAGCCCGACTGGGATGCCGAGCCCGCGCGCCACCCTCGCGTCGTCGACGGCGGCGCGGAGCCGGCTGCCGAAGCGCGTGCGCATCAGCCCGAGCTGCAGGCCGAGCGCCAGTGCGCCGCACACCGCGATGATGAAGGAGCGATAGAGGCCGACGCTGACGCCCAGGATTTCCCGGCGGCCCTGCAGCCAGCCCGGCAGGTGGATGTTGCGCTGGCTCGACCCCATGAAATAGTCGGTCGCCGCCACAGCCATGAAGACGAGGCCGATCGAGAACAGCACCTGGTCGAGCGGACTGCGGCCGTACATGTGGCGATAGAGCGTGCGCTCGAGCACGAGGCCGAGCGCCGCCGCCACGACGAACGCCGCCGGCAGGCAGGCGAGGAACGGCACGTTCCAGCGGTCCATCAGGATCACGGTCACATAGCCGCCCGCCATGGCGAAGGCGCCGTGTGCCAGGTTGACGAAATTCATCAACCCCAGGGTCACGGCCAGCCCGCAGGCCAGCACGAACAGCAGCATGCCGTAGGCCACCCCGTCGAAGAGGATCGTGGCCACGCGCTAGAGATCCCTCTCTAGCGCTCGGGATGACAGCAGGCGATGCCTGCCGTCATTTCTTGGCGGCCTTCACCGGATCCTTGACGTTGGCGATGGTGGCGAACTCCACGTTGTAGAGCTCGCCGCCGACCTTCTCGACCTTGCGGATGTAGATGTTCTGCACGATGTCGCGCGTCGCCGGGTCGATCGAGATCGGCCCGCGCGGGCTCTCCCACGCCATGCCCTTGATCGCCGCCATCAGCTTCTCGCCGTTGGCGTCGCCGCCGGTCTTCTTCAGCGCCTCGTAGATCAGGTGCATGCCGTCGTAGCCGCCGACGGCCATGAAGTTGGGGCGCATCCCGGCGTTGGCCTTCTTGAAGGCCTCGACGAAGCTCTTGTTGAGCGCGCTGTTGTGGTTGGCCGAGTAATTGTGCGCGTTGATCACGCCTACCACCGCGTCGCCCATGCCGTTGAGCTGGTCGTCGTCGGTCACGTCACCGGTGGCGATCAGCTTGACCCCCGACTTGTCGAGGCCGCGCTCGACGAACTGCTTGACGAACTGCGCGCCGGTGCCCGACGGCACGAAGACGAACAGCGCGTCAGGCTTGGCATCGGCCACCTTCTGCAGCACCGGCGCGAAGTCGGGCGCGCGCATGGGAATGCGCAGGTTCTCGACGATCGTACCGCCGTCCGATTTGAATTTCTCGGTGAACGACTTCTCGGCGTCGATACCGGGGCCGTAGTCGCTGACCAGAGTGACGACCTTCTTGATGCCGTTCTTGAACGCCCACTCCGCCATCGGCACCGACGACTGTGCGAGCGTGAAGCTGGTGCGCGCGATAAAGGGCGAGGCCTCGGTGATCGACGAGGTGCCGGCCGCCATGACGATCTCCGGCACCTTGGCCTGGGTGGCGATCGGCGCCGTGGCCAGGGCCGACGGGGTTATGCCGAAGCCAGCGAGCACGGCCACCTTGTCGTTGACCACCAGCTCCTGCGCCAGCCGCTTGGTGACGTCGGGCACGGAGGTGTCGTCCTTGAGGATGACCTCGATCTTCTTGCCGGCAACCGTGGTGCCGTGCTGGGCCTGGTAGAGCTTCACGGCGGCGTCGATCTGCTTGCCGGTCGAGGCCTGCTGGCCGGTCATCGGCAGCACCAGGCCGATCTTCACCGTCTCTTGCGCCGCCGCACCCGACGACACGAACGCCAGCGCCGCAACGGCCATCATTCCACGTCTCAGCATCGTTTCCTCCCGAGTATTTTCTTGGGCGATTTTCCTTGGCCGACTACTAGCACAAACCGCCCACGGATGCTCTATGCTCGGGCGCACAGGACGAAGGGAGTTGGGCCAATGAAAAGCTACAAGGTCGTCGAATTCGGCAAGCCGCTGCAGAAGGTCGAGGAGCCCAATCCCGCTCCCAAGGGCACCGAGGTGCTGGTGCGCGTCACTGCTGCAGGTGTCTGCCACAGCGACGTCCACCTGTGGGAGGGCTACTTCGACATGGGCGGCGGCAACAAATACTCGATCGCCAAGACCATGAACCCGCCAAGGACAATGGGCCACGAGATCGTGGGCGAAGTCGTGGCCGTGGGTCCGGAGTGCCCCAAGAGTTCCGAGGGTGGCGCCAAGGTCGGCGACAAGGCAGTGGTCTATCCGTGGATCGGCTGCGGCAAGTGCTGGTACTGCCAGAACGGCACGGAAAATATCTGCCCCACGCCGCACGCACTGGGCGTCAACGAGGACGGCGGCTATGCCGACCATGTCATCGTGCCGCACGCCAAGTATCTCTACCCCTACGGCAACCTGCCAGTGGAGTTGGCCTGCCTCTATGCCTGCTCCGGCATCACCGCCTTCGGCGCGGTCAAGAAGGCCGTGGGCCACGACGCCGGCAAGCCGATCCTGGTGATCGGCGCGGGCGGCGTCGGCCTCATGGGCGTGCGCTTCGCCAAGGCGGTGCTGGGCCGCGAGCCGATCGTGGCCGACATCGACGAGAACAAGCGTGCCCTCGCCCTCAAGAACGGCGCCTGTGCCGTCGTCGATCCACGCGACAAGGAAGCCCGCAAGACGCTGCTCGAGTTGACGGGCGGCACCGGCGTCGCCGCCGCCATCGACTTCGTCGGCAACGAGGCCTCCGCGCAGTTCGGCTGGCGCGCGCTGGGACGCGGCGGGCGGTTGATCGTGGTCGGCCTGTTCGGCGGCACCTTCTCCGTGCCATTGCCGATGTTCGCCTTCACCGGCAACCAGATCATGGGCTCCGTCACCGGCACGCCTGCCGAGATGAAGGAGATGATGGACATCGTGACGGCCGGTAAGGCCGAGCCGGTGCCGGTCATCAAGCGCGGGCTCGACGACGCCGACGACGCGCTGCAGCAGCTACGCAAGGGCTTAGTCATGGGCCGCGCCGTCCTGGTGCCCTAAAAACACAGTGAGCCAAGCCAGCCGCGCCCTCGCCTACGTCTTCGAAACCGGAACGCTCACTGAACGGCGGGCGTTCTTCCTGCGGGCCGAAGACCTGCCCCTGAAGGACGTTGTCGCCGAGCAGTCGTTCCGGCCGGAGTTCCTGCGCCTGCAACGCAAGGGATGGGAAGTCTCGCCGCGCCTGCAAGCCGGCGACTTCGCGCAAGGCCTGCTGCTGCTGACCAAGCACAAGGAAGAGAACTTCGCCAACATCGCGCGCGGCTGGGCGCTGCTGGCGGACGGCGGCACGCTGGTCTGCGCTGGCGCCAACGACGACGGCGCGGCCAGCCTGGAGAAGCACGCAGCCAAGGCGCTGGGCATCGACGCGACCGTGTCGAAGTTCCATTGCCGCGTGTTCTGGCTCACCAAGGGCGACAAGGCACCGCCGGCCTACTGGCGCGGGCTCGCCGGCCTGCAGCCGGTCGGCGACAGCACGTGGCTGAGCCGGCCGGGCATCTTCAGCTGGGATCGGATCGACGACGGCTCGGCGCTGCTTGCCCGCTACCTGCCGGACGATCTCGCCGGCCACGTCGCGGACTTCGGCTGCGGCTGGGGCTTTCTCAGCCGCGAGATATTGGGGCGTTCTCCCGGCGTGCAGCACCTCGACCTGATCGATGCCGAGCACCTCGCACTCGAGGCCGCGCGCGCCAACGTCGTCGCCTCCGATGTCGAAAGTGGGCGCGCCTCGTTCCACTGGCTCGACCTCACCGCCGAGCCGGCGCCACACACCTGCGACGTCATCGTCTGCAATCCGCCGTTCCACACCGGCCGCGCCGCGACGCCGGCGCTTGGCCAGCAGGTGATCGAGGCCGCCGCACGCGCACTGCGCCCCGGCGGCCGCTTCTACATGGTGGCCAACCGCGGCCTGCCCTACGAGCCGATGCTCAAGGCCAACTTCGCCTCGTTCGAGACGCTGGCCGACAACAACAAGTTCCGCGTCAGCCGCGCGATCCGCTGAGTTGGGCGCTGAAAACGCCGCCGATCAGGAACTCCTTGTTCCCCTCGGCACCGGTGATCGGGCTCTCGGTGACACCGAGCACGCGCCAACCGGGCTGTTCGGCGAGCCACGCCTGTATCGTGTCGCAGACTTCCCGATGTAGTTCGGGATCGCGCACGATGCCACCCTTGCCGACGCGGCCCTTGCCGACCTCGAACTGCGGCTTGATCAGCGCGGCCAGATGCGCGCCCTCTCCGACCAACGCCAGTGCCGCCGGCAGCGCGGTGCGCAAGCCGATGAACGAGGCGTCGCAGACAACGATATCGATCGGCTCGGGGATCTGCGCGCGCGTGATGGCGCGGATGTTGGTCTTCTCCATCGACACGACCCTGGGATCCGATCGCAGCTTCCAGGCGAGCTGGTTGGTGCCGACGTCGACGGCGTAGACACTGGCGGCGCCGCGCTGCAGCAGGCAGTCGGTGAAGCCGCCCGTCGACGCACCGACATCGAGGCCGATGCGGTCGACGACAGGAATGGCGAAGTGGTCGAGTGCCCGGGCGAGCTTCAGCCCCCCGCGCGAGACATAGGGATGCGGCTGGCCGCGCACTTCGAGCGTCGTGTCGGCGCCGATACCCAAGCCCGACTTCTCGAGGCGCCGCTCGCCCGAGAAGACCAATCCGGCCATGACGAGGCGTTGCGCTGCGGCACGGGTTTCCGCAAGGCCGCGCTCCACGAGAGCCACATCAAGTCGGGTTTTGGCCGCCATCGTTCCCCTGCTACCATGGCAGCCATGGACACGACACTTCTCCCCACGAAACTGCTGGACGGCGAACGCGCCCTGATCACCGGCTGCGCCGGCGGCATCGGCCGCGGCATCGCCAAGGCCCTGCTGGCGGAGGGTGCGCGCGTCCTCGGCAGCGACATCGCCGCCCCGCCCGCCGAGGACGGCATCGATTTTCTGCCCTCCGACCTCTCGCGCCGCGACGGCTGGAAGACGCTGCTCGACGGCGCCATCGCGAAACTCGGCTCGATCTCGATCCTGGTCCATGCCGCCAGTCCGCGGCGGCACGAGACCGACACGCCGCTCACCGTGAGTGAGGAGACCTGGGACGCCATGACCGAGGTCAACCTGCGCTCGGGCTTCTTCCTCGCCCGCGAGGCCGGTCTCCACATGCGCGAGCACAAGATCAAGGGCCGCATCCTGCTGATCACCTCGCAGCATCGACAGACGCCGCGCAACCTGCCGCACTACTCGGCGTCGAAGGCCGGCATGACCATGGTTATGAAGGAGCTGGCGCGCGCTCTGGCGCCCGACGGCATCCGGGTCAACGCCATCGCGCCCGGCGCCATTCCCGGCGGCGGCTTCGCGCGCGACCTCAAGGAGATGGTGGCGCAAATCCCCCTGGGGCGGCCAGGGACACCCGACGACATCGCCCAGGTCGCGGTGGCGATTCTATCGGAAAGATTTGGTCGTTACCTGGTGGGTACGACGGTAGAAGTTGATGGCGGATTGGGCCTTCTGAGCTGGATTCCTTCCAAGGCTTGACCCGGCCACGCGAAAGGGTTGAGTTACGCCCGCTTCAGCCTCGGAGGACCATCATGACGCTACGCATCAATTCGATCGCACCGGATTTCAAGGCCGATACCACGCAGGGACCGCTCGAGTTCCACAAGTGGATCGGCGACGGCTGGGCCATCCTGTTCTCCCATCCCAAGGACTTCACGCCGGTCTGCACGACCGAGCTGGGCTACATGGCAGGCCTCAAGCCCGAATTCGACAAGCGCAACACCAAGATCGTCGGCCTCAGCGTCGATCCCGTCGCCAATCACTCGAAGTGGGCCAAGGATATCGAGGAGACGCAGGGCCACGCCGTCACCTATCCGATGATCGGCGACCCCGAGCTGAAGGTGGCGAAGGCCTACGACATGCTGCCCGAAGACGCCGGCACGACGTCCGAAGGCCGCACCGCGGCCAACAACGCCACCGTGCGTTCGGTGTTCGTCATTGGCCCGGACAAGCAGATCAAGGCGATGCTCACCTACCCGATGAACACCGGCCGCAACTTCGACGAGGTGCTGCGCATCCTCGACTCCGTGCAGCTCACTGCCAAGCACATGGTGGCGACGCCGGTGAACTGGAAGAGCGGCCAGGACGTGATCATCCCGCCGTCGGTGAGCGACGAGCAGGCCAAGGCCAAGTATCCGGCCGGCTGGAAGACCGTGAAGCCCTACCTGCGCATCGTCGCGCAGCCGAAGTAGCGCCTCACTGGGAGAAGACAGTGGTGTCGCCCAGGGTGGCGGCGACCCACTTGGCG
Organism: Hyphomicrobiales bacterium; assembly: GCA_041691635.1. GTDB lineage: Bacteria > Pseudomonadota > Alphaproteobacteria > Reyranellales > Reyranellaceae > Reyranella. The sequence goes on from JBEPUH010000079.1 coordinate 7,507, forward strand.
CGGTCGTAGTCGAGGAACGACCGCAGCACGATCTCGGCGCGCCCGTCCCAGATCATCTTGTCGTCCATGAAGACGAGCAGCCGGCCGACCCGGCCCTTGTAGGTCCGCTTGCCCAACGCGCGCTCGGGCTCGGCGCTCACCAGCGTACGCACCTGCGGAATCTCGAGCGCGATCTCCGGTACCATCACCCAGGCGACCGTGTTCGCGGCCGTCGGTCGGCCAAGTTCCCGCCGCAGCAACGCCAGGCCGTCGGGTGTCAGGTTGCCGTGATGGAAGCCGCGCGCACCCAGCGGCAGGTGCAGATTGTGCTGCAGGCGCACGCCGTAGGAACTGACGCCGTACACCATCGTCGCCGCCGCGAGCGCGCCGAGCGGCAGCCTGATCGCGGCGCTCGCCGTGGCGACGGCGTGAACGACACCGATCAGCAGCAGCAGCGCCAGCGGCCGGAAGAAGCGATCCTCCATCTTGAGCTCGCCGCCGCTGCCATAGATCACCGCCATGGCGGCGATGTAGATCAGCGCCATCGCACCTGCGAAGCGGAGATACTCCGGATGCGACTGCCGCAAGCGGCGGCCGGCCCAGACCAGGAGCGCCAGCGCCGGCACGCTGGCCGCGAGATAGACCATGTC
>JBEPUH010000080.1:0-7782 GCA_041691635.1 Hyphomicrobiales bacterium
GGCCGGCGAGCTGGACCGACGGGCCGTCGGCCATCGGATCGGTGAACGGCATGCCAAGCTCGATCAGGTCGGCGCCGGCGGCAGGCAGGCCTTTCAGGATTTCATAGCCGATCGCGGCATCGGGATCGCCCGCGGTGACGTAAGCGATGAGACCGGCCCGCTTGTCGGCCTTCAGCTGGGCGAAACGCTTGGTGATGCGGCTCATGATCCGATCTTCATCCCCATACGTGCCGCCACCTGCGGCACATCCTTGTCGCCACGACCGGAGAGATTCATCACCAGTAGATTGTCCTTGGGCAACGTCGGCGCCAGCACCATGGTGTGCGCCAGAGCGTGCGCCGACTCCAGCGCCGGAATGATACCCTCGAGCTTGCACAGGAGCGCGAAAGCCTCGAGCGCCTGATCGTCGGTCGCCGAGGCATATTCGACGCGGCCCATTTCCTTGAGCCAGGAATGCTCGGGGCCGATGCCGGGATAGTCGAGGCCGGCCGAGATCGAGTGGGCCTCGATGATCTGGCCTTCCTTGTCCTGCAACAGATAGGTGCGATTGCCGTGCAGCACGCCGGGACGGCCGCCGGTCAACGACGCGGCATGCTCGCCGGTCTCGATGCCGTGGCCCGCCGCCTCCACGCCGACGATGCGGATGCCCTTGTCGTCGAGGAAAGGATGGAACAGGCCCATGGCATTCGAGCCGCCGCCGATGCAGGCGACCAGCGTGTCGGGCAGGCGGCCCTCGGCCTTCATCATCTGCGCGCGCGTTTCGTTGCCGATCACGCACTGGAAGTCGCGCACCATCGCCGGATAGGGATGCGGGCCTGCCACCGTGCCGATGCAGTAGAACGTCGTCTCGCAGGTCGCAACCCAGTCGCGCAACGCCTCGTTCATGGCGTCCTTCAAGGTCGAGGCGCCGGCCGTCACCGGCCGCACCTCGGCGCCCAGCATCTTCATGCGAAACACATTGGGCGCCTGGCGCTCGACGTCGACCGAGCCCATGAACACCACGCAAGGGATGTCGAACAGCGCACAGACCGTGGCCGTCGCCACGCCATGCTGGCCGGCGCCGGTCTCGGCGATGACGCGCGTCTTGCCCATGCGCTTGGCCATCAGCACCTGGCCCAGCACGTTGTTGATCTTGTGCGAACCCGTGTGGTTCAGCTCGTCGCGTTTCAGGTAGATCTTGGCACCCCCGAGATGCCTGGTCAGGCGCTCGGCATAGTAGAGCGGGCTCGGGCGGCCGGCATAATGCTCCAGCAGATAGTCGAGTTCGTTCTGGAACGCGGGATCCGCCTTGGCTGCGGCATAGGCCTGCTCCAGCTCAAGGACCAGCGGCATCAGCGTCTCGGCGACATAGCGCCCGCCGAAAAGGCCGAAATGGCCGCGCTCGTCCGGGCCGGTGCGAAAACTGTTCGGTGCTGTGGGCATGGCCTTATCGCTTCTTCTTCTTGGCCGACTTCTTCTTGGCCTTGGGAGCAACCTTCGCCGCCACCTTGGTCCTGGCAACGGGTTTGGCCGCAGCAACACGCGGCGCGGCGGCGTCAGCCACCTCGACGATCACCTCGATCTCGACCGGAATGCCGCGCGGCAGTGAGCCCATGCCGACCGCCGAGCGGGCATGCTTGCCGCGATCGCCGAAGACCTCGACGAACAGGTCGGAGCAGCCGTTGATCACTTCGGGCTGGTGGGCGTACTCGGACGTGGCATTGACCATGCCCAGCACCTTCACGATCCGCACCACGCGGTCGAGGTCGCCCAGCTCTGCCTTCATCACCGAGATCAGGTTGAGGCCGGTGTCACGTGCCAGGCGATAGCCCTGCTCGATCGAGAAGTCGCGTCCGACCTTGCCGACCGGCAGCGGCTTGCCCGGCAGGCCCGGCCCCTTGCCGGCGAGATAGAGCAGATTACCCGTACGCACCGCGTTCACGTAGTTCGCCATCGGCGACGTGGTTTCGGGCAGCTCGATGCCGAGCTTCTTCAGATGCTGTTCGGTCTTCATGTCGATCCTTCTAGAGCGCCTTCACCCGGTCGAGGAAGGCCTTGATTCGTTCGATCGATTTCACACCGCGCGTCGCCTCGACGCCAGAGGAAACGTCGACGGCGCGCGCGCCGGTCACACGCACCGCTTCGGCGACGTTCTCCGGCGTGAGACCGCCGGCGAGGAACCATGGCAGCGACACGCTGCGGCCCGACAGGATCGTCCAGTCGAAGGATTTGGCGTTGCCGCCGGGCAAGATGCCGTCGGCGGCATCGAACATCAGCCGGTCGGCCACGCGGTCATACGCCTCGATCCCGCGCTCGACGTCGCCGGCGGCGGCGACCTTGATCGCCTTCATCACCGGCTTGCCCGTGCGCCGGCGGATGGCGGCCACGCGCTCGGCCGTCTCGTCGCCGTGGAGCTGCAGCATGTCGAGCGCGCCGGTCGCCAGCTTCTCGTCGAGCAGCGCGTCGTCGGGATCGACGAACAGGCCCACGCGCATCACCTCTTTGGGCACGAGCGCGCCGAGGGCTCGCATCGTGTCGGTCGAAATGTGGCGCGGCGATTTCGGGTAGGAGACGAAGCCGACATAGCGCGCGCCGAAGCGCACGGCGGCGTCCACCGTCTCCGGCGTCGACAGGCCGCAGATCTTGGCTTCCACGGGGGCCTCGACCGTCATAGGTCGTTGACGCCGGCCTCGCGCGCGATGGCTTCGGCGGCGCTGCGCGGGCTGGCGGCCTGGTAGATCGGCCGGCCGACGACCAGGTGAGTGGCGCCGAGGTCGACCGCCTGGCGCGGCGTCATCGCCCGCTTCTGGTCGTTGGTGGCGCTGCCGACGGGGCGGATACCCGGCACCATCAGCACGAAGTCGGGTCCGCATTGCTTGCGCAGCGCGGCGATCTCGTGCGGCGAGCAGATGCAGCCGTCGAGCCCCGCCTCGCGCGCCAGCGCCGCAAGGCGCAGCACCTGGTCGGCCGGCTCGGAATTGACGCCGGTCGCCGCCAGGTCGGACTTGTCGAGCGAGGTCAGCACGGTGACGCCGAGCAGCTTGGCGCGCGGCAGGTTGAGCTTGGCGGCCTGGGCGCCGGCTTCCTGCACGGCCGCCTTCAGCATGTCGCGGCCGCCGCTCGAGTGGATGGTGATGTAGGTCGGCGCCAACTCGGCCACGGCGCGGATGCCGCCCGCGACCGTGTTCGGAATGTCGTGCAGCTTGAGGTCGAGGAAAAAGCCCACGCCGGTCGCCCGGACCGGCTCGGGGAAGGCATAGCGGATGCCCGGCGCGCCGTGGGCCAGGAAGAATTCGAGGCCAAGCTTGATGCCCCCCACGGCAGGCTTGGGGGCGCCGCCGATGGACTGGATGAGCCTGGCCGCCCCTTCGAGATCGGTGGTGTCGATGCCGCAATAGAGGGGGTTGGCGCGCGGTTTCATGGCGCGCGCAACCTAGAGGCCGCGCCTGCCGCCAGCAATCAGGAAGTACGCACCCGGCGGACGGCGTCCTGCCAGCCGGCGTAGCGGCGGTCGCGCGAGGCGGCCCCCTCGCCCGGCTTGAAGGCGCGATCCAGCGCCCATGTGACCGACAGGGCCTCCAGCGACGGCCACAGCCCCGCCGCCAAGCCGGCCAGGAAGGCTGCCCCCAGCGCCGTGGTCTCGGTCACCTTGGGCCGCTCCACGGGCGCGCCCACCGTGTCGGCCAGGCGCTGCATCAGGGGATCGTTCACCACCATGCCGCCATCGACCCGCAGCTCGGCGATCTGGGCGCCGTCGCCACGCATGGCCTCGACGAGGTCGCGGGTCTGGTAGCAGACCGAATCCAGCGTCGCCGCCGCAATCTCGCCCGGCCCCGAATCGCGCGTCAGCCCGAGGATGGCGCCGCGCGCCTCGGCGTCCCAATAGGGCGCACCCAAACCCACGAACGCCGGCACGACATAGACGGCGTGCTCGGGATTGGCCGTCTTCGCCACGGCTTCGACATCCGACGACTTCTCGATCAGGTGCAGGCCATCGCGCAGCCATTGGACGGCGGCGCCGGCGATGAAGATGCTGCCCTCCAGCGCATAGGTGCGTTGGCCGGCGAGCTGATAGGCGATCGTCGTCAGCAGCCGGCTGCGCGAGTGAACGGCGATGTTGCCGGTGTTCAGCAGCGCAAAGCAGCCGGTGCCATAGGTCGCCTTCGCCATGCCTGGCTTGATGCAGGCCTGGCCGATCGTGGCGGCCTGCTGGTCGCCCGCCATGCCAAGGATGGGGACCGGCGCTCCCAGGAAATCGGCGGTCGTGACACCCAGCTCGCCCGCGCAATCCACGACCTTGGGCAGCATCGAGGCCGGCACGCCCAGGAGCTTCTCGAGTTCCGGATCCCAGGCGCCCTTGCGGATGTCGAGCAGCAGCGAGCGGCTGGCGTTGGTGGCGTCGCTCGCATGCACCTTGCCGCCGGTCAGGCGCCACAGCAGAAAGCTCTCGATCGTGCCGAAGGCGAGCGCGCCCTTCTCGGCGGCGGCGCGGGCGCCGGCGACGTGCTTCAGGATCCAGGCGATCTTGGTGCCGCAGAAATAGGGATCGAGCAGCAGGCCCGTCTTCTCGGAGACCATCTTCTCGTGGCCGGCCTTCTTCAGCTCGGCGCAATGCTCCGACGTACGGCGGTCCTGCCAGACGATGGCGTTGTGCACGGGCTTGCCGGTGGCGCGATCCCACACGACCGTCGTCTCGCGCTGGTTGGTGATGCCGATGCCCGCAAGGTCCTTGGCCGCGAGCTTGGCCTTGGCGAGCGCGCCGCGGCAGACCTCGACGGTGGCGCGCCAAATCTCCTCCGGATCGTGCTCGACCCAGCCAGGCTTGGGAAAGATTTGGGGCAGTTCCTTCTGCGCTGTCGCGACCGGCCGGCCCGACGCGTCGAAGACGATCGCGCGGGTGCTGGTGGTGCCCTGATCGATGGCGAGAACGTGCGTGGCGGCCATTGCTGGCCGAGATTAGTGCGCCCGGTCGATGGCGAAGTCCACAGCCTCGAGCAAGGCGGCCTTGAGCGCCGTGTCGCCGAACAGGCCGAGGGCGTCGCGCGCCATGGCGCCGTAGTGCCGCGCCCGCTCGAGCGTGTCGGCCAGCGCGTGGTGACGCTCGATCAGGGTTTGCGCCTGCGCCAGATCCTCGGGCCGCTGCTCGAGCTTCTGCACCGTGCGCTTCCAGAATTCGCGATCGGTCGCGCCGCCGCGCAGGAAGGCCAGGATCACCGGCAAAGTGATCTTGCCCTCGCGGAAGTCGTCGCCGACGGTCTTGCCGAGCTGGGCCTCGCGGCCGGAATAGTCGAGCGCGTCGTCGACCAGCTGGAAGGCGATGCCGAGATTCATGCCGAAGCTCTCGAGCGCCACGCGCTCGGCGCCGTTACGGCCGGCGACCATGGCCCCGACCTCGGCGGCGGCGGCGAACAGCCGGGCGGTCTTGGCCTTGATTACCTCGAGGTAGGTGGCTTCCGGCGTGCTGATGTCGCGTTGCGTGACGAGCTGCAGCACCTCGCCCTCGGCGATCGTCGAGGACGCGCGGCTCAGCACGCCCAGGATGTCGAGCGAGCCGACGTCGACCATCAGCTCGAACGAGCGCGTGAACAGGAAGTCGCCGACCAGGACCGAGGCCTTGTCGCCCCACACGGTGTTGGCGGTCGGCTTGCCGCGGCGCAGCGCGCTCACGTCGACGACGTCGTCGTGCAGCAGGGTCGCGGAATGGATGAACTCGACGCAGGTCGCGAGCCTGATGTGGCGGTCGTCGGTGGCGGCGTAGCCGCAGAGCTTGGCCGCGGCGACCGTCAGCAGTGGCCGCATGCGCTTGCCGCCGGCGCCCACCAGATGGGTGGCGAGCTCGGGAATCAGCGCGACCGGCGAACGCATGCGCGCCAGGATCTCGCGATCGACCCGCGCCATGTCGTCGGCGCAGAGCGACAACAGGGGATCGAGGCTGGGAGCCTTGCGCTTGCCTTCGAGGGAGACGACGGTTGCCATGGTGAAAGGATAATCTCCCCGGAAGCCCACGGTGTTGCGACACGATGTCGTGAGAGGATGCACAGGATTAGCATGGAAACGCCCCTGACCGAAGATGCGTTGCTGGGCGGTCGCGTGCGCCTAATGCAGCCGCGCCGTGGTTATCGCGTCGCCATCGACGCGATACTGCTGGCGGCCTGTGTCGCGGCAAAGGCGGGAGACCGGGTGCTCGATCTGGGTGCCGGCGTCGGTTCCGTGGGCCTCTGCGTGGCCGCGCGCGTGCCGGCATGCACCGTGCTGGGAATCGAGCTGCAATCGTCGATGGCCGAAATCGCCGAACGCAATGCCGCGCTGAACGGCATGGCCGGCCGTGTACGAACGATCGTTCACGACCTCGCCCTGCCGCTGCCGGCCGATCTTGGTTTGTTCGACCATGTCGTGACCAATCCGCCGTATCTGGCGGCGGCGGTCGCCGATCCGTCGCCCGATCCCGGCAAGGCGCTGGCGACCGTCGAATCGAGCGCCGATCTCGAACGCTGGCTCGCGGTCGCCGCCGGGGCTCTCCAATCTGCAGGCACCGTAACGATTATCCAGCGCGCCGACCGGCTCAAGGAAATCGCGGACCACCTGGTTCGGCTGGGTCTTGGCGAGATCGCCATCAAGCGTCTGTCGCCGGTGGCGCGCGTGCTGATCCGCGCCCGCCGGTCGGCGACGGCGGCGCGGCGCGAAGCCCCGCCGCTCATCCTGCACGAGGCGGGTGGCGGGTACACCGACGCCGCAGAGCAGGTTCTCCGTCATGCCGCTTCGCTTGCCTTCTAGGGACGCCGCCGCGAGAGTGCCGGCATGTTGGAATGGATCAGAAGTCGCTTTCGCCGTGGCCCCGTCGTGCCGGTGGTCCGCCTGTCGGGTGTCATCGCCGCGAGCAGCCTGCTGGGCGCCCGCGGACTGTCGATCGAGGCGGTGGCGCCCCTGCTCGCCAAAGCCTTCAGGACGCGCGGCGCCAAGGCGGTCGCCCTGTCGATCAATTCGCCCGGCGGTTCGCCCGTGCAGTCGGCCCTGATCGCCCAGCGCATCCGGCTGCTGGCCAGCGAAAACAACCTGCCGGTGATCGCCTTCATCGAGGACGTCGCGGCCTCGGGCGGCTATTGGCTCGCCTGCGCGGGTGACGAGATCGTGGCCGACCCCGCCTCGATCGTCGGCTCGATCGGCGTCATCTCCTCGGGCTTCGGTTTCCACGATTTGATCGCGCGCTACGGCGTCGAGCGACGCGTCCACACGTCGGGCGAGAGCAAGTCGATGCTCGATCCCTTTCAGCCCGAGAAGGCGGACGACGTCGAGCGGCTGGGCCGCCTGCAGTCGGAAATCCACGACGGCTTCAAGGGCTGGGTTCGCGAGCGCCGCGGCGCACTTCTGAAGGCCGACGATGCGCTGCTGTTCTCCGGCGAGTTCTGGACCGGCAAGCGCGGCCTCGAGCTCGGCCTGGTCGACAGTCTCGGCGAATTGCGCGCCACTCTGCAGCAGCGTTACGGCGCCAAGGTGCACCTGCCGGTGATCGCCGCCCGCCGCCGCTTCCTCGCGCGCTTCGGCCTGGGCTCGAGCTTCGACATGATCGGCCCGTCGACGCTCGCGGCCCTCGAGGAGCGCGCGCACTGGCAGCGTTTTGGATTGTAGGACCCGATCGATGAACCTTCTGACGCAAGTGATGCCCGACGACCTGGCCGCCGTCCGCGCCTGGTTCGACACGCTGTCCCGGCACTGCCGCGCCGTCAACTACGAGGGTGCGCGACCGATCTTCGCCGACGACATGATCGCCTTCGGCACCTTCACCGACTTCATGCACGGCCGCGA
>JBEPUH010000081.1:0-7196 GCA_041691635.1 Hyphomicrobiales bacterium
CTATCTGCCAAGAGTAATTTGACAATTTCCACATGACCTTTTTCGCATGCAATACATATACATTTATTATCATATACAGTTTGATTTACTCTACTATCAGCCAAGAGTAATTTAGCGATTTCTACATGACCTTCCCGGCATGCATGACTTATGGATGAATAATTGTTATAAGTTGGATCTGTTCGTGAATCTTTTAGAATAAGTTTAACTGTTTCTGTACATCCATTCAAACATGCACCCCACAAAGCATTACTTATTAAGTTTGAACTCAGTTTGGGATTTTTTAACAATAGTTTTACATGTCCTATATCTAATGGATTATTTCTAATGAATCTTAAAATACATCCAGCACACATAGCATCTATATGTGGATTTTTTAGCAACAGTTCGATGAGTTCAAAATGATTTTTTACAAGAAAAGGAATTAAACTAGGATTTAACAAATTATTTATTTTCCCATTCGACAATAATAATTTTGCGATTTCTAGCCTATTGCGTAGTAAAGATACAAGATCAATGCCATCACAGTTAAAATTTGGATGATTAATCAAATTCATAACAAATTCAGTACGTTCATATTCTACAGCCCGTTTAAAGAAAACATTGTTCTCAAACGATGGATTAAATTTTTCAGATCGAAGAAGTACTTGGAGAGTTTTTTCTTCCTCGTCTAATAGACCTGTCAAGGCTCCGTTCTTTAGATAAGGACCTGGAGTTGCGATCATTCCTTTTATTATTGCATGCAACTCGTTAAATTTATCATTTAACAATAAGGATTGACAGTATTGTGCGTGGATACTAAGTGATTCTTGTGGAATAGACATTGTTTGTGATAATCTTCATATATAGTCTTTACTTTCCAGGCCTTTTTTTAATCAATTTTTTTGTATATGAATCTGATTCCATTTGGGAGAATATTTATCCACTCAATGAATTTAAAATTTTTGATTGTTGATCCGGCCGACATCGATTAAACCAGTGCAGATGAATCATTGTAATTATTCCTGTGTTGGGGTTAATTACAAAGGTTATCAATGATTAAGAACATATGTTTTTGAAAGTAATCCAACTATCATATGCGGGATTAGGTTTAGTGAAAATAATTTGGTTAAGTGTCGGCCGAGATAACAATCAAAATTTTTAAATTCATCAAGTGGCCAACCATAGTAAATTTCTCTCTCTAACAGGTAATCTAGTCCTTTCTAAAAATATGTATCGAACTCCACTGTCATTGAGGGAATGATTGACCACTCTATGAATTTAAAATTTTTTGATTGTGATCTGGTAGTAAATGAATTTATTTTTTATTAGCATATTGATTCATTGTAATTATTCCTGTATGACTAATTACAAAGATTATTGATTGTAAATGAATTGACTAACTCTATGTGTATGTAAGATTACTTGGAGTGTCGACCGAGCATCAATGTCAGTTAGTAGAAATCTAATCCATTCATGATTGAGAGAAATTCACTGTCATTTAGGGAATTATCAACCATTTCATGAATTTAAAAATTTTGATTGAGACTCCGGCCTAGATTGATTACATGATAAGTTAAAAAAAATAATTATTTACAGATGAATCATTGTAATTATTCCTGTTTTTGGTTAATTACAAAGGTTATCAATGACTGAGAACATATATGTTTTTGAAAGTAATCTAACTATCATATGTGTGATTAGGTTTAGTAAAAATAATTTGGTTAAGTGTCGGCCGAGATAACAATCTAACTGAATGGATTACTCTGGACTTACAAAGCATCATAACCGAAATGGATAATTGTATAACTAAATTTGATGTCACAGATAACTCTCAAAAAAAATTTTCCATCCTCTGTTACTGAAGAACCATCAGACATATGCAGTAAATTTATTTTCGACAATTTGTATCAACCAGACGACAAATGTGATACGATATCAATGAGACTCCTAGTTGAAAAAATTAGAGATTGGGTCAAAATAAACCATCCAGGAAAGAGATCCCCAATTCAAAAAGAAGTTAGATACTATGTAGAAAAACAAACTAATTTCTATGATAAAAAAGGTGATTGCATGACTTATCATAAAATAAAACCTTCGTATCAGGAATATGACGCATTTGCTTGGAAATGTGACTCATTGTATTAATATTTTTAATTATGACTATTTAATCTTAATTAAAAATTATTTCTTTTTATAAAGTATCCAAATTTTATCATAGACAGCATCCTATTTACATTAAATAATACCATAGTACATGAAATTATTTCATCATTGTAATTAATCCTGAATCTTCTCCTAAACAGAAGAAGAAACAACTCAAAACTAAGCAACTACCAGACTCCTAAAAAATATGTTATCTATTAATTAAATCAATAACATATTATTTTCTTGTCAAATTGAATCTTCTAGTTTTTGTTGCGTGACATGATGTACATAACGCCTGTAGATTTTCATATGAATCATCATGGGTTAAACAAAATTCTACTATGTGATCGATCTGGTGTCCATCTTCACCAAAACATCCTCGGCTATCATCAGTTTTTTCCCATTTGGGACATGACCATCCTTTCAGTCCTCTTAGTTTTTTCCCTGGTTTGTTAGCGCACTGAAAAGATTGTCTGCTAGCAATATATTTTTTATGTTTATCTGTCAAGGTTCGCGGATATTTTTTCTTAGTACTAGGTTTCTCATCAACCGATTCAGAATAAGTATCTGACTTAACTTGTTTAGATACTTTCTTTTTTCTAGTAGGTTTTTCCTCAACTGATTCAGAAGAAGTGTCTGACTCAACTTGTTTAGATACTTTCTTTTTCCTAGTAGGTTTTTCCTCAACCGATTCATAAGTATCATACTCAACTTGTTTAGATACTTTCTTTTTCTTACTACTAGGTTTTTCCTCAAACGATTCTGAAGAAGTGTCATACACGACTTGTTTAGATACTTTCTTTTTACTGCTAGTTGTATCTTCATATGATTTGGAAGAAGTGCCTGACTCGACTTGTTTATATACTTTTTTTTTCTTATCAGGAGATCCATCTACAGATTCAAAATCATCAGATTCGGTACAAAAAGAGTCAACGTCTAAAATAAACTGCATGGATTTTGCTTTGGGTATCTGATTCGGTCTTATTCCTCCAGATAGCAAAAATGTATCTTCATGCATTTGCCTATTATGATAGAGTGCATCTAGAATTGTTTTTCTAATTCGACAAAATTCTACGAACTGTGTATCGTCCATTCGAGTATTTTTATCAACAGATACTAAATTTATTGCTTTCTCTATTTTTCCAACATATCTACCACTTAATCTGTGTTTTTCTTCATGCAAATAATCTACGAATCCATTGTAAAAACCATGAATAATAATATCTATCATTTCCATTATTTTTTTAGAATGCCATTCACCATTTTGACAAAATACAGATAATGTTGTATCATTTATATACCGAATATTGTGTTGCTGTCGGTTATTTTGATTACAATGAAAAAGTTTAAAGCATGCCAGGTAAGCATTATCATTTGAATCAAAAATTTGTGAGATGTAAGAATCCGGGAAAAACCTCATATTAAATGTCTTCGAATATGGTGTTAATATGACTAATTCCCTAACATTATTTACTTTTTTTATCTTTTGTTTTTTCTGAGACGCTTTGAGAGCTTTAAGGGCTTTGCGGGCTTCGATGTTTTTGGGATTTTTTTTGCATATATCCCAATGATTTTCCAACACGTCCTTTCGGCATTTCACTTCACCACAAAACTCACACGGATGTCCTTCCGGTTGCATATCGATGTACATGTCTTTAACACATTCCTTTTTGCTCTCTTCGTGTCGGTTCTTTGCGGTTTTATTATCAAAAGGGAATTTACAATTGTCGCATCTGTGAACAACCATTCTTATGTATCACTATATTATTACATTTACATTATATGCATTTTTTAATCAATTTTTTTTACTTAATCAATTCACATCATAATGTCAATTAATCAATATCATACCTTATACAAAAATCCTTGTATTCTTTATCAGTGTACGCTGTCCTAATCAATTCTCTCAACTTACTCTCTGCATATGGATTAGTCTTACAATCATCATATGCCAATTCAAAATCAAATAACTCATTATCTACTACCACACTCAAAATATCATCAAAAACATCACCAACAAAATCATCATCGCCAACATACTCCTGGTGTTTTGTCTGACTGATAAGAGCATTTGGATCATACTCTTTCATTTTCTTCATAATGAATCGGCGAAATTTTTTATCAATAGATTCATAATAATCATTATACAACCAAGCGATACATATTTCGTTGATTGAAATAACATAGTGTTTAATGCTTTTCGCCAATTCCAGATCGTTGGTTTGTAGTGCTTGCTCAAAGATTTGATCAGGATCTAAATTTAGATGATATGGTTTCATAACATATACCTCGTCAAAAACATAGTCCTTCAAATATTTTTTAACTGGTTTTACTTTATTTGAAGGTATCTGTGAGATATCAATGATTCCCATTTTGATTGCTAAACATGTAATATCATTGCACCAATGTATCAGTTCACTTGCAACATCATCACATCTCAATATTTTCTGTATTCGATCATTTCCAGTTCTAAATATTCTTTCGTTTGCACCTAGATTATTATGACATATGTTTTCCAATATTAAGGTCTCATCAACCGTGTCAATCGACACTAATGGATGTCTCAGAAATTTTGTGGTATAATCATGGTATCGTAGATTATTATATGACTTGCAATCAATAACTCCTGGATCAACATTGTTATCTGATAATAAATCGTCAATTACATATCTACTTGTCAGGTTGCTTATGAAAAAAACATATTTAATCAAAAAATTATCCCAAAAATCACATCTTATCTGCCTGATTATCCTCTGAGAGATCTCAGATTTGTCATATCTAATTGATAAAAGTAATGTATCGATTGAGTCTTCATGTTGATTGTAGTTAACATCATAATCATGTAGTCGTTCTATTAGATAACAAATCGTTAAATACTCATCTTTTTTGTCCGGATGAATGAATTCATAAATTGCTTTTGCCATTGTGACTCGACAATTTTTTGCAGTTAGGTTAATAAAACTTTCATCCAATTTTATGTCAACATCATATCCTAAGATATCTTCCAGTAAATCGATGTTATCTTTTTGGATAACCCACTTTACAATCTCATCTAAATCAAAATCCTTGAACATGACTATGATTAGTTTGTTATAGAGCGGTTTGTCGGATTGGAATTCTTGGGTTAAATGTTTCATGAAGGCATTTGTCGATAATTTTTTGTAGTTATTTGACATTTTTTATTTACAGATGGTATGATTTTAAATAATTAAATTTTACATTAATATGCTAACATGACCATATCTCATATGAATTTAAATCAATAATTTTTAATTATATGTACACTCAAGCATATTATTCTTGCCAAATAACATAGTATTGAAAAAATTGTTCAAATACTTAACAGTATTAAACATAAATTGTGTTAAGAAAAAATCAATAGTTATAATTATAAATTGTGTTAATAAAAACTGATAAGTTAATGATGAAAATTGTGTTAAATTTCATGATAAAAAAACAGATACATATATGATAAAAATTGTGTAAATAAATTGTGTCAGAGAGAGAGTGAGGTCTATATCCAAATCTCGGACCCAGGACTTTCCAGGATATTTTAATTTTACCCCTGCCAGAGCCCTTGTCTAGAGGGAGCCCGTTTTGCCCACTCTCTCTCTCTCTGACACAATTTATTTACACAATTTTTATCATATATGTATCTGTTTTTTTATCATGAAATTTAACACAATTTTCATCATTAACTTATCAGTTTTTATTAACACAATTTATAATTATAACTGTTGATTTTTTCTTAACACAATTTATGTTTAATACTGTTAAGTTTTCCACTGGATAATATGTAAATTTATATTAAATGTCGTAACGCATACTAAAAATAATTTAAAATTATATTAATAATATATATATAATAATGTCAGTGATTTATTGTCCAAGAAAATGCCTTTACTATTGTAAAAGACAGGAAACCATGAACCGTCATCTGAACAATAAAATTCCGTGTTTCCCAGGAAAACTACATGGGAATGCTGGAAAAAAACGTGGAAATGCTAACCGGAGTAAGAAACCACAGAAAGTCAAAAAAATAACAAGAAACAAGGGAAAGATCTTAACTAACAAGGGTGATAATAATGTATTGACTAACAATAGCAACAATACCACCATCACAAACAATACAAACAACATGTATTTCGACAATCCTAATTTTATTGTGCATAGTTACACATATGTCAATAAAAATGATATGAGCTTGTTTGAGCAATACTCAGTAGTAACATTAGAAACAGACACATCCATAGTACCATATGGCAAAATTATCAGTTTGCTGAATCTAAATCCAAACAGACCTCTTTACCATAACATGAAGATTACCAATATTAACAATTCTACAATGAAAGTACATGTTGACGGAAAACAAATGGATATTCCTAAAAGTATTGCATTGCTCAATATAGTTCAACTTGGTAAAAATGTTATTGCTGAACTGTATTTGAAATTTAGATTATTTATGACTAGAACCACCCGGAGTTACATTATTAATCAATGGAATAATTGTACTGCTGAAAAGAGTGCACGACTCAACGGTCTCATAACTTATGTTAAAGTTCATCTATATAATAATCGTGATTTCAATAAGGAACCTATAAATGAAATAATCGAAACCATACCACCGCCTGATCGAAATGACAAAGCTTGGAGTTCATTACATAAAAATTTTACTTGGATTGAGGTTTCTAACTTTATTGAAAAAATTGATCAGCTGCAGATTAATCTTTTTGAGCGAATAGGAACGATAGTAGATCAAATCAATAATGCAATTGCCAAAGATGGTACATTAAAATCATTCTTCAAGAAAATAATAGATATTTTTGGTAATAAGCAGTTTGAAAATATTGAAGATGATATCATAAAATCAGTAAACGCAAACTTTATAGATAGTGTTATCAAAAATAAGAAAAAACAGAGCTCAGAATCATCTGATTCTGTTGATGTCGAACAATCACCTCCCAAAAAGAAAGAAAAGGTAGAAAAGGTAGAAAGCGTTGATATCAAACAACCGAAACCCAAAAAGAAACAGGTAGAGAGCTCCAAATCTTCTGTTGATGTCAAACAAT
>JBEPUH010000082.1:0-6791 GCA_041691635.1 Hyphomicrobiales bacterium
TGGAAAGTGGGCTGCGTGTCGCCGTAGTTGCGCTTGCGCACGAACAGGCTCGGCAGGTATTTGATGGCGTCCTCGACATCGACGATGTTGGTCGTGTCCTGGATTTTCCTCTGGTCGACGCTCTCGACGGTCTGGGGCAGGGCGAACCTGTCCATCTGCGGCGAGGTCTGCGGCACCTGCGGCGAGGGCGCCGGCGCGGTCACCGTCACCGGCGGCAGGGTGAGGGGCGATGCGTCGGGAGTCAGGGTTTGGCTCTGGGCCTGCGCTGCACCTGCGACAAGCACGAGCGGGAGGGCGACGCGGCGGATCATGGCTGCCTCGTGAGCGTCACGAACGGCGCGGGCGTGCGCAGGGCCTTGGGATCCTGGCCCGCCGCCGGGATCTCGATCCAGCGCCGGGCGCCCTGCGGGCATTCCTGGACCGCGGGGAAGTAGAGCGTGCGGCCCGGCGTGTCGGGCAGCTTCAGGGTGATGGTGAAGGTCTCGGGACTGTGGACCGCCAACGGTCCGCCGCGCCATTCGATCTCGCGGCCGGTCTCGACGATCGTCCAACCGGCCTTGGCGCCGGGCTTCGCGGCGACCACCCCGTCGGGCAGCGTGACGCGGAGCGCTACTGTCGGCGAGTCGTCGCAGCCGTGCGCAACCAGGAAGCCGGCGGTGAACGACGTCCCGGCAACGGCTGTATCGGGATGGGCGACGACGTGAGCCAGGGCGACAGCGAACGGGCTGGCCATAACCACACTGGCGACCAGCGCCGCGCGAAAAGACGACATGAGCGTATTCCTTCGACCGACAAGATTAAGGGCGACGCACGGGATGCGTCGCCGGCGTCACTTGCTAGGCGAAGGAAGGGGGGCCGCGCGGTCTGGTGGGCCCGTCGCGGATGCCGCCGGGTGTCGGCCGGTCGACGGTCTTGAGCGGCGCTATATGTGTGGCGACCGGGGCGATGGCGACGAAGAGGACGGGCGGCGCCGCGATCGACGGCGCTTGGGCGAGGCCCAGGCAGCAGTCGTGCATGCCGGCCGCCATCGGCGCCTTGCCAGGCTGGCCGTCGCGATCGGCGGCGGTCGAGTTGCAGAAAACCGTCCATAGCGTCGACGGCATGCCGTCGCGCATCGTCGCGGCGTGGGCGAGCGGCTGCAGGAAGTTGAGCGTGATCGCGAGCAGCGCCGCGGCCAGTGCCGAGACGCGCCAGCCCGACTCGGAGCGCTTAGCGATCATCGCCGGATTATGCCCGCGCCGTCAGACCGCCGTCCAGCCGCCGTCGACCACCAGTTCCGAGCCGGTCACGTAGGACGATTCGTCCGACGCCAGGAACAGGATCGCGTAGGCGACCTCGTCGATTTCACCGGCGCGGCCCAACGGCACGCCCTTCAGCGTCTTGGCGCGCATCACCGGATCGGCCGTGCGGCCCGACGTGCGCATCGGCGGCATGAGGCCCGGATGCACCGAGTTCACCCGGATTCCCTCCTTGCCGTGTTGCGCGGCGCCGGCCTTGGTGATCAGGCGCACGGCGCCCTTGGAGGCGTTGTAGCCGACGTGGATATAGCCCTGACCGGTGAGGCCGGAGATCGACGACAGGTTGATGACCGAGCCACCCTTGCGGCCCTGGGCGTGGCCCTGCTTCATCGCCGCGATGCCGTACTTCATGCCGAGGAAGACACCGGTGGCGTTGATGCCCATCAACCGGTTCCAGGCCGCGGTGTCGTAGAGGTCCTGTTCGCCCGAGCCCGAGATGCCGGCGTTGTTGACCAGCACGTCGAGGCCGCCGTGGGCGGCGACGGTCCGGTCGACGACGTCCTTCCACTGCGCCTCGTCGGTCACGTCGAGGTGCATGTAGGTCGCGCGACCGCCGGCCTTCTCGATCTCGGCCGCGACAACGGCGCCTTCCTTGTCGAGCAGGTCGGCGATCACCACGGCCCGGGCGCCCTCGCGGGCGAACAGCCGCGCGGTCGCCGCTCCCATGCCGCTTGCCGCGCCGGTGACCAGCGCCACCTTGTTCTTCATGCGCATTGGCCGCCCCTTACCTTGTTACTTACGCCAGCTTCATGCCGACGATGCCGCCGGCGATCAGGCAGATCGAGACGATCCGGATCGTCGACGCCTGGTCGCCGAACACCATGATGCCGACCACGAAGGCGCCGACCGCGCCGATGCCGGTCCACACCGCGTAGGCGGTTCCCATCGGAATGGCTCGCTGGGCGAGCATTAGCAGGGCGCCGCTCACAACCATGGCGATTGCGGCGAAGGCGATCCAGGCCGGCCGGACGCCTTCGGCACCCCAGCCGAGCTTCAATCCGAGCGGCCAACCGATCTCGAAAAGGCCTGCTGCCATGAGATAAATCCATGCCATCGTTCGTTCCCCCGCGCGTGCGACCGAGCCGTCGTTGACGGCGGCTTTCCAGCCTGTTCTCATCAGAATTGCATGCATCTTGCAAGATGGCGAGAGCGGTAGGGGATGGGCGTCAACAGGGGTGAGGAAGATCATGAACGAACGTGAATTGCGCGGTCTTATCGATCAGGTGAAGACCGGTGGCCTGTCGCGGCGCGGCTTCGTGCGGCGGATGGCGGCGGTTGGACTGGCGGCGCCGCTGGCGACGCAGCTCCTGGCCTATTCGGGTGTGGCGATGGCGCAGCCCAAATCTGCCTACAAGCCGACCAAGCGCGGCGGCGGTGGCCTGCTGAAGGTGCTGTGGTGGCAGGGACCGACCCTGCTCAATCCCCACTTCGCAGTCGGCACCAAGGACCAGGACGGCTCGCGCCTGTTCTACGAGCCGCTCGCCGGCTGGGACCCCGACGGCAATCTCCAGCCTGTGCTGGCGGAATCTATTCCCGGCCGTGAGGACGGCACGCTGGCCGCCGACGGCAAGTCGGTGACCTGGAAACTGAAGAAGGGGGTCACTTGGCACGACGGCAAGCCGTTCACCGCCGACGACGTCGTCTTCAACTGGGAATACGCCAAGGATCCGGCGACTGCCGCGGTTACGGTCGCCAATTACAAGGACATCCAAGTCGACAAGATCGACGACTACACCGTCAAGATCACGTTCCAGAAGCCGACGCCGTTCTGGGCCAACGCCTTCGTCGGCACCCAGGGCATGATCATTCCCAAGCACCTGTATGCCGACTATAGCGGTGCCAAATCGCGCGAGGCGCCGGCCAACCTCAAGCCCGTCGGCACCGGCGCCTATATGTTCAAGGATTTCAAGCCGGGCGACCTGGTCTCGGGCGTGATCAATCCGAAATACCATATGGAGAACCGTCCGTATTTCGACGCCATCGAGATGAAGGGCGGCGGCGATGCGGTGTCCGCCGCGCGGGCCGTGCTGCAGACCGGCGAGTTCGACTTCGCCTGGAACATGCAGGTCGAGGACGAGATCCTCCTGCGCCTGGAAAAGGGCGGCAAGGGCAAGGTCGCGATCGCCCAGGGCGGCAACATCGAGCACATCCAGCTCAACACGACCGATCCGTGGACCGAGGTCGACGGCGAGCGTGCGAGCATCAAGACCAAGCACCCGAGCCTGTCGGATCCGGCAGTGCGCGAGGCGCTCAACCTGCTCGTCGACCGGGCGGCGGTACAGAAATACATCTACGGCCGCACCGGCATCGCCACGGCGAACTTCGTCAACGCGCCGGAGAAGTTCAACTCGAAGAACACCAAGTTCGAGTTCGACGTCGACAAGGCCTCGGCCATCCTCGAGAAGGCCGGCTGGAAGAAGGGCGCCGATGGCATCCGCGAGAAGGATGGCAAGAAGCTCAAGTACGTCTTCCAGACGTCAATCAACCAGCCGCGCCAGAAGACGCAGGCGATCATCAAGCAGGCGTGCCAGAAGGCGGGCGTCGAAATCGAGGTCAAGGCGGTGACGGCGTCGGTGTTCTTCTCGTCGGACGTCGCCAATCCCGACACCTATCCGCACTTCTATTGCGACCTGCAAATGTACACGACGACGCAGACGCAGCCCGACCCCGAGCTGTTCATGAACCAGTTCTGCTCGTGGGAAGTCGCGACCAAGGCCAACAAGTGGCAGGGCCGCAACATCACGCGCTGGCGGAGCAAGGAGTACGACGACAACTACAAGGCCGGGCAGGACGAGCTCGACCCGATCAAGCGCGCCGCGATCTTCATCAAGGCCAACGACCTGGTGATCAAGGACGTGGTCGTGATCCCGGTCGCGGCCCGCCCCGGTGTCACCGCCCAGAGCAACCAGCTCCACTGCCTGATCAGCGGCTGGGACAACAACACCTGGGACATCCAGAACTGGTACAAGGACGCCTGAGCCGGCGTAGCAGGGCAGTGGGAAGGTAGCGGGGAGGCGTAGCGTGTCCCGGCACTACATTATCCGGCGGCTGCTGATCGCGATCCCGAGCATCCTCGGGATCAGCGTCATCCTGTTCGGCGTGCTGGCGCTCGCGCCGGGCGATCCGTTCGCCGACCTCGCCGCCAATCCGGCGATCCCGCCGGAAGTGGCGGCGAGCCTGCGCGCCAAGTTCGGGCTCGATGATCCGGTGTGGCTGCGCTACGTGCACTGGCTGATTGCCATGGTGCACGGCGACTGGGGCTTCTCCTTCGCCAGTCGCATCGACGTCGACCGGCTGATACTGCAGCGCCTGCCGATCACGCTGGTGGTGATCGGCGCCGCCCAGCTCCTCGCCATCGTCGTGGCCATTCCGGTCGGCGTGCTGGCCGGCGTGAAGCCCTATTCGATCTTCGACCAGATCGCCAACACCATGGCCTTCATCGGCTTCTCCCTGCCGACCTTCTTCACCGGCCTGCTGCTGATCCTGTTGTTCAGCGTCAAGCTCGACTGGCTGCCGATGGTCTACCGGACCGACCTCGGCTCGTCGGGCTGGCAGTGGTGGTGGGACCAGCTCAAGCAGTCGGTCATGCCGGTGGCGGTGCTCGGCCTGTTCCAGGGCGCCTCGCTGGTGCGCTACGTGCGCGCGGCGGTGCTCGACGTCGTGCGGCTCGATTACGTGACCACGGCGCGCTCCAAGGGCATCGGCGAGCGCGCGGTGATCAGGCGTCACGTCGTGCGCACGGCGCTGATCCCGGTCGTCACCCTGGTGGCGCTGCAGATGCCGGTGGTGTTCGGCGGCGCCCTGGTGACCGAGCAGATATTCCGCGTGCCCGGCATCGGCTCTCTGCTGATTTCGGCCATGCTCGCCAACGATACGCCCGTGGTGATGGGTGTCACTTTCGTGTTCGCCTGCCTCGTCGTCTTCTTCAACCTCATTGCAGATATCCTTTATGGCTGGCTCGACCCCCGCATCTCTTACCGCTGAGCCGCCCGCCGCAGCGGCGGGCATGGCGAAGCCCACGCGCAAGGCGGGCTTCTCGCCGGGCCGCGAGGCGTGGCGCCGCTTCCGCCGGCACAGGCTGGCCATGGCGAGTTCGATCGTGCTGGCGATCATCGTGCTCGCCGTCGTGCTCGGACCCCTGGTCTGGCGCGTGCCGATCAACGAGATCGACTTCACGTCGAAGCTCGAGGGGCCGTCGTGGATGCACCCGTTCGGCACCGACGATCTCGGTCAGGACATCCTCGCGCGCCTGCTCTACGGCGGCCGGATCTCGCTCGCGGTTGGCTTCTGCGCCATGCTCGTGGCGGCCGTCGTCGGCGTGATGGTCGGCGCGGTCGCCGGCATGTCGCGCGGCAGCATCGACGCCGGGCTGATGTGGCTGGCCGATCTCTTCCTCGCCCTGCCGCAGCTTCCGCTGCTGCTCCTCATCATCTACTTGTTCCGCGACTCGCTGACCAAGATCCTGGGTCCCGAGGGTGGCATCTTCATCATGGTCGTGGCGGTGATCGGCGGCTTGCGCTGGATGCAGGTGGCGCGCCTGGTGCGCGCGCAGATCCTGTCGATCCGCGAGAAGGAGTTCATCGAGGCCGCGCGTGCGCTGGGCGCATCGCGCCTGCGCCAGGTCGTTCGCCACATCCTGCCCAACGCGCTGGGACCCGTGATCGTCGCCGGCACGATCGACGTCGCCGCCGCCATCATCGCCGAATCGACGCTGTCGTTCCTCGGCCTGGGCTTCCCGCCCGACATCCCGACTTGGGGCCGCGTGCTGTTCGACGCCAAGGACACGATCGACGTGGCGCCGCACTGGGTGCTTTTCTCGGGCGGCGCGATCTTCCTGGCCGTGCTGACCATCAATTTCATCGGCGACGGTTTGCGCGACGCGCTCGACCCGCGCCGCGTCCTGTAGGCGGCGGCGATGGCCGATACCCTGCTCGATATCCGCGACCTCAAGACGTGGTTCAAGACCGACGACGGCATGGTGCGCGCCGTCGACGGCATCGATCTGCGCATCGACCGCGGCGAGACCGTGGGCGTGGTGGGCGAATCGGGCTGCGGCAAGACCGTGACAGCGCGCTCGGTGCTGAAGCTGATCGACATGCCGCCCGGTCGCTTTGAGAGCGGCCAGATCCTGTGGCAGGGCCGCGACCTGATCCCGCTGCCGGCCGACGAGATGGACAAGATTCGCGCCCGCGAGATCGCCATCATCTTCCAAGAGCCGATGACGTCGCTCAATCCGGTCTACACGGTCGGTCACCAGATCGCCGAGGTGCTGCGCCAACACGAGAAACTCAGCCACAAGCAGGCCCGCGACGCTACGATCGAGATGCTGCGCCTGGTCAACATCCCCAACCCGGCCAAGCGCGTCGACGACTATCCGCACCAGTTCTCGGGCGGCATGCGCCAGCGCGTGATGATCGCCATGGCGATGTCGTGCAAGCCCAAGCTCCTGATCGCCGACGAGCCGACGACGGCGCTCGACGTCACCATCCAGGC
>JBEPUH010000083.1:0-6463 GCA_041691635.1 Hyphomicrobiales bacterium
AAGAAATGCGGCGTGGAGGATCAGCGCTGCGGCCGCGGGCGGCGCACGCGCGCGGTCGGCTCGGCGACCAGCGGATCGTCGGGCCAGTAGTGCCTGGGATAGCGGCCTTTCAGCTCGGATTTCACGTCGCGATAGCCGTTCTTCCAGAAGCTCGCGAGGTCGCGCGTCACCTGCACCGGCCGGCGCGCCGGCGACAGCAGATGGATGGTGAGCGGCACCCTGGCGCCGCCGATGCGCGGCGTCTCGGTCAGGCCGAACATCTCCTGCAGCCGCACTGAGAGTGTCGGTTCGGCCGGATTGGCGTAGTCGACCGGCACGCGGCTGCCGCTCGGTACCTCGATATGGGTGGGTGCGAGACCGTCGAGGCGGCGCGCCTGTTCCCACGGCACGAGGGTGCGCAGGGCGGCGCCAAGGTCGATCCTCTGCAGATGCTCGCGCCGCGTCACCCCGTCGAGGAAGGGGCCGAGCCAGTCGCCAAGTCCCGCCAGCAGGCCCGCATCCGACAAGTCGGGCCAACTCTCGTCGACGCCGCGCAGAAAGGCCACGCGCTCGCGCCAGCGCCGCAGATCGTCGGTCCACGGTAGCGCCTGCAGGCCCATCTGCCGGACGCCCTGCAGCATTTCGGCGCACAGCTTTTCGGGATCGGGCCTGGCGAGCGGCCGGTCCTCCAGCGCCAGCGCGCCGAGGCGACGGCGGCGGCGGGCCAGCACGACGCCCTCGCGCGCGCTCCAGCTCAGCACGTCCTCGTCGACGATGCGCCAGGCATAGAGTTCCTCGATCTCGGCGGCGGTGACGGGGGCGGCGAGGAAGATGCGGGCGTTCTGCGTGCTGCCGTCGAGGTCTGCGACGACGATGAACTCCTCGTTGCCCATGGGGTCGCCCTCGGGCAGCGCCGCGCCCTGGCCACCCGACAGCAGGTAGCGGCCGGGCGCGCCGGCGCGGCGGCGGCCGATGCGGTCGGGATAGGCGAGCGCCAGCAGCGCACCGGTGTGGGCGGAGTCCGGCGTCTCGCTTTTGGCATCGCGCGGCATCAGGCGGCGCGCGGCCTCGTGGATCAGCCGCAGCGCGCCGTCGCGCTTGCCACCGTTCTGGTTCGATAGGGCGATGTCGACCCTGTGGCGCAGGTCGACGTCGCGTTGACCCGGCGGCAGGCGTAGGAAATCGCGCTCGCCCAGGATCGCCGCCAGTAGGGCCGCGACGCGGCCCTGTCCCAGCGCACGGCCCTCGAGTACGAGATGGGCGAGGCGCGGATGCTGGCCGAGCCGCGCCATCGCCCGGCCGTGCGGCGTGATCGCACCCGTGGAATCGATCCCGCCGAGATCGAGCAGCAGCGCGCGCGCGGTGGCGAGCGCGGCAGCGGGCGGCGGCGTCAGCCACGGCAGCGCCGCGGCGTTGGCCACGCCCCAGGCCGCGAGTTCAAGTGCGAGAGGGGCGAGATCGGCGTCGAGGATTTCCGGCGCGGTGAAAGGCAGCAGCCCGCGCTGCGCCTCCTCGGTCCACAGCCGGTAGCACACGCCGGGCTCGAGACGGCCGGCGCGGCCGCGGCGCTGGTCGGCGGAGGCCTGGCTCACCTTCACGGTTTCGAGCCGCGTCATGCCCGAGCGCGGCGAGAAGCGCGGCAGGCGCATCTGCCCCGAGTCGATCACGACCCGCACGCCCTCGATGGTGAGGCTGGTCTCGGCGATCGAGGTCGACAGCACGACCTTGCGCCGGCCGGGCGGCGACGGGCTGATCGCGCGGTCCTGGTCGGCGGGCGAGAGGTCGCCGTAGAGCGGCGCCACGTCGACGTCGGCGCCGAGCCCCTGCAGGCGCTCCTGCACGCGGCGGATCTCGCCGACGCCCGGCAGGAACACCAGCGCACTGCCGGGTTCGTCGGCCAGGGCCGTGCGGATGGCGCTGGCGGTGGCGTCTTCGAGACGGCCGGCGGACTCGCGGTCGAGATAGCGCGTGTCGACGGGAAACATGCGGCCGGCGGATTCGATCACCGGTGCACCACCGAGGCGATCCGAGACAGGGCCGGGATCGAGGGTCGCCGACATGGCAATCACGCGCAGGTCCTCGCGCAGCGCCGTCTGCGCCTCGCGCACCAGGGCGAACGACAGGTCGGTCTCCAGGCCGCGCTCGTGCAGCTCGTCGAAGATCACGCAGCCGATGCCGTCGAGCGACGGGTCGTCCTGCAGCAGGCGCACAAACAACCCATCGGTCACGACCTCGATACGCGTGCGCGGGCCGACCTTGGTGTCGAAGCGCACGCGATAGCCGACGGTCTCGCCGACCGCCTCGCCCAGGGTCGCCGCCATGCGCCGCGCCGCGGCCCGTGCGGCGAGCCGGCGCGGCTCCTGCATCACGATCTTCCTTGTCCCCAGCCACGGCGCATCGAGCAGGGCGAGCGGCACGCGCGTCGTCTTGCCGGCGCCCGGCGGCGCCACCAGCACGGCCCCGGTACGCCCTTCGAGGGCCGCCTTGAGGCGCGGCAGGGCTTCGTCGACGGGAAGGGAGTCCATCGCGGCCGCTTATAGCCGAGAGGCGGTGGGAAGGCGCGCGCGTCGTGGAGTCAGAACGGCACGCCGTCGAGCCGTCCCATCTTGCCGCTGGCATAGTCGCGCCGGGCGCGGTCGACATGCGCGGGCGTATCCATGACGAAGGGTCCGGCGAACAGCAGCTCGCCCTCGACCGGGGCGCCGCCCAGCAGGGCTGCATCGGCCGACCCGTCCGGCGCGGCGGTCAGGGTGACCTGCGCCCCGGCGGCGGAGAAGAAAGTCAGCGCGCCCGGGCCAGTACGGGTGCCAGTGCGCGTGCCGGCGTCGCCGACCAGGGCGCCGTCCAGGACATAGACGCCAAGCTCGGCCGCCGCATCGACCGACAGCGTGACGCTCGCGCCGGCGTCGAGATGGACATGGGCGAAGATCGTCGGGCTGGTGGTCTTCATCGGACCCACGGCGCCGTCCACGGTCCCGGCAACGACCCGGACCGTCGCGCCGGGGCGCCGAAGCTCCGGGATATCGGCGGCGTGGAACGAGGCATAGGCCGGATCGATGAATTTCCGGTCGGGCGGCAGACTGGTCCACAGTTGCAGCCCGTGACGGCCGCCGGCCGGTTGTTCGGCATGCAGCATGCCGCGGCCGGCGCGGATCCACTGCGCGTCGCCCGGTCCGAGGCGGTCGCTGAAACCCTCGCTGTCGCGATGCTCGACGTTACCCTCGAGCAGATAGCTGATGACCTCGATCCCGGCGTGCGGATGGGGCTTGTCGCCGATGCCGCGCCGGCTGTGGTGGCGGTAGTGATCGACGAACACGAACGGTCCGAGCGATTGCCGGGCGGGCAGCGGCAGCGCCCGCCACAGCATCATGTCGCCGTCGTCGATGATCCGCTGGGAGGGCAGGGTGGCGTCAATGGTACGCTGCATGAGGCATTCCTTGGCCGGGACGGGGGCGGATCGAGACGGACTCATTGGTGCACCGTGGCGCTTCCGATTCAAGGGTGGCGAGCGGCAGAGTATGCAAGAATACTGGCGGCGATGGACGCGGCGGCCTAGGCTTCGCGGCATGACCAGACGCCTGCTTCTTGCCCTTGCTGCAATCGCCTCGACCCTGGGCGGCCCCGCCCTCGCCCAGCAGTATCCCAGCAAGCCGATCCGGCTGGTCGTCGGCTATTCGCCGGGCGGCGGCAACGACCTGATCGCGCGCATCGTCGCGGCGCGGCTGCAGGCCAAGCTCAACCAGCCGGTGGTGGTCGACAACAAGCCGGGCGCGCAGTCGATCGTCGCAGCGGAACTGGTCGCCAAGGCCGCGCCCGACGGCTACACGCTGCTGGTGGCGCCGAGCGGGCCGATGACCATCAATCCCGCGGTCTATTCCAGGCTGCCCTACGATCCGCAGAAGGATTTCGTGCCGGTGTCGCTGCTGGCAGAATTCCCGCTGCTCCTGGTGGTCGGCGCCGACCAGCCGGTGAAGTCGGTGAAGGAGCTGGTCGAGTACGCCCGCGCCAACCCCAAGCTCGCCAACTACGCCTCGAGCGCCACGCCGTTCCAGCTCGCGTCGGAGCTGTTCAACCTGCGCACACAGTCGACGTTCCAGCACATCCCCTACAAGGGCAGCGGCGACGCGGTGCAGGCGGTCATGGCGGGCCAGGTGTTGATGGCGTTGGCCGACTCCGGCCCGATCGCCGGGCCGCTGAAGGGCGGCAAGCTGCGCGCGCTCGCGGTGACGACGGCGCACCGGCCGCCGGATTTCGCCGACGTGCCGACCATGGCCGAAGCCGGCATCCCCGACATGGAGATCGCGCTGTGGACCGGCATCGTGGCGCCGGCCGGCACGCCGGTCGAGATCGTGGCCCTGCTGCAGGACGTGATCGCCGACGTGATCGACACGCCCGCGGTGCGCGCCGCGCTGGAGGCCATCTCGGTCGACGGCCGCTCGATGTCGTCCAAGGATTTCGGCGAGCTGATCGCCCGCGACACCGCGCGTTGGAAGCAGGTCGCGGCGACCGCCAACATCAAGCTCGACTGAGACGGCGATGGCCAACCAACCGGCGAACGGCAACGAGGCGCGCCACTCGACGGCGCATTATTTCCTCGAGGGGCTGACCGAGATCGGCTTCGATTACCTGTTCTGCAACTTCGGCACCGACCACGCGCCGCTGATCGAGGCGATGGCCAACTTCAAAAAGCTCGGCCGCAAGATGCCGGAAGTCCTGCTCTGCCCGCACGAGAACACCGCCGTCCACATGGCGGCGGGCTACGCCCTGGCCACCGGCCGCGGCCAGGGCGTGATGGTCCACGTCGATGCCGGCACCGCCAATTCGGCGATGGCGCTGCATAATCTCTGCCGCGCGCGCATCCCGGTGATGCTGATGGCGGGCAAGGCGCCCTTCACCTCGCGCCGCGAGCTGCTGGGCACGCGCGACAACTACGTGCATTTCGTGCAGGAGCCGTTCGACCAGGCCGGCATCGTGCGGCCCTACACCAAGTGGGAATACAACCTGCCCTCCGGCGTGATCGCCAAGGAAGTGCTGCGCCGCGCCCACACGGTGATGGAGAGCGATCCCAGGGGACCGGTCTATCTCACCTTTCCGCGCGAGACGCTGACCGAGGACTGGTCGGAGGGCCAGATCCGCTCCTATCCGGCCGAGCGCTTTGGCGCCGTGGCCGCGCGCGGCGTCGACCGCGCGGCAATCGACGCGATCGCGACAAAGCTTCTCGCGGCCGAGCGGCCGTTGCTGATCACTGCCTATGCCGGGCGCAACACCGCGACCGTCGCGGTGCTCGACGCGCTGGCGCGCTTCGCCGGCATCCGCGTGGTCGAGTTCAGCCCGTCATGCGTGAACCTGGCGCATGACTCGCCGTGCCATGGCGGCTTCGCGCCGGCCAAGGCGCTGGCCGATGCCGATGTCGGGCTGCTGGTCGACGTCGACGTGCCGTGGATCCCCAGTGACTCGCCGGACAATCCCGCGACCTGGTGGGCGCAGATCGACATCGATGCCGAGAAGCGCAATTTCCCGATGTGGACCTTTCCCGGCAACCTGCGGCTCCAGGGCGACAGCCACCGCATCCTGTCGGACCTGCTCGAGGCCTTGAAGGCGAAAGCCGACGCGGGCTTCGCGGCACGGGCGGCGGCGCGGGTCGCGGCGCTGGCGGAAGAGGGCAAGGCGCGGCGCGCGCTGGCGGCCACGGCGGCCGCCCAGCGCGGCAAGGAGGGCGAGATCACGCCCGCCTTCGTCTGCGCGTCGCTGGCCCGGGCGCTCGATCCCTCGGCCATCGTGCTCAACGAGGCGATCCGCAACGGCCCGGTCGTGCTGCAGCAGATGCCGCGCACGCAAGCCGGCACGCTCGTCGGCTACTCGGGCGGCGGGCTGGGCTTCTCCAGCGGCACGGCGCTGGGGCTGAAGCTCGCCTTGCCCCAGCGCACG
Source organism: Hyphomicrobiales bacterium (assembly GCA_041691635.1). Taxonomy (GTDB): domain Bacteria; phylum Pseudomonadota; class Alphaproteobacteria; order Reyranellales; family Reyranellaceae; genus Reyranella. The sequence goes on from JBEPUH010000083.1 coordinate 5,908, forward strand.
ATCGTGCAGATCGTCGGCGACGGCAGTTTCTATTTCTCCAACCCGCAATCCGCGCTCGCCGTCTCGCGCCAGTACAAGTTGCCGGTGCTGACGGTGGTGCTCGACAACGGTGGCTGGTCGGCGGTCAAGGAAGCGACGCTGCGGGTCTATCCCGACGGCGACGCCAAGGCCGGCGGCGAGTTCGGCGCCGCCCTCGCGCCCGACATGAATTTCGCCAAGGTCGCCGAAGCCGCCGGCGCGCACGGCGAGCTGGTCAGCGATCCCGACGAGGTCGAAGGGGCGATCGCCCGCTGCCTTGCAGCGGTGCGCGGTGGCCAGGCGGCCGTGCTGCATGTGCGGGTAACGAAGCTATGAAGTCGGACAGCCGCTACGGGCAACCGTCGTCCCGAGCATCTCGCCCGCTCCGATAGCTCAGCCGTTGGAGCGCGTCATTCGTAGTGATGGGGTCGGCGGTTCGATTCCGTCTCGAGCACCACTACCTTTTGCCATTCTCAATTGGTCAACTAGGGTCCAGACTCATAAAATCCACCATACGATAGCAGCGACGAGGCAGACG
>JBEPUH010000084.1:0-6067 GCA_041691635.1 Hyphomicrobiales bacterium
AGAATGACCAACCATCACATTTGACTCGGAAGATCACTCCTCAGACGGCCGAGCCGCAGAGGGATGACGGCGATAAAGCCCAACATTCCCATCGCCAGAGCGAATGCGATTGCCCATCGGTAGTTTCCTGAGTGATCAATGACGAGGCCAGCGAGCAAAGGGCCCAACGTGGCGGAAATGCCCGATGCCGTGAAAAAGATGCCGAGGACCGCGCCGAGATTTTGCAGTCCGAATAATTCGATCAGCACGCTTGGCATCAATGCGATGCGGACACCATAGGCCAGCCCGAGGACGACCGCGAACACGATCAGTGAGTAGTAAGATGCGGCGGTCAACCACAATACGTAGCTGGCGCCCATCACGAAGACAGAAATCTTGAAAACGCTCACGATCCCGATCCTGTCGCTCAAGGTGCCAATGCCGACGCGACCCAGGATACTGATGCCTCCGAACAACGAGAGCAGCGCCGAGGCCGCCACGTGACCGGCGCCATGGTCGCGTGCGAACGCTGGCAGAAACACGAACGGCACGAAGAGTGCCGTCGTCGCGAAGACCCAGGACGCGTATAGCATCGCGAACTCGGGCGAGCGGACAACACGGCGCAATGGGCGATGGGTAGCGGCGCTTACAAGCGGCGGACGCAACACGACCGCGGCGCAGGCCGCCAGAAGTGAAGCGCAACCGATGCCCAGAAACACAATGGCATGGCGCCAGCCGCAACAGTCGATCAGTGCGGCGGCAACTGGCGGGACGATCAACATGCCGCATCCCGTGCCCGCTGCGGCCACTCCCAGGGCAGTATTGCGCCGCTTGACGAACCACCCGCCGACAACGGCCAGTGTCGGTATGTAGGCGCACGCCGTGCCCGCGCCGACACCAATACCGTAGACGATGTAACCGACCCACAGCCGATCGACGAAGGCCATGAGAACGAGACCGGCCCCCATCATCGCGGCACCGGTGGCGACCATGAGCCTCGGGCCGAAGCGGTCGCCGAGATGTCCGGTGACAGAGCCGCCGAGATAGAAGATCAAGCTGGTGATCGAAAACAACGCGGACGTTGCCACGCGACTGGTTTGGAAGTCCGACGCTATAGGCTCAAGGAAGACGCCGAAGCTGTAGATCGTCCCGAAGACGACGAAGCCAACGACAAAGGCCGCAGTGACCATGCGCCAGGCGCGTCGCGAATCGGGAACATCCATTACTGAAAAAGGACGCATGACAGATTATACACCCGGCGCTCGTGTCTTTCTTCCCGATCGCATGGCCGACCGTCGGGGTGAATTCTATCCGCGGCCGCGCGAAGTGTTCGATGAGCTGACATTTTGTGTGACTTGCAATCCGCTAAGTTCGTCATACGCCTTCTCTCCAAACGCGCTTTGCGTGACCAGCACTCCGCGCCGACCATACTGCGAGGGCTGCTGCTGTGGACCCCAATGCCATGACGAGAAAAGCTGCGGTCCAACCTGAGGCGCTCTCACTGCCGCCGAACAGGTCGAGCACAAAGCCGATCGCGGCCGGACCCAGAAACCCGGTGGTAAAGCCGGTAAGGGCATAGACTGCCATCGCCGCGCCTCGGCGCCCATGTTCCAGCGACATCACGGCACCCACACCGAGTGCGCCCACATCGGCGAAGCTGGTAATCTGCAATAAGATCAGGAGGGAGAGAACGAGGGCCACGTTGCCGCCGACTGTCGCAGCGAGCGCAACACACACCGCCACCGAAACGACACAGGTGACTACAATGACGTGTGGCCTGCTCCACCTTGATGCGACTTCGGCAACAAAAATGCTAGCGGGCACCCCAGCTAACGATGCCAGACCGGCGATCACGGCGAGATTGGGCAGATCGAGTTCGTTGCCCGGTATGCGCACTGTCCAAGCGAGGCAGGCTACAAACCAGACACGGATCCCGAACACTTCCCAAGTGTTCCCGGCAAAGCCGAACACGTACGCCATGAACGTGCGATTCCGCAGCACGCCGCGAAAGTCCAGGATCGAGTCGGCGGACGCCTGACGCGGCGGCGGCGAAGAAAGACCAGCAACCGCGATGACGGCCAGCAGGGGTCCGATTGCACTGACCAAGAACGCGTAACGCCATCCAAGCAGGGCGCTGGCCACGCCGGCGAGCAGGAATGAACCAGAGCTGCCGAGTGCGTAGCTGGCCGTATAGAATGAGATGGCACAGGCCTGGTTCGGCCCTTCGATCCGTTCCGTAAGCAGTACCAGTCCAGGCATATGGATGCCCGCGAGGGCGACACCTCCCAAGAATCGTAGGACGAGCGCCAGCCAAAAGCCGTTTGCCAGCTCCGCAAATGCGAAGCCTGTGGCGGCCCCCAGGAGCGACGAAGCCGCAACCAGCCAGCGACCGTCGAAGCGGTCGGCCGCCCCGGACAAGACTGGAACAGCGAGAGCATAGCCGGCGAAGTAGATTCCGCCGATCCAGCCGGCGTCGGCTGCGCTGAGTTGCCAGGCTCTCGAAATCTCCGGCAGAACGGCCGGGAACGCCATGAGAGGCGCCAGATTTGCCACCAGACAAAGCGAGAGAGCGGTGGTGATACCGCCGGACGACCTGACAATACCAGACCCGGTCATGACGCCCTCGAGCGGGATATATGAGCCAAGCGGTTAGTTTCGCGCACCTCCCGTCGCCGATGCTTCGTTCGTCACCGAAGGATCAGCCGTCGATGAGATGGCCGCGCTGAAGACGAGCAACACTCGCCGGCCGGCCCCGCGCTCCAGTCCTTTGGACTCCCCCTGAGACGCATCGGTCGCCGCGTTGACCCTGTCTGCCGCCTCGGTTAAGAAAGCTTAACGGCTCAGCGCACCGCGTTCCCTGATCGGGGCAACAGAGATAGACTTCCATGAAGGACGTCCGCGACGCGCTCTTGGTGGCGCGCAAGAGTGATGGCAAGCTGGTTCGCCGCCCGTTGTCACCCCATCTGCAAGTCTACCGATGGCCAGTCAGCATGGTGCTGTCGATCGGCCACCGGGTTACGGGCGTCGCCCTCTCGCTCGGCGCGTTGCTGATGACTTGGTGGCTGGTCGCCGCAGCGGCGTCCGAGCCGGCCTTCACGACGGTGCAGGGCTTCATTGGGTCGGGCGTCGGGATTGCCCTGCTGCTGTGTTGGGCGGCGGCGCTGCTGCTTCATCTGTTCCTGGGCATTCGTCATCTGGTGTGGGACGCGGGTTGGGGATTCGGTAGCCTGGCCCAGCAGGAACCCGTGCGTCCAGGGTTCGAGAACCGGGTTTACCGTATCACCGGTTGGGGAGCGATTTGCATGACCGCGATCGCCACGCTGATCTTGTGGATCGTCGCCTTCGTGGCGTGGCGATGACAAAGCAGGGCAAAAGCATTCGCATTGATACTCTCCGCTCCGAGCTCGGCCGCGCACGCGGCCTCGGTTCGGCCCGCTCCGGGTCCGCAGCGTGGTGGGGGCAGCGTCTGACCTCGATCGCGCTGGTGCCGCTGACTCTGTGGTTCATCGCCTCAATCATCGGCCTTCAAGGCACGACCCGGGCCGGCATGATCGCCTGGCTGCATGCGCCGGTGCCGTTGGTCCTTATCCTGTGCCTGATCGTTGCCACTTTCTGGCACATGGAACTGGGTTTACGCGTGGTCATCGAAGACTATATCCACAACGACGCGATCCGGATTGCGATGCTGCTGTTTCAGCGCGGGCTCTGCATCGTCGCCGCGTTGTTCTGCATTGTCGCGGCTTTGCGGTTGGGGCTTTAGGGGTAAGGATACCTTCGACATGCTGTACCCTGACACCGACGTACGGGGTTTCAGTGGTTCCGCCGAAGAAGCGATTCAACTGGAGCGTCAGGACAACGGCCGAGGAGATCATGGTCGCTTTCAACCTCCCCAAGAACAGCCGTGTCGGACAGGGCGAGACTTACGCGGCGCCCACCGGCGCAAAGCGCGTGCGCGCGTTCCATATCTACCGATGGAACCCTGACGACGGTGCCAATCCGCGCATGGACACCTACGACATCGACCTCGACGCATGCGGCCCTATGGTCCTGGACGCGCTGATTAAGATCAAGAACGAGGTCGACTCGGGGCTGACGTTCCGCCGCTCTTGCCGCGAGGGCATCTGCGGCTCCTGTGCCATGAACATCGACGGGGTGAACACGCTCGCCTGCCTCAAGCCGATCGACGACGTACGGGGTCCGATTCGGATCACGCCGTTGCCGCACATGGCGGTGGTGAAAGACCTCGTGCCCGACCTGAGACATGCCTTTGCCCAATACCGCGCCGTCGAGCCTTGGCTGAAGGCCGACACTCCCGCGCCCCCCAATAGAGAGCGGCTCCAATCCAAGGAGGAGCGCGCCCAACTCGATGGTCTGTGGGAATGCATTCTGTGCTTCTGTTGCACGGCGGGTTGCCCCAGTTATTGGTGGAACGGTGACCGTTACCTAGGGCCAGCCATCCTGCTTCAGGCGTACCGCTGGATTGTCGATTCACGCGACGAGTCGACCGATGAACGGTTAGATGCGCTGGAAGACCCATTCAAGCTCTATCGCTGCCACACGATCATGAACTGCACTGATACCTGTCCGAAGGGACTGAACCCCGCCAAGGCAATCGCAGCGATCAAGCAATTGATCGTCGAGCGCCAACTTTAAACCGGCGAGCCACGATCCATCATTTAAATGAAAATTGACTTGGCGGACAGCACTCCACTCGGCCGGTTTACGACGGTTTTCCGCCGCGGAAGCGAGAGGCCCGCTCAACAAGCCCTATCATGTGGGCGGCCGCACGAGTCGTCAGCGAATGATGGGTAAAGCCCGGCCTCGGAGATATGTAGCGCGCCATTTCCTCGGCCCGTTCGAGTTGTCGATCCGATGCTGCAACAAGCAGGGAAATCACCAGGTTCTCCAACGCGATGACGCGGACGTGGAGGGCCTCCAACTCGGCGTCGGCCGCTTTGGGAGCTGGAGCTCGATCTTTAACGGATGTGGGAGCCGTCGCCGGACCACATGGCCCAGCCCCGCCCTCGTTGTCCCATCTGGATAACGCGCGTTGACGGAGCAGTGCGTCGTTGCAAGTAGCGGAGGGTTTGCGAGGCATGTGGCTATTTCCTCCGAAGGGCATTTCAACTCTGATCGAATGTCGACATTTATGACCGACCTTGATCACTTCATCGCAAGGAGCGTTACGCGCGACATGTCCACGCGGCGGCCGCGCTTCAAGCACCCGTCGCATACGTCAAATTGCCATCGACGATACGCGCCGGCGCGGTCCATGGATGTTCGGTCGCAGTGTTTGGACCCATGATATGCAGCACGCGGACACCGCGCGCCTTCAAGGCATCGGCGATCATCGAACGGTGGCAGCGCCACCACACCGCCTCGGCGCACATCACGGCGCTGCGCCCTTTGCGTGCAAGCGTGAGCAGCTCTTCAAGTCCCCGATCGAACTCAACGGTTTGCATGTAATCGGCGTATCCACGAAACGAAGCATTGCGCCACACGGTGTTAGGCGAATCCAAACGCGCCCGACGACGGCCGCCAAGCATGTCCAACCAGCGATATTCAACACCGTGTTCGGCCAACGTTTCGCGCAACGCCGCTTGTCCATACTGCGGACAATGCCGCGAGCCGGGATAGCTGCGGACATCGACAATGACTTTGATGCGATTTTCCGCCAGCAAATCGAGGAACTCGTCCAAGGGACGCGTCGAGTGTCCGATCGTCCAGATGGTCAGCCCAGACTTCACGACTGCTGCCGGTATTCCGGTGCGCGCTGTCTGCCGAACTGCAGGGGCGATCTCAGTCATTGCATTCTCGGAGAAAGATTCGCGGAAACGCGATTGAACTCGGAAGGTAACAGGCACAGGGTCAATAGGTTCCGAGCATGTGTTAGTTCGACATGCCCGTTAGCACTTGCTCCGCCACGCCGACAAAGGGGCGAGAACGCGACGTGAATTCGATCTGTCTAACTGTTTCACGGAAAGCGTCTGACTCAATACCTTTCCAGATCAGTCGATCGCCAATTTGTTGAAAGAGGCGATGGCGCGATTCGCCTTATTATCATCTGAACTTCGGGGGATCGAGCTAT
>JBEPUH010000085.1:0-5973 GCA_041691635.1 Hyphomicrobiales bacterium
GCTGCATGTTCGAGCCCATCAGCGCGCGGTTGGCGTCGTCGTTCTCGAGGAACGGGATGAGCGCCGCGGCGACGGAGACGATCTGCTTGGGCGAGACGTCGATGAAGTCGATCGTGTCGGGACGGGCGAGGATGTACTCGCCGCCCTTGCGGCACTGCACGAGCTCCGACACGAATTTGCCGCGCGGATCGATCTCGGCGTTGGCCTGGGCGACCGTGTAGCGGCCCTCCTCCATCGCCGACAGATAGATGACGTCGTCGCTGGTGCGGCCGTTGGTGACCTTGCGGTACGGGCTCTCGATGAAGCCATACTGGTTGACGCGCGCGTAGGTCGCCAGCGAGTTGATCAGGCCGATGTTCGGGCCTTCCGGCGTCTCAATCGGGCAGATGCGGCCATAATGCGTCGGATGCACGTCGCGCACCTCGAAGCCGGCGCGCTCGCGCGTGAGACCGCCCGGTCCGAGCGCCGAGAGACGCCGCTTGTGCGTCACTTCCGACAGCGGATTGGTCTGGTCCATGAACTGCGAGAGCTGCGAGGAGCCGAAGAACTCGCGCACCGCCGCCGCCGCCGGCTTGGCGTTGATCAGGTCGTGCGGCATCACGGTGTCGATGTCGATCGAGCTCATGCGCTCGCGGATGGCGCGCTCCATGCGGAGCAGGCCGACTCGGTACTGGTTCTCCATCAGCTCGCCGACCGAGCGGACTCGGCGGTTGCCGAGATGGTCGATGTCGTCGATCTCGCCGCGACCGTCCTTGAGGTCGTGCAGCACCTTGACCACCGCCAGGATGTCGGCGCGGCGCAACGTGCGCTGGCTGTCGGGCACGCCCTCGAAGCCCAGGCGCATGTTCATCTTCACGCGGCCCACCGGCGAGAGGTCATAGCGGTCGATGTCGAACAGCAGGCCCTGGAACAGGGTTTCGGCCTGCTCGAGCGTCGGCGGCTCGCCGGGACGCATGACGCGGTAGACGTCGAGCAGCGCCTCTTCCCGGTTCGAGTTCTTGTCGGCCGCCAAGGTGTTGCGGATGTAGGGACCGACGTTGGTGTGGTCGATGGCGAGCGTCGGCAGGATGTCGATGTCATGCTCGCCGAACAGGGTGAGCACCGCCTCGGTGATCTCCTGGCCGGCCTCGACGTAAATCTCGCCCGTCTTCTCGTTGATGATGTCGAGTGCGGCGTAGCGCCCGATCAGCTCCTCGTTCGAGACGCGGACTTCCTTGAGACCGGCTTCCTTGAGCTTGGTGAGCAGGCGCGGCGTCATCTTGGCGCCGGCGTCGGCCACCGCCTTGCCGGTCTTGGCGTTGATCAGGTCGTGCGTCAGCTTCACGCCCTTCATCGAATCGCCGTCGAAGACGGTGTTCCAGCCTTCCTTGTCGCGCTTGTAGACGACCTGGCCGTAGAACGACGCCAGGATCTCCTCCGGCGTCAGGCCCTGGGCCTCCGACGGATCGAGTAGCATGCCCTTGGCGACGGCGGCGGCGCGCTTCTTGGCGGTCGCGTCGTTGTCGAGTGCCAGCAGCAGCGTCGTCACGTGGATCTTGCGGCGGCGGTCGATGCGGACGTGGATCAGGTCCTTGGCGTCGAACTCGAAGTCGAGCCACGAGCCGCGGTACGGGATGATGCGGGCGGCGAACAGGTACTTGCCCGAGGAGTGGGTCTTGCCCTTGTCATGGTCGAAGAAGACGCCCGGCGAGCGGTGCATCTGCGAGACGATCACGCGCTCGGTGCCGTTGACGATGAAGGTGCCGTTGTCGGTCATGAGCGGCATGTCGCCCATGTAGACGTCCTGCTCCTTGATATCGCGGATCGAGCGCGAGCCGGCTTCCTCGTCGATGTCCCACACCACGAGCTGGAGCGTGACCTTGAGCGGGGCGGCGAAGGTGATGCCGCGCTGCTGGCACTCCTCGACGTCGTACTTGGGCTCCTCGAACTCGTACTTCACGAACTCGAGGCTCGAGCGCTCGGCGAAGTCCTTGATCGGGAACACGCCGCGGAAAACTTCCTGCAGGCCCGACTGCGTGCGCTTGGCCGCAGGGATCATCCGCTGGAGGAAATTCTCGTAGGAGCTCTTCTGGACCTCGATGAGGTTCGGCATCGGCGCCACCGATTCGATGTGGCCGAAGAAACGACGAATTCTTTTGCGCGTGTTGAAGGCCGTGGCCATCGTGCGTCCTCGATAGGTTCAAGGGCGGTAGAAACACCCTCTGCTTTCTCGGAACTCGCGGCCCGCCAGCCGCTCGTCCCATCCCTTGCAGAGGGCCACTTATCGAAGCGGACCTGCCTAAATGGGGTGGCAAGTCCGCTTTGAAAAGAGGCCCGATGGGGCCGGCTCCCCAAAAGGAAGCCGGCCCGACCGGTAACTGTCCTACTTGAGCTCGACCTTGGCGCCTTCGGCCTCGAGCTTCGCCTTGAGCTTCTCGGCATCGGCCTTCGGCACGCCTTCCTTGACGGCCTTCGGCGCGGCCTCGACCAGGTCCTTGGCTTCCTTGAGGCCAAGACCGGTGATCTCGCGGACCACCTTGATGACGTTGATCTTCTTGTCGCCGACGGCGGCGAGGACGACGGTGAACTCGTCCTTGACCTCGGCCGGAGCGGCAGCGGCAGCGGCGGCAACGGCGACCGGAGCGGCGGCGCTGACGCCCCACTTCGTCTCAAGCAGCTTGCTGAGCTCAGCGGCCTCGATGACCGTCAGAGCCGACAACTCGTCGACCAGCTTTTCCAGATTAGCCATTTCTCTCTCCTAGTAACCCGAACTTCGTTGAACGTTATGTCGATACGCTGAGGCTCACGCGGCCTTCGCGCCGTCTTCCTTGGCTCCGTACGCCGCGATCACGCGAGCGACCTGACCGGCGGGCGCCGCCAGCACACCGGCGATCTTCGTCGCCGGAGCCTGGAGGAGACCGATGATCTGGCCGCGCAGAGCATCGAGGGAGGGCAGCGAGGCGAGGGTCTGGACGCCAGCGACGTCCAAAGTCTTCTCACCGAGTGCGCCGCCGACGATGGTCAGCTTCTCGTTGTTCTTGGCGAAGGCCGCCACGACTTTCGCCGCGGCAACCGGATCCTTGGAGTAAGCGATGGCAGTCGGGCCCTTGAACAAGGGTCCGAGCGCCGTGAAGGGCGTGCCCTCGAGGGCACGCAACGTGAGACGGTTCTTCGCGACCTTGTAGCTCGCGCCGGCTGCCCTGACCTTGCGGCGCAGGTCCGTCACTTCCTGGACGGTCAAACCGGTCTGGCGAGTGATCACCATCAGGTTCGTGTCCTTGAAGATCCGGTTCAGCTCGACGATCGCCTCGGCCTTTTCCGAACGATTCACGGCTTTCTCCAACATAGGTCCGATCCAGAGGATCCGGATCGAACCGGCTGCGTTAAGACCACACAGCCTCCGTTAGCGGGTTAGCGCGAACGGAGACCGGATGGTCTCGCTCGCCTGCCCCGGAAGTTCAGGTCCTTTCGCGCGCATTCGCATGCGAGCGGAAATTCCCTTGCCCCCGTCTGCGCTGGCGGGTTTCCCCATTACGCCCACTCCGAAGAGTGAGGCACCTGCGGTCTCGGACAGGTGGAACTCAAGAACCTTGCGGTCCCTTCGTTCCCTCCGCCGCCGACCACCCGATTTTGCCGGATGACTGACGACGGAAACTCGTGACTGCGCCTGCGATCAGCTGTTGATCGCGGACGCCGGGTCGAGCTTGATACCCGGACCCATGGTCGAACTGAGCGACACCTTCTTGATGAAGGTGCCCTTGGCGCCGGCGGGCTTGGCGCGATTGATCGCGGTCACCAGCGCCTTGACGTTGGCGGCGATGGCGTCCTCGCTGAACGAGGCCTTGCCGACGCCGGCATGGACGATGCCCGATTTCTCGGCGCGGAACTCGATCGAGCCGGCCTTGGCGGCCTTGACCGCGGCGGCCACGTCCTGCGTCACCGTGCCGAGCTTCGGGTTGGGCATCAGGCCGCGCGGGCCCAGCACCTTACCGAGACGGCCGACCACGCCCATCATGTCGGGCGTGGCAATGCAGCGCTCGAAATTCATCTCGCCCGCGTTGATCTTCTCGGCGAGGTCGTCGGCTCCGACGATGTCGGCGCCGGCGGCCTTGGCCTCGTCGGCCTTGGCGCCGCGGGCGAACACCGCCACGCGTACCGACTTGCCGGTGCCGCTCGGCAGATCGACCATGCCGCGCACCGCCTGGTCGGCGTGGCGCGGATCGATGCCGAGGTTCATGGCGACCTCGATGGTCTCGTCGAACTTGGCCTTGGCGTTCGCCTTGACGATCTTCACCGCCTCTTCGAGGCCGTAGGTCTTGTCACGGTCGACAATGGCGGCGGCCGCCTTGAAACGCTTTCCGCCCTTTTGAATATTTGCGGCCATGGCTTACTCCACCACCTGAAGGCCCATCGAGCGGGCGGAGCCGATGATCTGGGCCATCGCCGATTCGATCGAATCGCAGTTGAGGTCCGGCATCTTCTGCTTGGCGATCTCCTCGATCTGCTTCTTGGTCACCTTGCCGACGATCTGCGTGCCGACCGTCTTGGCGCCCGCCTCGACGCCCGCCGCCTTCTTCAGGAAGTAGGTGTTCGGCGGCGTCTTGGTGATGAAGGTGAAGCTGCGATCCTGGAACACGGTGATAACCACCGGGATCGGCATGCCCGCTTCCATCTTCTGCGTGCGCGCGTTGAACTGCTTGCAGAATTCCATGATGTTGACGCCCTGCTGACCGAGCGCGGGCCCGATCGGCGGGGACGGGTTGGCCTTGTTCGCTGGCACTTGCAGCTTCACATAGGCCTGAATCTTCTTGGCCATTCTTGCCCTCCTATGGGCGGCGTGGTCGGGCCATGGCGGGCCTCCCACACCTCTGGTTTCCAGCCAACCTCTTGATCCATAAGGACTTTTGAGATCGATCCGGCCGAATACGAAAAGGCCGACCCTGAGGCCAGCCCTTCCGAAGGCGCGGGGTGTACCAAGTTCCCCGGCGCCCCACAACCCCTGATTTTCAGCCTCCGGGCGGGCCCTATATTAGGGCCTGCCTAGAGCTTTTCGACCTGCGCGTAGTCGAGCTCGACCGGGGTGGAGCGGCCGAAGATCGACACCGCGACCTTGAGGCGGGCGCGCTCCTCGTCGACATCCTCGACAGTGCCGTTGAACGAGGCAAACGGGCCGTCGGCCACCTTGACCTGCTCGCCGACCTCGAAGCTGACGGCGGGCTTGGGCCGTTCGACGCCCTCCTGCACCTGCTTCAGGATCCGGCCGGCCTCGGCCTCGGAGATCGCCACCGGCTTGCCGCGGCCACCGCCGCCCAGGAAGCCCGTGACCTTGGCGGTGTTCTTGATCAGATGCCAAGTGTCGTCGGTGAGGTCCATCTTCACAAGCACGTAGCCCGGGAAGAACTTGCGCTCGGTGTTGACCTTGGCGCCGCGGCGTATCTCGACCACTTCCTCGGTCGGCACCATGACCTGCGAGATATCCTCGGCCAGGCCCTTCTTTTCAGCCTGCTCGCGGATCGACGAGGCGACCTTGTTCTCGAAGCCCGAATAGGCATGAACGACGTACCAACGATGAGCCATATCAAGAAACCCCGAGCAGCAGCTGCACGACGAAGGCGATGACCTTGTCGGCAACCAGGAAAAACAACGCCGCGATCACGACGAAAATGAAGACCATCGCGGTCGTGACCATGGTCTCGCGCCGCGTCGGCCAGGTGACCCTGGCGACCTCGGAGCGGACTTCACGGATGTACTCGAACGGATTCTTAATCATTGATCGCCATTCTACAAATAATGGCAGGAGCGGAGGGACTCGAACCCACGACCCTCGGTTTTGGAGACCGATGCTCTACCAACTGAGCTACACTCCTACACGTCACCGCCGCCAGTCTTACCCGGCGGCGGCCTCTCTATAGCACTACTTCACGACCTTGGTGACAACACCCGCGCCGACGGTGCGGCCGCCCTCGCGGATGGCGAAGCGCAGGCCCTCGTCCA
>JBEPUH010000086.1:0-5893 GCA_041691635.1 Hyphomicrobiales bacterium
CCGGTATCGAAGAGCTGCGCATCCGCTCGGTGCTGACCTGCGAGACCAAGATCGGTGTCTGCGGCAAGTGCTACGGCCGCGATCTGGCCCGTGGCACCAAGGTCAACATCGGCGAGGCGGTGGGCGTCATCGCCGCTCAGTCGATCGGCGAGCCGGGCACCCAGCTCACCATGCGCACCTTCCACATCGGCGGCGCCGCACAGCGTGGTGCGGAGCAGTCGAACATCGAAGCCAGCCACGACGGCACGATCCAGGTGCGCAACCGCAACATCGTGATGAACAGCCAGGGAGTTCCGGTCGTGATGGGCCGCAACACCGAGCTGGTCCTGATCGATGCCAACCAGCGCGAGCGCGCCAAGCATCGCGTGCCGTACGGCGCGCGACTGCTGGTCGACAACGACACCCAGGTCACCAAGGGCCTGAAACTCGCCGAGTGGGACCCCTACACCCTGCCGATCATCACCGAGAAGGCCGGCAAGGCGGTCTATGTCGACCTCGTCGAAGGCACCTCGATGCGCGAAGTGATCGACGACTCCACGGGCATCTCGAACCGTGTCGTCGTCGACTGGAAGGGCCAGGCGCGCGGCGGCGATCTGCGTCCGCGCATCGCCATCCACGGCGCCGACGGCAACCCGATCATGCTGGCCAACGGCCAGGAGGCCCGGTACCTGCTGTCGCTCGACTCGGTGCTCTCGGTCGAGAATGGTCAGGAGGTCCATGCCGGCGACATCCTCGCGCGCATCCCGCGCGAGGGCGGCAAGAACCGCGACATTACGGGCGGCCTGCCGCGCGTGGCCGAGCTGTTCGAAGCCCGCAAGCCCAAGGATTTCGCGATCATCTGCGACATCCCGGGCCGCATCGAATTCGGCAAGGACTACAAGAACAAGCGCCGCGTGCTCATCGTGCCGGAAGGCGAGGGTGCGGAGCCTGTCGAGTACCTAATCCCGAAGACCAAGCGCATCGCGGTCCAGGAAGGCGACTTCGTGGAACGCGGCGATCTCTTGATCGACGGCAATCCGGTGCCGCACGACATCCTGCGCGTGCTCGGCATCGAGAAGCTGGCCGAATATCTCGTCAACGAGATCCAGGAGGTCTATCGCCTGCAGGGCGTGAAGATCAACGACAAGCACATCGAGACGATCGCGCGTCAGATGCTGCAGAAGGTCGAGATCACGGATGCCGGCGACTCGACCTTCCTGATCGGTGAGCAGATCGACAAGGGCGAGTACGAGCTCGAGAACGCCAAGCTGCTGTCGGAGAAGCTGAAGCCGGCCAAGGCCGACCCGGTCCTGCTCGGCATTACCAAGGCGTCGCTGCAGACCAAGTCGTTCATCTCGGCGGCGTCCTTCCAGGAGACCACGCGCGTGCTGACGGAGGCCGCCGTTTCGGGCCGCATCGACACGCTGCAGGGCCTCAAGGAGAACGTCATCGTCGGCCGCTTGATCCCGGCGGGTACCGGCGGTGTGGTCAACCGCCTGAAGGCGATCGCCGCGCAGCGCGACCGCGCCATCCTGGCCGCCGGCGCCGACGGCGAGGACCAGCCGGTCCCGACGCTCGAGGAAGAGCGCGCGGCCGACTAAGGTCGCGCCACCAGACAATCGAAGGCCGTCGTCGCAAGACGACGGCCTTTTTCTTTTGGGGCCGATGACGTCAGGCCGTCTGGCGCGCCATCCAGTCCTTGCGGGTCAGTTGCCAGACCATTTGCTCGACCTGGCCGCTGACGCAGCGCGAAATCAGCAGCTCGACCAGCCGCGCGCCCTGCTTTTCCTTGATGCGGCGCGAGGCGTGGTTCTCTTGGGCGTTGGTCAGCCACAGGCAGGGCCAGCCCAGCTCGCGGAAGGCGTAGTCGGTCACGCGGTCGGCGGCCTCGGTCATCAGGCCCTTGCCCTGGTAGTCCGGGTCGAGCCAGAAGCCGCGCTGGTCGCGGCCGGTGCCGTCGTCGGGCCACAGGTCGATCAGCCCGATCAGGTCGGCCGGTCCCTTGCGCGGGACGATCGCCCAATGGGACTTCTCGCCCCGCGCCATCTCGGCCAGGCAGTTGGCCACGAAAGTCGCGGCGCCGTCGGGCGGGTAGGGCCAGGGAACGTCGGAATTCAGCCATTTCACGACGTCCCAGCGTGGAAATCGCCGCTGGATGACCGGCGCGTCCTTGGTGCGCACCGGACGCAGCACAAGGCGGGGCGTATGGAGCACCGGGGTCGGCGGCATCGTCTGGGAGGACATCGCGGGTCTCGCTTCCGTTACCGGAGGGCGGGACCCTGCTGCGCTTGGACCCCGGCCATCTGGCGGGGTCGGGGTTCGGTCGGCTCTAGATCAGATGATCGCGCACGACGTTCCCCGCCCCAAAGTCTTACCTTTGGTAGCCGAGATCATTCGGGTGCGATTCCGCAACATGGTGTCGACATACACTGAAAGCGGCTGTCAAGGCAACGGTGCACATACTGGTGCCGAAAGTACGGTGTACCCCCCATAGATGGTTGTTAGATTCTTGCGCTGCTTATGGAGCGTGAGTCAGGAACGAGTCGTCGACGAGGACGCAGGAATAACCAACGAAATCAAAGCCGAAACCCCTGCAGTGTGCTTGACGCCCACGGAATGCGGCCATATAAGCGCGCCACCTCGGGGAAGGGCTGGTAGTAGGCGCAAGCCTAGACGCAGCTGGACGTCGAGGACCGTTACAAGTCAGGCCTTCAGGCCGCAAAGTTTTTTCTCGCGCGGGGCTGCGCTCTTGCCGCTATGCCCGCGCATTCGCTTTGTGCCGATGCGTGGATTGGGCGGAAACGACACGGGCGTTAAGGAAACCGGAACTCGATGCCGACTATCAATCAGCTGATCCGCAAACAGCGCCACCCGCTCAGGTCGCACAACAAGGTGCCGGCGCTCGAGGCCTGCCCGCAGAAGCGTGGTGTCTGCACCCGCGTCTACACCACGACCCCGAAGAAGCCGAACTCGGCGCTCCGCAAGGTCGCCAAGGTCCGCCTCACCAACAGCTACGAAGTGGTGAGCTACATCCCGGGCGAGGGCCATAATCTGCAGGAGCACTCGGTCGTCATGATCCGCGGCGGCCGCGTGAAGGACCTTCCGGGCGTCCGCTACCACATCATTCGCGGCACCCTCGATACGCAGGGTGTCAAGGACCGCAAGCAACGCCGTTCGAAGTACGGCGCGAAGCGTCCGAAGTAGAACGGGGAGGATCGAAGAATGTCTCGCCGTCGCGCTGCCGAAAAACGTGAAGTCCTTCCGGACGCCAAGTTTCACGACATCGTCATTTCCAAGTTCATGAACACGCTCATGGAGCGTGGCAAGAAGTCGGTCGCCGAGCGCGTCGTCTACGGCGCCCTCGACGAAGTCGAATCGAAGCTGAAGCAGGATCCGGTCCCGGCCTTCCACGAGGCGCTCGAGAACGTGAAGCCGGCCGTCGAGGTCCGTTCGCGTCGCGTCGGCGGCGCCACCTACCAGGTGCCCGTCGAAGTGCGCCCGGAGCGCCGCCAGGCTCTCGCCATCCGCTGGATCATCCAGGCCGCTCGCGACCGTTCGGGCCACAGCATGACCGAGAAGCTCTCCGCCGAGCTGCTCGACGCCTTCAACCGTCGCGGCAACGCAGTCAAGAAGCGCGAAGATACCCATAAGATGGCCGACGCCAACAAGGCGTTCGCTCACTACCGCTGGTAAGCGGCCAAGCCTCTATCCAGTAGAAAGCCCGAACTATGGCTCGCACGACCCCCATCGCGCACTATCGCAACATCGGCATCATGGCGCACATCGATGCCGGCAAGACGACGACGACCGAGCGCGTGCTCTATTACACCGGCAAGTCGCACAAGATCGGCGAAGTGCACGACGGCGCTGCGACCATGGACTGGATGGAGCAGGAGCAGGAGCGCGGCATCACGATCACGTCGGCCGCGACGACCTGCTTCTGGAAAGTCGAGACCGGCCCGTACAAGGACGTGAGCTATCGCGTCAACATCATCGACACCCCCGGCCACGTCGACTTCACGATCGAGGTCGAACGTTCGCTGCGCGTGCTCGACGGCGCCGTTTGCGTGTTTGATTCGGTTGCCGGTGTTGAGCCGCAGTCCGAGACCGTGTGGCGCCAGGCCGACAAGTACGGCGTGCCGCGCATCTGCTTCGTCAACAAGATGGACCGCACCGGCGCGAACTTCTATCGCACCGTCGACATGATCGTCGATCGCCTGGGTGCCAAGCCGCTGGTGACGCAGCTCCCGATCGGCATCGAGTCAGAGTACAAGGGCCTGGTCGACCTCGTCTCCAACAAGGCGATCATCTGGCTGGAAGAGACGCTCGGCGCCAAGTTCGAGGTCGTCGAGATCCCGGCCGACATTAAGGAAAAGGCCGCGGAATACCGCGCCAAGCTGATCGACATGGCCGTCGAGCAGGACGATGTGGCCATGCAGAAGTTCCTCGATGGCGAAGAGCCTGACTACGACACGCTGATCAAGTGCATCCGCAAGGGCACGATCAACTACGCGTTCGTTCCCGTGCTGTGTGGCTCGGCCTTCAAGAACAAGGGCGTGCAGCCCATGCTCGACGCCGTCGTCAACTACCTGCCGGCACCGAGCGACGTGGCCGACGTCAAGGGCGTCAAGATGGGCACCGACGAGGCGATCACGCTGCCGTCGAGCGACGATGCGCCGATGTCGGCGCTCGCCTTCAAGATCATGACCGACCCGTTCGTGGGCTCGCTCACCTTCGCGCGCGTCTACTCGGGCGTGCTCCAGTCGGCGACTGGCGTGCTCAACAGCACGAAGGACCGCAAGGAACGTGTCGGCCGCATGTTGCTGATGCATGCCAACGACCGTGAAGACGTGAAGGAAGCCCGCGCCGGCGACATCATTGCGCTCGCAGGCCTAAAGAGCGTCACCACCGGCGACACGCTGTGCGATCCAGACCACGCCGTGATCCTCGAAAAGATGGACTTCCCGGATCCCGTCATCGAGCTCGCCATCGAGCCGAAGTCGAAGGCCGACCAGGAGAAGCTCGGCCAGGCGCTGGGCCGTCTCGTCCAGGAAGACCCGACGTTCCGCGTCTCGACCGACCAGGAGACGGGCCAGACCGTCATCAAGGGCATGGGCGAGCTCCATCTCGAGATCAAGGTCGACATCTTGCGCCGGACCTACAAAGTCGACGCCAACGTCGGCGCCCCGCAGGTTGCCTATCGCGAGACGCTCGGCCGCAAGGCCGACATCGACTACACCCACAAGAAGCAGTCAGGTGGTTCGGGCCAGTTCGCGCGCATCAAGCTCACGTTCGAGCCGGGCGCGCCGGGTTCGGGCTACAGCTTCGAGAACAAGATCGTCGGCGGTTCGGTGCCCAAGGAATTCATTCCCGGCGTCGAAAAGGGCCTCGAGGCCTCGCGTGACACCGGCGTGCTCGCCGGCTTCCCGGTGATCGACTTCAAGGTGACGCTGACCGACGGCAACTACCATGACGTCGACTCCAGCGTGCTGGCGTTCGAAATCGCCGCCCGCGCGGCCTTCCGCGAAGGCCTGGCGAAGGCGCAGTGCAAGCTGCTCGAGCCGATCATGAAGGTCGAGGTGGTGACGCCGGACGACTACATGGGCGACTGCATCGGCGACTTGAACAGCCGCCGCGGCCAGATCCTCGGCATGAATGCCCGCGGCAACGCGCAGGTCATCGATGCCATGGTCCCGCTGGCCAACATGTTCGGTTACGTGAACACGCTGCGGTCGATGACCCAGGGTCGCGCGGCCTACAGCATGACGTTCGACCATTACGCAGCAGTGCCGCAGGCCGAGGCCGACAAGGTCGTGGCGAAGTTGGCCGGCTAACAAATCCGATTAAGCAAGGAAGACGAACATGACGAAGGCGAAGTTTGAGCGGAACAAGCCGCATTGCAACATCGGGACGA
>JBEPUH010000087.1:0-5885 GCA_041691635.1 Hyphomicrobiales bacterium
CCTAGCCCGCGCACACCGGGTGTTCGCTGTGGAACACCGCGTGCTGGCGGAATGCGCGGATATAGGCCTCGACGATCGCCCTCACCTTGGCCACGTGCGACGGCGGATCGAAGACGACGACCACCACCATCTTGCTGCGCTCGTGCGTGATCTCGCCCGAAGGGCCGCGATACTGGCCGGCCACGTCGATCACGCTCAAACCATCGGGAAAGCGCGGCGTCACTTCGCGCGCGACGAACGACGCCCAGTCGGTGTCGCTCACCTGGCCACCCCCGTCGATGTTGCGCCCGAACGAGAGATCGACCTCGAGTGCGGGCTTGAGCGGCACCGCACACGACAGTCCCGGCGGCGGCTGGGCGCATGCACCCAGCACCGCCGCCATGGCCGCAAGCAGAACCGTCCTAGTTGAGATACGGCACCGCCATACCCTTGGTCACCGCCGGACGGGCGTTGATCGCGTCGTACCAGCGCTTGACGTTGGCGAAGTCGGCCAGGTTCACCTGGTGCCATTCGTGGCGCGCCGCCCACGGGAAGATCGCCATGTCGGCGATCGTGTATTCGGCGCCGGCCGCATAGGTGTTGGTCGCGAGTTGCCTGTCGAGCACGCCGTAGAGGCGCTTGGCCTCGTCGACGTAGCGCTTGATGCCGTACTCGATCTTGGTCGGTGCCGCGCGCAGGAAGTGATGGGCCTGGCCGAACATCGGGCCGACACCGCCCATCTGCCACATCAACCACTCGAAGGTCTTGTACTTGGCGGCCGGATCCTTGGGCAGGAATTTGCCGGTCTTGTCGGCGAGATAGATCAGGATCGCGCCGGACTCGAAGACGCTGATCGGCTTGCCGCCCGGACCGTCGGGATCGAGGATCGCGGGGATGCGGTTGTTGGGGCTGATCTTCAGGAATTCGGGCTTGAACTGCTCGCCCTTGGAAATGTCGACCTTGTGCACGCTGTAGGGCAGCCCGCATTCCTCGAGCATGATGGAGGCTTTGCGGCCGTTGGGCGTGCCCCAGGTGTGAAGTTCGATCATCGACAAAAGTCCCCCTCGATTAAGCGTCGTCGGATCCGCCGAAGCCGGAATCGCCGGAGTCGTCGGAGGGAACATCATAGTCGTCGGCGGCACCGTCGTCCTGCGCCAGATCGGCGGAGCTGAGCTGGTCGGGCGGCAGGAGCGACGCCGGCGTCGCATTCGCCACGGAGCTGTCGAACGGGCCGGGATTGTGGCTCATCATGCTGCGGATGCCTTCGAACAACAGAGCGCCACCGGCGACGCCTGCGGCAGTGGTCATCGCCTGGCGCAGGAAGCCGCCGCCTGCTGCGGCGGGCGCCGGTGCAGGCGCGCTTGCTGTCGGCTGCGGCGCGCGCGTCGACGGCACCGATGCGCCACCCCACGGTCCGATTTTCGGCGCATTTCCCAGAAAGCTCGGCGGCGGAGCGGCAGCCGCCCTGGCTTCGAGATCGGCGATTCGTTCTTGAGCGGCCTTCAGCGCCTGCTCCTGCACGAGCACGGTCTGCACCAGCAGATAGGACGCGCCGGGCTGGCTCGCGATCGTGCCGGCAATCAGCCGATCCGCCTCGGGATCGCGCGGCTGGCTATCGAAGGATTTCAGACGGCCGAACAGGCCGGCGATCAGGTCGCGCTCTTCCGGCTGCATTGACAGTGCCTCCCGCCCTCCAGGGCACCGTCAACGTGGTTGTCCGCCCCGTGAGCGTCAAGGGCGGTCGAGCGCGCCCAGCCGCAAGGTCCAGGGCGCGATCCAGCGCCGTTCCAGAAAACCGTTCAGCATCCACACGTCCGGCGTCAGGCGTGCCGCGACCTCGGCCTCGTCGCCGGCGCGAACGACCAGCAGCACGTCGCGCGTGCCCTCGAGCGGCCCGCCCAGGACGACGAAGCCGTCGGTCATCAGCGCGTTCATGAAATCGGCATGCGCGCGCCAACCCTCGTGCGCCTCCATCGGCTTGGCATGGTCCCAGTTCGGACCGCGTGTGTTGAGGACGGCGAAGAGTTTCCGTTCCATGACAGTCATACCCTCGTGAAGTCCATGATCCAGTTGGTCTCCCAACTGTCGCCTTTGTCGAGCGAGAAGGCCTGCTCCCAGCGCGCCCGGTCGCGCTCGATGCGCGACCACACGAAGCGCACGCGGATCGCGCGGCGCTCGTGCTCGTCGTCGCCATGGAAGATGCCGATGCCCTTGGCGAAGGAGCCCTTCACCGGCGGTCCGATGACACCGGGCCGGCGCGAGTCGAGCCAGTAGATCGACCATTTCGCCGTCTCCGGATCCCAGGTGCGCAGCGCCATGCCGCGATAGGGATCGCCCGGCATGTCGATCCGGCCCTCCTCGACGTTGCCGAAGCCGTTCAGGACCTTGCGCGCCGCGCAGCATCCGTCGAACTCGATCCAGTCGTGGCAGTCGGCCAGCCGCTTCAGCAGATAGCGGTGGCGCACGTTCCAGATGCCCATCAGGAAATCGAAGTCCGGGTTCGCCTTGAGCGGGCGCTTCAGCAGGGAATGCAGCATGGCGGTTCTCCTTCTGCCGCCAAATTACCTGCCAATACCTGTCAGGAACCGTCAGGTATTTATGTTAGGTCTTCCACCATGCGCGCCAGCCGCCTGATGTCGATCCTGCTCCTGCTGCAGACCCGCGGCCGCCTCACGGCCGAGGCCCTGGCGGCACACTTCGAGGTCTCGATCCGCACGATCTACCGCGACATCGACCAGCTGAGCGCGGCCGAGGTGCCGGTCTATGCCGACCGCGGCCCCGGCGGCGGCTTCCAGCTCCTCGACGGCTATCGCACCAAGCTCACCGGCCTGTCGCCCGCCGAGGCCGAGACGCTGTTCCTCGCCGGCCTCCCCGGCCCTGCCGCCGAGCTTGGCCTGGCCGATGCGCTGGCGACCGCGCAGCTCAAGCTGACCGCGGCGCTGCCCGAGAGCAGCCGCGCCACCGCGCGCCGGCTCTCTGCCCGGTTCCATCTCGATCCCGTCGACTGGTTCCGCAGCGCCGCCTCGGCGCGGCTGCTGCCCGCCATTGCCACGGCGGTGTGGGGCGAGACGGCGATCGACGTCCACTACAAGGCCGCCGGCAAGGACAAACCCGTGTCGCGTCGCCTGCAGCCGCTCGGCCTCGTGCTCAAGGCCGGCATTTGGTACGTCGTGGCGCAGGTCGGCGATAGCACCCGGACCTACCGCGTCTCCAATATTCTCGACCTCGCGCCGGCCGACGAGCGCTTCGCGCGGCCGAAGGATTTCGACCTTGTGCGCTTCTGGACCGCCTCGTCACGCGCCTACGAGGTCGGCCTCTATCGCGGCACCGCCGAACTGCGCCTGTCGCCCCGCGGCATGGCGCGGCTCGAGACGCTGGGCGCCAGCGTGCTGCAGGCCGCCCGCGACACCGCCCAGCCCGAGCCGCGCGGCGACTGGAGCAGGGTCAGGATCCCGATCGAGTCGCTCGACCAGGCCGCCTTCGACATGTTGAAGCTCGGCAGCGAGGCCGAGGTGCTGAAACCCGTCGCGCTGCGCCGTCGCGTCGCCAAGGCGGCGCGCGACGTGGCGCGGCTCAACGCCTAAAGCACATTCCGTTCGGCTAGAATTAGCCGGACGGAATGTGCCCGGTGCAACTAAGGTCTGCCGCCGAAGCGTTTCCGATCTGATGAAACCGCTCGCGGTTCCATCAGATCGGAAATCGCACTAGCGTACTACCGACGCGGTCTGGCCGAACAGGATCTTGCGCTGCTCTTCGGTGTTGATGCCAGGCGTTGGACGCAGCTCGAGACCGACGGCCTTGCCCTTCACCACCGCGGGGCGTTTGCCCATCGTCTCCTCGAAGTAGCGCTTGAGGTGCGCGAAGTCGTCGATGTTCTGGCCGAAATTCTTGAAGCCCACCAGCCACGGCCAGATCGCGAAGTCGGCGATCGAGATCGCGCCGGCCACGAACTCGCGATCGGCGAGACGTTTGTTCAGCACGCCGAACAGGCGGTTGACCTCGTTGGTGTAGCGGTCCTGGCCGTACTTCAGCGCCTCGACCGGATTGAACTGCGAGGCATACATGCGGAAGTGGTTGGCCTGACCCGCCATCGGGCCGAGGCCGCCCATCTGCCAGTTGACCCACTGCAGCACCTCATACTTGCCGCGCAGGTCCTTGGGCAGGAACTTGCCGGTCTTCTCGGCGAGGTACTGCAGGATCGCACCCGACTCGAAGACGGCGACCGGCGCGCCGCCGGCCCCTTTACCATTATCGGGCGGATCGTGGTCGACGATGGCAGGCATGCGATTGTTGGGGCTGATCTTCAGGAACTCGGGCTTGAACTGCTCGCCCGTGCCGATGTTCACCGGCACGATCTTGTACGGCAGACCGCACTCCTCGAGCATGATGGTGATCTTGAAGCCGTTGGGTGTCGGCCAGTAATGTACGTCGATCATGGGGTTTCTCCTGTGCGGGGATGATCGACTTTCCGTTTGCGATTGTCCACATTCGGCGACGCCTTCAGCAACTGCGAGCCCTTCATGATCCCGACGAAACCTCTTCCCGCGGGCTGGCCCGACAAGCCGTTGGCAATCTCGGTGAGCGTCATGCTCGAAGGCTGGACCGACGATTCCGCACCCGGCATCGGGCCGATGGGCAATCCCCTGCGGACCGGCGTGCTCGACCTGCAGGCGCGGTCGTGGGCGGACTACGGACCGAAGGTCGGCGCGTGGCGCATCCTCGACATCCTCGCCACCCAGAAACTGCGCGCCGTGTTCTATGTGAGCGGAATCCTGGCCGAGCGCTATCCCAAGCTGATGCGCGCCGTCGCCGATGCAGGACATGTCGTGGCGGCGCACGGCTGGGGGCAAAACATCATCCCGTCCTACCAGACGCCGGAAGAAGAAGCGCACGATCTCGCGCGTTGCGTCAGCGCGATCGCCAAGAGCGCCGGCAGCCCGCCGCCGGGTTGGCTCAGCCCACGCTGCACGCCCAGCGCCCGCACATCGGAGTTACTGGCGAAGGCCGGATTCGTCTGGCACGCCGACTTCTTCGACTCCGACCTGCCCTATCGTCACGCGACGCCGTCGGGCGCGATCGCGGCCGTTCCCTTCACCATGGAAGTAAACGACATGCCGCTCTACATCCGCTACGGCGCCGAGCCCGAAGCCTTCACGCGCATCCTCGAACGCATCGTCGCCAACTGGCCGCGGCTGGGCCGTCCCGCCGGCTGCCTCGACATCACCGTCCACGCGCATGTCTTCGGCCGGCCGATGGGGGCGATCGAGTTCCTGAATTCACTCGAGGTGGCGCGACGCTACGATGAGTGGGCCTGGCTCACCGACCATCGCGCGCTCGCCGATCTGGCCGGAAAAGCATAGTATCGTCCCAAGGAGAACTCGATCATGGCCATCTCACTCTACGACCTCAGCGTCACCTCGTTCCTGCAGACCCTTGGCGGTGTCGAGGGCTTCCTCGCGAAGGGCCTGGCCCATGCCAAGGAAAAGAACATCGATCCCAACGAGATCGTCGAGACGCGGCTGTTCACCGACATGGCGCCGTTCCGCTTCCAGGTCGTCTCGGTCGCCCATCACGCGGCGGGCGGCATCAAGGGCGCGATGGCCGGGCACTTCTCGCCGCCCAAGCCCGCGGACGAGGACTATGCCGGTCTGCAGAAACTGGTGAGCGACGCCCGCGCCTCGCTCGAGGCCATCAAGCCCGACGAGGTCAATGCGCTCGAAGGCAAGGACATGATCTTCACCGTCGGCGACAGGAAAATTCCCTTCAAGGCAGAAGGTTTCCTGATGTCCTTCTCGCTGCCAAACTTCCACTTCCACGCCACCACCGCCTACGACATCCTGCGCCAGAAGGGCGTCCCGCTCGGCAAGCGCGACTACCTGGGCAAGATGAGGATCGCGAGCTAGCTA
>JBEPUH010000088.1:0-5643 GCA_041691635.1 Hyphomicrobiales bacterium
CCGATCCCGGCCGGACTCTAACTTGAGAAATGGTATCGATGCAGGGGGCAGGCCAAGGTCGGCTCGTCTCACAGTATCTGTAGAGTGTCAGCATCTGCCCGCCTGTTCCAGGTGTAAACTGTTCGTAATAAGTCCACTCTGGACTGCCCTCCGAGATCGTAGGCTGAACGCCCTTGTGCTCTTGCGTCGGAGGGCCTGCTTATGCGTACAGATAATCTCTGCCCACACTGTTATGGCGCGGGCGTTCGTAATCCAACTTCTCCCACCGAAGCGCGGACTTGTGACCACTGCGATGGCACGGGACACCTTCCGGCGAGTACCAAGGGAAAATGGCTGCGACCGGACGAGCCCCAAGGTCCGCTCACCTGCCTAGGGCCTGCCGCGCAGGATTCGATCCGGCGAGTGCTCGATTGACCAGCTTCCCAACCGCTGCGGGCTTAAGCTTTTTCAAACCGTTAATGTTGGGCTGTGGAGCCGAGGACGGTTTGGAAGGACGAGGGCACCATGGACTCAGCAGCCGCATACTTTGCCGAAGCCTTGGACTGCGAAAAGAAAGCCGCCAAAGCTGAGGGGCACGAAGCTCGCCAGATTTATCTGCATACCGCTACGTTGTGGCGTGCATTGGCGCAGGAAACCAAAGAAATGGATTCCCGAAAGAGTGTTTCTCAGGCTTGCCATTTTTAGCATTTCTGCGCCTGCGGTCAGTCCGCGTACGACACGAGTTCGACCTTATCCAGCAACAGCGCGATGCGCCGGCCCTTGTCGTCGTCGTGAACGTCTTCTCCGAAGTGTCCGAGGATCGCGGGCCGTATGCCGGCGTCGATTAACGGTCGTTGAACGGGACGAATATGCGACCTTCGTGCAAAGCCTCAGCCACGACATTGGAGAGAGATATGCAGCCAAAGACACGATTCATGATCCAAGTCCCGGGAGGAACCAACATCGGATGCGACACGGCTGAACAAGTCCTGGACGCGCTAAATGACCTGAAGAATGCGGGAGAGGTCATCGTCGCGGACTTGCAAACTGGAATGAACGAGTTGACCCGGGAAGCGATCGAGGAACTTGCGAATGAGGAACGCGAGTAAATAGCTGGCGGTTTGACGATGCCAGACTTTCGAATGGTTGTGCCTACTGAAAACTCTGTCGACACCGCGAGGAGCGGTGAGATGAGCTAGGCTGAGGCGCGATGGTGTTCCTGAGCCTATTCGCACCATCCTGGTCTCGCCGTTTAGGACGCGGGTGCGGCTGGAAGCCGAGATCGTCGTGCTGCGGCATCAGCTGAATGTGCTGCGTCGAGGCTGATCGGATCGATCCGTCGAGAATGCCTCGATCAAGTCGTCGTCTTTGGCGGGGCATAGTCGCATTGAGCCAGGCGACGATCTGTTCTCTTGTGAACACGGCGAACGCTCGCCGGTAGGCAGACCGGATCGCGCGATGGTCGGCCATGCGTTGAGGCATTCTTTCAGCCATACGATTCCATCCGCTAAGCTGGTGTCCCACGCGCGCAACTACTTGATACAAACGACTTGGAGAAAAGTGGGACGCCCAAGCAATCCGCTACTTTACGGAGCTTTCGCACGAGGTGTCCAACCGCAGACCAGCCGGAGTCGTTGAGCGGCGAAAGCACGTGGTGATCGTAACGCCTCTCCGAGGCGCACCTTCGAAGTTTGGCCGCGCGAATGTTGGCGAGAGTGTATCTGGCCGGACCGGTACAATCGCATGATGGCGCTGTCCTCCGGCACCTGACGGGGATCGCGAAAGCGGAACTTGGGGGTCTCGGCGACGTTCTCGAATCGACGGTGGCTTTGCTCCCTTCCCCGAGGCGTCGCCGCATAGCGAGGATAGGGCCGATGATTACGCTTTTGAGTGGCTTTCCGGGCAACGTTGTCGCCGTCGCGTGCAGTGGTCTCGTGACCGGACAGGACTACGAGACAATTCTCATTCCAACAGTCGAGAAGACGTTGGAGGATTGGAAGATGCTGCGCCTTTACTATCAGATCGAACCAGACTTCAAGGGCATCGAACCGGCTGCGATATGGGACGACTTCAAGGTGGGCATGGAACACCTCTCGCGCTGGGAGCGGATCGCCGTCGTCGCCGACGTGGAATGGATCAGACTGGCCGTGCGGGCGTTTTCCTTCCTGATGCCCGGGAAGGTACGGGTCTTTGCGGTCGACGATGCTCCACAGGCACGGAGTTGGATTCTCGGTGGTTGACGCCGGCGGCCACAACAGCACGATGCAGGTCTAGTTCCTTTTGTACAGCTGGGCGTTGGTTGTGGGACGTATCGATGACTGGTCGGCAAGACCGCTCTGAGAGAAGCCGTATCTCGCTAAGAAGCTTGGGCGATGTTGCCGCCAAGTGCGAGGAATATCGACGTTGCAGTGCAACGTTGCAACGCAAAAATATTCTCCGCTTCCCTCAGAGTGAGATTTGATCAGCGCTGTTTGGAGCAACGCCGGCTGTTGCAAGCGGGTCGACGTTTTGTCGATGTGCATCGGAAACAACCACTCGACAATCATCGCCCGGAGAAAAGGCCTGGATGATCGGGCAAGTCGGCCTGTTGTGGTGGCTTGTTTGCGTTCTCCGGTGGTGCTTTCGAGCCGGCAAATGCCCGAATTCCGGGGCATTTGCCGATACTCGCATAGGTAGATAAACTATACTAAGACTGCAACCCGGACAGGGCGGGATTCGAACCCGCGGTGGCTGTTACACCACGCACGCTTTCCAAGCGTGTGCCTTAAACCACTCGGCCACCTGTCCTCCGGGAGCGGTCGGCGGCTCTTATAGCGTGCCCGGCGGCATGGGCAACGGCATCTTCCCTCGGTAACGCGGCTTGGCTAGGGTGGTCCCGGTATTGGGGGGAAAGATGGTCCTGTTTCGGGCCCTGGGGTGGCTGTTGCTGGCGCTCGCGATCGCGGCGGCGGTGCAGGACGTGCTGATCTGGTGGGCAGAGGGCGCGTTTCGCCTGCTGGCCTTGGGCGACATGTGGGCGCGCCTGGATTACGGGTCGCTCAGCGCTTCGCAGACCTATCTCAGCGAGCATGTCTCGTCGCGCGGCTGGCTTTGGGTAGCCTTGCCGTTCCTGCGCCTGCCGGCGCTTCCGGTCTTCCTGGTGCTCGGCCTGCTCTGCCTGTGGATCGGCCAGCAAGGCGGGGAGGGCCGCCGCGGCGTCGCCCCGTCGACTGTCGTCGGCGGCTCGCGCCGTCCCAGGCGCCGGCGCAGCCGCGGTCTTTCCTGAGGCCTAGAGGCTTTCCAATCGGATATGAGTCACTTCCCAAACTTAAGGGCAGACTGACATCCGGCCGTTCATACTGCGTTCGAGCCGATGTCGGATTTTCTCCAACTCGACGTTCCCCGAGGTTCGAATCGCGCGCTGAGCGAACGCATCCGCTCCAAGCCGGCTGGCATTTTACCGCTGATAACGACCAAGATGCGCGATTCCGGGAAACGCTTCTATGGTGAGTGCTCGATATCACTCACTGGAGCCAGCAATGTCTGACACTACAGCCTCTTCGACGTCGCCGGATCAACGGCTGCTTCGTCAAAGGCAGTCCCGGCGGCCTGCGACGATCGCCCGGCTTTGTCGTCCAACGCCCGGTCGCGCCGTCGCCGATCGTGCTTGTCGTCGTTCCGGAACAGGGGTGGGGTGGCGACGGCGTACAGCTCAACTACAGACGTCGGATCGCGGTCATCGGATCTCGGCAATCGACGCAACCGTGCGCGATCTGGAGCGCCAACAGGCAAAACGCCGGCAGAACGGTTTTCGACGGTTTAGCGACGGTTTCCGGCGGTTTTCACCCCGGCATCGCGCGCGGAAAAGTCAGCAAACGCGGGCTTATTCTGCATCGACGAGCTCTCCGGCGGTTTAAAAACCGTGGAAACCGTGAAAACCGTCCGACGCTGGACGCTGTCCGGTCGGATGACCAATCGACAGTGCGATTCTATTTCAGTCGGAATGGCTCTAGCGGTTATCCATCTTGAGCGCGGCGATGAAGGCCGACTGCGGGATCTCGACCTCGCCGATCTGCCGCATGCGCTTCTTGCCCTTCTTCTGCTTCTCGAGAAGCTTCTTCTTGCGGCTGATGTCGCCGCCGTAGCACTTGGCCAGCACGTCCTTGCGCATCGGGCTGATGGTCTCGCGTGCGATCACGCGGCCGCCGATCGCAGCCTGGATGGCGATCTTGAAGAGCTGGCGCGGGATCAAGTCCTTCAGCCGCTCGCACAGCGCGCGGCCGCGACTCTCGGCGGCGTTCTTGTGCACGATCATCGACAGCGCATCGACCGGCTCGGCATTCACCAGGATCGCGAGCTTCACCAACTCGCCGTCCTCGTAGCCGTCGATCTCGTAGTCGAAGCTGGCGTAGCCGCGCGTCATCGACTTCAGGCGGTCGTAGAAATCGAACACGACCTCGTTCAGCGGCAGGCGATAGATCGCCATGGCGCGGGTGCCGGCATAGGTGAGCTCGATCTGCTGGCCGCGGCGCTCCTGGCAGAGCGTCAGCACCGAGCCGAGATGCTCGTCGGGCGTGATGATCGTGGCCTTGATCCACGGCTCCTGCATTGTTTCGATCTTGATCGGATCGGGATAGTCCGCCGGATTATGCAGCTCGATCTGGGTACCGTCGGTCAGTGTGACCTTGTAGACGACCGAGGGCGCCGTCGTGACGAGGTCGAGGTTGAACTCGCGCTCCAGCCGCTCCTGCACGATCTCGAGATGGAGCAGACCCAGGAACCCGCAGCGGAAGCCGAAACCCAGTGCCGCACTCGACTCGGGCTCGAAATGGAACGAGGAGTCGTTGAGGCGCAGCTTGGAAAGAGACTCGCGCAGGACCTCGAACTCGGCGGCATCGGCCGGGAACAGGCCGCAGAACACCACTGGCACGGACGGCTTGAAGCCGGCCAGCATTTCGGCCGCGGGCTTGCGATCGTCGGTGATCGTGTCGCCCACCTTGCAGTCGGCGATGGTCTTGATGCCGGCGATGATGAAGCCGATCTCGCCCGGGCCCAGCTCGGCAACGTCGGTGGCCTTGGGTGCGAAGATGCCGACCTTGTCGAGGTCGTAGGCCGCGGCGGCGGCCATCATGCGGATCTTCAGGCCCCTCTTCAACACGCCGTCCTGCACACGCACCAGGGTGACGACGCCGAGGTACGGGTCGTACCAGCTGTCGACCAACAGTGCCTTGAGCGGCGCGTTGCGGTCGCCCTTGGGCGCCGGCAGGCGCTTGACCATCGCCTCGAGCAGGTCGTCGATGCCGAGGCCGGTCTTGGCGGAGACCCGGACGGCGTCGGACGTGTCGATGCCGATCACGTCCTCGATCTCCTGGCAGACACGTTGGGGATCGGCCGATGGCAGGTCGATCTTGTTGAGGACCGGGATGATCTCGTGATTGGCTTCGATCGCGTGATAGGCGTTGGCCAGCGTCTGCGCCTCGACGCCCTGGCTGGCATCGACTACCAGCAGCGAGCCTTCGCAGGCGGCGAGCGAGCGGCTGACCTCGTAGGCGAAATCGACGTGACCGGGCGTGTCCATCAGGTTCAGGATGTAGGTCTTGCCGTCCAGCGCGGGATAGTTGAGCCGCACGGTCTGCGCCTTGATGGTGATGCCGCGCTCGCGCTCGATATCCATCGAATCGAGCA
>JBEPUH010000089.1:0-5491 GCA_041691635.1 Hyphomicrobiales bacterium
TCGGGGGGGCCCGGGGGTGGGGCTATTTTGGTTGGTGGGGCCCGGGGGGGGGGGGGGCCCGGCGGGCGGGGGGGGGGGGGGGGGCCCCACCGGGGGGGGGGGGGGGCGGGGCGCCCCCCGCCGCTTTCGTTAGGGCTGGTTCTTCTTGTCCGCGTCGCGATCGATCAGGTTGAGCAGATCGTCGGGCAAAGGCTCGGCCGTGATCTCGTCGTACATCGCATGGAGTTGCTTGTGCAGCCACATGTCGAAGGGACGGTCGTCGGGCGCTTTGGACTTTGCGCGGGTTACTTCGCCGGATTTGCTTTTATGCGGCTTGTTTTCATTCGCCATGGCGCACTCCCCGCGGAGTGGAAACCACTCCACAGGTTCCTGTCCGAGGCATAAAACACTCCCCGTTAGAATGCCCATGTTCTGTGTACTCGTCTATGATGTTCGAGGAAGGGCTCTCAGCGCCCATCCAGCCCGGCGTCCGCCTGCTTGTCGTCTTCGCGGGACACCGTGCGGTTCTCGGCATTGGCGGGACGCTGCTTGGTGTCGCCCTCAAGGAGCAGACGCTCCAGGGTGTCGCGGGCGCGCGAGATGCGGCTCTTGACCGTGCCGACCGACACGCCGGTATGCGAGGCGATCACCTCATAGGACTGACCCTCGAGCACGGCGAGCAACAGCGCTTCACGTTGCGTCGAGGCCAGCTTGCCGAACGCCGACATGAACTCGCGCATGACCAAGCGGCTCTCCTGGTGGGGCGGATGCGACAGGGATTCGGCGATGACGGAGTCGACCGGAACGGTCGGGCGAGTGCGGCGCAGGCCGGAGATGAATTCGTTGCGCTGGATGCGGAACACCCAAGCTGACAGGTTGGTGCCGGGCTCGAAGCTGTGCCGGCCGGTCAGCGCCTTGATCACGGTGTCATGCACCAGATCGTCGGCGGCATCGCGGTCACGGGTGAGGGAGAGCGCATAAATGCGCAGGCGCGGGAGGATCGCCTTCAGCTGCTCGTGAAAGTCGTGGAGATCGTTGTTCTTCTGCTGGGCGGCGTTGACGGCCATCGTTTTATCTCCCGTTGATTCGCTACACAGAACCAATGCCGCCGCCGCGAAAAGGTTACATCAACGGGACTGTTTTCTTCCAACCCACTGTAATCACGTCATTTTTCCGCTCAACGCATTTGCTCGCCGAGATGCTTGCGAGCCCGCGACACCCGGGCCTTGAGAGTGCCCACGGCGCAATTGCAGAGCTTGGCCGCCTCTTCGTACGAAAAGCCGCCGGCGCCGATGAGGATCAGGGCCTCGCGTGCCTCAGGACTCAGCTTCCATAGCGCGAACCTCAATTCCTTGAGCTCCAGAGTCGCTTCGGGGTTGTCGACGGCCGCCAGCGGCGCGGTGGCCGACTCGTCCATCGGCGTCGGCCGGCGCCGCTGCGCGCGCAGATCCGAATAGAAGCGGTTGCGCATGATGGTGAACAGCCAGGCCTTGAGATTGGTGCCGGCCTGGAACTGGGCCTGCTTGTCGAGCGCCTGGAGGACGGTGTTCTGCACGAGATCGTCGGCTGCCTCGCGCTCGCGGCACATGAAGCGCGCGAAGGCACGCAGGTCCGGCAGCAAGGCAACGACGTCGTCCTTCATCATTGAGGTGGTCGCTCCGCCGCTCGCGATTACGTTGCCGAACGTTGTTGATCTTCTATGTGTATGTGGTGATTGTGTGGAGCACGCAAAGGAAAATCACACCCGCAACCACATCCTGTTGCCGACGTTGTGTCGCTGGAGCTCCGCTGGCGACGAGGATTTTTCCCCAGGGAACCTGACGGCGTCGAAGACGTTGGCTCGTCAAATTCATGACACCGGCCGCTTAATCGGGACGGCTGGATCAATATGGAGGCTGTGTATGTCGTTCAAGACCCTCGTGCCGGTGACGGCAATCGTTTCCCTCGCGCTTCTGACGGCCGCCTGCGGCAATAACCCGACCGATCGGGCGCTGACCGGCGGCGCAATCGGCGCCGGTACCGGTGCGGTGGTCGGCTCGACGGTCGGTGCCCCGATCGCGGGCGCCGTGGTCGGCGGCCTGGGTGGCGCGGCAATCGGTGCGGCGACGACGCCGAGCCGCGACCGCTACTAGGGCGGCATTGAACTAAACACTGGGCGAAATGCTTCATCGCGCCTAATCTAACATTGCGTGCGGCACCGGCGGCCATTTGGACGCCGGTGCCGCGGTCATATGAGCAGGGGGTATCGCAGTGGCAGACGGGCCGGCGAAGAAGAATATTTCCGAAGCGATCACGAGAACATTGCCGTTCCTCCGTCGCTATGCACGTGCCGTGACCGGCTCGCAGCAGCGGGGCGACGAATGGGTTCGCCTCTGCGCCGAAGTAGCGGTCCAGCAACCCGAGCTGATCTCAAAGTCCGAGGATACCAAGCTCGGCGTCTTCGCGCTGTTCCACAGGTTGCAGCAGCCGTTCGGCACGCTCGAGGAACGCAGCGAGGGCGCCGGCGTCAGCGGTCGCCTGAAGGAATCGCTCACTGAAATGGCCCCGCTGCAGCGTCAGGTCCTGCTGCTGACGGTTCTCGAGGGCTTCACGGTGGGTGATGCCGCGCACATCCTCGGCATCGACATCGATGCCGCCGAGCGCAGCCTCCAGGACGCGCGCCGTGAACTGCAGCGTGTGGCGTCGGTGCGCGTGCTTGTGATCGAGGACGAGGCGGTCATCGCGCTCGACGTCGCCGACATCGTGCGCAACGCCGGCCATGAGGTCGTGGGCATCGCGGCGACGGAAAAGGCCGCGGTCGAGCTGGCCAAGAAGCATTCGCCGCATCTGGTCCTTGCAGACATCCAGCTGCGCGGCGCCGACAGCGGCATCTCCGCGGTGAAGGAGATCATGCGCGCGATGACGGTGCCAGTGATCTTCGTCACTGGATATCCGGAGCGCTTGCTGACCGGCACGCAACTCGAGCCGGCTTTCGTGATCTCCAAGCCCTTCGACCCCGACCTCCTCCGCGCGGCGATCGCCCAGGCTCTGGACACGGTCTCGATCTAGGCGCGGGGTCGCCCGATCATGGCCCGCTGGTCGCTCCGCACGAAACTGGTGGCGGTCGCAGCGCTCGCGTCGCTGCCGGTCCTGCTGCTCTGCGGCTGGCTTACCCACGAGCAGGCGGCGGCGGCCCGCGCTGTCCGCATCGAGAAGGCCCTTGCCGAGGCGGCGACCGCCGTCTCCGGCCATCGCGAGTTCATGGAAGGATCGCGGCGGGTGCTGATGTCGGCGTGCAGCGAGGATGCGGTGGAGAAGTCTGCCGGTCCGGCGGCCTCTCAGGCCGACGTCGATCGGTGCGAAGGCTACCTAGCCCGGCTGCTCCAGAAATTCCCGGCCGAGTATTCGGCCGTCGTGGTCACCGACGCCTCGGGAGACGTGCGCTGCTCGAGTGCGCCGGCTTTGAACGGCAAGGAGCTCGGCGATCGCAACATCTTCAAGTCTGTGCGCGACACGCGGGCATTCACCGTCGGCTCGACCATCGCCAGCAGGGTGACGTCCAACACGATCATTCCGCTGGCCATGCCGATGATCGTCGACGACCGCTTTATCGGCATGTGCGCGCTCGGCGTGTCGCTCAAGACGTTCGGCGATCTCGGCTTGGCGACGTCGGCCGATGCCGCCATCGTCGATCGTGGTGGCACCCCGGTGGGCGGCAAGGCGGTCGTGACGTTCGCGCTGCCGGCGGCAGAGAGTCTCGCCCGGGCAATCGCGGCCAAGCAGGCGGTGGTCACCGACTACGGCCAGGACGGTCTTCCCTACGAGTTTCATCTCCTGCCGCTGGCCGGCAATGCGCTGTTCACCGTGACCGCCGTGCCGGTCGAAGCGGCATTGCAGGTGCTCCTGTTCGACTGGGGCGTCTTCCTCCTGATCGTCGTGGCGATCGTCATCGGCCTGCTGGCCACATGGATCGGCGTCGACCGCTGGTGCGTGCTGCCCCTGCGGCAGATCCAGAACTTCGCCGGCCGGGTGGCTCACGGCGAGAGATTCACGCTTGCGCCGCCGTCGTCTTGGTCGCCGGAAATGGTCGCGGTCGGCAAGGGGATCAACGAGATGGCCGAGGCGATCGTCAGCCGCGAGGCCGAACTGCGGTCGGGCCTCGAGCAGCGCGACCACATGCTTCGGGAAATCCACCACCGCGTCAAAAACAACCTGCAGATGATCTCGAGCCTGCTGAACCTGCAGGCCGGAGAGATCCGCTCGCCGCGCCTACGCCGCTTCTTCGGCGACGCGCAGAACCGGGTGCTGACGCTGTCGATCCTCCATCGCCATCTCTACGAGAGGTCGAGTTGGTCGCTGGTCGATTTCCAGCAATTCATCAGCGACCTGGTGCGCCAGATATCGGTGGCGCGGCCGCGTGCCGATCAGACGCCGCCGCGCTATCACATTCGGGCGCCGATCATGGCCGTTGGACCCGACACCGCCATCCCGGTCGGCCTGATCGTGACCGAGGCGGTGGGCAGCGCGCTCAGTCACGATTTCGCCGGCGTCACCCAGCCGGAAATCCGCATCGAGGCGACGGAGAAGGCGGATGGACAGGCCGAGCTCGTCATCGAGGACAACGGCGCCGACACCCATCACGGCTCGATCGATCCCGATCGTCGCGGCGGCTTCGGCGTGACGCTGGTGCGCGGGCTCGCCATGCAGCTCGGCGGCGAAGTTACGATCACGGCGCGCGAGGGCGGCGGCACGAGGATCTCCGTGGTCTTCCCCCTGCCGAGGGAGGACCAGGTCGATGCCTAGCGCGCGACGGGCGATGCGCTCGACCGGCATGGTGATCGGCCTCACCATCGCGGTACTAGTGGCGGCTGGAGCACTCCTCACGGTGACGCACTCCAACTCCGCGGCCCGCCAGCAGCGCCTCGTTCTCTCCAACTTCGAGACGATCTCGCTGATGCGGCAGGCGCTGGTTACCATGCAAGACGCCGAGATCGGTCAGCGCGGTTACCTTCTCTCGGGGGAGGTGGCCAGCCTGGAGCCGTACGAGCGCGCCCGTTTGCGCATTGAAAGCGTGCTGCGCCAGCTCGAGGCGGCGACATCGGGCGACAACGACGCCACGCGACAGATCGCCGAATTCCACGCCGCGGCGAGCGACAAGCTGGCGGAACTGAGCACCAGCATCGCCGCCTACCGGCAGTACGGACGCGAGGCTACGCCCGACAAGGCGCAGCTCGCGGTGGGGCGGTTGACGTCGGACCACATCCGCCAGGCCGCTGATTCCTTCGTCGAGGGCCAGCGCATCCTGCTCGCCCGGCGTCTGGCCATGCTGCGCTCGGAACAGGAGCAGGCCGATCTTGCCGGCCTGCTAGTGCTGGCCGGCGCGTTCATCTGCCTGGTTGCCGGCACGTTCCTGATCGTCCGGGGCGCTGGCCGACTCGAGGCGACGCAGCGGCAGCTCGTCGAGCGCTCGCATCTGTTGCAGGCCACCCTGGAGACCCTGCGCGATCCGATCGTCGTGCTCGATGCCGACGGC
>JBEPUH010000090.1:0-5169 GCA_041691635.1 Hyphomicrobiales bacterium
TCCGGGAGTACGTTGCGGCCGTCCGGACGGCCGCCCAGAGCGGCTTGTCTCTGGATGGCGAGAGACTCGAGGGCTGGTCGACCTGGGCCACCGATCTTGCCGACAGACTGGATCCGCTGCGGGCCGAACACCTCCGCGAGAAGTTCCAGGCCGGGGGTAACGAGCAGGCCGATTAGTAAAGGCTCGTCTCAGAAGAGGCTCTTCCATTTTGCACGGCTTGAAGATGAGACCGACGCCGATCGTGTTAAGCTCACTCTGCCCGCAGCCGAATACGTCAGACATCTTTGTGATAGGGGTTGCAAGGCGATTGATTTTTTCCGCAGGATTGCCCAGTCAAAAACGTACTGCTTTCTGAACCGGAAAGCGCTGGCCGCGATCTAAAAAATTATTGCGATTTCGACATCCAATATCGTTAAGGTTGGCAGAGGTCGTCGCGCGATGGATGCCCATCGCAGGAGCCGACTAGGAATTTCTACGGTCTTTCTGGTGAGGGAACGTCCATGCTTAAAAGATTAGCTATAGCCACGCTGGCCACCCTTATTCTTGCCGGACCGGCGCTCGCCGAGTCGGCTATTTACACGTGGACGGGATATGGCGAGAACGTCCCCGGAAGCGGCAAGTGCCCGACCTACAAGATGACCATCGACGTCACGGTTGTCGGCACTGATGTGCAGGGTCACTTCCTGCAGGAAGGCCGCACGGATCGGAACTTTAAGGCGACGGTGGGCGCCGACATGAAGTTCAAGACGACGGCCATCGTCGGCGGCGGCAACAAGATGGACGTCGTGGGATCTCTCAAGGAGGGCGCCTCGACGATCATGCTCGATGGCTATTGCCTTTTCGAGGGCAAGCTCACGAAGAAGTAGTCTGCCCATCGGAGTCGCCGCGCGGCGATGACACTGCGCGCGCTGTTAGCGCGCACCGTGTCGGCTGCTTGGTCTAGAGGAAAGGCGAATCGTGGAGTGGCGGCGGCGAATCAGTCCTACTAACTGATCCAGAATGTATCGGGCTGGTAAAGCCCGAAGTATCCGCCCGGATCCCAGGCGTGGTACCCTTCTTTTGGAACGTTGTGGACCTTTGGTCCCACCACGACGGGCTGGCGGATCCCGTTCACCGTGCCGATCGAGAACACCTCGTCGGCGTTGGCGGTGAGGATCTGGTCCCAGGCCTTTCGGCGCACCGCGGCATCCGTCGAGGTCTCCCACTCCAGTAGGTAGTCCATTAGCTTACAGGCCGACGGCATGTCGCATTGCTCGCCTTGCTTGCCTTTGGATTCCACATACATGCCCCAGCGAGGCCATTGCAGGCCGCCCTGCATGGTAGGCGCGAACTCCCGGGGATCGGTGTCGACCGTCGGCACCGCCGTCACGAACCCAGCATAGGCGGTCATGATCGCTTCGCCAGAGAAGGCCCTCATCCGGAAATTCTCAAGGGTTTGCGGCTTGGCCAGCATCTTGATGCCGACTTTCTTCCAGCACTCGGCGATCACGGTTAGGGCATCCGTATCCCCGGTCTCCTCGCTCGAAAGCTCGACCACGATGGTTGCCGGTCGCCCGTCGGACAGCAGGCGGATACCGTCGGAGCCACGCTTGTTCAGGCCAGCCTCATCGAGAAGATTGTTCGCGAGCTTAGGATCGTATGTCGCCCACTTGGTCGCATACTCGGGCTTGAACAGCTCCGAGCGCTCCATGATCGTATTGTTGGAGGGTTTGGCCAAGCCGAGATAGATGGACTGATTGAGGTCCTCACGGTCGATCGCCAGAGAGAGCGCTCGACGGAACCGGACGTCGCGCATCAGCTTGCGCCATTCCCCGTCGCTCGCGTTGAGGTTGGGGTAGAGCGCGAGTTGCGAGCCGGACCCTGATTCCCAGAGATAGACTCTGATTCCCGATTGCTTGGCGCTCTTCTGCAGGAATGTGTAATCGCGCATATTCAGATAGCGCGACTGCAGATCTGCCTCGCCAAGGCCCGCCTTGGCGGGGACCAGATTGGCAGCCACTACGCTCATGATCACGTCGTCAATGTAGGGCAGCTGCTGCCCCTTCTGGTCGATGCGGTGAAAGTAGGGATTGCGCACGAAGACGAAGCGCTGAGCCGGCGGGATCGTGGTGAGAACCCACGGGTTGAGCGTCGGCAAGTTGACATTGCTGTTCCCATACATTGCGTCCTGGCGCCGGAAGACGTTGGCCCAACGGCTGCCCTTATAGGCCTTCAGGATGTCCTCCTCGGGCGTGTACTTGCCGTGGAGTGTCTTGAGGTAGTGGGCCGGACGGAACAGGAAGAGCGGCGCGGCCCGCGCCTGGCTTTCGATGAAATGGGGGTTAGGCTTGTCCCAGCTGTAGCGGATCGTCAGCTCGTCGATGATCGCGACCTTGGGAGGCTTGCCGTCGACGATGAGTTCCACGGACGGACCCGAAGGCGATAGTTCGCTGTTGTTGGCGATATCCTCCCAAAAGAAGCGGAAGTCCTCGGTGGTGAAGGGGTGACCATCCGACCATTTGTGGCCGGCGCGCAGTTTCAGGGTGAATTCGCACCCCTCCTTGACCTCGTAACTATCAAGGATGTCGGGGTGCAGTTTGAATTTGTCATCGTAGACAATCAGGCGGGTGTAACTGTAGATCGTCATCAGGCGGGTATCGCGCGTGGCCGAGACCAGCGTGTTGAGCCGTCCGCCGTGCTTGCCAGGGCCATCGCTGCCAGAGAAATGCTCGATGATCCTGGGCCGCTGGGGAATGCGCTTGTCAACCGACGGCAGTGCGCCCGACTTTACCCGATCCGCCAGACCCGGCGTCTCCCGCATTGTCGGCAGCGAATCTTTGGCAAAAGCCGGTGCCCCCAACAAGCCAAACAGGGGCACTTGCATCAGAAGACGTCTTTTCATCGCCAGCCTCACTGTTTGCGTGTCGATCAGCAGCTGTTGCTGCCGGCTTCGTCGAGCGATCGTTCCTGTGAGGGATCAACCGACATTCTGAGATTCCCTTGAAACGGCACGAATCCAGTCAGTCTTTCTGGTACGGGTGAAGCAAGAGCGGCCTGCGCCGGCTTCCCGGCGATTCCGCCGTGCCACCATCCAAAACGACGCCTGGTCCACCCACACGTGCTACTCTAGCCTTGGCGCACACACTTCCTACTCTAGCCTTGGCGCAATCGGGCAAGAGTAGCCGACCACACCGGCCGCAAGGGTTGCGGCCAATCGGCGCTGTTCACGAGCCAATGTATCTTCCCCGGCATCCTGCTTCGGGTTCCAGTAAGGCTTACTGGAGGGCAATGACGCAGCCGAATTGACTGCTCACGTCCTCTCCTGGCCATAGCGGACACGCTATGAGTGCGGCCTCATGGCCGCTATCGGGTGGAAAGCGGACATTGCTATGCCGTAGACACTGTCAGTTCCAGTTCCAACTGGTAGGCAGCCAAACGGCGAACAAACTATTCTCTGTGGCTAAGGGCGCAGGCAAAACGCGATGGGTCCGACCGTCACCCCGAGAGAATCGGAAATAGCGTCGACATTTCCGGCACTTAGGCCATACGGATTTCCGCAGCTACGGCCCGGCTTCAGCGCTCAATCGGAAACGAATGTATGAGGTGGTCGAAGACCGCGTGTAATCGTTGGTCGACAGCGACAGAAGGTGCTGGACGAGGGCGAGCGTATGCTCGCCGGTCATCGCGGCAAGAGGTTGATCCGGGGCATGGTCATCATACCAAGCGAGGACCCGGCGTGCGACCACAAGCAGCCCCTCGCAGGTCTTGGGCTCGAGGCCACGCACTTTACGCAGATGATCCAGATAGACAGTAAGCAGCGGCCCATGGCGGTCGGGTGCCGCATGGCGTAGTGGCGTTGAAAACCGGTGTGGCGCGAGCCGACGGGCGTGCTCGATCGCTGTTCGGGCGGCTATACGTGGCGTGTCGCTCCGTAAACCTTGCACGAAGCGATCGATCACCTCCTGATCAATCGTCGCCCCTCCGGTATTGCGCGTCGCGAACTCGCTGAACCTGGCAAGCCGGCTGATATAGATCTTGGCCGATCCGCGTTTGTAACCGAGCTCGAAGAAATGCGCCGCGATGCGGTCCATCTCTTCGCCAAGCGCCCCGCTGCGAAGGCGCCGGAGCACCCTCTGATACTTGAAATACTGCTCCAACATAGCACTCCCTCCGTGATGGGCTTCCCAGGAACAGCCCGAGCCCAAGGGAGAAAGTGAGGAGATATTAGGTGGCGGCAAAGCCCACCTTCATCGCAGAACTACGCGCTGTGCGACCGCCCCGACACATATCCGCACCCGACACATATGAACGGGTCCTGCTGCAGGGTTCCTTGCACCAGCATCGCCAGGCCGTCTAAGCTCTTGCGCATGTCGGTGATCCCAAGCGCCACGTGCACCTTCACTCCCTTGGGCAGCAACGTCATGGCCTTGTCCCTTCGAGCAGGGCCACCGTTCGACGGATCGTCTCCGCATCGGCGTCGCGCTCGAAGCGCACCCGGCGTCCGCCGATCAGCTCGATCTCGATACCAGGCGAAGGTGCGGCCGTCGGCTCTACACTCGGAGCATCCGTGATCTGCACCGGTGCAAACACCGGAGGAGCCGGAACTTGTTCCGGCCTTCGCCTCAGCGCCTCCTTCCAGCGGAACAGCACACGGCGGTCGATCCCGTATCGGCGCGCCACCTGGGACAAGGTCACCCCCGGCTGCGACGCCTCGTCGATAATCCGATGCTTCTCTTCCTCGCTGAAGGTGCGTCTCCACGCCACAGTCTTGGCCGGATCAGGCCGAGGCGAACCCACCTCGTTAGTCATATGACTTGCCCACTTAGTCATATGACTAAGCCCGCCACCCCGCCGATACAGCACCTTCTCCGGCACCTCTGGCTCGGCTTTGAACTGCGCCCGCCAGTTCCCGAACCGTTTCAGCGGCAGCCCATGCGCCTCGCAATATTCCCGTTGGTTCAGATCACTCCGCCGCCACGCCTCATGATGCGAACGCCAGAACGCTTCAAGCTCCGCACGGTAATCCGCTGGCCATCTCGACACTGCTGTCCTCCTCGGCATCCCTCGCCGTGGAAGTCAGATCGCAATCAGCCGGTGCCAAACAAGCGTGCGAGAATTGGACGCTTACCTCCCTTGTAAGCGTCCATTCCTAACACATGGTCAGGCTGGAGACGCCCAGTTCCAGGGAAG
>JBEPUH010000091.1:0-5084 GCA_041691635.1 Hyphomicrobiales bacterium
GTGAAGGAGATGACCATCGACTATGAAGGCCCTGGCTTGGCGCCGGCGGAGCGGGCCTGGGTCGCGGCCGAAGCCGAGCGTCGCCGCAGGCCAGAGCTCGAGCAGCTGCGGTCTCAATACGCCACCGCCGATTATGAAGCCCGCCGCGAAGCCTTTGGCCGGAACTCAACCGAGATTGCAGCCCTGGCGGCCCGCTATCGCCCGCTGCCGCTGGCTGGCGTCCTGGCAGCCGACGCGGCCATGGCGGATCTCGATCGCCAGCTCGGGGAAGCGCGCCGCGGCCGTGCCAACCCGGAAGTGCTGACTCGCCTGGGCATTGCCCGGGAGCGCCGCGAGCGTCAGGTGACGGCGGAGTACGACCAGCGCTGGCGGTTGGACACGCTGCGCGTGGCGGCCTTGATGCGCCATGAAGCGGCGGCGCTTGCCCATGAGCGGCAGGCCGCGGCCGCCATGCCAGCTCTCCTGCGTTACGAGGGGCGGCCATCGACGGCGTTCAATCGCGCGGAATGGGCGCTGGCTAGCGACACGCTCGTCAAAACCCGAGATCGACAACGTGCGTACCGGACGTTGTGCGACGTGCTGGCACGCCGCCGTCCCGCTCCAGCGGATTTTACCCACGACATGGGGGCGGAAATCGCACGGCTCCAGCCGACACAACTCGTCGGGGTCGACACCTCTCCATCGACACGGACTCGCCGCGAGCGACAGCTCTTCGTTCCTCCGCCATTCGTCCGGTCGACCATGATCGGACGACCGAGCCCGCGCCGCACGCCGCAGCAGTACGACGCCGCGGTGGAGCGATTCATCCATAGCGAGCCGTTCCGGGCGACGCCGGTCGGCGCCGACTATCTCCGCGATATTGCCACGCGTGCCGAGGGACGTGCGCAGGCACGGCGACAGCGCGCGCACGATCGCCAAGTTGGGGTGCTTCCCGACACACCCCAGCACAGGGCCTTTGCCGCCCGCGGCTATGCGAGCTTCGGCTCGGCCGGCCAGGTGTCGATCGGCACCAAGATGGTGGCCACCGTCGAGGCCCTGCAGGCGGCCGCGCCGCACCTCTCGGCAACCAGCGAGGCCGGTCGTGCCGCCAAGTCGCTCTTTGCCCTGATCGGCCGCTATAATGAAGGCCGCGCAACCAACGGAGAGCTCGACCGGATCGCCAAGGACATGATCTTTGCAACGCCGCCGGCTACCTATCACCACCGGACTGGCCATGCCCTGCCCGGCGGCCAGCAGGCGACCGATCGGTGGACCAAGGCGACGGCCGCTGCGCGCGCATTGCTGACCGTTGTCCATGACCTTGATCTTCAAATTGATCTCGAGCGACGGGTTCGAGAAACACCTCGGCCGCGCCCCGGTGTCGATCGCTGAGCATCCTCGGAGTCAGCGTCTTCGGCGGTCAAACTCGCTTTCGAAGTCTTTCAGGTCCACTAATGTGGCCTCCGGCACTTCCGGTCAGTCCGGCTCCGGCGAACGGTGGTGCCGGTACGCATTCCGCAGACTCGCACGGCGGCAACCGCTCCGGAACTCAGCAAGCACTCTTACACCGGCATCAATCCAAGCCATCCGATCTCTATCCGAGAGCCGTCGATTGCCCGATGGAAACATTTAAGGCCTTCCCTCTTTCGGTAACGGTTGCTTCCTTTTGGTCCGAGAGCCGAAAATTAAGGAGGTTGCAGATGACCGGGACGACAGAGAACCCTATCAAGCGCACGATCCGGCGCCATCAACTCCGCAATATGGTGCCGCTTGCGGACAGCACTATCTATGAGATGGAACAGCGTGGGGACTTTCCTCAGCGCTTCGCCCTGTCGCCGCGCTGCGTCGTCTGGGATCTGGCAGAGGTCGAAAGCTGGTTGGCGGCGCGAAGATCGGCTCCTGTCGCGCGTGCGCAATCGCCCGACGTCAGGAAACGACGCTCGCGCCCAGTTCGAGAGCCGGGTCCGGTTCGAATAGCGGCATCGAAGGCGGGATGAGCGCTGGCGCCCGCTTCTTGCCAGCGACCCAAGCGTCGATAATGTCTGACCATTCTTGCATCATGTGGCGGCGCTGCACTTCGTACTCCGCCTTGTTGTAGACGCCGCGCGACGATCGGCCATCCTCGTGCGCCAAGCACTTCTCAACCCAGTCGCTATTGAAGCCCAGTTCGTTGAGCAACGTAGAGCCCGTCCTTCGCAGGTCGTGAACCGTGAAAGGCTCGAGCGGCAATCCGTCCTTCTTTGCTTGCTCGACAACAGCGTAGGTGACGCGATTGAAGGTCGCGCGCGACATGGGCGCGTCCGCGCCGTAGCGAGACGGCAGGAGGTATTTCGAATTTCCGGCGCAGGTTTTCAGTGCAATCAGGATGTCGAGCACTTGGCGCGACAGATAGACATTGTGGGCCTTGGAGCGTTTCATCCGCTCCTTTGGAATCGTCCAGACTGCATTCTCGAAATCGACCTCATCCCACGTCGCGTCCTGCAGTTCGCTTTTGCGCACCATCGTCTGCAGATAGAGGCGCATGCCGAGCCGAATGGTCGGTAGCGTGGCCACCTTCTCGATCAGCCTGAGCATGATCCTGATCTCGGTCGGCGAGAGCGACCGATCCTTCGGTACGAAGGTCGCGATCGAGGCCGGTCCGACATCGTCAGCGGGGTTGGCAACCTTCTCGCCGTGCAGGATCGCGAAGCCGTAAATCTGCTTGAGAATGTCGCGGACGTGGATTGCCGTCGCCGGCGCGCCGCGGCCGACGATGGCGCCGCAATGGGCCCGCAGGTCGTCCGGTGCGATCTCTTTCAGGAGCCTGTTTCGCCATATCGGTAGCAGTTCGCGCTCGAAGATCGATCGTCGCATCGCGCGCGTGCTGTCAGCCATCGGCGCCGCAGTCAGCCATTTTTCGCCGAACTCGCCAAAGCTCTTCGCTTCCAGGAGGCGGCGCTTGTTCCGCTGCTTCTCGATCGCCGGCGATCGCCCCTCGGCGATGGCCCGTTTAGCGTCGATGCACAGCTCTCGGGCGCGAGCCAGCGACAAGTCGGCTGGGCCGTACTTGCCGAACGTGACGGTCTCACGCCGCCCGTTCATCCGATAATCGAGCTGGAAAGTGAGTATCCCCGACGGTCTGACGAGCACATACATGCCATCGCGGTCAGTGACCTTGTATAATTTGTCTTTCGGTTTCAGGTGCTTAAGGGCTGCATCGGTCAGCATTTTGGCCACCTCCACGAAAAAAGACCGTCACGCCGTTTTCGAGCATCCTCCAGCCATAAATCTTTTTTCTTTCAATAACTTAGGAATAAAAAAAGACCGTCATAGGCGCTCAGACCTTGACGGTATCGGACTAAATCGGTTTTCGCAATGGGGAAGCGCGCCGTCAGGAAGTACGTCAGAGGCGACCTCTGTCGGCCGATAGTCTCCGAATGTCTTTGGAGGAATTTGTTTTATTTATCAGCATGTTATGGCGTATTTTGGGACGCCGTGGGATAGCCTCGGATAGGCCTAAATCATTCCCACTCAATCGTCCCCGGCGGCTTGCTCGTGATGTCGTAGGTCACGCGGTTGATGCCGGGCACCTCGTTGATGATGCGGCTGGCGACCCTGCCGAGGAAGGCGTGGTCGAACGGGAAGTAGTCGGCGGTCATGCCGTCGGTCGAGGTGACGGCGCGCAGCGCGCAGGCCTGGTCGTAGGTGCGGCCGTCGCCCATCACGCCCACGGTGCGCACCGGCAGGAGCACTGCAAAGGCCTGCCAGATGTCGTCGTAGAGGCCCGACTTCCTGATCTCGTCGAGATAGACGGCGTCGACCTCGCGCAGCAGGTCGAGCTTCTCCTTGGTAATGTCGCCGGGGATGCGGATGGCCAGGCCCGGTCCGGGGAACGGATGGCGGTTCACCAGGTCGGGCGGCAGGCCCAGTTCGCGTCCGAGCACCCTCACCTCATCCTTGAAGAGCTCGCGCAGGGGCTCGACCAGCTTCATGTTCATGCGCGCCGGCAGGCCGCCGACATTGTGATGGCTCTTGATCGTCACCGAGGGGCCGCCGGTGAAGGAGACACTCTCGATCACGTCGGGATAGAGCGTGCCTTGCGCCAGGAACTGCGCGCCGCCGATCTTCTT
Source organism: Hyphomicrobiales bacterium (assembly GCA_041691635.1). Classification (GTDB taxonomy): domain Bacteria; phylum Pseudomonadota; class Alphaproteobacteria; order Reyranellales; family Reyranellaceae; genus Reyranella. Next base: position 4,089 of record JBEPUH010000091.1, read on the forward strand.
GGCTTCCTGCTCGAACACGTCGATGAACAGGCCGCCGATGGTCTTGCGCTTGGTCTCGGGATCGGTGACGCCCTTCAGCGCCGTCAGGAACAGGTCCGACGCGTCGGCGTGGATCAGCGGAATATTATAATGGTCGCGGAACAGGCGGACGACCTGCTCGCCCTCGTCCTTGCGCAAGAGGCCGTGGTCGACGAACACGCACTGCAGCTGGTCGCCGATCGCCTCGTGCAGCAGCACGGCCACGACCGACGAATCGACGCCGCCCGACAGGCCGCAGATCACGCGGCCCTTGCCGACCTGGGCGCGGACCTGGGCGATGGCGCGTTCCTTGAAGGCGGCCATGGTCCACTGGCCGGTGCAGCCCGCGATCTTGAGCGCGAAGTTGCGCAGCAGCTTGGCGCCGTCGGGCGTGTGCATCACCTCGGGATGGAACTGCACGCCGTAGTACTGCCGCTTCTCGTCGGAGATCGCGGCGAACGGCGCGTTGTCGCTGGCGGCGACCACCGAGAAGCCCGGCGGCAGCTTCGTCACCCGGTCGCCGTGGCTCATCCAGACCTGCTTGCGGTCGCCCGGCTTCCACACGCCCTCGAACAGCGCGGAGGCCTGCTTGACCTCGACCTCGGCGCGGCCGAACTCGCGGTGATGGCCGCTTTCGACGGTGCCGCCCAGCTGATGGGCCATGGTCTGCTCGCCGTAGCAGATGCCGAGCACCGGGACCTTGGCGGAAAAGATCGCCGGATTGGCGGACGGCGCCTGGCCCTCGATGACCGACGCGGGGCCGCCGGAGAGGATGATGCCGCGGGGATCGAACGCGTCTATCGTGGCCTGGTCGACCGACTGGAAGGGGTGGATTTCGCAGTAAACGCCTGCTTCGCGCACCCGGCGGGCGATCAGCTGGGTGACCTGGGAACCGAAATCGACAATCAGCAGGCGGTCGGACATGGGGGGATATAAGCGTGTCGGGACGCCCCCGCAATGTGGATGTCTTCTGTCGTC
>JBEPUH010000092.1:0-4888 GCA_041691635.1 Hyphomicrobiales bacterium
TCGGTGTCGAGTTCGTAGCGGCCGGCGGCTTCGTTGTGCCGGACGGTCACGACACATCGACTTCCCAGAACATCGGATAGTCGGACTCGATCAGGCCCTTCATGTTGGTGCGATAGCCTGCGGGGATCGTGAACTGCCCCCACATGACCGACGGCGTGAGCTCGTAGGCGACGGTCTGGATCTCGGCGGCGATCTTCTTGCGCTCGTCGATGGTCGCTGCCTGGGTGAAGGACTTCAGCAGCACCGGGATGCGGTTGTCGCACGACCAGCCGGGGTAATCGTTGCAGGTCGCGGCGACGTAGAAATGCGTCAGCGGCGAGAACATGTCGGTCCCATTCGAATAGACCGGGAACATCGACCAGCCCTCCTTCTTGGCCCGTCGCTCGAGGATGGTCGACCAGTCGCGCGGCTGCTGTTCGACGGTGAAACCCACGTCCTTCATGTTCTGCACGAGCAGTCGCGAGGCGGTCTGGCTGATCGAGCCCGCGACCTCGAGGATGATCACCGTCTCGCCCTTGTAGCCTGAGCCCTTGAGCTCGGCCTTGGCGGCCGCGAGGTCGAACTTGTTGCCGGCGGCGCCGGCATCCGTCGACAACGGCGTGCCGCACATCCAGAACGAGTCGCAGGACTTGGCGCGGTACCGCTCCGGCACGCCGATTGCCGTCAGGGTGGCGTCCTGATCGACGAGCTTCCACAGCACCTTGCGGACCGCGGGATTGTCGAACGGCGCGGAGGCGTGATTGAGCCGGAAGTTGCCCTGGAACTGGTGGATTCCGCCCAGGCCCACCATCTTCACGCCCTTGTCCTTCTCGAGAAGCGGCAGCATGTCGAACGGCAGGTATTGCATGTAATCGATTTCACCGGCCATGAGCGCGTTGGCGCCGGTCGACGGGTCCGGCATCACGCGCAGCGTGAGCTGGTCGATCTTGACGTTCTTTCCGCCGGCCAGGAAATCCGGACGTTCCTTGCGCGGCACGTAGTCGGGATTGCGCTCAAGCACCATGGCATTGCCGGGCGCCCACTGCGTCTTCGCAAAGCGGAAGGGGCCCGACCCGATCGGCTCGGGGATCCGCTCGTTCGCCGGCGTGGCCGCCAGGCGCGCGGGCATGATGACAGGCAGCGTGGCGTTGGGCTTGCCCAGCACCTCGAGCATCATGGGGAAGGGTTCCTTCAGCGCGAACTTGAGCGTCCGCGCGTCGACCGCCTCGAGCGAGACAGTATCCTCCATCAGCATCTTGCCGAGCGCGTCGCGCTTGCCCCAGCGCTTGAGCGACGCCACGCAGTCCTCCGCCGTCACCGGCGCGCCGTCGTGGAATTTCAGCCCATCGCGCAGCACGAAGGTCCAGCCGAGCTTGTCGCCGCTCGTTTCCCAGGTGTCGACCATCTGCGGCTTGATCTCGCCCTTTTCGTTCATGGCGAACAACATGTCGAAGACGTGCAGGGCAAACGTCCGTGTAATCGTCGCCGTCGTGTAGTACGGGTCGAGGATCTTCACCTCGGACTCGAGTACGACGTTCAGCCCCTTGGCCGCGCGCGCCTCCCGCGGCCGTATGAGCGCGGCCGACGCAAGCGCGGCGCCTCCCGCCAGGGCAGTCCGCCGTCCCAAACCAACAATTGCCATACGCGACCCTCCGATGAGAAGGACACCGTAGCGTTGTTTGGCGGCAAACGAAAAGGGCCGGCATTTCCGCTCCGCGGCGAAAAGCCGGCCCTCCTGCGAACCAAAATCCGGTTCGATTCATCCGGCCGATCAGCCCGGCGTCACAACTCCGCATGCCACCCGGTCGACGAACAGGTCGGTCCGCGGGCCCCTGACGGGAACACCGAGACGCTCGCCCGGCCCCGCAGGCGGCACCAGGACGCGCGTATCCTCGACCTTGGCACCGCCGTTGGTAAAGTGGCAATCGAGCACCACGTTCACGGTATTGGCGCTGTTGTTCGTGACGTACAGCACGGCAAGCCAGTGCTGGGCGGGGATCGCTTGCAGCGACGGGGCGTCGACGTCGACGATCGGGACCGAGGGCCCCGCCGTGAACGGCACGGTCCCCATCAGCTTGGCGTGCGGGTGCTGGACGACGATGCCCGGTACCATCGCGCCCTGCGCCCTCGGATCGAAAGCGCGATTGACGGGCGCGTTTGGGTTGGCCGTGGCAATGTCTTCCTGAACCATGTCAGGCGTCCACGTCCGGCCGGTCCGCGAATCGCGGAACTCCTGCGCCATGGCCGCCCCCGCCAGTCCAAGACCGACGAGGCCGCCCAGGGCGAGTATCGAGAAGCGATTGAGCATCATCGTCGCCTCCAACTACATGTTCTTGTGCTTGACTTCCCAGCCCGAGACCTGCGCTTCCGCCTGCTCATGGCTGATGCCGTAGCGGGTCTGGATCTTGCCGACCAGGACCTCGCGGCGACCTTGGACTTCCATCAGGTCGTCGTCGGTCAGCTTGCCCCACTGCTCCTTCACGGTGCCCTTGGTCTGGGCCCAGCTACCTTTGAATTTCTCCCACATCGTCTTCACTTCCGGCGAAACAGTCATCGACGTGGACGTGCTGGTGGTTGCGGTCTGGGCCTGGGCGATCATGGGGGCGATGCCGATGACGGCCGCGCAAGCCGCGAGAATGGCGATTGAACGCATCTTAAATCTCCTGTCGAATTGAAAAGGCGAACGGAAGGGACGTTCGATGTCCACTAACGGTCGCAGCCAGCCAAGGTTGCCGGCGGGCGCAGTCAGAACCAGAGCGATTTCAGGAACAAAGCCACCGGCACGGCGATCAGGATGGCGGCATAGAGATCGAGCAACTCGCTCTCGAGAAGCCTCGAAATGTACTGGCTGCGGATGACTTCCTCGTCACGGTCGATTGCGACGTGAAACCGGGCGATACGAGCCTGTATGGGGACGCGAGAGACGATCATGGGCCACCTTGCGTTTCCTGTTCCCACCCTACTAACGCCCCGCAGGCGGCGGGGGTTGCACGCATCATGCGTTTTGGGGAAACCGAAGGATCAGGAAGCCGAGGCGGCGCGCGCGGCGTGGTCGAGCGCCTGCTGCAGGTCGATGGAGGAATATGGCTTGCCGATGAAATGCACGCCGTCCATCTGCGCGGCGGTGCGGCCATAGCCGCTGGCGATCACGACCGGCAGGCCCGGGTAGCGCCGGCGGATCTCGGCGGCAAGCTCCTCGCCACTCAGGCCGGGCAGACCGAGATCGGTCAGCAGTAAGTCGAACACGGCCCCCCGCCCAAGCAGTTCCAGGGCTTGCTCGCCGCTGCCGACGCCGGACACCACGCAATCGAGACGCTCCAGCATGTCGGTCGTCGACATGCGCAGGACGACCTCGTCCTCGACCAGCAGGATGCGCCGGGGCCGCCCGGACTTCGCCGGTGCCCGCGGTACTTCCGGCGCCTCCGATGGCCGGGCGAGCGGAGCCGTCCGTCGATTGGACAAGGCGGCTCGCACCTTGGTCGACAGCTCCTCGCTGCGGTACGGCTTGGCGATCATCGGCAGCCCCTCGCGGTACTGTGCCGGAATGAGATCGCGCGCATATCCCGAAGTCAGGAGCACCGCCATCGTCGGGCGCAGACGCCGAGCCATCTCGACCAGCTCGATCGCCGAGATGGTGCCCGGCATGACGACATCGGTGAACAGGAGGTCGAACGTCGGGTCGTTTTCCAGGGCCGCAGCGGCGGCGTCGGGGTTCTCCGCCGCCGTCACGCGATAACCCCAGCCGGACAGCATGTCGACGACGGCCGCCCGGACATCGTCGTTGTCCTCGACCACCAACACGCGCTCTGATCCCATCGTCGCGCCGGAGGGTGCGGGATCGGACTCCGCCGCCTCCTCGAGGGTCCGCGGCAGGTAGAGCTTGACGCTGGTGCCCTGCCCGATCGCGCTGTCGATGCGGATGTGGCCGTTCGACTGGCGCACAAAGCCATAGACCATGCTGAGGCCGAGCCCGGTGCCCTTGCCGTCGCGCTTGGTCGTGAAGAACGGGTCGAAGGCATGGGTGACGACGTCAGCCGGCATGCCGGTGCCAGTGTCGCTCACGTCAATCAGCACGTAGGAGCCCGGCGTCACGTCGGCGTGCAGCGTGGCGTAGCGCCGGTCGAGCGTGGCGTTGGAGACCTCGATCGTGACAGCGCCGCCGTCGGGCATGGCGTCGCGCGCGTTGATCGTGAGGTTGAGGATCGCGTTCTCGAGCTGACCGGGATCGATCTTGGCGTTCCAGGAATCCGTGGCGACGGCAAACTCCGGCGTGACGCGTTCGCCGAGCGCCTGGCGCAGCAGGTTCGCCAGTCCGGAGACCAGCCGGCCGATATTTGTCGGCTGCGGCTCGAGCGGCTGGCGGCGCGCGAAGGCCAACAGCTGCTGCGTCAGGCCCGCGCCGCGTTCGGCCGCCGCCGACGCGCTTTGCAGGCGGGCGAGCGAGCCCGGAATCGCCGCCACGTCGGGCCGCATCAAGTCGAGGTTCGCCTGGATGACCTGGAGGATATTGTTGAAGTCGTGCGCCATGCCGCCGGTGAGCTGGCCGATCGCCTCCATCTTCTGGCCCTGCCGCAGCGCCGCCTCGTCGCGCAGTTCCTCGCTGATGTCGGCGCACCGCACGACCGCGCCGCCGTCAGGCATCTCGCCACGCGAGACCTCGTATTCGCGGCCGTCGCAGGCGACGCGCACCGACAGGGATCGCTCCGCCATCGGCGCGCCGAGCCCGAGTGGGGTCAGGAGCGTGCGCGTCGCCGGCGAGCGCTCCGACAGCAGGAAATCGCGGGTCGGCGCCGGCTGTCGGCCGGGGTCCCACCCGGCGAGGTCGGCGAACGACTCGTTCCACGCCACGACCGGGCCGTCGGCATCGAGCACGACGATCGGATCGCGCAGGGTCTCCAGGGTGGCCTGC
>JBEPUH010000093.1:0-4847 GCA_041691635.1 Hyphomicrobiales bacterium
CGTTCCTCGAGAACGACGACGCCAACCGCGCGCTGATGGGCTCGAACATGCAGCGCCAGGCCGTCCCGCTCATCCAGGCCGAGGCGCCGCTCGTCGGCACCGGCATGGAAGAGGTGGTGGCACGCGACTCGGGCGTGGCGATCGCTGCGCGCCGCACCGGCATTGTCGACCAGGTCGACGCCATGCGCATCGTCGTGCGCGCGACGGACGACGTCGGTCCGAACCGTCCGGCGGTCGACATCTACAACCTGCTGAAGTTCCAGCGCTCCAACCAGAGCACCTGCATCACCCAGAAGCCGCTCGTGAAGGTCGGCGACCAGGTGAAGAAGGGCGACATCGTCGCCGACGGCCCGTCGACCCGCGACGGCGAGCTGGCACTCGGCCGCAACGTGCTCGTCGCGTTCATGCCGTGGAATGGCTACAACTTCGAAGACTCGATCCTGCTCTCCGAGCGCATCGTGCGCGATGACGTGTTCACCTCGATCCACATCGAGGAGTTCGAGGTCATGGCCCGCGACACCAAGCTCGGTCAGGAGGAGATCAGCCGCGACATCCCGAACGTCGGCGAGGAAGCGCTCAAGAACCTCGACGAGGCCGGCATCGTCTACATCGGCGCCGAAGTGAAGGCGAGCGACATCCTGGTCGGCAAGGTGACGCCGAAGGGCGAGAGCCCGATGACGCCGGAAGAGAAGCTGCTGCGCGCCATCTTCGGCGAGAAGGCCGCCGACGTGCGCGACACCTCGCTCAAGGTGCCCCCGGGCGTCGAGGGCACGGTCGTCGAGGTCCGCGTGTTCAACCGCCGGGGCGTCGACAAGGACGAGCGCGCGCTCGCCATCGAGCGCGACGAGATCGAGCGTCTGGCCAAGGACCGCGACGACGAAAAGGCCATCCTCGAGCGCAGCTACTACGGCCAGCTCCAGGAAATGCTGATGAACCAGACAGTGGCCGGCGGTCTCAAGGGGCTGAAGCCGGGCACGCGCATCGTCGAGAAGGTGCTGGGCGAGTTCACGCCTGGCCAGTGGCGCCAGATCACGGTCAAGACCGACAAGCGCCAAGGCGAGCTCGAAGCGTCGCACAAGCAGTTCGACGAGTCGATGAAGCGCCTGCAGGACCGCTTCGACAGCAAGGTCGACAAGCTGCAGCGCGGCGACGAGCTGCCGCCGGGCGTGATGAAGATGGTCAAGGTCTTCGTCGCCACCAAGCGCAAGCTGCAGCCGGGCGACAAGATGGCCGGCCGCCACGGCAACAAGGGCGTGATCTCGCGCATCATGCCGCTCGAGGACATGCCGTACCTCGAAGAGGGCGGCCCGGTCGACATCGTGCTGAACCCGCTCGGCGTGCCGTCGCGCATGAACGTGGGCCAGATCCTCGAAACCCACCTCGGCTGGGCCGCGGCGGGTCTCGGCAAGAAGATCGGCGACATGCTGGCCGGCGCCCGCGAGGCCTCGGCTGCGCAGATCAAGAAGCAGCTCCGCGAGATCTATGGCGAGAAGTCCTACAAGGCCGACATCGCCGATCTCGAGGACGAGCAGGTGATCGAGCTCGCCCGCAACCTCAGCAAGGGCGTTCCCTTCGCCTCGCCGGTGTTCGACGGCGCGCACGAGCCCGATATCGTCGACATGCTGGAGCTGGCCGGTCTCGACAAGTCGGGCCAGGTCACCTTGGTCGACGGTCGCACCGGCGAGCCGTTCGATCGCAAGGTGACCGTGGGCTACATCTACATGCTGAAGCTGCACCATCTCGTGGACGACAAAATCCACGCGCGCTCGATCGGCCCGTACTCGCTCGTCACCCAGCAGCCGCTGGGCGGCAAGGCGCAGTTCGGCGGACAGCGCTTCGGCGAGATGGAGGTGTGGGCGCTCGAGGCGTACGGCGCGGCCTACACGCTGCAGGAGATACTCACCGTCAAGTCGGACGACGTGGCCGGCCGCACCAAGGTTTACGAGGCCATCGTGCGCGGCGACGACACGTTCGAGGCGGGTATCCCGGAATCCTTCAACGTGCTGGTCAAGGAGCTGCGCTCGCTCGGCCTCAACGTCGAACTCAATCAGGCGGCCGAGTAATCGGTCGATGGGCCGGTCGAGAAATCGACCGGCCTCCCTCATCTTTCGCGATTTAGTCCAACGACCCTCCCAAAGGTCAAAGTAGGGACCCAAAATGACCGACCTTATTAACGTACTGGGCCAGCCGCAGGGCACTCCGACCTTCGACGAGATCCGCATCTCGATCGCCAGCCCTGAGCGCATCCGCGCCTGGAGCCACGGCGAGATCAAGAAGCCGGAGACCATCAACTACCGCACGTTCAAGCCCGAGCGCGACGGCCTGTTCTGTGCCCGCATCTTCGGACCGATCAAGGACTACGAGTGCCTGTGCGGCAAGTACAAGCGCATGAAGTTCCGCGGCATCACCTGCGAGAAGTGCGGCGTCGAGGTGACCCTCACCAAGGTGCGCCGCGAGCGCATGGGCCACATCGAGCTGGCCTCACCGGTCGCCCATATCTGGTTCCTGAAGTCGCTGCCGAGCCGCATCGGCCTGCTGCTCGACATGACCCTGCGCGACCTCGAGAAGATCCTCTACTTCGAGAACTACGTGGTGACCGAGCCCGGCCTGACGCCGCTCAAGTACCGCGAGCTCCTGAACGAGGACCAGTACCTCAACGCGCTCGAGGAGTACGGTGACGACGCCTTCCGCGCCGACATCGGCGCCGAGGCGATCCGCGCCATGCTTCAGGTTATCGACCTCAACGAGGAGCGCCCGCGTCTGCGCGAGGAGCTGCGTGAGACGACCTCGGAAGCCAAGCGCAAGAAGCTGGTGAAGCGGCTCAAGCTTTGCGAGAACTTCATCGAGTCGGGCGCGCGGCCCGAGTGGATGATCCTCGAGCTGGTGCCGGTGATCCCGCCCGAGCTGCGCCCGCTGGTGCCGCTCGACGGCGGCCGCTTCGCTACGTCGGACCTCAACGACCTTTATCGTCGTGTCATCAACCGCAACAACCGCCTTAAGCGCCTGATCGAGCTGCGCGCGCCCGACATCATCGTGCGCAACGAGAAGCGCATGCTGCAGGAGTCGGTCGACGCCCTGTTCGACAACGGCCGCCGCGGCCGCGTCATCACCGGCGCCAACAAGCGCCCGCTGAAGTCGCTCTCCGACATGCTGAAGGGCAAGCAGGGCCGCTTCCGCCAGAACCTGCTCGGCAAGCGCGTCGACTACTCGGGCCGTTCGGTCATCGTCGTCGGTCCGGAACTGAAGCTTCATCAGTGCGGCTTGCCGAAGAAGATGGCGCTCGAGCTGTTCAAGCCGTTCATCTACTCGCGCCTGCAGAACTACGGCATGGCCAACACCATCAAGGCCGCCAAGCGCATGGTCGAGAAGGAACGGCCGGAAGTTTGGGATATCCTCGAGGAAGTCATCCGCGAGCATCCCGTGCTGCTGAACCGCGCGCCGACGCTCCATCGTCTCGGTATCCAGGCCTTCGAACCGGTGTTGATCGAGGGCAAGGCGATCCAGCTCCATCCGCTGGTCTGCACGGCCTTCAACGCCGACTTCGACGGTGATCAGATGGCGGTCCATGTGCCGTTGTCGCTGGAAGCCCAGCTCGAGGCCCGCGTGCTCATGATGTCGACCAACAACATCCTGAGCCCGGCATCCGGCAAGCCGATCATCGTGCCGTCGCAGGACATCGTGCTCGGCATCTACTACATCACGCTCGAGCGTGACGGTGAGGTGGGCGAAGGCTCGCTGTTCTCCGAGATCGGCGAGATCGAGCACGCGCTGCACGCGCGCACGATCTCGATGCACAGCAAGATCAAGGCGCGCCTCGAGATCTTCGAGGATCGCCCCAACGCCGGTGGCCAGAACGGCGTGAAGAGCACGGAAGTGATCGCGCCGGTGACCAAGGTCGTCGAGACCACGCCGGGCCGTATCCTGCTGGCGCAGATCCTGCCGAAGCACCAGAACCTGCCGTTTTCGCTGATCAACCGTCTTCTCACGAAGAAGGACCTGCAGAACGTCATCGACATGGTCTATCGCCACTGCGGCCAGAAGGAGACGGTGATCTTCGCCGATCGCCTGATGGGCCTCGGCTTCTATCACGCGTGCCGCGCCGGCATCTCGTTCGGCAAGGACGACCTCGTCATCCCGCAGGCCAAGATCAAGCTGGTCGCGACGACGACGAAGGAAGTGAAGGAGTACGAGCAGCAGTACCAGGACGGCCTGATCACCTCGGGCGAGAAGTACAACAAGGTCGTCGACGCCTGGTCGCGTTGCTCCGATCGCGTTGCCGAGGAGATGATGAAGGGCATTTCGACGCCACAGCCGGGCAAGCCGGTCAATGCGGTGTGGATGATGGCCCACTCCGGCGCCCGTGGCTCGGCCACTCAGATGAAGCAGCTCGCCGGCATGCGCGGTCTCATGACCAAGCCGTCGGGCGAGATCATCGAGACGCCGATCATCTCGAACTTCAAGGAAGGCCTGTCGGTCCTCGAGTACTTCAACTCGACCCACGGTGCCCGTAAGGGTCTGGCCGACACGGCGCTCAAGACGGCGAACTCGGGTTATCTGACCCGCCGTCTGGTCGACGTGGCCCAGGACTGCATCATCATCGAAGAGGATTGCGGCACCGCCCGCGGCCTCACGATGCGGGCCGTTGTGGACGGCGGCGACGTGATCGAGCCGCTCAGCGAGCGCGTTCTCGGCCGCTCGGCGCTCGACGACATCGTCGATCCGCTGAACGGGACCCTGATCGTCAAGTCGGGCGACCTGATCGACGAAGTCGGCGTCGAGCAGATCGACAAGGCCGGTATCGAAGAGCTGCGCATCCGCTCGGTGCTGACCTGCGAGACCAAGATCGG
>JBEPUH010000094.1:0-4668 GCA_041691635.1 Hyphomicrobiales bacterium
ACTGGCCGAACGGCGTGCCGACGCCGCTCTGGAACATGTAGTTGCCGCCAGCTTCAATGCCAGCATAGAAACCTGGATATTGCAGGGTTTGGGCCTGCGTAACGACGGGCAGACCAACAAACGCGACGGCAGCAACTAGAACCTTCTTGATCATTGAGATTCCCCTATGTCGTTCGCTTAAAGGCTTGGTTGTAGGCATTTATACGATTTGGCGGGCACCATGCTACATTTTGGAGCCTAGAGAAGGAAATGCTTTAAAATCTGTGGCTTTTGCGCAACAGGTTGGTCAGCCTGCAACCGTGATTCAGTGGCGTCGCAGGGGCCACGCAACTCTATTGGCGTGGCCACAGGAGAGAACTGGTCGGTGACGCTGCATTTAGCTGGCCGCGCGAGCGGTGGCGACTGAGAGAGGGCCGGTTCCAGTCCACTACGCGGCCTTTTTGCAACCATCGCCGGTGCGATTGACGGGAAGAACAGGCGAACGAGGCGATGCTGCGCGCGGCGGCCTCGCTTCTCGCGGCCTCACATGGGCGCAGTGCGATGAACGCACCGTCGCGACTACGGTGAGTTCGCGTCGATGTTTGGCGAGGCGAGCTTGCCGGTAATCTTCGCAATGTAGCGGTGGCTGCCGCTGGTCAGCCGGATCGTGGTGTCGGTTGTGCCCTCGGCGATGTGATTCGGGCCGGAGATGATGGCCGTCGCGTTGGTACCCTGGACGTTCAAGTCGTGCAGCGTAACCATGCCGCCCCCCAGCACCACGCCGCCCGACACCGTGTTCTCGTTGTTGATGAAGCCCGACAGCACTGCCGAATCGAAGCCCAGCGTTTCGCTGAAGATGCTGCCCAGTCCCGTCGCGACCTTGGCAAAGGATCGCGCGCCGTCGCCCATGGCGGCTCGCACGGTGCCGTTCACCGTCGTTTCTGTGGACAGGCTCTCGCGCAGTTCCACGGCCGTAGTGCCCCTGCCGGTAAGACGGATGGCGCGCGCATCGAGTTTGCCGTTGACCGTGATCCGCCGGGACGAATCGCCGAAGACATTCTTTCCCACGGTGCCGAGCAGCATCTCGTCGACATGGATGCCGAGTAATGTCCCGGTCGCCACGATATTGAGGGCCGGACCGGATGCGTCGATCGTACCGGCAAAATCGACCGCGCCCTTGTAGAACTGGCCGGTGAGCTTGTTGATCTTGAACACGCCGTTGGTAAGCGTGGCGTTGAGATCGGCGTAGTCGACGGTGAGGGCCGCCATCGACATGGCCTTGGCCGAGACAATGAGGGTCGCATCGAACGATCTGATCGCCGTGAGATTGATCGGCTTGGGTGTCGCCTTGCGTGCCGGCCGGGCATGACGGACTTCCGAGGGCGCCTCGTCGGGCGAGAGCGGCGCGGGTGCGGAGGTGTCCTCGATGCCCAGCAATGCGTCGATCGCCAACGTCTTCGGCACATTGAGCTTGGCGACAAGCTTTGGCCGCTTGCCCAGCGTGGCGTCTAGCGTACCGTTCATCGCGCTGCCGCGCACCGTGAGATCACCGGCGAAGACCGCGCGCTCGGAAGAGCCCTTTAGGCTACCGGCGGCAGTGATCGGACCCAGCCCGCCCGTCGCCTGCCCGCTCGCCACCGACACGAGCTTGCCGGCCTCCGGCGTCTGCAGCCTGAAGGTCGTGAAATTGAAGGTCGGGGGCGAGGTGAAGCCGAGAGTGCCCGACGCGCGCGCGTCGGAGTCGAGGGAATGCACCGCCACGTCGCGCACCGTCACCGCCTCGCGCGTTCCCGCCACGTTGCCCGTAGCGGTGCTGGCGCCGATCTTACCGTTCATGAATTTCGGCAGGCCGGCATAGTCGAGCAGCCGGTCGGTGTCGGGGGCGGTCACGGTGAAGGCCATGTCGAAGCGCGGCACGGAGCCGAAGTCGCTCACGTGGCCGCGCAATGCGGCCTTGCCGCCCAGGAGATCGGCCACCTTGATGTCGTCGAGCTTGATGGCGTTACCGACCAGGGTCACTCCACCGGTGACGCCGCCCAGCGTCTCGTCGCGATAGACCAGCTTCGCGATAGCGAGCTTGAGCGCGAGGCTCGGCTCATCGCTGGGCGTCTTGTCGGCGGCAGATTTGACGGGTGGCGCGGGCGGCGGCGGCTTGGTCGGCTCAGGTGTAATCGCGGGCTTCGGCATGTAGGCAGTGAGGTCGAACCGGTCCATCCCGACATCGAGCGCGGCGGTGAACGGCACCTTGAGGGACAGGGTCCCCGCCACCGTCCCCGGCACGCCGTCGAGCTTGAACGTGCCGTCGCTGAGGGCGAGGCCGTCCGCCTTCGTGGCAAGCCTGCCGTCCAACTCCATGGTCTCGAGCTTGCCGTCTGGAATGCCGCCGGTCTCGAGGCCGAGCCACTGCAGCGTACCCCGCCAATGGCTTGCCGACGCGTGCAGCGTGCCTTTGCCTGCGTCGGCGTCGACCGTGAGACCGCCCGGCATCGTGGCCTTGAGGCGCGGCACCACGACCACACCCTGCTTCATCTCGAGCGACGCCGAGAGATTGCGGATCGTGTCGTTGTTGTAGAGCGCCTCGGCAACCTCGACCGCTACGCTGGCGTCGATCTTGGTCCAAGGCGACGGGCCCGCCACGACGGTGGCGGCTTTCGCGACCGCCGCCTCGGGGGTCGGTGAATTCGTGACGGCTTTCACGGTGTTGGGCGTAGGCGCGGCCGGGCGCGACAGCAACGCGAGCCATGTGCCGATATCGAGGCGCGACAGCGAGAGGTTACCCTGCAGGGTCGGCACGGGCTTGTAGGCGAGCGTCATCGTGCCTTTTGCATCGTCCTTGCCCATGGAGACGTCGAAGTTCCGCGCGGCCACGTGATCGGGAGCGACCTCGATGTCGCCGTCGAATGAGAAGCGGCCGGTACCCGACGTGTCGAATGCGGGCTTGGCGGCACCGACGGCGCCGAACACCGAATCGACGAAGTCGCTCAGCACGCCAGTCTTCACCGAGAGGTGGCCCTGGATCATGGTGTCGAGCGCGACGGCGGCAATGCCGCCCTTGAAATCGAGTTCGCCACTCGACACTTGAAGATTTACGCGTGCCGTGTGGCCAGACGACGTGGGTGCACCCACCGTCAGGGCGAGTTTCAGCGGCACCTTGTTCAAGGTGGCCTTGGCATCGATCTCGAAGGGGCCGTCGAGCGACTCGACCGTAGCGCCGCCAGTGACCTGTTCTGCCGAGATGTTCGTCTTGGTCTTAGGATCGGTGTAGGTGATCGTCCCGTTCACGATCTCGAGCCGGCCCAGCGCCAGGTGGAAACCGGCGCTCGGCGCATCGGCCGCCTGGCCGGCATTGCCTCCCGGTTTGAATTCCCAGTTGGGCCGCCCGTCGGCCTCAGTCTCGAGGACTATGGTGGGACGGTAGAGCGTGAGCGTACCCACTTCGATGCGGCCTTGCAGGAGGGCAAGCCAGGACGGCTTCACGGCCACCAAGCGCACGTCGATCATCTGCGCGCCCTTGGCGCCCACCGCGTTGGCGAAATGGACGGTGCCGGCGCTGATGCCGGGCACCGGGAAGACCGACAGGCGCATCGGGCCGTCGATCACCAGCTCGCGGCCTGTCGCCTGCCGCACGGCCTTGATCATGGCCGGCTTGTAGGCCTGCAGATCGACAATGTAGGGGGCCACGGCGAGGCCAACTGCGATTGGGCCGAGAACCGCGGCTACGGCTAGTCCGATATTCCAGTGCAGGCGCATGACAAATATTACTCAGAATAGTTCGTAACGGCGCACCAGCGTGTAGGGGAAGGCAATCGGCAGCAGACTTACCAGGATCAGGAAGGAAGCGGCCGCTGTGGCGATCCCGGCGCCACCGCTCTCCAGCGCCTGGCACACGACCACCGTGAGGGTGCTCCACCGCCCACTATAAACCACCATTGTGGCCGAAAGTTCCGCGGCGACCGTCACCCAGCTCACTGCCAGGCGGCTCAGGATGGCGCCTAGCAAACAGAGGTCTGCTTTCCTTTGCAATCAATTGCACCGAATTAATTGGCGGCGATCCACCGACTCGCTACGCTCCCATGCGTTCGGTCACCGCCCAGTGAATACCCCGTTCACGCACCACCCCGTCCGAAACGTCGACCCACAAAAGCAACAACAGGCCCGCGTCGGCGTTTGATAGCTAGCCTGCTCAAACGGAGTGAAGCCGCGCATGAAGATAGCCGCCCTTGCTCTTATATCGACTCTGGCCGTCGCCGGTTGCGCCCAGCTCGGGCCGCCGGAACAGGCCCTGTCCACGCCTATCGCGTCGTCCGAGATCGACTGGGCGCGCAAGAACGGCCCGAACAGCGTGAGCGGGTCTGCGATCATGACGGCCGGCGGCGCGAGCCGCACCTGCGCCGGACAGTCGGCGAACCTGATCCCTGACAGCGCTTATGCACGGGCGCGGCTCGCGGCGATATTTGGCAACGCGACCCGCGGCACGCGCGCCGCCAGCCTCGGCCCGGTGAAGTTCGAGAGCGACGATCCGCTCTATGTCTCGACCCTGCGCACGACACGCTGCGATCCCGCGGGCAGTTTCTCTTTCTCGCGCGTGCCCGACGGCGTGTGGTACGTCACGACCACCGTCAAGTGGCAAGGCCCCGCGCAAATCGAAGGCGGTTCGATGATGCAGAAGGTCGATGCGCGCGGCGGACG
>JBEPUH010000095.1:0-4612 GCA_041691635.1 Hyphomicrobiales bacterium
CCGTCTGCCTCGTCGCTGCTATCGTATGGTGGATTTTATGAGTCTGGACCCTAGCAAAAGGGGAGGGCGATTTGGCCCGCGTCAAAGCAAACGGCATCGAGATCGAATACGAGGCGGCCGGCGCCATAGGCGACCCGACGGTGCTGCTGGTGATGGGGTTGGGCGCGCAGTTGACGATCTGGCCCGAGGATCTTTTCCACGGCCTGGCCAGGCGGGGCTTCTATGTCATCCGCTTCGACAATCGCGACACCGGCCTGTCGACCGATTGCGGCTCGGCGCTGACCGACATCGTCAAGCTGAACCAGGCGATCGGCTTGTCGCTGTTCTTCACGCGCAAGGTGCCGTACCGGTTCGACCGATTTGCGCTGCGCGTGCTGGGGCCCGACGCGAACGACGTATCGCGCGCCGCGTTGCGCGACCAGCTCGACGAGGTGATGAAGCGGGTCAAGCTGCTCGCTGACCTCAACGACAAGGTCGCCGATGCCGGCGTCGAAGAGGGCTTCGGCCGGCTCGATGCCCTGAACCGCATCGGCAACCAGGTGTTCTCGGTCGATCTGGGAATCATCGAGAACTACGTCGGCAGTTCGGCGCCCGTGCACTATCCCCGCATCTGGGACGTGCCGTGGTTCAACTGGGCGCAATACAACGGCTCGATCCAGCAGCCGATGGTGCGCAATGCCGGCGAGGCGCTGGGCACCGGCGCGCCCATCGTCCTGCAAGGCACGCCGGCGGGCAGCACGCAGCTGACGGCGCCCCTGTTCACCTCGAACGCGCAGTTCGCCACCTTGTACGAGATGGAAGAGCTGCTTTCGGGCAAGCAGCCCGACGCCACGGCCGGATTCAGCGGCCTCAAGGCGCCCAAATGGCCGACCGATGTCCTGGGCCCGGTCGATCCCAAGCTCGTCGAGCGCGGCGCGAGAATCTACGAGGACAAGTGCGCGCACTGCCATCTGGCGCCGAGCGGCAGCGTCGGCTTCTGGAAAACCGAGAACTGGTCGACGGCCAAGCCCAACGAGGCCGGGCGACGCTATCTGAAGGTGAATCTGATCCCCATCTCCGAGGTCGGCACCGATCCCTCGCAGGCCGAGGGCATGGCCAAGCGCACGGTCAAGGTGCCGCCCGAGCTGGGGCTTTCGTCCGACAAGTTCGGCGTGGCGCTGAAGGAGGTGGTCGAGAAGGCGGTGACCCTCTGGTACGACAACCAGAAGCCGCCGGTGTCCGACGAAAAGCGCCAGATGATGAACGGCTACCAGAAGAACGTTGTCCAGGCGCCGCTCGCCTACAAGGCGCGCCCGCTCGACGGGATCTGGGCGACGCCACCCTACCTGCACAATGGCTCGGTGCCCGACATCGAAGCGCTGCTGTCTCCGGCCAGGGAGCGTCCGGCGACGTTCTGGCTCGGCAACCGCGCCTACGATCCGGTGCGGCTGGGTTATCGCTCGTCGGAGGAAGTGCCCGGCGGCTTCAAGTTCGACACCACGCTGCCTGGCAACCTCAACACCGGCCACGAGTTCGATGACGGCCCGCAGCGGCCCGGCCGCATCGGCCGCAAGCTCAGCCCCGAGGAGCGTCGCGCGGTGATGGAGTTCCTGAAGACGCTCTGAGCGCTGGCTCTGGCCGTTGGTATTCGGAGCCTATTTCTCCGGGACGCCGGCCTTGAGGAGGCCGGCGATCACGCGCTCGCGTTGCGTCAGAAAGGTGGCGTTGTCGCTGGCGGCGCCGGCGCGGTAGCGGTGCACGGTGAAATTGGGACTGAGGGCGAGGCCCGCCTCGACCGCGGACCGCGCCTCGTCGAGCCGGTCGAGCGTCGCCAGTGCCGCGCCCAGCAGGAAGAAAATGTAGGGGTTGTTTCGGTTGAGCTCGATGGCGCGGCGGAAGCGCGAGATTGCGTCCTCGTCGCGGCCGAGAAACAGCAAGGCGTCGCCCGCGATCGTCAGCCACACCGCGCAGAACGTGTCGCGCGGACTGAGACGCAGGGCTTCCTCGACATGCGCCCCGGTCTCGGCACCGCGACCGATGCGATATTTCGCCAGGCCGATCATGGCGTGGGCAGGGGCCAGGTTGCGGTCGAGCACCAGCGCCCGTTCGCATTCGGCGATGCCTTGCGCCGCGCGATTGGTCTGGATCTGGACGAGGCCGAGGCAGAGGTGGGCCCAGGCATGTTCGGGGGCTTGCGACAGGGCGTGGGTCAAGGCGCCCTCGGCCCCGGTGAGATGGGCCGCCCGATCGTCGCTGGCATAGAGGGAAGCCTTCAGCGTGTCGGCGTAGGCACCCCACACCATGGCTTCGACATTGCCGGGATCGAGCGTCAGGGCGCGTTCGAAATAGTCGCGCGCCTGGACAATGTACTCGGGGGTGTTGCCTTTGTTCAGCCGCGCCATTCCCTGGAAATGGAGATCCAGCGAATCGGGATCGAGCGAGCGCTCGGCATGCCACGCCTCGGCGCCGATCAACTGCGTGCCGAGCTGCCGGGCGAGCCTGGTCACGATCTCGTCCTGCATGTCGAAAAGATCGACCACCGGCGTGTCGAAGCGCTCGGCCCACAGGTGGCCGCCGGAGCCGGCGTCGACCAGCTGGACGTTGACCCGCATACGGTTGCCGCCGCGCTGCACGGAGCCCTCGAGCACGTAGCGCACGTGCAGGTCGCGCCCGACCTGGGTCACGTTGATGGGCTTGCCCTTGTAGGTGAAGGCGGTGTTGCGCGCGATCACCAGCATGCCGCTCATGCGCGACAGATCGGTGGTCAGGCTCTCGGTCACGCCGTCGACGAAATATTCCTGGTCGGGATCGCCGCCGATGTTGGCAAAGGGAAGCACGACGATGGACAGACGCGGCGACGGCGATCGCTCCGCGGCGAGGGGCGGTGACGCCGGCGCGACGGGGGCCGCGCGTGGCTTCGCCAGCTTGGACACCGGCCAATCCTCGGCCTTCCATTCGACCAGGAAGGCGCGGATCGGGCGCTCGATGTTCTTGAGTGTGAGCTCGCCCAGGGCGCGCAGGTTGGCATCGAGCCGGCTCTGCACCGCCTCGCGGATCGCCCGCGACACGACGATGCCGCCGGGCGGCGCTTCGGCCTCGAGGCGGGCGGCCACGTTCACGCTGTCGCCGTAGAGATCGTCGCCGTCGACGATCAGGTCGCCCAGGTGCAGGCCGATGCGGAACACGATCCGCGCCTCTTCGGGGGCGTCTTTGTTGGCGTCGGCCATGGCTTGCTGGAATTCGATCGCCGCCCGCAATGCATCGACGGCGCTGCCGAATTCGGCCAGCGCGCCGTCGCCCGTCAGCTTCACGAGGCGACCGCCGTTGCGCATGAGTGCCGGCTCCAGCCGTTCGGTCTGGTGCATCTTCAGGCGCGCGACGGTGCCGCTCTCGTCCCGGCCCATCAGCCGGGAGAAGCCCACCGCGTCGGCAGCGAGAATCGCCGCCAGCCTGCGCACCTCACGCGCCAAAAGAATTCTCCCCCAACCGAGACGGGATCGTAGGCGCACGCAGGGGCGTGAGCAACGGCCGCCGGACTTCAGAGCGCGCGCAACACCTCGTCGGTGTGCTCGCCGAGCTTGGGCGCGGAGCGCGACGAGGTCGGCCGCACGCGGTCGAAGGCGATCGGCAGGCCAACGACCCTGGGGCCGGTTGCCTCGTCCGGACGGGCGGGCAACTGCTGCACCAGCTTCGACGCCGCCATCTGCTCGCAGGTCGCCACTTCGCCGATGTCGTTCACCGGCGCGCACGGCACGCCCGCTTTCTCCATCGCCTCGATCCAGTGCGCGCGCGGCTTCTGCTTGAGCGCTGCGGCGATCATCGGCAGCAGCTCGGTCTTGTGGGCGACGCGGCTGGCACTTTTGGCGAATTTCGCATCGGTCGCCCACTCGGGCTGGCCCAGCACCTGGGCGCAGCGCGCCCACAGCCGGTCGTTGCCGGGCGCCAGGCAAAGCGGAAGGTCGGCCGTGTCGAAGGTTTGATAGGGTACGATCACCGTGCCGCCGGTGCCGTGGCGCTTGGCGATCGTGCCGTTGGCGAGATAGGAATTGATCGAGCCCTCGACCCAGTGGACCGCGCTATCGAACAGCGACGTATCGACCAGGCAGCCCTTGCCCGTCTTGTCGCGCATCCTGAGGGCCGCCAGCGCGCCGATCGTGCAGAACATGCCGGTCGCCTTGTCGTTGATCGACGCGCCGCAGAAGGTCGGCGGATCCTCGGGCCGGCCGGTGATGCTCATCATGCCGCCGTAGGCCTGCAGCAGCGGATCGAAGCCGGGTTTCATCTTGAGCGGCCCCTCGTAGCCGAATGCCCAGATCGAGCAGTAGATCAGGCGAGGGTGGCGTTTCAGCATCGCCTCGGGGCCGATGCCGATCTCGTCGACCACGCCGGGCCGCAGGTTCTGGATCAGGATGTCGGCGGTCTCGCACAGGCGATTGAGTTTCTCGACGTCGGCGGCGGCCTTGAGGTCGAGCGCCACCGAGCGCTTGTTGCGGTTCTGCGAATAGAAATAGAGCGAGGTCACGCCGTCGGGTCCGTACGGCGGGCCCCAGATGCGCGCGTCGTCGCCGCCGTCGGGCTTCTCGATCTTGATCACGTCGGCGCCCATGTCGGCCATGATCACGCCGGCCAGCGG
>JBEPUH010000096.1:0-4425 GCA_041691635.1 Hyphomicrobiales bacterium
CTAGTCACCGCGTATTTCTCCTTATCGCCCGATCCCGCGATCGCCTCGCAGCGCGTCGCGTTTGGGACGTCGGGGCACCGCGGCTCGGCCTTCGCCGCCGCGTTCAATGAGGCGCATATCCGCGCGATCACCCAATCTGTCTGCCTCTATCGCCGCAAGGCCGGCATCGAAGGGCCGCTCTTTCTCGGTATGGACACGCATGCGTTATCGGAGGCCGCGTTCACCACCGCCATCGAGGTGCTTGCGGCAAATGGCGTGGAGACGATGATTGACGAGCACCAAGGCTATACGCCGACCCCCGTGATCTCGCATGCGATCCTTTCCTACAATCGTGGCAGAACGACTGGCCTCTCCGACGGTATCGTGATCAGCCCCTCGCACAATCCGCCGGACGAGGGCGGCTTCAAATACAATCCTCCCAATGGCGGCCCGGCGGATGTCGACGTGACAGGCTGGATTGAGAAGGCCGCTAACGAGTTCCTCGGCAGAAAGCTCGACGGCGTCACACGCATCCCGTATGAGCGCGCCCGGAAGGCGGCGTGTATTCATTCCCATGACTACATCACTCCCTATGTTGCCGACCTCGCCAACGTCGTCGATCTGGAAGCCGTCCGCGCCGCGGGCGTGCGCATCGGTATCGATCCGCTGGGAGGCGCTGCCGTACAGTATTGGCAACCGATCATCGAACATTACAAGATCGCCGCGACCGTCGTGAACGAAGCCGTCGATCCGACCTTCGGCTTCATGACGGTGGATTGGGACGGCAATATCCGGATGGACTGCTCATCGCCCTATGCGATGACGCGGCTCATCGCGTTGCAGGATAAATTCGATATCTCCTTTGCCAACGACACCGATGCGGACCGGCATGGCATTGTCTGCCCGTCGGGCGGGCTGATGAACCCCAACTACTTTCTCGCGGCGGCGATTTCCTATCTATGTGCAAACCGGCCAAGCTGGCGCCATGAAAGCGCCATAGGGAAGACCGTCGTCTCCAGCAGCATGATCGATCGCGTCGCGGCGAAGCTGGGACGCAAGCTCGTCGAAGTACCGGTGGGATTCAAATGGTTCAGCAATGGCCTGATCGACGGGTCGCTGGCGTTTGGCGGCGAGGAAAGCGCCGGCGCGTCTTTTCTGCGGCGGGACGGGTCGGTTTGGACGACCGACAAGGACGGTCTGATCATGGGCTTACTCGCCGCGGAAATGACCGCGCGAACCGACCATGATCCCAACCAGCTTTATGCGTCTGTGACACAGGAGCTGGGCAAGTCGTTCTATGAAAGGATCGATTCGCCGGCGACACCCGAACAGAAAAAGCGTCTGGCACACTTGGATCCCGCAACGATCGAGACGAAAGAACTCGGTGACGAGCCGATTGTATTAAAGCTGACCCGAGCTCCCGGTAACAATGCGCCGATCGGCGGGATCAAAGTGGTCGCCAAAAGCGGGTGGTTTGCTGCTCGGCCATCGGGCACCGAGGACGTCTACAAGATCTACGCGGAAAGCTTCCTCAACGAGAAACACTTGAAGCAAATTCAACACGACGCGCAGGCCCTCATCGCTAGCCATTCCGACGGTGTAGACCAATCGGCTGAATGATCTCCAGCACCTGCACCTCGTTGAAAGCGCTGTCGACGGAAGACCGGCGATAGCCAGAGGTTCCGAACGCCACCCTCTATGATGGCACCGCGGTAGGACACGGGGTGTGGCAGGCCTCGATGAGTTTTGCCGCATCGACAAGCCGCGCGGTCCTCGGTGACGGCTCGCCAGTCACACCTCTTGCGCTCAGTTCCGGAAAAGCGGCTTGCGTCCGGGCTTTAGCCTGTCATCTGGCGGTGGAACTGCCTTGTCCGGACCTTCCCGCGTCTGCGGATTCTGCTCGAGCTTTGGGGGGGCTTGGCTGCTGGTCGTCAAAGATACATTTGCTTTGCTCACGAAATCCTCCTGCTTCGTCGCACCGGCTGGATGGCCACCCTATAAACGCATGGCACTTGCCATTGTTGCGGCACTTTCCTGAACGACCAGGCGGGTCCCGAATAAATCAGTTTGTGGTCAGTACAGCACAGACTCTCTCCCGTTCGCCGGCCTCTAGTAAGTTCAGACGTGCGAAATGCCGCGGAGTAGCGCCATGACCGACAACGGGCCGAGCCGAACACGCGGCAGGGACGATAAAGTTCTGCCGACCGCCAATGACGGGGCTGAGTCGAAGAAATCGCCAATTGCGCCGAGTCCGTCGGCCCAGCAAGGGTCGCCAGGCAACAGGCCGATTTTGCATCTGAAGCATGCCGGTGAAGCCAGTCGCCCGCCCAGCCAAACCGGCTCTCAGAAAACAGATTGAACAATTTCGAATCTGCTGACTGGCCCGTGCGGCAATGATCGCCCGACGCATCGGCCTTCCGGCGAAGACAGGAGCACACAATGTTGTGGAATGCGTCAGCAATCAAAGGCTATGCCATCGAAGCAAGCGACGGTCGTCTTGGTACCGTCAGCGACTTCCTGTTTGACGATGCAACTTGGTTGATCCGTTGGTTAGTCGTCGATACCGGCACATGGCTCTCCGGTCGCAAGGTCCTTCTACCGCCATCCGTCTTGGGTCACGTCGACATGGTGCGGGAGAAATTCCGGATTAGATTGACCAAGCAGGAGATCAAGGACAGTCCGAACATCGATACGGATCGGCCGGTTTCGCGGCAGATGGAAAGCCACGTTTACGACTACTACGGCTGGAATCCCTATTGGAACAACGGCCTTTACATGGGGGCCTATAGTCACGGCTTTGGCTATATCGGCGGCATGATGCCGCCGCCTATTTCGAAATCCACGCGAGGCGACGAGCGCATGGCCCATGCCCGGCACGAGCACGACGATCCGCACCTTCGCAGCGTGACGGCAGTTACCGGATACCATATCCATGCCCTGGACGGCGCGATCGGTCATGTCGAGGATTTCTTGGTGGAGGATACCGATTGGAGCGTCCACTACTTCCTTGTCGATACGAAGAACTGGTGGCTCGGG
This sequence comes from Hyphomicrobiales bacterium, assembly GCA_041691635.1. GTDB lineage: Bacteria > Pseudomonadota > Alphaproteobacteria > Reyranellales > Reyranellaceae > Reyranella. The sequence goes on from JBEPUH010000096.1 coordinate 3,016, forward strand.
AAGAAGGTCTTGATCTCGCCGTGGTCGGCAAAGGACATCGAGTGGTCGAACAAGCTCGTGAATCTGAACGTCGATCGCCAGAAGGTTAAAGACAGCCCGGCATACGATCGGGCGACGACCATCGATCGGACCTATGAGCGACAGTTCCATAGCTACTATGGCTCTATCCTCCCGAGGGATCCGCTGTAGCCGGCGTTCGTTAAGAGACGGGAGCACAGCGACGCCGGCCGACCTAGGATCGTGATCTCGCTCGTCCGGACCCACCCTATGGGGTCGCGGCGGGCGAATGTGACCGGCTTTTATCTCCGCGTCCGCTGGAGGCGGAGATGGTATCGGCATGAAAACACCGCTTCACTGTGTCTGCAATTCCCCGCTCTCCCAGAGCCGGTCTCCCTCACTGGGGCATCAACACACCAGTCAAATGGCGCACCAAATTTATCGCCCCGCGGGTCAGGTGGACTTTCTCAGGAATCGTGCGGCGACCCGGCGATCAGTATATGATGCCGTTGTACGGCCACGGACAATAAGGTGACGATTGGCCACGAACACGGCCCCCGCATTCGACCCAAAGGCCTTCCTCGCAACCGTGGGCCACGGTCACACAATCGTCAGCCATCGCAAGAATGCCGTCATCTTCGCGCAATCGGCGCCGGCCGACGCCGTCTTCTTTGTGGAGAAAGGCAAGATCAAGATCGTGGTCGCCTCGACGCAGGGCAAGGAAGCGGTCGTGGCGCTGCTCGGCCCCGGCGAGTTCTTCGGCGAGGGCTGCCTGATCGGCCAGCCGTTGCGCCTGGCGACGGCGAAGGCGATGGTCGACAGCGAGGTCATGCGCGTCGGCAAGGCCGAGATGATCCGCACCCTCGACGCCGAGCCCACCTTCGGCCAGTTGTTCATCGCCCACCTGTTGACGCGCAACAGCCGGGTCGAGGAGGACCTGGTCGACCAGCTCTTCAACTCGAGCGAAAAGCGCCTCGCGCGCACGCTTCTTCTGCTCGCCAACTTCGGCAAGGAGGGCGGCCCCCAGCCGATCACGACCGAGATCAGCCAGGAAACGCTGGCGGAGATCATCGGCACGACGCGGTCGCGCGTCAGCCACTTCATGAACAAGTTCCGGAAGCTGGGCTTCATCGCCTACAACGGCCACCTGCAGGTCCACAGCTCGTTGCTGAGCATCGTCCTACGCGAATAGGTACGTTAACGGACCGCAGCTAAATAGCGTCGCCCTTGATCAATAGCGCTCAGACTCCAGCCGTCGCTGTGCCCAGAGTCGGTTCCAGCGCCGCGTTCTGAGGGGACTTTTCTGCGGTGTCTCACTCCCGAGAGGGGAGACGCATCATGTTGCACCAATTCGAGGCTGGCCTGCCCCCTGCATCGATACCATTTCTCAAGTTAGAGTCCGGCCGGGATCGG
>JBEPUH010000097.1:0-4131 GCA_041691635.1 Hyphomicrobiales bacterium
TGGGAAGTCGACGTGTCGTGACCGTCCGGCACAACGAAGCCGCCGGCCGCTACGAACTCGACACCGACCACGGCCAGGCGATCGCGGTCTACCGCCAGCAGGGTAACAGCCGCGTCTTCACCCATACGGAGGTGCCGCCGGCCGACGAAGGCAAGGGCATCGGCGCGACACTGGTTCGCGCCGCGCTGGACGACACCAGGGCGCATGGCCTCAAGATCGTGCCGGCCTGCAGCTTCGTCGTCGCCTTCGTGCGCCGGCATCCGGAGTATGCCGACGGTTAGGGGACGGCGCGCGCCGCCAGGTATCCCGCGGTCGAGGCCGCCGCCGTGGCCAGCGTGCCCCACGCAAGGTCGACCAGGCTGACCGCGGACGGCCAGCCGCGCAGGGTGGCGAGATTGGTGATGTCGTAGACCGAGTAGGCGAAGAAGCCGAACAGCGCGCCGTAAAGAGCCGCCGTCTTCCACGTGCCGCCGTGCAGCGCCATCGGCACGGGAAAGACCATCATGCCGGCGGCGTGGACCAGGTAGAACAGGATGGCGATCGACCACACCGGCTGCTCGAGCAGTAACTGGCCGAGCCGCGCCTTGTAGAATTCGCGGCCGATCAGGCCGAGCCACAGCGCATCGAGGATCGCCAGCGTCAGCAGCGACGCGAGATAGCCCGCGACCATCTTCGTCATTCGCCTAGGATTTTCTTCCGTGGGGTATGCACGCCACCCTCTTTGCGCCGGCCAGGGAGACCTGTCCACGGCGCAGCAGGGACATCAGCGCTCGCCGGGTCTGCGAATCGGTGAAGCCGCGGTCTTCCAGGCGGAGCTCGAGATCCTTGATCGGGACCTCGGGCCCGTCGATTCGCGCGAGGCTGGAGATCTCGTCGAGCACGGCGCCCTCGACATCGGTCAGACGGTGAACGGAGGGTGGAGACATGCTAAAGCTGCTCGACCTGGGGCCTGATCAGACGTGAGGAACGAGGAATGCCCAGCACAGGGCGACCGCCAGCACGGCGCCCACGAAGGACGCTCCAAGCACCAGAGCGACGCGGCCGCTGACGACGCCACCTCGCGCCTCTACAGGCGTGCGTTCTTGTTCCATAGATCGATCCATTTGCACGTTGAGGGGCTCAGGCGAGTGAACGCCACGTTTTGCCCGGGGTTGCCCGAAGCCCGGGCTTTTTGGCCGGGCCGGCGGCCGGGGAACCGCCGCATAGGGACAGCGTTATGGATCGGCGAACGTTATCGCACAGTAATTGGTGGAGTGATTCCATGTTGCATTGGGCATTGGTCTTTCTCGTCGTCGCGCTGGTTGCCGCCGTGTTCGGCTTCGGCGGCATCGCGTCCACGGCCGCGGGCATGGCGCAGATCCTGTTCGTCGTCGCGTTGGTGCTCTTCGTCGTGAGCCTGCTCGCCGGCTTCGCCCGCGGGCGCAATCTCTAAGAAACAACCGCGGCGACGACCGCGATAGATGGAGGCGTTCATGTCATATCGTGGTCTTTGCATTGCTTTGGTTGCCGGTGCGCTGGCAGCCGCCTGCTCGCACACTGAAACCCGTACCGTCGTCGTGCCGGCGCCGGTCGACGATTCGTGCACCTACTACGGCTACCAGCCCGGTACCGAAGCCTATCGCGTCTGCGTCGATCGCGAGAGGGCGGCGCGTAGCCGTGGTCGGATGGCCAGCACCTACGCGCACGACCGGATCGTCGCGGACTCGCAGGATGCCTGCGTCTCCTACGGCCTGATCCGCGGCACCGACCGCTACGAGCGCTGCGTCCAGCGCGAGACCAACTATCGCAATCCGGCCTAGCCGGGGCCGCAACCCGGCCTAACCGGGCCGGCGTTCGAAATGTGACCTGAGACGATCGCGCGCGGCATTGCCGGCCGCGCGGTCCCAGCAGTTGACGATCGCGACGCGAAAGCCACCGGGCGGCATGGCGTGGCGATCGGCACTCCAGTGTTCGTGGAAAGTGATCTGTAGGCTGGAGATGCCCGGCATCGCGGCGATCTCGGCCCGTAGTTCCACGGGCGGATGGCGATAGCGCCGCCCGTGCGGCATGAATAGCACTACGCTGTAGCCGGTTGCCCGCCCGCCCGCATCGTCGAATGCCCACGTCCCGTCGCGGTAGAGGCCAACGAGCGCCTCGACCCAGCGGTCGCCGCCATAGAGGTCCGGCCATTGGTCGGCGAAGCGCAGATGCCCCTCGATGATGCGGCCGCCGATCGTCTCGAGGTTGATGAGGCCGGTGTATCCGGCGAGATGCTTGGCGCACCAGGCGCCGCACCATTCCTCGACCGCGGGAGCGGCGTCGGGGCTCACTTCCCAATAGTCGAAGGTGCCGTCGCCGCTGGTAATGCCGCGCGCATGGCGCCACCAGCGTGGAACGCCGTCGACGAGGGCGGCATCGCTGCTGATGTGGTCGCCGCTCAGCAGCGTCGACCAAAAATGACCTGGCTGGTAAGCGTCTTGGTAATCGGCCTCCGAATCGAGCCGGCGGCTGCCGACCCCCATGCCCTTCAGATTGTAGATCGGCTTGGAAAACACCGGATAGGTGGGCGGGCTGACGCCGTGCGGCGCGGCATCGAGGCCCTGGCTCACAGCCACCGCAAGTTTATCGTAGACCCAGCGATGGGTCGGATTCCACAGCCAGGCGTCGCTGTCTTCGGTCGGAATCCGTACATCGGCGGAGCACGCTACATTCTCGAAGTATTGCGTGCGCCAGGGGTCGATTTCGCAAATCGGCACTTGCTTCCCTTCGCTGGGGAAGGCGAGGCTAGCACAAGTGCATGGACGACGGAGAAGGGGCAACGCGCTATCCTCGTCGGGCGTTGGCATCGGTACGGAGCGGAGGTGTCGTGTCGAATACTGGAGCGCGGATCGTGCCGGCAAACGCGCTAGCGCGCGTCGATCGCTTCCTCGAGGTGCGCTCTCTGTCCGAGCAGCTCGCTGCACCATTGTCGCCCGAGGACCAGACCGTGCAGTCGATGGCGGACGCCAGTCCCACGAAGTGGCATCTTGCCCACACGACATGGTTCTTCGAGACGTTCCTGTTGCGCGCGCACGCGCCGGCCTATCGCGCCTTCGACCCGGCATACGAATATCTCTTTAACTCCTATTACGAGGCGGTCGGCCCGCGCCATCCACGACCGCAGCGTGGGCTGATCACGCGGCCCGGCGTGGCCAAGGTGATGGACTATCGCCGCCATGTCTCCGATGCGACGGCGGGCCTGATCGAGAAGGCCGACGCCGCTGCGGCACCGCTGGTCGAGCTTGGCCTGCACCACGAGCAGCAGCACCAGGAGCTGCTGCTGATGGACGCCAAGCATCTGCTGTCATGCAATCCGCTGCGGCCGGCCTATGACGCGGCGCCGCCATCGCCGGCGCCGCGCGCATCGACAATGGAGTGGCGCGCGCTGGACGGCGGCCTGGTCGAGGTCGGCTATGACGGCGCGGGCTTCGCCTTCGACAACGAGGGCCCGCGTCACAAGGCTTGGCTCGAGCCCTTCACCATCGCCTCGCGGCCGGTCAGCAACGGCGAATATCTTGCCTTCATCGATGACGGCGGCTACCGGCGGCCGGAGTTCTGGCTGTCGGCCGGCTGGGACTGCGTGAACGGCTGCGGCTGGGAAGCACCGCTCTATTGGGAGCAGAAGGACGGCCGGTGGCACGTCTTCACCCTCCAAGGGCTGGCGCCAATGCGCGCTCACGATCCGGTGTGTCATGTCAGCGCCTACGAGGCGGCGGCCTTCGCCAAGTGGGCGGGCAAGCGCCTGCCCCGCGAGGCGGAATGGGAGCACGCCGCGACCGAGGGTGCGGGACTGGGCGGGACGGGCGCCGTCTGGGAGTGGACCGCCAGCCCGTACGTCGCCTACCCGGGCTATCGCGAGCCGCCGGGCGCGATCGGCGAATACAACGGCAAATTCATGGCCAACCAGACGGTGCTGCGGGGCGGTTGCGCCGCGACGCCGCGTGACCATATCCGCACGACTTATCGCAACTTCTTTCCGCCCGATGCGCGCTGGATGTTCGGCGGCATTCGTCTCGCAGAGGATCTCCGATGAACGGCTCCGTGCTTACCCTGGACTTCGCCGAGACTGCCGACCGCGAGGAATTCCGCCGTGCCTGTCTCTAATACACATCT
>JBEPUH010000098.1:0-4144 GCA_041691635.1 Hyphomicrobiales bacterium
GGAAGGATTATCCACTATGAAGCAGCCTATGTCAAGTGCGGGTACATCGCCTTTATAAACCGCTGGGAATACCGTGGTGGGGCGCGGACCGTTGATTTCGTTGGGAAATTCCCCGTCGTCCGCCGCCGGAAACCGTCGTAAACCGGGCGAAAACCGTCGAAAACCGTGCCGCCTCACTTCAGGTACTCCTTGTACCGTGCAAGGCGGGCGTCCAGCTCCTCGGCCTTTTGCTCCTGCTCGACGGTCTCGATCGTGCGGCGCTGCACGTCGATCACGGCGGCCAGCGCGCGGCCCTCGTGGGCGGTGATGTCGCCGCGCATCGCGGCCTGCGTGACATCGCCGACCGCGGCCACGCAATCCTCCGGCGACTCGATCGGGAACGCCGCGACTTCCGTCGGCCGGCCGTGCCGCATCGGCCAGGCGCGCGACAGCACGAGTTCGGCCGCCCGCAGGTCACCCGCGAGCGCCTTGTCGACGATCACGCGGACGATGCTCTCGGCGACCTCCGTTCCCAGTACGTCGAGCACGACGGCGCCGCGCGCGACGGCATTGCGCGGGCGCCCCGGGCCGCCGGGATTGCCCGTGGCGAAGTGCCCGTTGGTCTGCCGAGGCGAGGAGGTCTGGGAATCTGAAACATTGGACATGACGGCCACCGAGGAAAGTTGCGTTACGTTCACCATAGGCGTGTCGGCGCAAAACCTTCATCTTGGTCGTTATCAAGTCTAAAACGTTGTCCCGCTTGAACGGCAGGCACCTGGAGCATTGGCGATTTGCCTGCCTCCGCACGGATGTTTGGCCGTCCCGCGACACGCACGGAGCATCCGAAAGCAGCATCAGAACGTTCAAAGAGAGTGTGTTCAGTGAAAAGCGTACCCGCTCGGAGCCGGCCTCGATTGCACGGAAGCGTACAAGAGCCTAAGTCTAGGCGGTGGCCATGAGCGACGCGTCCCGTCTGGCGGCCTTGCGCTCCTACAACCTCCTCGATACGCCGCCGGAGCCCCAGTTCGATGACGTCGTGCAGCTCGCGCGCACGATTTGCCGCGCGCCGGTGGCATTGGTCAGCCTGGTGGCGGCCGACCGGCAGTGGTTCAAGGCGCGCGCCGGTATCGATCTCGTCGAGACGCCCCTCGATGAGTCGGTATGCGTGCACGCAATCAAGGAGCGTGAGTTGCTGGTCGTGCCCGACCTCACCCTCGATCCACGCACGCGCGATAACCCCTTGGTCACCGGACCGCCACACATCCGCTTCTATGCCGGCGCCGTGCTGCGCGCCGCCGACGGCGAAGCGCTGGGCGCGCTCTGCGTCATCGACACCGTGCCGCGCCCCGATGGCCTCAGCGGCGAGCAGACCGCTTCTCTGCTGGCGCTCGCGCGCCAGACCATGGTGCTGCTGCATTACCGCCGTGCGGCCGGCGCCGAGCATGCGCAGGAGGCCGGCGGTGTCGGCACGTTCGAAATCGACGTGGCGAGCGGCACGCTGTTTCCGTCGCCCGAGTTCTGCCGGATCTTCGGCCTGCCGCCACTCCACTCGATCGACGCGGACAAGGTCGAGGTGCTGGTGCTGTCCGAGGATCGCGCCCAAATCTCCAACACAGCGACGCGCCGCACCGGCGATGCCGTGCTCGAAGTCCAGTACCGAATTCATCGCCCGATGGACGGCGCGCTGCGCTGGGTCGCGCGGCGCGGCGAGTTCGAGCGCGACGGGACGGGCCGGGCGCTGCGCTTCAGCGGCATGGTCCAGGACATTACCGAACGCAAGCACCTCGAGGCCGAGCAGCAGACGCTGAACGAGGAACTGAGCCACCGCATGAAGAACACGCTGGCAATGGTCGACGCCATTGCCACGCAGACGCTCCGCCATGCCGCCGACCAGCCCGCGGTCGTGGCTTTCGGCCGTCGCATCCAGGCGCTCGCCCGCGCGCACGATGTGCTGCTGGGCAGGGCGATGGCCGGCGCTTCGGTGCGCGCCACGATCGCGGCCGTGGTCGGCGTGATCGCCGATGCCGCGCGCTTCGACCTTGCCGGGCCCGACGTCGACATCGGGACGCGCTCGGTGCTGTCGTTCTCGCTGCTGGTGCACGAGCTCACGACCAACGCGGTGAAGTACGGCGCCCTGTCGCGCGACGGCGGGCGGGTGAGCGTCATGTGGCGCACCCAGATCGATGACTCCTCATCCAACCAGGCGCCGGTCTTCGTACTGGAATGGCGGGAGCGGGGCGGCCCGACGGTGGTGCCGCCCGAGCGGCGCGGCTTCGGTTCGCGCCTGATCGCCTCAGGATTGTCCGGAACCGGCCGATCCGAAGTTCGTTACCTTACTGACGGGGTGAGCGCCGAGTTCCGGGCGCCACTGGCTTTTGTTTCCGGGTGATTGTGTGTCAAAGCCCCTCGTCCTGATCGTCGAAGACGAACCCCTGCTGCGCATCCATGCCGCCACGCTGATCGAAGAGGCGGGCTTTGCCACGCTCGAGGCGGGGTCGGCCGACGAAGCCATCAAGTTCCTCGAAACCGACGCGCGCATCCAGATCGTGTTCACCGACATCGACCTGCCGGGCGGTATGGACGGCATCCGTCTGGCCGCCGCCATCCGCCACCGCTGGCCGCCGATCGAACTCGTGCTGACCTCGGGCCATGTGAAGGTGAGCGATGCCGACCTGCCGGAGCGCGGTCACTTCTTCTCCAAGCCCTACGACGCCGGCCAGCTCATTCGCACGTTGAGGAGCCTGAGCCATTAGCGCAGCCGCGAGGCCTGCGCCTGCGCGATTGCGGCGATCGTCCCCAATTCATCAAATCGGGGGGGTAGAGGAAGCAGGCGCCTAACGCAGCGAGCCGACGCGCATGTCGGTGGCGCGTGCGTGATCTTGGCTTTGCCAAGCCATGCGCGCCTTCGAGGCGGTGTCGTTGTCGGCGCGCGCCTCGGACCGCCACTGGAGGAAGCTCGCCAGCAGGAAGGTGAGGACCAGCGCCGCGACGATCATCAGAACGCCGCCCGCCAACCCCCAAGCCCATGCCTGGCGACGCGGGCCGCGGTAATCGGGGTGCATCAGCACGTCGTTATCAAAGGCCATGGGAGTCTCCCTCGTCATGCAGGTAACGCGCCTGCACCCGGGGGTGTTGCATCCGGATCGTCCGCAATCGCGCAATTCGCGCCAACCGGCGCTCCCGGTGGGTCAAACAAAAACCCCCGGGGATGCCGGGGGTCGTCGTGTCGTCCGAGGAGGAGGGCTAGTAGCCCTCGCGCTCCATGCGCTTGCGCATCAGCTTGCGTGTGCGGCGGATAGCTTCGGCACGCTCGCGGGCGCGGCGCTCGGAGGGCTTCTCGTAGTTACGGCGGAGCTTCATCTCGCGGAAGATACCTTCGCGCTGCATCTTCTTCTTCAGGACGCGGAGCGCCTGATCGACATTGTTTTCGCGGACGAGGACCTGCACTTCGATCGCTTCCTTCCAAACGGGTTCGGCACCCCGGAAACGCTCCGAGGGCAATGAGAAGGCGGGGTTGGTATCACAGGGTATCCGCCTTGGGAAGGGGTGCGGGGGGCGGATTCGAGGCCTATATAGGGGCCATGGCTCCAGATTCTACTGCATTTTCCAACCCGGATGAGGGTTTGCGCGACCGCTTGGCCGATGCCGCGGCCGCCAACGCCACGTTCGACGGTTGGACCCGGACGGCCCTGGATGCCGCCGCCCAGGGGCTCGGCCTGCCCGCGGGCGAGGCCGACCGGCTGTTTCCGGGCGGGCCGCTGGGCGTGCTGGAGTATGTCGCCGACCGCGCCGACCGGCGCACGGTGGCCGACATGGAAGCCGCGGGCGTCGTCACCATGAAGGTGCGCGACCGGATTCGCTCCGCCGTCCGCATCCGCCTCGAGAAGCATGCCGGTGACCGCGATGCGGCACGGCGGGCGCTGTCGCTGCTGGCGCTGCCGCTCAATGCGCCGCTCGGCCTCAAGCTGCTGTACCGCACGGTCGACGCCATGTGGTACGCCGCCGGCGACACCTCGGTCGATTTCAATTTCTACACCAAGCGCGCCACCCTGGCCGGCGTTTACTCCGCGACCTTGCTCTACTGGCTGAACGACCGCTCCGAGGGCGGGCAGGCGACGTGGGACTTCCTCGACCGCCGGCTCGACGACGTGATGCGCATCGAGAA
>JBEPUH010000099.1:0-3560 GCA_041691635.1 Hyphomicrobiales bacterium
TGAGTACCACCAACAGAAGTTTCAATCTCAAGCGAGAAGCCAATCCTCTGGCGACGTGGACTTTCTGGATGGTGAGTACCACCAACAGAAGTTTCAATCTCAAGCGAGAAGCCAATCCTCTGGCGACAGGGCATCTTGCGGTCTTTCCGCACCGCTGGTAAAAGTTTCAATCTCAAGCGAGAAGCCAATCCTCTGGCGACACTGAATCCGCGCACTGGCTCAACGGCGGCATAGCGGTTTCAATCTCAAGCGAGAAGCCAATCCTCTGGCGACTCATGGTAGTGTGCTCCCAGAGCGAAGGAGTGTCGGTTTCAATCTCAAGCGAGAAGCCAATCCTCTGGCGACCGTATCTATGCCGGTGCGTTGCTAGGATATGCCGCAGGTTTCAATCTCAAGCGAGAAGCCAATCCTCTGGCGACATGACTGCTATCCTGGCCGAGATTGCTGCATTGCGGGTTTCAATCTCAAGCGAGAAGCCAATCCTCTGGCGACTGCTTTCAAGCAATCTTCTGCCATTGTGCTGTAGTTGTTTCAATCTCAAGCGAGAAGCCAATCCTCTGGCGACACCTCGACAGTTGAGCGGCAGTGGCGCATAATCGCATCGTTTCAATCTCAAGCGAGAAGCCAATCCTCTGGCGACGATCGATGGCGAGTTCGTACAGGAGCGCGGACTCTGGGTTTCAATCTCAAGCGAGAAGCCAATCCTCTGGCGACTGTGACGCGATTTGCTGGTGAGGCTCAAGTATCCGAGTTTCAATCTCAAGCGAGAAGCCAATCCTCTGGCGACGGCAAAGCGTCTTTTTTCGAGTCCAGATGATGATGAGTTTCAATCTCAAGCGAGAAGCCAATCCTCTGGCGACGACATCGTAGCGTCTGCACTGGGAGTGCACGTTAAGTTTCAATCTCAAGCGAGAAGCCAATCCTCTGGCGACAGCACATAAACAAGCAACTCAGGGAGGCTAGCCGATGTTTCAATCTCAAGCGAGAAGCCAATCCTCTGGCGACCTCTTGAGCGATTATCAGGTCTATGGTGGCGAGGTGTTTCAATCTCAAGCGAGAAGCCAATCCTCTGGCGACAACCCCGCGAGTGCATCATCCGGCATACGTGCGTTGTTTCAATCTCAAGCGAGAAGCCAATCCTCTGGCGACAGGAACAAGGTCACGGGTGCCATACTTTTTAATTACGTTTCAATCTCAAGCGAGAAGCCAATCCTCTGGCGACTGAAAGAGTGCTGACTGAGCTAATAGCCGTGAAGAGTTTCAATCTCAAGCGAGAAGCCAATCCTCTGGCGACTGATGGTTGCTACAAACTCAATGGATGTGGTTATAGTTGTTTCAATCTCAAGCGAGAAGCCAATCCTCTGGCGACGACGCTTACGGAATCGGATAGGCTCTACATTCTCAGTTTCAATCTCAAGCGAGAAGCCAATCCTCTGGCGACCAGGGGAAGGTGTTTGGCCTGACACCACTTTGCAAGTTTCAATCTCAAGCGAGAAGCCAATCCTCTGGCGACGTTGTGCGAATCTTGGTCGCCCATGCGACTTGCTTTTGTTTCAATCTCAAGCGAGAAGCCAATCCTCTGGCGACAAAGAGGATATCCAGGCGTACCAGCGCGTCAATGGCGGTTTCAATCTCAAGCGAGAAGCCAATCCTCTGGCGACCTACCAGCCTTCCCTTTGATGTCGCGCTGTTTCTCAGTTTCAATCTCAAGCGAGAAGCCAATCCTCTGGCGACGGATACTATGCATCCCCGTAATGCCCGCAAGGAAGGTTTCAATCTCAAGCGAGAAGCCAATCCTCTGGCGACTCTTTTTTTGCAATGTAGCGATATCGCTATGCACTGTTTCAATCTCAAGCGAGAAGCCAATCCTCTGGCGACACAGCGAAGAATGACCGGGCTATCTGCCTTGCTTGGGGTGTTTCAATCTCAAGCGAGAAGCCAATCCTCTGGCGACGATCCACGTCAGCGCCGCGCTGGCCAGCATCTTATCGTTTCAATCTCAAGCGAGAAGCCAATCCTCTGGCGACTAATGCGCTGGTAGATCATGATGTTCCTCCAATAGAAGTTTCAATCTCAAGCGAGAAGCCAATCCTCTGGCGACTTGGGGGCCGGGTTTGGGTTGCATAGAGGTTCTTTGTTTCAATCTCAAGCGAGAAGCCAATCCTCTGGCGACGCTAGCGGAAGCGCACAGGCCCACAGCAGAGCAGATGTTTCAATCTCAAGCGAGAAGCCAATCCTCTGGCGACTACCCCACAGCGTTTGTGGGATGTGCCTGTTCCACAGTTTCAATCTCAAGCGAGAAGCCAATCCTCTGGCGACTGTAGGTGCTCACATCAATCCGAGCGGTACACCTGAGTTTCAATCTCAAGCGAGAAGCCAATCCTCTGGCGACGAACGCTACTGCTTTCAGCCGCGTCTACCGCGTGCAAGTTTCAATCTCAAGCGAGAAGCCAATCCTCTGGCGACATTTGATTATCCCGCCACTTGCGTCTTTTATGGATAGTTTCAATCTCAAGCGAGAAGCCAATCCTCTGGCGACATCAGAGCATCCTGGTAGAGTCCACTCTTGGGTCGCGTGTTTCAATCTCAAGCGAGAAGCCAATCCTCTGGCGACGGTAAAAATCGTCCTCTAACGAATCAGGAGGCGAAGTTTCAATCTCAAGCGAGAAGCCAATCCTCTGGCGACGTGTAGGTGCTCACATCAATCCGAGCGGTACACCTGAGTTTCAATCTCAAGCGAGAAGCCAATCCTCTGGCGACCCTGCGCATGTGTGCACACCTGATTGTAAGCTGCCAGTTTCAATCTCAAGCGAGAAGCCAATCCTCTGGCGACATAAGCGGATAGAGCGATGGAATTCCATCATACAGAAGTTTCAATCTCAAGCGAGAAGCCAATCCTCTGGCGACACTGTGACCCAATGCCAGCCAACTCTCTCTTCAATGGTTTCAATCTCAAGCGAGAAGCCAATCCTCTGGCGACGAGCGGAGGTTGCTGCACTCAATCGCACCGATTTGTTTCAATCTCAAGCGAGAAGCCAATCCTCTGGCGACTCAGTGTATCCCTCCAAACGGAAAACTATTGCAGAGTTTCAATCTCAAGCGAGAAGCCAATCCTCTGGCGACAGTGTATCATGTGTTTTTTGTGCAATACTATTCGTAGTTTCAATCTCAAGCGAGAAGCCAATCCTCTGGCGACAACGGACAAGAAAACGTAACGCCTATCGTTTGTGGTTTCAATCTCAAGCGAGAAGCCAATCCTCTGGCGACTTTGAACGGTTACTTGAGTTGAGTTCCTAGCCCCAGTTTCAATCTCAAGCGAGAAGCCAATCCTCTGGCGACCATCTCCGCTTGCCAGCCTTCCCACTTCTCTTCGTCGTTTCAATCTCAAGCGAGAAGCCAATCCTCTGGCGACGAAAGACTTGGTTCGTTGGCACGCCACTTTCGTCATAGTTTCAATCTCAAGCGAGAAGCCAATCCTCTGGCGACAGTTAATAGAAATAGGCTACATGGGCGGGCACAAAGAGTTTCAATCTCAAGCGAGAAGCCAATCCTCTGGCGAC
>JBEPUH010000100.1:0-3505 GCA_041691635.1 Hyphomicrobiales bacterium
AGATTGAAATTTTAGAGAAGCATATTGAACTGATACAGAAGGATATGTTGATTGCCAGTTTGACATTTAGACTTAATTCGAAAACCTATTGATTAATAGTTGATCAAATTTATTTTCTATTGTTGCAGTTTATTTTCATTAGTTTACAAATCTCTCAGAATGCATTTCTAATTATACTATCTATTTATCCAAGCCTACTCGACGAATAACATGGCTTTGGTGAGGCATAATTTTTCTGTCATGTTAAAATAATTATCATGATAGAAAAAAAATCTAATATTTGAATTGTTTCTGTTCAAATCTTGCCATATTACTTATCATGGTTTGATTAGAACACGCTATCTCGAAATCATTTGGATCTGATAACCACACATCAACAAAAAATAATCATCATCAGTAGGCGGTGGACAAGGAAATCCTACAATTTCAGACATGTTTATATATATAAATCAGTTTAATTTCAATTTTGGGTTCTGATGCCTCAATTGGGCCATGATATTCGTCGAGTAATTAAGTCAATAATATATTATCAATATTTGAATCAGCAATTGCAAATAATAATGGAAACCATTTGACAGCATATTTGTATCCAAAATTTCTCAAGATCCATTTTTTTCCAAAGATATCCAGGTCGGTTGGTACGATTGGTGGCCCGTTAGCATTCATTTTATCGAATAATGTAAGATATTATATGATTCAAACAAACCGATATGTATGTGTAATAGAATCAAATCGTGTATATATTATGCGATGAGATCTGTTAGTGATTTGATTTTTTGAACCTGTTGAGTGATATCAATTTTTTCTATCGGTTCAAAAATAATATTAATACGCGGTACATGAGTAATGTTATCTAGAATAGTAAATTCGAATGGATTATAGTTGTATCCATAGTCCCATCCAAATAACCCCTAGATTAACAATTAAATTATCAATTTTTTTAGTTAATAATTTAATAGTAATTTTTGGGGGTTGTCACAGTAATCAGTCAGTCCGATTATCTTTTCTCCCCATGCATACACCACACCAAACATATCTACCGCGAATAATTGGAAATTACCACAGTAAACATATTCAATATTAACTAAATTTACTTTTGTCGGAAAATAAACCGCTGTATAGTCATTATCAGAATCTTTTTTGTTAATGCCCCACATATATAAATTATGATCAACCGTAATCGCCAAGACATTACATGAACTGGTACTGATAGTTAGGACATTGGTTAAATCAATTCTTGTTGGTGTGTATTTTTGTTTGATACCTTTTCCCAAGCCAAGAGCTCCACTCTGACTTAATCCACAGGAAAAAATTTCTCGGTCATTAGTCAAAATTATTGTAAAATCCTTCCCACAACTTGCAAAACATATATCTGTAAGAGTGATAGGTACTGGATAGTATCGTGCACAGCTATCTCCTAAGCCAAGCTGCCCATAATTATTAGTGCCAAATGCATAAGCACAACCGAATCTATCAACAACCATATTATACTGATATCCAGAACTAATCGATTTAATTCCAGAAACAGCTAACTTAGTTGGTACACATATCTTTCTATTACCCACTGATCCTAATTGTCCATAATTATTATGGCCACATCCATACACATTACCTGTCTTTGTTAAAAATAAAGTATGTTCTAATCCAGCACTGGCCGCAATAATATTCAACAATTTTAATTCAACCGGAATACTTCTATGAATTTTATCACCTAATCCTAATGATCCATACTCATTATTACCCCAGACAAATACCTTTCGATCCATTGTCAAAGCGACCGTATGAAAAGATCCACAAATGATTTGCTCAACATCTGACAGATCAACAGTCTCTACTTGTGTACCTATTTGCCCATACTGATTATCCCCGAATGCATATATTTTTTTATTCAATATCATTACATGCTGCGATCCGGCGGCAATCTGAATTGGATTCGGAAACATATGAATGATCAGTCCGATTAGTTCAGTTGGGTAGCCACGGTTGATGAACAGATCGCGAAGACAAAAAAAGGAAAAAATACATCGATAAGTAGGTTTCATTTATCTAAGATACAATATATATTAAACTATCCTAGCAATTAAATTATCAATTTTTTTTAATTAAGAATTTAACAATAGTTTCCGAGGTATGCAAATATAATCTGTGGATCCGAATTGACCAGTTCCAGTATGACCCCATACATAAATCGTATCGAACACATCAACCGCGAATGATTGGTACCTGCCACACATAATATATTGAATATTGCTCAAATTTATTTTTGTTGGTAAATAAATTACATTATAATTTTCACTTATGTGATTATCTCCCCATGTATATAACTCATGATTTGTTGTTAATGCTACTGTGTGATTATGTCCAGTACTTAACATCAAGACTGGAGGTAAATTTACTTTTGTTGGTGTATTTTTATTCTTAACATCTCTGGCCAAACCAAGTTTTCCATACCAATTACTCCCACAAGAAAAAACTTGTCCATCATTAGTTAGAATCATTGTAAAATAATTTCCACAACTCACAGAACCAACATTCGATAAATTAACAGCAACTGGGAATAATTGTTTTACTTCATGATCCAATCCAAGTTGCCCGTGACTATTATAACCAAATGCCCACACACAATTAGACTTATCAATAATCATATTATGATTATAACCAGAACTAATCAATCTAATATTCGAAACTGATAATTTAGTCGGCACATGTCTATTTTCTTCATCACCCAATCCCAAACAACCATCGGAACCTTGTCCACATGCATATACATCGCCGTCACTTGTCAAAAATAGCGTATGTTCGTATCTAGTACCAGCACTTATGGCAATTACTTTTTTCGGTGTTAAATTCAATTCAACGATTGTTCTTCTTTGTACAGTATCTGCCAATCCCAACGATCCACAGAAATTAGTTCCACATCCAAACACTCTATGATCAGTTGTTAGTACGAATGTATGAAACCCTCCACATATGATTTGCTTGATATTTGATATAGTGTCCAGTTGTCCGTATAGTGTACCTCCGAATACATAAACTTTTTTGTTATTACGTATTATTGTGTGATTGATTCCTGAAGCAAATTCAAATTGATTTGGAATGGAACGAATAATCAAACCAATCAAATCTGGCAGACAGTTTAATTGCTTGAGACAAAATACTAAAAATATACGTATGTCGGCTGGATCCATTAGTTTTAGTAACAATAGATAATTATTTTTTAAGCAATTTAATTTTTCAATTTTTTTTCTTCACTGATAAAAATTGAAAAATACATATTATTGTATAAAAATCTGTATCTGTCTATCATATATCAACCCAATGCGTGCTCAAGTAAAAAAGTCCCTAGACACAATCGAAACCAAAATCACAATGAATTTTTTCGACAAGAAACCTAAATCAACATCCGAAACTAATGCAACCAAACACAAACTTGGACCTAATAATGCTGTCTGGACGATCGAAGACTTTCTAACCGAAACCGAATGCAATCAAATCATTAAATCAG
>JBEPUH010000101.1:0-3184 GCA_041691635.1 Hyphomicrobiales bacterium
CGGAGTAGCGTTGGGTGGCGTCGGCAAGCAGCCGCTCCGCATAGACGAAGTCCCCTGCCGTGATCGATTGATCGATCGATGCAACCAGTGCGTTGCGCTCGCGATCGGCAATGGATGGGGTGGATGAAGCGGGAGCAGCGAGCGGCGCGGGCGGAGCGGCCGGTGGAGGGACAAATTTGGGCGCCTCGACGCTGGATTGCGCCGACGTCTGCGGGTGACCGCTGAATATGAAATACGCTCCGCCTGCGACGGTAACGCCAAGTGCGCCGATGATCGCGTAGAGCACGCCGTTGTTGTGGCTCGCGGCCATGTCTCATCCTCCCAAGATGCGCTTATGTTCCGTTAGGTTGTCGACCGCAGTACGGTTTGGCGACTTCCCTAAATATCGCGGCGATAGCCCGAGTCGCGGAGTGCGCTAGCCATACCGTTACGGTCGGTAACGATTCGGACGCGATCGCCCATTTGAATATCGCCGTTGTCAGGCTAGGCAATGGCGACCGTCTGGCCGTCATCCTTCTGCACCGTGACCTCAATGCCGCGCCAGCACCCGCTGTTTTGGTCAATCGCCGTGCCCGCGATCGCTCCGCCATCCTCGTATCGTAATTGGGGCTTTGTGCAGGAAACACCCATTATCAGACGCGTACGACAACGCCGGCGATCGTTGCGAGTTGCTTCCAAAATGGAGCGTTTGAGGCTTCACATCGCCGGCGGAGAGCAGATATTTGGCAGCGGTCGCCAGCAGCTCCTTAGGCTGCTCATCAGAACCTCGTATGGTCAAAAAACTGATCCGGCCGACGCGCCATCAGGCTGCCTTTTGATGATAGTAGCGCAGGAGGCCGCCCAGTCGCTCGCGGCACCGCACGGGCCCCTCACGGTGGCGGTCCGTATTCCGAGGAAACAGCAGGACGTTGCCTTTCTCCCGGTGATTCCGTCCAGAACTAACCTTCGGGTTGGACCACAAAACCCAAGCGCTTCACCCGGCCGGACTCTAACTTGAGAACTGGTATCGCCGCAGGGGGCAGGCCACTTGCCGCTCTCACCTCTTAATCTACGTGGATACGCGAGGGTGTTATATGAGTAATAAGCTGGGTCTTGTATCGTCGGAATACGGCGTACTGGCAAAGTGCTTCCATTGGATCATTGTTATTCTGCTCGCGATGCAATTTGCGATTGGATGGAGCATGCCGCACATAGGCTCAGGTACTAAGCCAGAGACGCTGATCAATTTGCATTTGTCGATCGGCGCAACAATCCTGGTGCTGGCAATTGCTCGTCTTGGCTGGCGCCTTACCAATCCTGTACCACTCCTCGTGGACGATACCCCCGTCTGGCAGCAACGGCTGGCACCAACGACGCATATGCTACTCTATGCGCTGCTTCTGACTATTCCGGTACTCGGCTGGATGAGCGCGAGCGGTCGCGGCTTTACTGTCAGCTTGTTTGGCTTATTGAAGCTGCCCAACCTTCTGGCCCCAAAGGATGCTTGGACCAGTGCGCTTGGCGACATTCACAGTCTCCTTTCAACTTACGCCTTGCTTGGCCTGGTTGGGATACATGTCGCGGCGGCGCTATATCACCACTTTGTTCTCAGGGATCGCACCCTCTTGCGAATGCTGCCCGGCCATAGTGCCGGCGCCGAACCTAAGTAGATAGAGGAGTAACTATGTCGAGGGTGCAGTCCCGAAATCCGCGCTGGGCACCCAAGTCGAACCCTGCATCGCTATGCGATCAGCACGTCATAGTTACCAACGCCTAGCCGAGTACCCTCAGGTCGTTGAGACGAGTCACAGAATGTTGCCCAGGCCGAAGCTAACCGCCGTCTCTTCTCGAAGAGATCGCCACGTCGATATGCCGCCTCAACTTTGTCCCCAACGGTGTGCGCCAACGCCATGTCGGCAACCTCGCTCGGGTAGTTCGTACGCTCAGCTGCCCAGTCGCGGAATGCACTGCGAAAGCCGTGCGTCGTCACGTCGTCGCGCTTCATACGGCGCAGGACGGCAAGCATAGCCATGTTGCTGAGCGGGTTGCCCTCCTGCGCGCCAGGAAAGACGAAGTCGCCTTCTTTTTGCCGAAGCGGTTTCATCTCGTTCAAGATCGCGACCGCGCGGACGGTAAGCGGCACGCGATGTTCGCGCCTGGCCTTCATGCGTTCGGCCGGGATTACCCAAATCTTTTCGGCCGCATCGATCTCAGACCATCTTGCGCCAAGCGCTTCTCCAGTACGTGCGGCGGCCAAGATGGTAAATTCCAGCAACCGCGCGGCAGTCCCGTTCTGCCCGCGCAAGTCGGTCATGAACGCCGCGATATCGGCGTAAGGCAGCGCGGCGTGATGCTTGACGGTGCGCACCTTGGCATGTGCAGGTAAAAGGGTATCAAGATGGCCCTTCCAACGCGCAGGGTTTTCGCCTTCGCGATAGCCTCGCACGCGAGCCCAATCCAGAACCACCTCTAGCCGCCCCCGCAGGCGTCCCGCGGTTTCAGGCTTTTCTTTCCAGATCGGCTCAAGCACTTTGAGCACCAGTCCCGTATCGACCGCTTGTACGGCCAACGATCCAATGATGGCCTCAGCATAGGAAGCGAGAGTATTCTCCCACTGCTGGAGGTGTTTGGCGTTCTTCCACGCTGCCGAATGCGCAGAGATGTAGGCTTTGGCGCACTCGCCAAAAGTTATAGCCTTGGCCGCCTCGGCTGTGAGTGCGGCGCGGGCCGCCTTGCGCTCGGCCAAGGGATCGCGCCCATCGCGTACGGCGTCGTAAAGCGCGCGAGCTCTTTTACGTGCGTCGGTCAACGTTACAGGCGCGCGGCCAGCTGCAGGCCCTAGGCCCATTTCCCGCATGCGTCCGTTACGCACGTATCGGAATATCCAGAATTTAGCCTCCGGGCCGCGAACCAGGAGATAAAGCCCGGCGCCATCGCCGTAACGCCCAGGCCGCGCCTTCATCACTTTGCCGGCCGACAGTCCTGCCGCGCGCCTTGGCATATTATAATCCCCTACTGCGTCCCCTAATTTTATGCGCGAACGACGACGGACGCAAGCGGGTGGCAGCGGACGCAGAAGTTAAGATAATCCCGTAAATATTACCATTTTTTCGGTCTCGATAAACACCACTGGACACTCGCGGACTGTCGATTGGCGGAGAGGGTGGGATTCGAACCCACGGTACGCTTGCACGCACAACGGTTT
>JBEPUH010000102.1:0-3011 GCA_041691635.1 Hyphomicrobiales bacterium
CGGAATAGTACGCTTCTGGACTTGACGCCGACTCCCTGTCCGGTTAGATTCGTGACCGTAACTGAGGACAGACGGCATGAACATCCTAGACCTTTTCCGATCCTTCCAGACGCAAGAACAGGCGCTGGACCATCTTGAAGCTGTCAGGTGGAAAGGCCGTCCGACTTGCCCTTATTGCGCCAGCCTCAGTGTTGGCCGTCACGCCAGCGGCGACCGGGCAAACCAGCGCTGGCAATGCCGTGACTGCTCTCGCGCATTCTCCGTTACGGTCGGTACCATCTTCCACGGGACGCATATCCCGCTCGCCAAGTGGTTCTTGGTTCTGGCGTTGATGCTCAACGCCAAGAAGAGCGCGAGCGCTTATCAAATCGCCCGCGACCTCGGCATGCGCCGCCCTACAGTGTGGAGCATGATGCACCGTATCCGCGTCGCCATGGATACCGACGTACATGCGAGCCGCTTGCTGCATGGCATCGTAGAGGCCGATGAAACCTACGTCGGCGGCAAGCCCCGCAAGGACAACACAGGCTCGGGCGGCGGCGGCACGAACAAGCGTGGCCGTGGCACGAAGAAGACTCCGGTGATCGGCGTTGCGGAGCGCTTGGGCCGCGTGGTGGCCCGCCCTGCCGAACATTCGGAGCTGACCGGCCCCGGCCTCGCTAAGTTCATTGGTCGCTATGTCGATAAGGCCGCGTCGTTTCTCATGACGGACGAGTATCGCGGCTATCGCGGGGTCGCCCGCACCATGCGCTCGGCGACGATTAACCATCAAATCGCCTATGCCGATGGCCTCACTCACACGAACACGATTGAAGGATTCTGGGCGCTGGTAAAGCGCGCGCACTACGGTTCGCATCACCACTACAGCCGTAAGTACATGCCGCTGTACATCTCTGAGGCTTGCTACAAGTATAACAACCGCAGCAACGACCGCACATTCAACGATGCGGTAAGCATGATGGTGGGAGCATGAAGAATTCCAAGGCAAAGGTGGATAACCACCTCTACTACGGAGACAACCTGACGATCATGCAGCGCATGCCGAAGCATTGCGTTGACCTGATCTACCTCGATCCGCCCTTCAACTCGAAGCAAAACTACAACCTCATTTACCGAAACGTGACCGGCAAGCCGGTGCCGGATCAGGCCGAGGCGTTCTGCGACACTTGGGAAATGGACGCCCAAAAGGAAGAGGTTGCCAAGTCGATGCCGATGCTAATGCGTGAGCACGGCGTCGAAGATTACTACGTCGAGTTCTGGCGTCTCTGGATCAACGCACTCCGTCATACTCAGCCGCACTTGCTAGCGTATTTGATCTACATGGTGCAGCGGCTTCTTCATATGAAGAGCATTCTGCGGCCCACTGGATCGATCTATCTTCACTGCGACCCAACCGCGAGCCATTACATCAAAGTTATGATGGACGGCATCTTCGGGCACGACAATTTTCAGAACGAAATCATTTGGAAGCGGACGAGCGCCCATAGCAGCGCGAAGCGCTACGGCCCGGTGCACGACGTTATTCTCTTCTACACACTCGGATCGCAGTTCACTTGGAACCCCACTTACGGTGAATACGACCAGCAATACGTCGATGCGTTCTATACTCACAAGGACCCGGACGGGCGCATATGGCGGCGCTCCGATCTCACTGGCGCCGGCATTCGACATGGCGAAACCGGCCTGCCTTGGCGCGGCATAGACGTGACGGCTAAAGGCCGTCATTGGGCATATGTTCCCTCTACCCTGGAGGTGATGGACAAGGACGGGAAGATTCACTGGCCGAGGAAGGAAGGAGGCATGCCGATGCTCAAGCGTTACTTGGATGAGCAACGCGGCGTGCCGATGCAGGACGTGTGGACTGACATCAAGCCAATTCACAACATGGCAATCGAGCGCCTCGGCTATCCGACGCAAAAGCCCATTGCTCTCTTGGACCGGATCATCCTGTCATCGACGAAGAAGGGGCAGGTGGTTTTCGATCCCTTTTGCGGTTGTGGCACGACGATCTACTCGGCCGTCAAGAACGAGCGAAAATGGATCGGCTGCGATATTGCGATCCTGTCGATTAAATTGATTCGCGAGATTCTTACTGGCGAAGATATTCGTCTCGTCGAAGATGTGCATTTTGACGTCGATGGTATCCCTGTCAGCGTCGAGCAGGCCGAGGAGCTATTTAAGCGCGACCCGTTCCAATTTGAGCATTGGGTTGTCGAGCGTGTCGGTGGCTTCCCGACCAAGAAAACTGGCGACAAGGGAATCGACGGCCGCATGTACTTCGAGACGAACAAGGGCCTTAGGGGGATGGTTCTGTCGGTGAAGGGCGGCAAGCTGCGCCCAACCGACGTGCGCGATCTCTATGGCGTGATGAGCGGCGAGTCGGACACTGAAATGGCCGGGTTCCTTTCCTTGCAAGAACCCAGCAAAGCCATGCGCGAGGCCGGCGCCAAGGCGGGCCAGTTCGTCTACAATGGCGTGAAGTACGACCGGATACAGTTCTTGACCGTTAAGGACATCGTGGAGGACAGGCGGGAATTTCACACTCCCACTAAGATGACTTCCAGAGTCTCGTCTCGGCAGGCTTCGCTTGCGCTATAGCGGACCCAGAAACACCAAGGCCCCGCCGGTGGGCAGGGCCTTGGGAATTTCGCTCGCGTCTCCCGCTGGGACGTCATCCCAACTCAAGCTCTCGCTTGCTGGTATCGGTTCGACTGACGAAGTAAACTTCGGTGGTGTTTCAGCCGCTCCGATGTTTACACATTACGTTGTGCCACACCTATGGAGCAAGCCGGAATGAGAGACGCGAGAGAGAATCGAACTCTCACCGGCCACCACAGCCGGACCAAGGGTTGCAAACCCTGTGCATTTACCAATCTGCCATCGCGTCGCCTGCGGAATATGACAGAACTGTCGGCCTCCGTCGAATCGTTTGTAATTTCTGCTAACCCATTGAAATTAAACGGTCCGTTCGTCCACAAGTGTCCCTAGTAGTCCAAAAGCGTACTATTCCG
>JBEPUH010000103.1:0-2894 GCA_041691635.1 Hyphomicrobiales bacterium
CGGCCGCCCGAGGTGCGGCCTTCGCCGCCGCCGTGCGGATGGTCGACCGGGTTCATGGCGACGCCGCGGGTCGTCGGGCGGATGCCCAACCAGCGCGAGCGGCCGGCCTTGCCGATGACGATGTTCTGGTTGTCCGGGTTGGACACCGCGCCGACGGTCGCCAGGCACTCGCCCGGCACCAGGCGCAGCTCGCCCGAACTCAGCTTGATCTGGGCATAGCCCGCGTCCTTGCCGACGAGCTGGGCGTAGTTGCCGGCGGAGCGCGCCAGCTGGCCGCCGCGGCCCTTCTTGAGTTCGACGTTATGCACGATCGTGCCGACCGGCATGTTGGCGAGCGGCATGGCGTTGCCCGGCTTGATGTCGACCCGCTCGCCCGACACGACCTGGTCGCCGGCCTTGAGGCGCTGCGGGGCCAGGATGTAGGAGAGCTCGCCGTCGGCATACTTCACCAGGGCGATGAAGGCCGAACGGTTGGGATCGTATTCCAGACGCTCGACGGTCGCGACGGCGTCGAACTTGCGGCGCTTGAAGTCGATCAGGCGCAGACGACGCTTGTGACCGCCGCCCATGTGATTGCTGGTGATCCGGCCGTGGTTGTTGCGGCCGCCGGTGTTGTGCTTGCCGACGGTCAGCGCCTTGACCGGCTTGCCCTTCCACAGACCCGTACGGTCGACGATGACCAGCTGTCGCAGAGACGGCGTGATCGGCTTGTAAGTTTTAAGAGCCATTTGTCGTTCCCTTGTCCTACAGGCCCGTGGTCACGTCGATCTTGTGACCCTCGACCAGCGAGACGATCGCTTTCTTCCAGTCGCTGCGCACGCCGGGCCGGCCCTTGAAGAGCTTGTTCTTGCCCTTCACCGTGACCGTGTTGACCGCCTTCACCTTGACCTTGAACAGGCCTTCGACGGCCTGCTTGATCTCGGGCTTGGTGGCGTCCGCGGAGACGCGGAAGGTCACCTGGCTGTGCTCGGAGCCGTTGGTGGTCTTTTCCGTGATCAGCGGCGCGCGGATCACTTCGTACATGCGCGCACGCGACACGACGATCTTGCTGGGGACTCTCGCGCTCATTGCAGGCGCTCCTCGAGATGCTTCACCGCATCCTTGGTCAGCACCAGCGTATCGCGGCGCAGGATGTCGTAGACGTTCGCGCCCTGCTGCGGCAGCACATCGACGTGGGCGATGTTGGCCGCGGCGCGGGCGAAGTTGGCGTCGACCTCGGCGCCGGCGATGATCAACACGCTCGACACGCCGAGCTTGCCGAAATGACCCTTGAGCTTGGCCGTCTTGGGCTCCGACAGCGTGGCGCTATCGACGATGATCAGCTTGCCTGCGGCCGCCTTCGAGGACAGTGCGGTGCGGAGCGCCAGCTTGCGGACCTTCTTGGGCAGGTCCGACGCGTGGCTGCGCACGACCGGGCCGAACGCCTTGCCGCCGCCGCGGAACTGCGGGGCCGCCTGGTTGCCGTGACGCGCCTGGCCGGTGCCCTTCTGGGCGTACATCTTCTTGGCCGTCGCCGTCACTTCGGCGCGGCCCTTGGTCTTGTGCGTGCCCTGCTGGCGACGTGACAGCTGCCACACGACGCAGCGCTGCAGGATGTCCTGGCGGATCGGGGCGCCGAACACCGCATCGGCGAGATCGATCTCGCCGGCGCTACCGCCCTCGATGGTCTTGACCGCGATCTTCATGATCTGATCCTTAAGCCTGCGGGGCGGCGTCAGCCGACCCGGTAGATTCAGAAACCACCTCGGGCGCCTTGGCTTCGCCGGCAGCCTTGCGCAGGCCGGCCGGATAGGGGGCATCCTTGTGACGGGCGCGCTTGGACGCGTCCTTGACGATGATGAAGCCGTTGGCCGCACCCGGCACGGCGCCGGAAACCAGCAGCAGGCCCTTCTCGTCGTCGGTGGCGACGACCTTGAGATTCTGCGTGGTCACGCGCTCGGCGCCATAGTGGCCGGCCATCTTCTTGCCCGGGAAGGTACGGCCCGGATCCTGGCGGTTGCCGGTCGAGCCGTGCGAACGGTGCGACACCGACACGCCGTGGCTGGCCTCGAGGCCGTGGAAGTTCCAGCGCACCATCGAGCCGGTGAAACCGCGGCCGATCGTGGTGCCGACGACGTCGACGAACTGGCCTGGCACGAAGTGGCTCGGCACCAGCTCGGCGCCGACTTCGAGCACGGCGTCCTTGGCGACGCGGAACTCGACGAGCTTCTTCTTCGGCTCGACCTTCGCCTTGGCGAAGTGACCGCGCATCGGCTGGGTCACGTTCTTCACCTTGGCCTTGCCGTAGCCGAGCTGCACTGCGGTGTACTTGTCCTTCTCTTCCGAGCGGACAGCGACAACCTGCAGGGATTCAATCTTCAGAACGGTGACAGGCACGTGTTCCCCGGCGTCGTTGAAGACGCGGGTCATGCCAACCTTCTGGGCGACGAGACCGCAACGCATGGTCTGTTCCTCTTCCCTTTTTCCTTAAGCGCCGAGCTTGATCTCGACGTCCACGCCGGAGGCGAGGTCGAGCTTCATCAGCGCGTCCACCGTCTGTGGCGTCGGATCGACGATATCGAGGACCCGCTTGTGGGTGCGGATCTCGAACTGCTCGCGCGACTTCTTGTCGATGTGCGGCGAGCGGTTGACCGTGAACTTCTCGATACCCGTCGGCAGCGGGATCGGCCCGCGAACCTGCGCGCCGGTCCGCTTGGCCGTGCTGACGATCTCCGCCGTCGACGCGTCGAGCACGCGATGATCGAAGGCTTTCAGCCGGATGCGGATATTTGTGTTGTCCATGGCCATGATCTGTACTCGCTTGGTCGCGCTGGTTTACTTCACGACTTTGGTGACAACGCCCGCGCCGACGGTGCGGCCGCCCTCGCGGATGGCGAAGCGCAGGCCCTCGTCCA
>JBEPUH010000104.1:0-2794 GCA_041691635.1 Hyphomicrobiales bacterium
CGGACAGGTCAAGGTGTCGGTCGACTTCGCCAACGTGCCCAAGGGCGTCGACGTCAAGACGAGCTCGAGCAATACGCCCGCGCCGGCGGTCAGCGTCGGCCGCAGCATGGACGCCTTCTAACGGGTGGTGAGTTATGGCGCTGCGCTTCAATCCGCTGACCGCACTCGAGGGTAGCTTCCGCGGCTTTCCGTTCCTGATTTCGAAGGAACGCAAGCCCGGCGGCCAGCGCGGTCCGTTGCACGAATACCCGGACCGCGACATGCCGTATTTCGAGGGGCTCGGCCGCAAGGCCAAGCAATTCGAGCTGGCGATTTACTTCATCGGCATCGCCGGCGACACCGACGGCGTGACGGCCGACATACAGGCCGCCGCCTTCGAGGCGATGTTGTGGACGTCTGTGGCGGCGGGCGGCAAGTCCGGCCCGTTGATGTTGCCGGGTTTCAAGCGCGAGCAGGTGCACGCGCGGACGTGGGAGCGCGAGCGCACGGCCGACAAGGCCGGGTGGGTGTCGTTCCAGGTCACCTTCGTCGAGGCCGGCCGCAACCAGTATCCGGCGCCGACGACGAGCTGGCCGCAGACCCTGCTCGCCGAGGCACTCGCCGCCCGAACGGCGTTCGCTGGCGCCTTGGGCGCCGGCCTCAGCCTGGTCGGGCTGCCTCTTGCCGCCGCCGACGACTTGATCGCCTCGGCTGGCACGCTGGTGGCGGTGCTCGGCGTCGCCGCGCAGCTGGTCGGCGGTGGCTCGCCGTCGAGCGCGCTAAGCGCGGCCAGTCTGCTCGGCACCACCTTCCTGGCCGGCATGCCGGGTATCGGCGAAGCGCTCGACACCGTCGTCCTGGCATCCGGCACCGTCGGGCTTCTCGCGAGTTGGGCCGACGCATTGGCTGGCGACGAGCCGACTGCGTCGTCTCGAGGCCTGGCGATCGACGCGCTGTTCACAGTGTACGGCGAAGCCTCGGCCGACGACTGGTATTTTCCGGGGACGGTGACGCCGACGCGCGCCGGCGAGCTCGCCAACCAGGCCGCCTACAGCGCCGGCATTCGACGCGTGGCGCTTAGTGAGGCGGCCAGGCTGGCCGCCGGCCTCACGTTCGCGACGTACGACGACGCGGTGGCCTTGCGCACGCGCTTTTCCGATGCGTTCGACGACGAGGTCAACCAGGCACCCGCGGTCGACGGCACCCGCGAGGCGCTGGCGTCGCTGCAGGCCAATACCCTGCTGGCGATTTCCGCCGCCGGCGCCGACAAGGCGCGCCTCGTGCCGTACCAGGTCGCGCGGCCGCGCTCGGCGATCTCGCTGGCGCAGCTGTTCTACCCGAGCGACCCGGACGTGGCGGCGCGTGCGGCCGAGCTGGTCGCCCGCAACGGCACGATCCATCCCGCGTTCATGCCGGCCGCCGGCGAACGATTGAGCAGCTGACGGAGGGAAGCCATGAACCCGGTGTTATGGGCGGCCGTCGCTTCGCTTGTGCTCGGCGTTGTTGGGGCCGCCTGCTTCGGCGCGCCAACTACCTACTACGCTGAAGACGCGATGCGCGGCGCCGTCGCGGCGGTCACGTCTCTGGTCTTTGGCGTCGTCCTGGCCATCGTCCTGGCCATCGTCGGGCTTCTCCTGAAACTCTAGCCGGAAGGGTGGCAGAGCGGCTGATTGCGCCGGTCCCGAAAACCGGAAGGCCTTCACCGGCCTCGCGGGTTCAAATCCCGCCCCTTCCTCCAACCTGAAAGCCACCCGCATGGCCGCCCGCGACTCGACACTTTCCCTTGTCGTGGGCGGCCAGCGCTTCGGCGGGTGGCTCGACGTGCGTGTCTCGCGTGGCATCGAACGGGCGTGCGGCGATTTCGACATTAGCTGCACACAACGCTGGCCGGGTCAGGACGAGCGGTTCGAAATTCCCGAGGGCTCGCCATTCGAGCTCTACATCGGCGACGATAAGATCCTGACCGGCTACGTCGACGCGATCGGCACCGACCGTGACGCCGCCGCTGCGACGTGCAAGATCACCGGCCGCAGCAAAACCGCCGACCTGGTCGACTGCTCGCCGAACGACAAGGACCTGGAGCTCGCCGGCCTGACGCTGCAGGCGATCGCCGAGAAGATCGCCGCGCCGTTCGGGATCTCCGTCGTGGCGACGTCGACCGGCACGGCCAAGCCGCTGCCGGTGGCCGCGAAGCATCATGGCGAGACGTGCTGGAAAACCATCGAACGTATCGCCCGGCAACAGAAGCTGCTGGTCATGGACGACGAGCAGGGCCGCCTGGTCCTGGCTCACCTGGCCTCGACCAGGGCCGACGACGCGCTGGTCTATCCGTCGGACGGCCTCCTGAAACTGTCGACGAAGCGCGATAGCGCGCAGCGCTTTTCCGAATACAACGTCAAGGCGCAGGCTGGCGCCCGGTGGCTCGGCGACATCGGCACGTCGGACGGCAGTAACCCGGCGATCCCGTCGACCCTGGCGCACGTCGAGGGCGTGTTCTACGACCGCGGCGTCACGCGCTACCGGCCCAAGACGATCCAGAGCGAAGGTGCCGCCAAAAAGGAAGGCGCGCTCGCTCGAGCGGAATGGGAATGCCGGCGCGCGATCGGCAAGGCGCTGCGCATCGGCGCGACCAAGGTGAAGTGGCGGCAGTCGACCGGCGCTTTGTGGCGCCCGAACCTCCTGGTTCATGTCGTGGCGCCGCATGCCAACGTCGACCAGGATCTCGCTATTGCGGAGGTTCACTACAAAAAGAGCGACTCGGAGGGCGAGATTTGCGAGCTCGAGCTCGCGCCGCCCGACGCCTTCACGCCGGAAC
>JBEPUH010000105.1:0-2757 GCA_041691635.1 Hyphomicrobiales bacterium
GGGGACTTCGTCTATGCGGAGCGGCTGCTTGCCGACGCCACCCAACGCTACTCCGGGAACGCCGCCTGGCCGCCTTTACAGCAAAGGCTGTCCAGGGCGCGTGCTGACCGCGAGGCGCAACTGCGTCAGACCGAAGCGCGGCGGCTGATCGCCGAGGCCCGGCGTTTCGCACAGGTCGGTGATTTCAACGATGCCAAGTCGATGCTGCAGCAGGCCACGCAGCAATCGCCGGGGCTTGCCGAGATTACGCTGGCCCGCAACGACATCGCAGCGCTGAGCACCGAGCGCAGCCAACGCTATCGCGAGCGCTATCAATATGAAGCGGCCGTGGACCAGGCCCTTACTTCGGATCGGCTCTGGGAAGCCGAACGGCTGCTTGCCGAGTACAACCAGCGTTTCGGAGCGGACGACGAATACCGTGCCCGCAACGAGCGGCTAGCGCAGATACGCAATGCCGCGACGTGGCAGGCCCGCGTCAACCAGGCCCGCGCCCATATCGTGTCCGCACGCCAGGCGATGGAACACGGTGATTTTGCCGAGGCTGAGCGCCAACTTGCCGTTGCCGACAGCTCTGCTCCGGGCTTCCCGGAAATCAATGCCGCGCGCGCCGACTTTAGCCGCCGACGCATCACCGCGGAGACGCAGCAGGACGAGATCGCGCTGATCCTGCGTGCCATCGACCAAGCCTTCCAGACTCGCCGCTATGACGACGCCGAGCGAGCGATCAACGATGGACGTCGCCGCTTCGGCACCTACACCGGGTGGTCGGACTTGCAACGCCGCGCCGCCGACGTTCGCCAGGGCAACGATCGGCAGGCGGAGGAAATTCGGGCCAAACACGCCCGAGCCGTGGAGCTCGCAGTCGCCGCCCGTCGCAGCGCCGAACAGGGAGATGTTGTGGCATCGGACCGGTCCCTGGTCGAAGCCAGCGCCATCGCGCCCAATCTGCCCGAAATTGCTATTGCACGGGCCGAGCTCGAGCGTGCCAAAGCCAACCGTGCGCGGCAGGAGGCGGAGGCGCGCGTCGTCGCGGCCTCCGCTGACGCGGCTCTTGCCCGGAAGCAGTATGCCGATGCCGAGCGGCTGATCGGCGAAGGCAACAAGCGCTATCCCGGCTTTACAGGCTGGGCCGACCTCTCGCGCAAGTTGGCCGACGAGCGTCGCTTGACGCCGACCCAGACCGGGAACGCACCGATGCCGGCTGCGTCCCCGCAGGCAGCAACACCACCCTCAGCACCAAATGCCGCAAGCTCTCCGGCTGCTGCAGCCACGCCCCACTTGGCGACAGTGCCTCCCATCAATCCACGGGCGGCCCAGCAGGTGGTGACTGCCCGCGAGGCGATCGGACGCTCCGACTTCTCGGCGGCCGAGCGTTCGCTGGCCGAGGCAAACAGTCTGTCGCCCAACATGCCAGAGATCGCGATCGTCCGAGCCGAACTGGAGCGTGCCAAAGCCAATCGCGCTCGTCAGGACGCAGAGGCCCGTGCGATGGCCGCGTCGGCTGATGCAGCCATCGCACGCAAGCAATATGCCGACGCCGAGCGGCTGATTGACGACGGCACCAAACGCTATCCTTCCTTCCAAGGCTGGGCTGATCTCACGCGCAAGCTGGGCGAAGAGCGAAGGGCGGAGGCCGTCCAGACCAGAAATGTTTCCTCCCCGCCAGCCGCGCCGCCCAAGCCTCAGACCTCACCGGCACCAGCGGCAACTACCGCGCCGCCGTCTAACCCAGCGGTCGCGCCGGCCGCCAATCCGCGCCTGGTGGAACTCGTGGCGAATGCTCGCGATGCGATAAAGCGCTCAGATCTGACCGCGGCGGAAAAGGCGTTGGCTGAAGCTGAGAAACTCGATCCTAAGGCCGCCGTCGTGACCGCCATGCACGCCGAGATCGCAAGCGCCCGGGCAGAGCAGGCGCGACAGGAGGCCGAAGCGCGAGCGGTCGTGGTATCGGTCGAAAGTGCATTGGCGCGCCAGCAGTTTGCTGAGGCTGAGCGCCTGATCGGTGACGGAACCAAGCGATATCCGGCGTTCGTCGGTTGGAGCGAACTTTCGCGCAAGCTTGTCCTGCAGCGGCATGTCACAGAACTAGTGTCGGCGGGACACGAAGCGATCAAGCGTTCCGATTGGGCGTCGGCCGAGAAATCGATCGGCGAAGCAGAAAAGCTCGACGCCAAGGCGGGCACAGTGACCCAACTGCGAGCCGAATTGAAAACTGCAGAGGAGAAGGACAAGTCAGCGGTCAAGAATCAAATCCCGCCTGCGCCCACCACGACTCCGGCGACGGCGACCGTCCCGCCCGCCAATCCTCGCACCGTGGATCTCGTGGCGACGGCCCGAGAGGCGCTCAAGCGGTCAGATTTTGTGAGTGCCGAAAAGTCAGTTGCCGAAGCTGAAAAGTTGGACGCCAAAGCCACAATCGTGATCGAGGTGCGTGCCGAACTGAAAGCGACCGAGGGCAAGAGCAGAGACAACGACAAGGCGCGACCGGCGCAGCAAGGCAATCGCAACTAAGGTTCGTTCTTAAGCTTGGAACACTGCGCCGACCCTTGCGCGATTCTCGGCGCGCGCCGTTGCGGGCTTCATGAGAGCAGGCCACGGCAGGTTTATTTGCCGTACCGCAAATAGTTGAGGACGGCGCTAAGGTTAGCGCGCCGCGGAGCAGGGCGAGGCGAGACCATGGAGGGTTGATGAGCAAGGCTACGGAAGACGACATCGAGTCTTTCATCGCCACGCTCGAAAGGGAGGGGCGGGATCTTA
>JBEPUH010000106.1:0-2707 GCA_041691635.1 Hyphomicrobiales bacterium
CTGCCGGCGCGGAAACGGAAACGCTGGCCGGAAACGGCGTGCAAAATCAAGGTCTAAGTCATGCCGCCGAGTTCTGCCGCCCGCGTTCATAGGTCGGCGCCGGTGGTGACGCTGCCGGACTTCAAGATGGTCGCGGTGGCCGAGCTGGTCGCCTACGAGCGCAACGCGCGCACCCACTCGGCGTCTCAGGTCAAGCAAATCGCCGCGAGCATTCGCGAGTTCGGCTGGACCGTGCCGGTCTTGATCGGCACTGACTTCAAGATAATCGCCGGCCACGGCCGCGTCGAGGCCGCGCGGCTCCTGAAAATGCCGGCCGTGCCGTGCCTGGTGCTCGAGCACCTTACGCCGGCGCAGCGCCGGGCCTATGTCCTGGCGGACAACAAGCTGGCCGAGCTGGCCGGATGGGACGACGAGCTCCTGGCGCTCGAGCTGCGCGACCTGGGCGAGTTGGACTTCAACCTCGAGGTCGTGGGCTTCACTGGCGACGAGATCGGCGACTTGCTGGCGACGCTCGAGCCAAAACCTGCGCCGGGCGACGACGACAAGGCCGACCAGGCGCCGGCGCTGCAGGCGGTCGCGATCACGCGCCGCGGCGACCTGTGGCTGCTGGGCGACGAGGACCGCGGCCACCGCGTCCTGTGCGGCGATAGTACGAACGTCGACGACGTCGCCAAGCTCATGCGCGCCGACCGCGCGCAGCTGCTACACGCCGACCCGCCGTACGGCATGGGCAAGGAAGCCGACGGCGTCGAGAACGACAACCTTTACGTCGACGAGCTCGACTCCTTTCAGCTCGAATGGTGGCTGGCCTGCCGGCCGGCGATCGAACACAACGCGAGCGCGTACATTTGGGGCAATGCGCCGGACCTGTGGCGCCTCTGGTACGGCAAGGGCCTGGGCGCGCTCGAGCCAATGGCGCTGCGCAACGAAATCGTGTGGGACAAGAAGTCGATTGCCGGCATGGCGTCGCCTCAGCTCACGCAATACCCGGAGGCGACCGAGCGCTGCCTGTTCTTTCAGCTCGGCCGCCATGTGTTCCGCATCAACCAGACCAAGGACGACTATTGGCAGGGTTGGGAGCCGATCCGCGCTTGGTTGAACGTCGAGCGCGAGAAGGCCGGATGGGCGGCGAAGGAAATCCGCGGCATTTGCGGCAACCACATGCACGGCCATTGGTTCGGAACGAGCCAGTGGGTTTTCATCAGCCGCGATAATTACGAGAAGCTGCAGGCCGCCGCCGGCGACCGCGCCTTCGGCAAGCCCTACGCCGAGCTGCGCGCCGAGTATCAGGAGCTCCTGGCCGTGTTCAACGGCGAGGTCCGCGGCCCGCGGTTCGACGAGTTCGCCGCCGCGCGGCCGTATTTCGACAACGCGCACGCCACGATGCGCGACGTGTGGGACTTCCCGCGCGTGACGGGCACCGAACGGCACGACCACGCGACGCCGAAGCCGGTGGCGATGATGGAGCGCGTCATGCGCTCGAGCCTGCGCCCTGGTGAAATCTGCCTCGAGCCATTCGGCGGTTCCGGGTCGACGTTGATCGGCGCCGAGAAAACGGCGCGCCGGTGCTTCGCGCTCGAGCTCACGCCGGGCTACGTCGACGTGACCGTGCGGCGTTGGCAGGAGCTCACGGCCAAGCGTGCGACGCTGGCCGAAACCGGCGAGACGTTCGCCGAAGTCGAGGCCAGGCGGGGGACGTGATGGGCGACCTGGTCAACCTCACGGCCGGCCGCACCAGGCCGGCTGCACCGCTGCCCAAGTCGCGCGATTGCGCGACCTGTGGCGAGCCAATCAAACCGGCGCGCCTGAAAGTCATGCCGGCCGCGCGCCGGTGTGTGGCGTGCGAACACGGCGTCGAACGTGAGCTCGAGCAGCTCGCCGCGACCGCCGACGACGACACCGTCGTCGTTATCCGCAGATAGGCAACCGCCATGGCACTCGTCGGGGTATCCGAGCTCGCGACGGCGCTCGGCCGATCGAAGGGCACGATAAGCAAACACGCGGCCGCCGAGAAAATCCCGGTAGCCGATCGGACGCCGGACGGCGCACCGCTGTTCGACGTCGACCAGGTCCGCGCGGCTTATGAAAACGGCATCAACCCGTTGATGCGCCGCCAGGGCGAGGCCGTCGCCGCCGGCGATCGCCCGGCGCCGGATCTCGAGGATGATGGCCAGGGCGCCGAGGGGGCGGACCGCGGCGCCGAGCTCGAGCCGACCGGCGAACGCCGTTCGGGCTCGCCGGCGCCGCGAGTTCCCAGCGGCCTCCTGCAACAGCAGATCCTCGACCGCCAGCTGCGCAACCGGCGCCTGGTGCGCCAAATCGGCGAGGACGAAGCGCGGCTCGTGCTGCGCGCGATCGTCGAGGACGAACAGACAACCATGGCGCGCCGCACGCGCGACCTGGTCGCCGGCTACCTGGCCGACAAGGCCTCGGCTGCCTACGCCTTCGCCGGCACCGCCCGCACCGAAGCGGAGTGGCGGGTGTGGTTGGGTGAACGCGCGACGGAGGCTTTCAACCATTTAGCGTCGACCCTCGCGCTCGAGGACGACGACGAGTTCGAAGATGACGCAAACTCCGGGGACGCTGGCGCAGCTGACGCCGTCTAAGTTCAAGCGGCTCCTGCCGGGCCTCAGCTCGGCCGTGCGTACGGTGCGGCGCGCCTGGTCGCGCGGCTTGCGTCGCGACCCGGACGTGCTGCCGGCCGATT
>JBEPUH010000107.1:0-2691 GCA_041691635.1 Hyphomicrobiales bacterium
GTTTGACCCGGTGCTTCTGGTAGGCAGTGATTTTTCGGGTGAGCGGCAGCCTCGGATCGAAGCGCAGGTGCGTGCTGGAGACGAAGGCTTGGCTCTGCACATTGGCGCCGAGGTCGAGCTTGCAGACGATGCCGCCGTCGTCGCCCAGGTAGTGGAGGCCGGTGATGGTTCCGTCCGGCGGCATCGGCACTCCGGCATTCTGGTTGCCGAGTGACGCGCGCAACTCCGGCGTCAGCCGTGCGGACATCGGCAAGGCCGCTTCAAGCTGTTCCAGCAGTTCCATCGCGGTGAGGGGGTTGTCGATCATCACGCGGCCATGGCGGCTGGCGCGGCAGCGGCGTTCTGCGGCGTCCAGTTCCAGGGCAGCAGGCTTTCCAGTTCGTGCGACCTGGTGCGGCCGGAGACGACACGCTCGAGCACGTCGGTGAGCCATGCCATCGGGTCGATCCCATTCAGCTTTGCTGTCTGGATCAGCGTCATCGCGATGGCCCAATGGCGTGCTCCGCCGTCGGAACCGGCGAACAATGCGTTCTTGCGAGTCAACGTATGCGGCCGGATCGCTCGCTCGACCACGTTCGTGTCCATCTCGACACGGCCGTCATCGAGGAACATCACCAGACCAGGCCAATGCCGGATCGCGTAGCGGATTGCTGCTGCCAGATCGGAGACCGCGGACACCCGGCCGAGGTGGTCCTGCAACCAGACAAACAAGGCATCGGCGATCGGGCGGCTTCGCTCGTGGCGCACCTGGCGTCGGTGTTCGGCGGGATGACCGCGGATCTCGGCCTCGATGGCATACAGCGCGCGGATGCGCGTCAGCACCTCGGCGGCAAGCGGCGACTTTGTCGAGGTGTGGAATTCGTAGAAGGGCCTGCGCATATGCGCCCAACAGAACGCCAGGCACACCGCGCCATCAACGCGGTTCTCGGCCAGCCGCTTGAACCCGTCGTAGCCATCGACCTGCAACACGCCACGGAAGCCTGACAGATGCCCGGCCGGGCGCTCGTTCTTGCGATCTGCCGAGTAGACATAGGCCGCCGCCGGATGCCCGGGCCCACACCAGGGCCGGTCATCCACGGCGTAGCACCACAATCGTCCGGTCTTGGTGCGCCCCCGCCCTGGATCGAGCACCGGCAGCGTCGTGTCGTCGGCAAACACCTTGGTGGAACCCAGCACCGTGCTGACCACCAGGTCGTAGAGCGGCGTCAGCCACCAGCAGGCCCGCCCGACCCAGTTGCCCAGCGTGGAGCGATCCAGCGTGATGCCCTGGCGTGCCAGCATCTGCGACTGCCGATACAGCGGCAGGGAGTCGCAGAACTTGCTGACCAGCACGTGCACGATCAGCGCCTCGGTGGCCATGCCGCCGTCGATCGGCCGCTCCGGCGCCGAGGCGACGACAATGGCACCCTCACAGGCGCGGCAGGCATAGCGGGGGCGGCGCGTGACGCGCACCCGTAGTTGGGAGGGCACGATGTCGAGTTGCTCGGTGCGCAGTTCGCCGACGGCGTGCAGCGCGCCGCCGCAGCAAGGACAGGCATCGTGCGCGACATCGATCACCACTTCATCGCGCGGCAAGTGCGATGGCAGCGCGCCGTGGTTGCGCTGCGGCCGCGCCGACCGACGCTTCTGTCGCTGCTCGTCGGACTGTGCGGCTGCCTCCTGAGCTGCCTCGCCCTCGGCAATGCTCTGCTCGAGATCCTCCAACGCAAACTGAAGCTGATCAGGGCTCAATTGCTCGGACCTGCGGCCAAACCGGTTGCGCAGCAGGCGCTGGATCAGCAGCCGCAGCCTGTCGTTCTCGGCCTCGCGTTCCTGCACGGCACCCTGCAACGCCGCATGCTCCTGTGCCGCGGCAGCGACCATGTCCCGCAGCATCTGCTGAAGGGTCGCGGTGTCGTCCGGTAGGGCGGAGAGATCGATCTGCACGCCGTCATGATGCCGGACGCGGCCGCGCCGGCGCCAACATTTTCCGCGTGCGACGACCGTTTTATCCCGCCAGTTCCGGCCTGCGGCGGGGCTGCGGCGCGCGCCATTCGCACCCGTCCAGCAGCGCCGCCAACTGGGCTGAAGACAATGCGATCCGCCCGGTCGTGGTCGTCGACGGCCACGGAAACTGGCCTTGCTCCAGCCGCTTGGTCAGCATGCAAAGGCCAATGCCGTCGTGCCAGATGAGCTTGATCAGCCCGGCCCGGCGTCCGCGGAAGGCAAACAAGGCGCCCCCGAATGGATCCTCCGCCAGGGTCTGCTGCACCAGCATCGCCAGCCCGACCATGCCCTTGCGCATGTCGGTGACGCCGCACGCCAGATAAACCCGCAGACCGGACGCGAGCGCGATCATCGTCCCTCCAACGCGACCAGAACCCGGCGAAGTGCACGGCCATCGACCTGCGTATCCACGCGCACCACGACGCCCCCGGGCAGCACGATCTCGATCAGCCCATCAGGCCGCGGCGGCGGTGATGGCGGGACCGCCTCGGCCGGGGCCGGCTCAACGGCACCAGGTGGCGGGAACACGGGTGAAAGATCGACCTCCGCAAACCGCGGAGCCGCCCGCGCGACCACCGCGGTCGGCAAGTTCATGAACTGCTGGCGCCACGTGTAGAGTTGCCCGGAACTGATCGCGTGCTTGCGCGCCACCTCCGTCGGCGTCAGGTCCGGGCCGAAGCCTTCAGCGACGATCTCGCGCTTCTG
>JBEPUH010000108.1:0-2398 GCA_041691635.1 Hyphomicrobiales bacterium
ACCAGTGGGTACGACGGGTTTCAATCTCAAGCGAGAAGCCAATCCTCTGGCGACGTTTCAAAAATCGCACAAGAAGAAGAAATAAGCAAGTTTCAATCTCAAGCGAGAAGCCAATCCTCTGGCGACCGAGGATTTGTCTGTACACTGCCAGGTACTGGTCATGTTTCAATCTCAAGCGAGAAGCCAATCCTCTGGCGACGACACAACCACAACCAGTGGGTACGACGGGTTTCAATCTCAAGCGAGAAGCCAATCCTCTGGCGACGAAGAGAGGGAAGACATTGATACACTCTATTATCATGAGTTTCAATCTCAAGCGAGAAGCCAATCCTCTGGCGACTAGTAGGGTCTCTACTCTACTGGTATATGTGGCATAGTTTCAATCTCAAGCGAGAAGCCAATGCTCTGGCGACTGGTAGTACCTCTAGTAGCTCTAGTAGCTGTTTCAATCTCAAGCGAGAAGCCAATGCTCTGGCGACAAAGTGAGACTGAAATGACGAATACAGCTTGTGAGTTTCAATCTCAAGCGAGAAGCCAATCCTCTGGCGACTAACATAGTACACAACCTTTTGTCCACTATTTCTAGGTTTCAATCTCAAGCGAGAAGCCAATCCTCTGGCGACCCGAAGAGGAGGCTGTGGAGGTGCTCAATGCGATCAGTTTCAATCTCAAGCGAGAAGCCAATCCTCTGGCGACGCTGCGAGATAGCTCGCTTGCGGGATCGCAGGACTGGTTTCAATCTCAAGCGAGAAGCCAATCCTCTGGCGACGCGCACTGAAAAAACAAGAAACCGTCTTCTTCTTTGTTTCAATCTCAAGCGAGAAGCCAATCCTCTGGCGACATATCATAGCCGATTCAGGCAGTACAACGGCTGTCGTGTTTCAATCTCAAGCGAGAAGCCAATCCTCTGGCGACTGGGGCAAAAGACGATGGTGCCTGCAATGATTGCTAGGTTTCAATCTCAAGCGAGAAGCCAATCCTCTGGCGACCAACAACAAGACCAAGGGCAAAAACAACCAGAACGAGTTTCAATCTCAAGCGAGAAGCCAATCCTCTGGCGACTACCGCAAGAAACACAAAGGAAGGATCATGTTCAAGTTTCAATCTCAAGCGAGAAGCCAATCCTCTGGCGACCTCGCTGGTGCAGGAGGCTCCGCCATAATTGGGGAGTTTCAATCTCAAGCGAGAAGCCAATCCTCTGGCGACCCAGCGAGTTCGGGACGGTCAAAGTGCAAAACCGCGTTTCAATCTCAAGCGAGAAGCCAATCCTCTGGCGACCAATCCACGGCTTTCATGTGCCGAGCCATGTCATGAAAGTTTCAATCTCAAGCGAGAAGCCAATCCTCTGGCGACACTGACTGTACAGAAAAGCCACAAAGCCAAAGAAGTGTTTCAATCTCAAGCGAGAAGCCAATCCTCTGGCGACACGCCAGATATGATAGCCCCTGCTCTTGCCTTGTTTGGTTTCAATCTCAAGCGAGAAGCCAATCCTCTGGCGACCGCAGCTTGCGCGTTTCCTTGGCTGCCGGTTCTATCTCGTTTCAATCTCAAGCGAGAAGCCAATCCTCTGGCGACTGCCCACCATGTACACTGACCCGCAGGGTAGGTGTTTGTTTCAATCTCAAGCGAGAAGCCAATCCTCTGGCGACGCTTAGATTCGGCTGCATAGCCGCTAGCTGGGTGTGTTTCAATCTCAAGCGAGAAGCCAATCCTCTGGCGACGACAAATCACCCTGCGCTAGCGCACTGCTTGACGGTGTTTCAATCTCAAGCGAGAAGCCAATCCTCTGGCGACATTGACTGCGCTGGCCCAAAGGCATACAAGTTAGCTGTTTCAATCTCAAGCGAGAAGCCAATCCTCTGGCGACATTAATGTACAACGAAGAAGGCTATCAAATTTTAGCAGTTTCAATCTCAAGCGAGAAGCCAATCCTCTGGCGACCTCGTCCCGGCTGCTCAGCTCTCCTGCATTCATTATGGGTTTCAATCTCAAGCGAGAAGCCAATCCTCTGGCGACATTATCGTTGAGTAGCACGCTCTTCTGTTGCTCAAAGTTTCAATCTCAAGCGAGAAGCCAATCCTCTGGCGACGTGAGAAGCGTCTTTGCTGCTGACTCAGGATCGTCAAGTTTCAATCTCAAGCGAGAAGCCAATCCTCTGGCGACATACGCGTCATTCTGACAGAGGCACAGAACGATAAGTTTCAATCTCAAGCGA
The DNA here is from genome assembly GCA_041691635.1 of Hyphomicrobiales bacterium. GTDB lineage: Bacteria > Pseudomonadota > Alphaproteobacteria > Reyranellales > Reyranellaceae > Reyranella. The sequence goes on from JBEPUH010000108.1 coordinate 2,216, forward strand.
GAAGCCAATCCTCTGGCGACTCTAATTGACCATGTGGTACCAGTTCAATAGCATCGTTTCAATCTCAAGCGAGAAGCCAATCCTCTGGCGACAGTGAATGTTATTAATGAGCATGGTAACACAAATTAGTTTCAATCTCAAGCGAGAAGCCAATCCTCTGGCGACTGCCGTAATTGAGGCCAT
>JBEPUH010000109.1:0-2299 GCA_041691635.1 Hyphomicrobiales bacterium
ATGCCTCACGGCTGACGGCATGAAGGCCCCCCGCGGGGGGCCTTCATGCATTTCTAGTTTACTCCTCGGGCGGTCTTTCGGGGATAGCCGAGTCGACCGCGCTTTTTGTGAGTTTGATCTTCGCCATTCCGGGCGCTCCGTTCCTTGCCGCTTTCCAGGGGCCAACTAGGAGCCACCAGAAAGCGAACCGCTTCGTAGTTCCGGCTACGCAAGGTCGATCGCACTGGACACAAAGTCCATCTATCCCAGGTGCTTAGCGAAGGAAGTCGCGCTGCCGGATAGAAATAGGATAAGGGACAAGAGCCGACTTAAAATCCTGAGGCCGCAAGGCCGTGCCGGTTCAAGTCCGGCAGCGGGTACCATCGAAGGCGCACGGCGCCATAAGGTCCAGATACGCGCCAAACGCCATCCGGATCATCACGCCCAGGTGATTATCTCTTCAACTTCGTTTGACGGATTGGTGCTGATCGGTGATTGGCTCCCCACCGTAGATAGGGAGCAGGTTAGGCCTGCCGCCCCGACACCCGTCGGCGCGACTATATCTATCAGGGAGTTCAAACCAATGACCAAGCGTACCCTCATCGCTTCCGCCGCCGCCATGTTCGCTGCCGGCGCGCTGTCGACCGCCGCTTTCGCGGCCGATCCGGTCCATTGCGGCGGCACGAACGCCTGCAAGGGCCAGAGCGCCTGCAAGGGCGCGTCGAACGCCTGCAAGGGCCAGAACGCCTGCAAGGGCCAGGGCTTCACGGCTGCGACCAACGCCGCCGACTGCACCGCCAAGGGCGGCAAGGTTCTCTAAGCAGAATTTCCTCTTCGGAGGACAGAACGGGCGTCCGGGAAACCGGGCGCCCGTTTCTTTTTGGCTCGGGCCGGGCGGGCTCAGCCCCGGTAATGGCAGGCCACCCAGTGGCCGGGCCGGCTCTCGCGCAGCACCGGATCGCGCTGGGCGCAGTCGGGCTTGGCGATCGGGCAGCGCGTGTGGAAGTGGCAGCCCGACGGCGGATGGATCGGATTGGGCACGTCGCCCTGCAGCATGATGCGCTTGCGCTTGATCGTCGGATCGGGGATCGGCACCGCCGACAGCAGCGCCTCGGTATAGGGATGCAGCGGCGTGTCGTAGAGGTCGCGCGACGATGCGATCTCGACCACGCGACCCAGGTACATCACGGCGATGCGCGTGCTGATGTGCTCGACCACCGACAGGTCGTGGGCGATGAACAGGTAGGTGAGCGAGAACTTCTCCTGCAGGTCCTCCAGCAGATTGATGACCTGGGCCTGGATCGACACGTCGAGCGCCGACACCGGCTCGTCGCAGACGATCAGCTTGGGCTCGACGGCGAGCGCACGGGCGATGCCGATGCGCTGGCGCTGGCCGCCCGAGAACTCGTGCGGGAAGCGGCGCATGTGGTCGGGCTGGAGGCCCACTGTCTCGAGCAGCTGGACGACCCGCTCCTCGAGCTCGCGCCGCGTCTTGGCCAACCCGTGGATCTGCAGCGCCTCGCCCACGATCGCCGCCACCGTGAGGCGCGGATTGAGCGAGGCATAGGGGTCCTGGAAGATGATCTGCATGTCGCGACGCAGCGAGCGCAGCGCCTCGCGATCCATGCGCATGACGTCGGTGCCCTGGAACGTGACCTCGCCCGAGGACGGTTCGATCAGCCGCAGGATGCAGCGGCCGGTGGTCGACTTGCCGCAGCCCGACTCGCCCACCAGGCCCAGGGTCTCGCCCTTGCCGATGTCGAAGCTCACGCCGTCGACGGCATGTACGCGCTCGACCTCGCGCGAGAAGACGCCGGCCTTGACCGCGAAATGCTTGCGCAGGTCGCGGACCGACAGCAGCGGCTGGCCGCTCACAGCACGCACCGCACGAAGTGGCCGGGCGCGGCTTCCTTGAGCGGCGGCATCGCCCGGGTGCAAACGTCCATCACGTACTTGCAGCGCGCGGCGAAACGGCAACCCGGCGGCGGCTGCAGCAGGCTCGGTACGCTTCCCGGGATCGCCTCGAGCCGCTGCTTCTGCCCGGCGCCGCGATCGACGCGCGGGATCGAGCGGATCAGACCCTGCGTGTAGGGATGGCGCGGATTGCCGAACAGCGCCTCGACCGGCGCCTCCTCGACCACCTTGCCGGCGTACATGACGACCACCCGCTGGCAGGTCTCGGCGACTACGCCCATGGCGTGGGTGATCAGCATGATCGACATGCCGAGCCGCTCCTTCATCTCCTGCATCAGCTCGAGGATCTGTGCCTGGATGGTGACGTCGAGCGCCGTCGTCGGCTCGTCGGCGATCAGGAGCTTGG
>JBEPUH010000110.1:0-2259 GCA_041691635.1 Hyphomicrobiales bacterium
GAAGACGACATCGAGTCTTTCATCGCCACGCTCGAAAGGGAGGGGCGGGATCTTAGACCCTCGGAGCTAATGTATGTCCTGCGCGCGATCAGTGCCTATGAGAGCGACTTCGAAGCCCTGGCCCGGAGTGTGACCTGAAGCTCGCCTGGGGCCGTGGCCCGAGTCGCTAGCGCGGCAAGATACGGATACCCACAGGAACGTTGCAGAACTTGTCGACGGCCGATCTGCGCAAGCGTTGGCGGAATCGCCGCGTGCCGCATACCCATTCGCATCTAAACGTAACAGCACCGCCACGGATCGAGAGGTAGTAGTTCGCGACGTTCCCCCGATGTGCAGCTTTCCATCGTATACCTCAACCACTGACGCAGTTTTGCGCTGGCGGGCCGAACGATAGAGAGACCCGCAACGTTCCGATCCGGATGGCGTTAGCGGTTGGACACTTCGCGCGCGTAAATTTCCATCCGCGTCTTTCTGCTATCGACAGCGTCGCGCGACCTCTTGTAGGAAATCCCATGAATTCAATCATTTATATTGTCGGCCTTGTCGTTATCGTCGGTGCCGTTCTCGCTTTTTTTGGTCTTCGATGAATGGTGAAAACGCCCACCGAGGTCGTTGAAGCGCAAGCTGTCGAGAAGCAGGCGATCGGCACCCAGATCGTGGGGCAGCAGACCGTCCAGATTCAGACCGGCGTTACCGAGGAACGCCTGGAGCTTCGGTTGCCGCATGACCTCAAGGCGTTGCTGCTGCTGGGCATCTTCATCATCCTGCTCTTTTGCGCTCTCTACTTCCTCGGCGAAGTGGTTGTGCCGATCATCGTCGCGTTCATGCTGAGCATGGCCCTTCATCCAGTCGTTGATTTTCTGACGAGGCTCGGCATTCCCAAGTTTATTGCGGGACTGCTGATCGTCATGACGGGCATGGCCTGCCTCGTCGGCATCGTCTTTCTTCTGTCCGGCCCCACGTCCGCTTGGCTTGCCAAAGCCCCCGAGAGCATGGAGCGACTGCAGACACGCTTCGCAGATATCATCAAGGCGACAGACAAGATCCAGAAAGCCGGAAAGCAGGTCGAGAATATCGGCGCGGACTCGAAGACGACGGAAATCTCCGTCAAGGGCCCACCGATCAGCAACGTCCTGCTGAACGGCACCCGAGCCGCCGTAGCCGGTCTGCTGACGACGGCCGTGCTCGTATTTTTCCTACTGGTTTCGGGTGATCAGTTCCTGCGACGGCTGATCGAAATCCTGCCGACCTTGAGCAACAAGAAGCAGGCGGTGACGATTTCCAACGAAATCCAGCAGACGGTCTCGGCCTACCTGGCCACGATCACCATGATGAATATGGCCGTGGGTGTTTTGACCGGGGTCGCGGCCTATTTTTGCGGCCTCGGTGATCCTCTCATGTGGGGCGCCATCGCCTTCCTCCTGAACTTCGCGCCCTACATCGGCCCGCTCGTCGGCGTCGGCATCTTTGTGCTCGCAGGCCTGCTCACTTTCGATTCACTGGGGCATGCGTTTCTGCCCGCTGGCCTTTATCTGGCGATCCATGTCGCGGAGGGCGAGAGTATCACGCCAATGCTGCTCGCCCGGCGCTTTACGCTCAATCCGGTCCTCGTGATCGTTTCCCTGATCTTCTGGTATTGGATGTGGGGCGTCGTTGGCGCCATTCTCGCAGTGCCCATGCTCGCGACGCTCAAGCTGGTATGCGACCGCATCGAATCCCTCATGGCCCTCGGCCACTTCCTCGGCACCGAACCGCGGGAAATGTAGCGCCTTCAATCTACGCGCCAACGGCTCGCCCTTAGACGCCGTGCGAGCGGCTATCCTGGCTGAGCAAGAGGCGAAAGCATAACGGCGCTTTTGACGGCTCGCCGCATAATCCGTGCCGCGACCGGCCACCTGCGCCAGAAGCGATCTTGCCGCCGGCCCCTGGCCTCCGCTGCGCTTCAGTCAGTCCCGGGGCTGGCAGATCGCGGCCGGATTCTCACTGGAGAACTGGTATCGCTTCGCGGGCCAGGCAAAAATCCCATGAAGACGCAAGGTTTCCCACACAGTGTCTCACCTTTCCATTCGGCGTGCGCCATGCCGAGCGTGAACGGCAGAAGTTGATTGGTCGGGGCGATGGCAGAGTCGCGCTCGCCGGCCGAGAGTGAGTTGCGTGTCCGAGTGGTGTGGAACTTTGTTCAGGGAAGCGTGACCTTCACTAGTCGTCCGCCGCGCGCATCGACCTTCTGCATCATCGAACCGCCTTCGATTTGCGCGG
>JBEPUH010000111.1:0-2246 GCA_041691635.1 Hyphomicrobiales bacterium
CCGGTCTTGTCGCAGCCGGAGATCACGATCATCGCATCGCCGTGGTGGGCGTAGTGGCCGATCTCGAAGCAGTCGGCCACGACGTCGCGCGACACCAGGCTGTAGCCCGCCGTGGGCGTGCCTTGGGTCAAGGCGTCTGACACCGCCGGCGCGCCCACGATCAACCCCTGTCCGCGCTTCTCGGCGAGGAGCTCGACCAGCAGGTCGGCGATCGTGCGCACCCGGTTGTTGCAGCGGTGCGCGTTGGTGTAGGCGCTGGCGATCGTGACCACGGCGGTGGTTTGCGCGGCGCGATCCGGCTCGAAGCCCGCGGCCCTGAGTTCCACCCGGGATTTCTTCCAGAAGGTGCTGCTGTCCTTCACCATGACACTTCCACCCTGCATTCCTGTTTGTCCGCTCCGATCATACGGTGCGCTTGCCTCGACCGCCAAATCGGTCCTTCATCGGACGATGCGCTACGGCTTCTATCTTCCGACACGCGGTCCCACCGCCACACGCGCGGGCGTGCTTGCGCTGGCGCGCGAGGGCGAGCGGCTGGGACTGCACTCCGCCATGATCGCCGACCACATCGTCTTCCCGGTGCAAAGCGACTCGGCCTATCCCTACACGCTCGACCGCAAGCACCCCAGCGGCGGCGATGCGCTGGAGACCTTCTCCATCCTGGGAGTCGTCGCAGGTGCCACGGAGAAACTTCGCCTCGTGACGTCGGTGCTGGTGCTGCCCTATCGCAACCCCGTGCTGACGGCGAAGATGGTGTCCTCGCTCGACGTGCTGTCCGGCGGCAGGGTCACGCTCGGTGTCGCAGTGGGCTGGCTGAAGGAGGAATTCGAGGCGCTCGACACGCCCGACTTCGACAAGCGCGGCGCCGTCACCGACGAATGGCTCGCGATCTTCAAGCAGCTGTGGACCCAATCGCCCGCCAGCTTCGCGGGCCAGTTCTACGACTACGCCGACATACGCGCCGAGCCCTTTCCGCTGCAGAAGCCGCATCCGCCGATCTGGGTCGGCGGCCATTCGCCCGCCGCGCTCCGCCGCACCGCCAAGCATGGCGACGGCTGGCACCCGGTGGGCGCCATCGCCGCCTCGCCGCTGCCGCCCGACGAAATGCGCGCGCATCTGGCGACGTTGAAGCAGCTCACCGAAGCCGAGGGCCGCGACTTCGCAGCCCTCACCATCTCCTACAAGGCGCCGCTCTACGACAGCCGCATTCCAGATCGCGACGGCACCCGCCGCAGCTTCTCCGGCAGCGCCCACGAGATCGCGGGGGACATCCGGTCTTTCGCAGACGTGGGCGTGCACGAGTTGATCTTCGATTTTCGCGGCCAGTCCACCGCCGAGAGCATCGAGCGGCTGCAGCGCTTCGCCACCGAGGTCATGCCGCTCGTGTCCTGACACAAGATATGGTGCGATTACCTCCGGGTGACCGATGAAACAGGCCAGCGCACTAGCGCTAACTGCGCTAACCGATCGACGCACATAAGACCTTCCAGACGATGCATAGAGCAACGACAGATATTGCGTCTTTCGCAATATCTGTCAAGTCGAACTATTGCATCTCCATGCCCGACTTCGCGATCACGTCGTGCCGCACTAGGTCTTCGTCGGGCCGGTGTCCTTGATCGGCTTGGCGCCCAGTTCCTGCTGGGCCTTCTGGACTTCGGGCAGGACGTTCTTCTTGACCTTGGTGTTCTCGGCCTTGCCGCTCTTGGTCATGCCTTCCTCGGCGGCGACATCGACGAGGCGGGCGTCGAGTTCCCACTCCTGCAGCGCCTTCGTCTTCTCCTGGACGTTGAGGTCCTTGCTCTTGACCACGTCGGCAGGCTTGTCGAACACGCTGCTCGGATTGGTCTGGGCTTTGTCCTTGTCGATCTTGTCCATGGCGACCTCTCCTCGGTTCACGAGGGAACGTTGGGGGGCGCAGGAATGTTCCGCCGGTCGGCAGGCAACCAAATCGGGGGGGGGCGCAATCCGGGCGCAGGATAATGGCGGAGGAAGCCGACCTCACCTCAAACGTTCTCCCTCTCACCGAGCTGTCACAAGCAATATTCTTTCAATGGCCCGCACTCGCCAATAATGCGCGGGCGGAATCACTCCGACATCACATGCCGGATGGCACCGTCCTTGCCGGCGGCGTCCATAGCCTGAAAGATCAACAGGATCGCGTGGCGCTCGGAAGCATAGAGGAGCTGCTGCATCGCACTCAGTTGCGCGACGTGTTCCTGGAGCAGATTCTTGTACTGCTCCTT
>JBEPUH010000112.1:0-1899 GCA_041691635.1 Hyphomicrobiales bacterium
GGGATGTCGGCCATCACGAACTCGCGGTCGCCGACCTTCACCACGCCGAGGCCGGGCGTCAGCGTCGTGAAGGGATAGTCGGCGATCTTGGGCTTGGCGTTGGTGTTGACCGACAGGAACGTCGACTTGCCGGCGTTGGGCAGGCCGACGAGGCCGATGTCGGCGATCAGCTTGAGGCGCAGCCAGACCCAGCGCTCTTCGCCCGGCCAGCCCTTGTCGGCCCGGCGCGGCGCGCGGTTGGTCGAGGTCTTGTAGTGCAGGTTGCCGTAGCCGCCGTCGCCACCCTTCAGGAGCGTCACCCTCTGGCCGATTTCGGTGAGGTCGAGCAACAGGGTTTCGTTGTCCTCGTCGAAGATCTGCGTGCCGCGTGGCATGCGCAGCAAGACGTCGTTGCCCTTGCCGCCGGTGCGCTGGGCGCCCATGCCGTGATGACCGACCTGGGCGCGGAAGTGCTGGGCGTAGCGATAGTCGATCAGCGTGTTGAGCCCGTCGACGCACTCCACGATCACGTCGCCGCCGCGGCCGCCGTCGCCGCCGTCCGGGCCGCCGAACTCGATGAACTTCTCGCGGCGAAAGCCCGCGCTGCCGGCGCCGCCGTTGCCGGAGCGGAGATAGATCTTGGCCTGGTCGAGAAACTTCATGATGTGGGTCCAGAAAAGAAAAGGGGGAACGGTCGAGCCGTTCCCCCTTCGCTATCCGTTGGGATGGAACGGTTATTCAGCAGCGAGCGCCGGCGCCGGGAGCACGTTCACCTCGACCTTGCCGCCCGAGCGCTTGCGGAACGACACGACACCGTTGACGGTGGCGAAGAGGGTGTGGTCGCGACCGACCCCGACGTTCTCGCCGGCGTCCATCTTGGTGCCGCGCTGGCGAACCAGGATGTTGCCCGACAGGACCTTCTGGCCGCCAAAGCGCTTCACGCCCAGGCGCCTGCCGTCCGAATCGCGGCCGTTACGTGACGAGCCGCCTGCTTTTTTATGTGCCATCGTACTGCTCCGGTCGCTCTAGGTTAGGCGACGATCTGTTCGATCTTGATCACCGTTAGGTCCTGACGGTGACCGTTCTTGCGCCGCGAATTCTGGCGGCGGCGCTTCTTGAAGACGATCAGGTGCTCGCCGCGGCCCTGCTTGACGATCGAGCCGACGACCTTGGCGCCGGCAACGGTCGGCTTGCCGACCTTGTCGCCCACCATGAGGACATCGGTGAACTCGATCGTGGCGCCGGCTTCGCCATCGAGACGCTCGACGGTGAGCGTGTCGTCGGCGGCGACCGTGTATTGTTTTCCACCCGTGCGGATAACAGCGATCATGAGACACCTGACTTGCGCTTCCCGGCCTGGCCGAAAAGCATGAAAGAGCGCGGCGGGCCCAATAGACCCGCCGAAGGAGCGCGGAATATACGCAGGGAAAGCCCCGAGTCAACGTCGCTTTCCCACGGCCGTGGGAAGCCTCCGATGCCGATGGCACAAGGCTTTTCCGGTACTTTCCCAACTTCCAGCACATCGCCGCGGCTGGCCCGGGAAAAATCGTCGATTTCCCAAAGTCGGCGTAAGCCCCTGATTTCAATTGTTTTTTTGCGTTCCTGAGGAGCGTTTCGGGAATTCCCGAATTCCCGAAATCCGACTTCGGAGCGTCGGATACCGGTGCTGTGGGCCGGACGGAGGGACATCGCGATCATGGAAGTACTGTTGCATAAATCGCATCAACAGTCAAGGACATTTGCGAAAATAGCTTCGCTTCTGCGGTCGCATCCGCCGGCTTTGACGATTGTTGCCCGCTCAAAGTCTCGCCCCTATAAGCGTGGCCCCGGAGAGGTGCCAGAGTGGTCGATCGGGACGGTCTCGAAAACCGTTGTGCGTGCAAGCGTACCGTGGGTTCGAATCCCACCCTCTCCGCCAAT
>JBEPUH010000113.1:0-1893 GCA_041691635.1 Hyphomicrobiales bacterium
ATATGAATCCTCACATATCATTCTATACCTGGATCCTAAAACAATTTCCCATCCCGTTGGACATCGTCAGATTAATCATTGACATATCGCAACACACTCTGAACTAGAATCATGTATAACTGGATATAGTATACCAGGATCACATCATATAACATATACAGCACGCATAGGCAAACCTAACTTAGATATCATTTTAACCAAATGTAACAAACTGATTGTTTTGATTCCGGATAAATACGATTAACTAATTTATACAACGAGACTCATTCACTTTAATTTTTCCATTAAGAAAATCATAATTACAGCAGACCTAATCATCCTAATCACAAAGAATCATACTGTTTTTTATTTTCAGTCTAAGAACTTGATAAATTTGGAGTAGATCCATATATCAATTTTACCTTATTGAGTAAATTGGAATGGAGCAAAATTATGGATATTGTGTTCACATACAAACGGTTTATGATTTTGGATGATAAAGGAAATGTATTCATGTCAGTTCGTAACTGTCAGTTCTCTTTAGAACATAAATTTGTTAATGGATTAGTTGAAAAAATTGATATTATGGCCGTTGCGAATATGTATGCAGTTTGTGATCCAGATTTTGATTTTGAGTGTTTCATTTTCAGAACGGTACACGGCGGGTTGTATTCAGCCGGTAAACACGCGAACAATACACTTGGATTGGGTCGTTCCAAAGACATTAGCTGTTTGAGGGGGTTGTGGCTGTTTGTCTTGATCTTGGTTATTGTATTGCATTGACTTCGGATAATAATATATATGAATGGGGGAGAAATTCAGACATTCCACGAATCAACACAAAAAAAATTGATTAATTAAGTGCTTGGAATGACTGCTTAATGTATAATAATTAATCAGATGATTACATATTATACATGGATCCTAAAACATATTGCTGATACGATAATATTCATCCCGATTGACATCATCAAACTAATCATTAACATATGTGCACGAAAACTTAAACTGCTTAAATTCGGGAATGATTTAGCAATCAAAATTAATGGTAAAATAAATCCTGTGAACAAACCATTCGATCTATTAATGGAGAATATAAAAATCATATCAGATTCCGAATGCATGTCATATGCCGTGTCTGATGAGGGCAATATCTTAACTATCGAATTGGCTGATAAGGATTATATGTTAAATAACTGGACAAACCTCTATCTAAGAGATAATCAAACCGAATTAAAAAAAATGATGCAACAAAAATGTATAAGACCAATCAAGAAAATATTTCACGACATTTATTTTAGTCTTATCCTAACCGAATGCAATAAATTAATTTACTGGGAAAAATATATCAAATATGGCGCAGAAGTAATTAAATTTAAAATTTTTGATTTAGGCTTGGATATCAAGAGCATAACAATTGCCGACTATCTGGCTGTACTGATTACAATATCCGGTGACGTATTCCATTTCGAAAAACAGAAATTGAACCCTAGTTATCCCATACTCAACCCAAACTTAACCAAACTAAAGATTAACAACGTATCTAAAATTACATACAGCTATAACAGATTCATGATCCTAAACAAGAAAGGCGAAGTTTACACATGTAAAACAATTGACTGTTTTAAAAAAGAAGTATTTGTTCAAGTTGCGATATCGAATGTATCAAATATTTATCATAGTGCAGAGTGTTTTATTTTCCTAACTAGGAATGGTTTGCTATATTCCAGTGGTAAAGGATCCAATCATACGTTAGGCGTAGGCAGCAGACGAGACATTTGTGTTATTCAACCAAAAAAAATTCCCTTGAAAAATGTCGAATCAGTGATTGCTAACAAATTGAATTGTTTGGCTATTACATTTTAATTAACTACTTATTTTTCAATTTTTTTGACAAATAAATTAGGAGGCCGT
>JBEPUH010000114.1:0-1829 GCA_041691635.1 Hyphomicrobiales bacterium
CTGTCAAAAATTCTACCAGTCAATGTTGGCTCTGTCAAAAATTCTACCAGTCAATATTGGTTCTGTTAAATTTTACAATACAGGTTGGTTGTTTGACTAAATTTCAGTTATGGGAGCTGTTCAATCCAAAAAACATATGATCCATTTTGTCTACTTAGGCTGGATAAGATTTCAAAAAACATGTACTCCCTCCGTCGTAGCCCTGTCGGTTAATTAATCTATCTCATTAGTCCAATTCTCGGGATGGATAAGATTTTCAAAACACATATGTTATCTTTTACTTAACAAACCCAATTAGGTCATGACAGAGTGTGTGCATGTAGTCTCCGCAATCATCAACGCCGAATTATTTTTTCTTACCTGTAGATTTTATTACTTGGTCAGGTACTTTAGTGTATTTTTCTAATGACTTCTTGATAGAGTCCATTAAATTAATCACTATCCAACATGGATTCATATAATCAATGTGAAAAATTTATTTGATGAGAGGTAGTACATGTTTTATTTTTTCATGTATTCTCTTTCGGCGTTAATCATTGCGGTCTTGATGCATCAGCTGTTCAATCAAAAATTCATTTCTGCTTGTTTGTGGCTGTGAGAGCAATTCAATCCAAAAAAATGTGATCGATTCTCAACTTCTCAGTCCGGTGAGTTTTTTTGAAAAACATGTACTCCCTCCGTCGTAGCCCTGTCGGGTAATCAATCTATTACATTGGTCTAATTCTCAGTCAGGTAAGTTTTCAAAAAAACATGTCGTCTATCTGATATTAGGGTCACGACCTATCCAAAAAATTCATGTCTTCAATCCAATCATCAGAAACCCAAACTAATCCAAATACATCATGTTTCAATCCCAATTAACCTCATTGTTAAATATCTCATTGTGATAACTCATAACTAAAGCTATTGCGCAGTGATCACAATGAATTCTTTTCATAATATTATGCATACAATATCGCGATAACTCATGCCAGTTTTTCTCTCAAAATATTTCAATTAGTTAATTTTCTGTCACAAGATTTTGGTCAGTCCTCGACAAGTTCGGAATCCCGCAAGGGATCAATTTTCTCTCACAACATTTCGTTTTTAGTATATGAGAATATTCGGCATCATTATCGCGAATCACATGCATTGCTTTATGAAACATCGTGTCTTCAATCAAGAACCCAACTAATCCAAAAACATAATGTCTTCAATAAAAATTCAACATCCATCCTACATAATTTATTATTTTATGACTAAGCTAAGATGCAGATTCAATTTGTTATTTTAAATAAAAAAACGACAATTGTAATTTTTTTATTTATAAATATTCTACCAACTTAATTCTCAAATGTGCGTGCATGATCTCACTAAAAAATGGATCTTGTAAAACCCATGGATCCGAGTTAGCCATCCGTAAAATAGTTCCATCTAAACCACGAGCTTGCAAAGCCTTCCGTATTTCATCCGAGCTCACTCCAGAATCTCTACTTAACTCATCGATTTTAAACCATAAAGCATGTTTTCCACCACCCCATTCAACCAAGCCATTTTCATATTCTATTCCTAATAGTGTATCTGGAGGCAACATAGTAAATGGCTTGGACAACCATTTGAACAAATTTTTTGAAAGCTTTTCGATTTTTCTCGCACAATGATTTTTAAATTCATCACATCCACATGTATAATGTATCACACCTTCTTTGCCGCAATATAGACATTTTGGATCTAATAACGTCCAACAAATTTCACAATGAGTGTCATATGAATCGTTAGTTGCACCACATGAAGGACAGTTTATTTGATTTTCCATATTAGAATACTATATATGGTTTTATAATGAGCTT
>JBEPUH010000115.1:0-1810 GCA_041691635.1 Hyphomicrobiales bacterium
CGGCGCGCCTGGTCGCGCGGCTTGCGTCGCGACCCGGACGTGCTGCCGGCCGATTGGGCGCAAAAGTACCGCGTCGTCGCCGAAGGAACCTCCGCACACCCCGGCAAGTGGGACAACGCGCGCACGCCGTTCCTGGTCGAGATTATGAACCGCATGGCGCCGAGCGATCCGGCCAAGCGCGTAACATTAATGAAATCGGTCCAGGTGTCCGGGTCCGAGGGCATTTCCAACGTGCTCGGCTGGATCATCGACGTAGCGCCGGGCCCGACGCTCGTCGTGCACCCGACGATCGAAGGCGGCCGCGATTGGACGGTTGAGAAGTTCGAGCCGACGATTGAGGCCACCAAGCGCGTCGGTCGCAAGATCCGCGACGTGACGGTGCGCGGCCGCGACGGCAGCACCTTGAAGCGCAAGCGCTTTCCAGGTGGTTCGATCGTCGTGACCGGCGCCAACTCGCCGGCCGGCTTGCGGCAAAAGTCCATTCGCACGCTGATTTGCGACGACGTCGACGAGTTCCCGCTCACGATCGGCGGCCAGGGCGACCCGCTCGAGCTCGCGCGCGGCCGTAAAACGTCGTTCGAAAAGAGCGGCCAGGACAAGGAGCTCGACGTATCGACGCCGACCGTGAAGTCGGTGTCGCGGATTTCGCGCCAGTATGAGGCCGGCACGCAAGGCCGCTGGCATGTTCCGTGCCCGCATTGCGACGCCGAACAGGTGCTCGAGTTCGGCACCAAGGAAGCGTGGGGCCTAAAGTTCAACGATACGCCGCCGCACCGCGCGCACTATGTCTGTCGCGCAAACGGTTGCCTCGTCCAGCACTGGCAGCTCGAGGGCATGAACGCCCGCGGCCGTTGGGTGCACGCCATGCCGTTCCCCGGCCGCGAGCCGAGCTATCACCTCAACTCGCTTATTTCGCCGTTCACGACGTGGGACCACATCGCGGCCAAGTGGATCGACGCGCAGGGCGATCCTGAGAAGCTCAAGGCGTTCATCAACCTGCAGCTGGGCGAACCGTGGGACGAGGCCGGCGACCGGCCGCGCCTCGAGGACTTGATCGCGCGGCGCGAGACTTGGGAGGCCGGCACGATCCCGCACGGCGTGCTGCTCACGACGTTGACCGCCGACGTGCAAGGCGACGGCATTTGGTTTCACCGTATCGGGTGGGGCCGCGATCGCCAGCTGTGGAGTCTCGAGCATGGCTTCCTGCCGGGTGAAACCGGCACCGAAGGCGGCTCGGCCTTCCAGCTGCTCGGCCAGGTGGTCAAGCGCCGCCTGCGCGACGAGTTCGGCACCGACCGCGCCGCCGATGCAATCGGCGTCGACGCCAATTTCGAAACCGAGGCCGTCGTCGGCTTTTGCCGGACGCGGCTGAATTGCTACCCGCTGCGCGGCGAGGAAGGCTGGAAGCAACCGCCCTGGAACAACCGGCCGTCGGCGCGCGAGTTCACCGAACGCGGCAAGGCGCGCCGCAAGGGCGCCAAGACGTACCCGGTCGGCACCTGGCCGCTGAAACGCCGTCACTATGGCTCGTTGAAGGTCAAGAAGGCCGACGACGTGCTCGAGTATCCGGCGAGCTATCAGCATTACAACCAGGACTGGAACGAGTCGGACTTCCGCCAGCTGCTCTCCGAAGTGTTCGCCATCCAGCGCCACCGCAAGACGGGCAAGACAACGCAAGGCTGGCACCAGGTCGAGCCGGACAACCATCTGCTCGACTGCACCGTCTACGGCTACGCGCTCGCCGAGAAGCTCGGCATGTCGACGAAGTCGCCGGCGGAATGGGAATGGCTCGAGCGCAAATGGCCGCGCC
>JBEPUH010000116.1:0-1668 GCA_041691635.1 Hyphomicrobiales bacterium
CCCGCATTTCTCACGCGATTGGCGGTCATCTGGCCGATTTGCCGGCGATGTTGACGCGTGACGTGCGTTTGGGTGGCGCGGACTGCGCGATCGTCTTCGGCAATGGCTCGGCTTCCTCGTGTCTCCAGTGGGCCTTTGGGGATACCGCGAGAGAGGCGCGTCGCAGCTTCGCGTGTCAAGCTGGGGAGCCACGAGCATGCGCGAGCCGCGTCGCGGCGAGACGCCATTCCGCCGCGGACGGACAGGCGGACGCGAAGGCGATCTTGACCCGGCGCGCGCTGATTTTCACCAGCGCGCCGATCTTCAACAGCTTCAGCCGGATCGTGCCGCAGGTCGCGGCGGCGAATTGCGTGTGAGCAAGGCCGATCCGGCGCAGCGCGCAGAGGAGGACATAGGCCATCGAGGCAAACCACAGGCGCAGCTGGTTGGCCCGCATCGTCGCTGCCGAGGTGCGGTCGGCGAAGAGATCGCCCTGCGCCTCCTTGATGCGGTTCTCCATCTCGCCGCGTGCGCAATAGAGATCCTCGTAGAGCGGCCTGGCGGTCCAGGCGCCGGGCTTCAGCGAGGTGACGAGAAAGCGCGGATTGGCATCCCCGCCAGTCCATTCGGCTTTGCCGATCACGCGGCGGCGGCGTGACCAGGAATCCTTGGTCGACCATAGGAAATCCCGAAACACCCGCGCCGGCTTGCCGCCCGAGGCCTCCGACCGCCGTCGTGCCTCGGCCAGCGCCTGCGCGATGCGCCCCTCCAGACGCGCATTGCGGGCGAGGCCGAAGACGTAATCGACCTTGTGAGCCTCGCACCAGACCATCAACGCTTCTCGAGCGAAGCCGGAATCGGCGCGCAAGACGATCTTCACCTTCGGCCAGCGCGCCCGGATCCGGCCGACGATGCGCGCTGTCTCCTCGATCGCGCCGGCGCTGCCGTCGATGTTCGAGCGCCGAAGCCTGGCGGCGAGAAGATGCCGGCCGCAGAAAACGTAAAGCGGCAGGTAGCAATAACAGTCATAATAGCCATGAAAGAACCGGCCTTCCTGATGGCCATGAAGCGGATCGTCGGTGGCGTCGAGGTCGAGCACGATCTCACGCGGCGGTTTGCGGTGCGCGTCGAGAAACAAGTCGACGAACAAAGCCTCGATCGCCGCGCCGTCATGGCCAATTTTATGATAACGCCCAGTTCCGCCCTCGACCGGGGCGTGCTCCAGCCGGTTCAGCGTGCTCTTGCCGGCCAGAGGCGCCGGCGTCTCGGCCGCGCGATCGAGCTTGCCGAGCAGCACGCCGAGAACGGGATCGCGGCGCAACTCGTCATGGTCGACGAGGTCCTCATAGCCCAGCGCCAGCCCGAACACCCGCTGCGCGACCAAGGTCTTCACTTCATGCAACACGTAGGGGCGATGGCGTTGATCGCGAAAGCAGGCGGCAAAGCGATCGACGAGCCGGATGGCCTTGTCCGTCTCCCCAAGCAGCAGAGCGCCGGCGTCCGAGGAGACCATGCCGCCATCGAAATCCGCCACCACCCGGCGCCCGCCCGCTCTTCCAAAATCGATCTCGTTCGCGCTACACTCTGTCAGCATCGGGGAACCACCTCGAATCGGCATAACTCGTTCTCACAAAACAAGTTTACACTGTCAGAGGCCCCGATGCGCTTCAGACTCGTGAGAAATGCGGG
>JBEPUH010000117.1:0-1646 GCA_041691635.1 Hyphomicrobiales bacterium
GCAGCGCCGGAGTCGCTCGCGCCGGGTGTTTTTCCAGTAATTCTCCGGGCTACGGACGGGGCGGATCGTCGTTTTTGAAAAAACGCGCAGGTGGCCCCTGCGCCGAGCTGTTTTGGCTGGCGGTGAGGGCGATCATTTTCCCGGGCTCAACCGGGATCGATCCAGGCCGCGAGTTGGGTGTGCGCTTGCGCGAACTCGGCTTGGCGGGCGAAGGCGCTGGCGAAGCGGATGTGCACGCGGCGCACGGACACTGTCACTTGCGCGGCGAGTTTGAGGAGTTGCAGGCGGATCGTCCCGGCGGTCGCCGCCGCGAGCGCGGTGCCGGCGAGCCCGATCGTGCGGAGTCGCTCGAGGAGTAATTGCGCAAAACTGGCCAGGAGCAGCCGCACTTCATTCGAGGCGAAGCCGTGGCAGGAGAGGCGTTCGCCAAACAGATCGAGTTGGTGCTCTTTGATGGCGTTCTCCATGTCGCCGCGGCCGCAATAGACTTCCTCGTAGAGTGGCGCGGCGGACTGCGCGTCCGTCGGCAGATTGGTGACGATAAAACGCGGGTTGTCCTTGTCGCCAAGATACTCGGCCTTGCCGATGACTCGGCGCTCGCGGCTCCACGAATCGAGCGTGCGATACTTCAGGTCGGCAAACTCACGGGTGTGGCCGCCGCAGAGCACCGCGCGTTCCCGGGCGCGCACGAGGGCGGGGGTGAGCAGCTCGATGAGCCGCGCGTTGCGGGCCAGTCCGAGCACATAATAAACCTCGTGCGCTTCGCACCACGCCATCAGTTCCTCGCGGCAGAAACCGCTGTCGCCCCGCACGGTGATCCGCGTCTGCGGACAACGCCGGCGCACTTCCGTCACGATCCGCTCAAGCGCGGCTACGGTGCCGCGGGCCGCGTCGCCATCGGCGGTGCGCAGCTCGGCCCACACCGGCACCGCGCCGATAAAAGCCAGCAGCGGCAGATAGCAATAATCTCCGTAGTAACCGTGAAAGAAGCGGCCCTCTTGCTGGCCGTGCAAGCGGGAGTCCGTCGCATCAAAATCCACGATCACGGTCCGGGTGTCCTTCGCGAGCGTGCGCACGCCCTGCGGCAGCAGCAGCGCGCGCATCGCCGCCGGGAGCGCGGCGAGTTTGTGATAGCGGCTGCCCGCGTGATCGATGGCCGTCTCCATCCGTTGCAAGGTCGCGGGTGCCGCCAGCGCCCGGCCCTGGTCGGATTCGCTCCGGTGCGTGGCCAGCGGATCGGGTTTGTTCGCCGCCACCGCCAGCAGCGGATCACGCCGCAAATCCGCGTGGTCGTTCAAGTCCTCGTAACCCAGCGCCAACGCATAGAGTCGCTGCGCCACCAACTCTTCCACCTTGTGCTCGACGAAGCGTTGGTCCCGCTCATCCACGAAACAGTCCGCCAGCAAACGCGAGAGTCCGACCGAGCGATCCACCTGGCGCAACAGCAACGCGCCGCCGTCGCTGCTCAGATACCCGCCGCTGAAATCGGCCACCACGGCGCGGGCGCCAAGAGCTTGAAACTGGAACGCGACCTGCTGACACTCTGTCGAAGGTCGGGTGCCGGAGCGTGCTGCTGTTGTATTGTTCACATCAACCACTTCAGCACATTCCGCGCCCGGCCTTCATTTCCGTATGATTTTTCCGGG
>JBEPUH010000118.1:0-1586 GCA_041691635.1 Hyphomicrobiales bacterium
GCGTCGTAGCGGGCGCAGTCGGCGATCGGCTCGGCCTTGAGCTTGAGCGCGTCGGGCGTGGTGATGCTGGGCGCCGGCGGCGGTTGTCGCTGGCGGGCGAGAATGGCGACGACCACGTCGCCGCTAGCGATGCCGGCCTGCAGCGCCTCGGCGCAGGCGGCCTCCACGGCGGCCACGCCATGATCGGGCGTCGCGGCGAGGATCTTGACGAACTGGCGGTCGCCGTCATCGTGACCGCGCAGCTTGAGGCGCACCTTGGCCAGGGCCGGCGGCAGGTCCCAGTCCTTGAACGGCGCGCCATTGCGCAACGCGCCGGGCTTGCGCATCAGGACTGGCAGGTAGTGCCAAGGATCGTAGATCACCTGCTCGCGCTTGAAGCTGCGCCGATGATCGGCGACGACTTCGTCGGCCAACAGCACGACGATGCGGTCGGCATAGGCGCGCACCAGCACGCCGCGACCGGCGGCCCGGGCGTCAACGCTGTATCTGTTGCGGTCATGGGTGATCAGGCAGGTGGTCGTGGCGCGCATGGGCTTCTCGCTGAAGCCGGCGAATGGGCCGACGAACGGCGCCAGGGCGGCGCGCTCCTCCTCGAACACCTCCCAGATGGTCCGGTCCCTGAACAGCGGATGGCGCGTGCGCTGGGCGTAGGCGCGGCACTGGTCCTCGAGCCAGGCGTTCAGTTCCTCCAGCGTCTTGACCCTCGGCCGGGGCCTGAACAGCACGTCGCGCATCGTGCCGACCTGGTTCTCGACCTGGCCCTTCTCCCAGCCGGACGCCGGCGTGCAGGCGGTCGGCTCGACGAGATGATGCGAGCACATCTGCAGGAAGCGCCGGTTGTAGGTGCGCGCACGGCCGACGAATACGGCGTCGACCGCCGTCTTCATGTTGTCGTAGATCCCTCGCCGGCAGACCCCGCCGTAGAAAGCGAAGGCCTTGTCGTGGGCGTCGAACACCATCTCCTGGGTCTCACGAGGGTAGGCCCGCACGAACGGCATCCGGCTGAAGGCCAGCCGCATGTGCGCCGCCTTCACGGTCATCGGCAGGCCGGCCAGTTCGATCGCGTCGTGGCTCCAGTCGAACTGGTAGGCCTCGCCCGGATCGAAGCTCAGGGGGATAAACGCCTGGACCGGCGCCCTGGCATGCTCGGCGCGCCACGCCTTGACGAACCGATGCACGCTGTCGTGGGCGCCGTCGTAGCCGCGACCACGAAGCTCCTCGAACAGCCGCTGCGTGGAGCGCCGCTCGCGCCGGGGGACCTTCGCCTCGGCCTCGAGGATCGCGGTCAGGGTATCAACCCACGGACCCAGCTTCGGCAACGGCTGGGTCGCCCGCTTGTAGCTGAACTCGGTGGCCTGGGACCGCAGCACCTTGCGCACGGTGTCCCGCGCTACCCCCAGTTCGCGGGCGATCCGCTTGATCCCCTTCCGGTTCTGGAAGTGCTCGAACCGGATCCGCGCAATCGTCTCCACGCCCGTCATCCCCGACCCCCTCCAACGTCCGGAAGGGGCGACCAAAACCACAGATCAAGGGGCTAATCTTCGACGCGAAAAATGCCCCTCAGGGGGACAACATTGCAGGCGTTC
>JBEPUH010000119.1:0-1582 GCA_041691635.1 Hyphomicrobiales bacterium
ATCCTGTTCCCGCCGTCGCTCATCGGCCAGCTCCGCATCTTCGCGGTGCTCAGCCAGTTTCACATTTACGCGCAGTAAGCGGCGCGCCGTTTTAACCGCAGCGCCGGCGCCCGATCGCAGCCACCCGCCAATGCGCTCCCCGAACGCCGTTCGGGAAGCGCTGGGCGGGCGGGTGCATCGGGGCCGGGCTCACCATTTTTCAAGGGGTTTCCCGCATGTCCATGACCCGGCCCATCGGCGGCGTCGCCGACGTCAACTTCAACGGCCAGGTGTTGCTGTTCCGCGGCGACATGACCTGGAGTTTCCAGAAATTCGAGAAGAAGGGCATCGCCGGCCGCGACGGTCGCGTGCACGGCTTCACGTCCGACCCGAAAATTCCCTTTATCGAGGGCAGCTACACCTACGACGGCGCGGTGACGATCGCGCAGCTCGAGGCCGTCACCGGCGCCAGCATTTCGGTCGAGCTCGGCGATGGTCGCCAGCTCGTCCTGCGCGACGCCTATGTCGCCGGTTCGATCGAAGCCGAAGGCGACGACGGCAAGATCAAGATCCGCTGGGAAGGCCAGGACGGCGAGGAATTGGCCGCGCCAACCTAAGACGAAAGGGGAGAACATGACTGACGTAATCGACCAGCGTTCCGCGGCCTTCGAAATTCCCGACGAAGTCCGCGTCACGCTGAAAAAGCCAATCACCAAGGCCGCCACCAAGGGCGCCAACGGTGAAGGCGAGACGCTGAGCGAGCTCAGCTTCCGCCCGCCGACGGTCGGTGAAATGAAACAAATCAGCAAGCGCCGCAACGACTCCGGTGGTGACGCGGCGGCGGTGCTGATGTTGTCGCTGCTCAGCAACGACAAGCTGACGTCGGTCGACGTCGAGCGCATGGCGCTGCTCGACGCGCAGCTGTGCCAGGAGGCACTCGAGCCTTTTTTGCTTTTGAAGGAGCGCTCGCCGGCCAAGCCGGAGGACTAGACCAGGTCGTTCACGACCTGGCCTGGTACTGGAAAGTATGGCCGGAAGTGGTGTGGAACACGCCGCTCGATCGCTTCGTCTCGACGTTGGTGCAAACCGACCGCATCGAAAAGAAGGTCGCGGCGGCACTCGCCGCGGCCAGGCATCAGTAATAGGAGCGCGCCATGGCTGTTGCTTATGCCGTGGCCACCCGCATCGTGGGCGAGGACCTGGCGTCCGAAGTGTTCCGCAAGGTCGGCGCCGCCGCGAAGTCGGCGTTTAAGCCTATCGAGGACTTCAAGTCGGCGCTCGACAAGCCGCAGACCACCGGCCTCGGCCGCATCGGCGGCGCCGTCGACAAGGTCGCGGGCAAGTTCCGCACCGGCCTGACGTCGATTACCGCGTGGTTGCCAGCGCTCGGCGCGATCGGCGCCGCCGCGTCGCTTGGCGGCTTGATCGCGCTCACGCGCCACGCCGCCGAAGGCTACGAAGGGCTGACGCTCGCCGCCGAGAAGCTCGGCTCCTCGACGGAAGACCTGGCGGTTTGGCGCTACGGCGCCAAGCTCGCCGGCGTCGAGAGCGAGAAGCTCGACAAGGGGCTGGTGAAGCTCAACAAGGCGATGTACGACGCCGC
>JBEPUH010000120.1:0-1529 GCA_041691635.1 Hyphomicrobiales bacterium
CTGACCTGATGTCCATCGGCATGGCGCCGTCGCGCCTTTGTGCGACCGTTCCGGCGGCGCCAGCGCGGCTGGCGCGAGCTTGGATAGGAGAGGACCAGTGGATCAGGAAATCATCTTCGTAGGATTGGACGTGCACAAGGCGACGATTGCCGTGGCGTTAGCGCCCGACGGGAGATCGAACGAAGTCAGGTACCAGGGCTCGGTGCCGCACCGGCCGGGCGCCATGGCGGACCTGGGGAAGCGGCTGCAGAGCAAGCACCCCGGCGCCCGGCTATCGTTCTGCTACGAAGCCGGCTCGTGCGGATATGGTCTGGCGCGCGAGCTCACCGACGCCGGCTACGAGTGTCTGGTGATCGCCCCCTCGTTGATCCCGTCGCGACCCGGCGACCACATCAAGACCGACAAGCGCGACGCCACCATGCTGGCAAAGATGCATCGCGCCGGCGAGCTGACGACGGTCTGGGTGCCAGACGCCAGCCACGAGGCGGTCCGCGACCTCGTCCGCGCCAGGGAGGCGGCCATGTACTGGCGCAACCGGGCGCGGCAGGCGCTCTCCAGCTTCCTGCTGCGGCACGGCTATCGCTATGGCGGCCGAAGCGCCTGGACCGCCTCGTACTGGCGCTGGCTGGCGACGCTGAAGCTCGAGCACCCCGCCCAGCAGATCACGATGCAGGAGTACATCCTGGCGATCCAGGAAGGTGACGCGAGACACGATCGTCTCGTGAAACAGATCGAAGGGATCATCCCAACCTGGTCGATGGCGCCGCTGGTGCTCGCCTTGCAGGCGATGCGCGGCGTCGCGATGATCACGGCGGCCACGATCGTGGCCGAGATCGGCGACCTCGCCCGTTTCACCACGCCGCGCAAGCTTATGGCTTACCTCGGCCTGGTGCCGGCCGAGCACTCCAGCGGCGCGAAGATCCGCCGGCGCGGCATCACCAAGGCCGGGAATCCCCGGGCCCGGCGGCTGCTGGTCGAGAGCGCCTGGACCTACGCCAAGGCTCCGCGGGTCGGCCAGGAGATCCAGCGCCGGCAGGAGGGCGTCGAGCTGGAGATCGTGAGGATCGCCTGGAAGGCGCAGCTGCGGCTGCACGATCGCTATCGCCGGCTGGCGGCGACCGGCAAGCCGAAGAACGTGGTGATCACGGCCATCGCGAGGGAGCTGGTGGGCTTCATCTGGGCCATCGGCCAGCGGGTCGCCGCCCCGGCCGCCGCGTGATCCAACCAAGCCGGGATCGGTAGAAGGAGCCACGTCACAACACGCGTCCATACGCAGTATCGGGGGCGGGGCCGGTAAGGAGAACTCTCGACCCCTTCGTGTGGCCGGTCATCGAACCGACGCCCGCCCGCTGACAGAGCAAGCTCCGAGACGAACACCGCGGTCCTGCGGTATCCAACCCGCGCATGAGTGTCTGATCTACCGTCGTCTTGAGCCCCGCCTCCGACCCTGCGCATGGACTCCAACGGCTGCGCTCGGCCCATCGGCCGGGCGCTTCACCGTGCCTCACAGCTTGACAAATGGACATGAG
>JBEPUH010000121.1:0-1515 GCA_041691635.1 Hyphomicrobiales bacterium
TTCAATTTTTTTTTGATTCAATAAACATTCAATCAAAAAATTATTACTTCAATATACCAGATAACTCAATTTTTGCATGATCTAAATTAGGATTAGACTTAGCAGCCGCATACATCTTACGAAATCGAGGATCATCATAGTGGCTAATAAGAAATTCAGTCGGATCGTACTTGTGGTTAGCTAATTTCTTCATGATCGCATGTTCTATGTCCAAATCAAACATAGAACTTTTCAAAGGCACACATAGGTCCTCTGGTTCGTACTCCGCAAGTCTGTGTTTGATGATGTAAGAACAAATCTTTGTTGTTCCTGTATGTTTCTCTAAATTATAAAACAAAACCCATGAATTAATCGAAATGGAATAATTTTCAATGCTCTTGATCGTGTCCAAATCGTTTTCTTCCAATGCATTCACATAGATCTGGGTCGGATCCAAACACAGCACATACGGTTTCGGTACATAAACTGTGTCGACTTTACCCAAATTTTTCATATGTCTCTTGATTTTCTTAATCTTTTTTGGATTCAATTTATTAATGTCAATGATACCTAACTGCACAGCCAAAACACTGACATCATTGCATTCTTCATACAGACGCTCTAGTACAGCCCATTTCTTAAATATTGGCAGACACTCATCATTCTTCATTACTTTCTCAGCTACATGGATCCAATTCATCTGTATCATTGAATCAACAAATTTCTGATCAACATTCTCAACCGACACAAATGGGTGCTTCATCAATTCATTAGCTAATTCATATTTACCTTCAATAATAGCATTCCTAACCAAAATATCACAATCAACAGCCGGATCAACTCGCATATCAGAAAGCAATAATCTGACATTTTTTAATTGATCAGTTTCGCATGCATACCTAATAAGAAAATTATCCCAAATACTACAATCAATATATGGAATAATATAATCAGCATTAAATCCGTTAACCATTGTTAGAATACATTCATCGATTGATTTTTCATCGACTCGTTGCCCACGATAATCAATTTTATGTGTACAAAATATGTATTCAACCAGATAGTATTCCGATAATTTAGTACCATTAAATTCATAGATACATTTGATCATTGATATGCGCCATTTATCTACAGCTAAATCAATCAAACCAAGATCAAGGCAGATATCAACATCATAAGACAAGACATCTTCTAACAAGTCAACATTATCTGATTTGATTATATACTCAACAACTTTATTGAGATCAAATCGTTTGAAAAGAGCGGGAATTAGTTTATTGTATGATTTCTTGTCAGTCTTGAATGCCACACTGACGGCAGCCATGAATTTGTCCAGATTCTTACTCGAAGCCATTGGTTTCCACTGATTATTTGACACTATTTATTTAATGTTAAATGATCAATTTTTTTTACTCTAATTTAAAAAAAAATTGATTTTCAAACCACTAAACATACTCTGTCACATTGTATATATACAACTAAAATGGAACAAGACTATTACAAACTACTAGGAATCAAAAAGGACGCCGACGAGTC
>JBEPUH010000122.1:0-1505 GCA_041691635.1 Hyphomicrobiales bacterium
CCCAGTGATAGAGGGACCCGAAGGGTCTCCTTTCCTCGGACTCGCTCCCGTTCGCTCCGGTGCGCGTGACAGTCAGCAGGTGCGTTTGCTAGCGTGGCGACATGCCCGCGCTCCCGGACGTAGCGAAGGTCCTGAAGGTGGCTGTCATCTGGTCAGACGGCATCAACACCGACATCGTGACGCGCTTCTATCTGCAGTACACCGGGGCCGCGCCGAGCGCAGCAGAGCTCAACACATTCTGCATCGCCGTGAAAGACCAGGTGGTCACCAACTTCAACTTTGCAATCAACGCCGCCTACACCCTCGGCCGCGTGCACGCCATCGACCTCTCGAGTCCCTCCGGGGCGGAGGGGAACTGGAGCGGCGGCGTGCCCGGCACCGGGACTCTCACGCCGCTCGGGGCCGACATGGCCGTCGTGATCTCGTACGAGATCTCGCGCCGCTATCGCGGAGGCCACCCGCGCGGCTACTGGCCGTTCGGGCAGTCTGGGGACCTAGAGGACCCGCAGCGCTGGAGCACTGATCTCACGACCGCGGTGCAGACGAACGTGCTGCTCTTCTTCCCCGCCCTGGCCGCTGCAGTCTGGTCAGGAGGGGGCACGCTCCAACAGGTCAACGTGAGCTACTTCCTCGGCTTCACCGTCGTGACGAATCCGACCACGCACCGCGCGAGGAACGTGCCGACGGTCCGCGCGACGCCCGTCGTCGACGCCGTCACTAGCTACGTGACGCGGACCCACGTCGGGACGCAGCGCCGCCGGCTGCAGTACTAAGCGGCCGGCGCCACGGCACCGGCGTAATGCGCTCGCGCTCCGCCTCGAGGTGACATGGCCAGTCTCTACACGGACCGTCTCTACGTAGTCCAGGGCCTCCTCGAGGGGGACACCGCGGACATCCCCTGCCCCGACGGCGTCCGCATGGTCGTGACCGACATCGACTGCGCAACAGGGGAGGCTGCCTTCACACCGGAGCTCGGCTTCGAGGACCTCGTGACCAACGGTTCCTGGTTCATCGCCCAGACGTCCGGCATCCTCACGACTAGCGTGCAGTGGCAGGGGAGGCAAGCGTTCAACGTCGGAGGAGGGTTCCGAGTCAATGCGCACCGGGGCAACTGGGACATCAGGGTCACGGGCTGGCTTCTCACGCTGCCTTAAGACCCTGGGCAAGCGAATAGTTCGCTATTTGCAGGCTTTCTTCACTCACGAAGGGTTCCCGAAGGGTTGATTTTCCCCCTCATGGGCCTGTAAGCCTCTTGCAGGTCCTGAGGGGGACTACCCCGAGAGTCGAGCGGCCACCTAGCGGCGCTCGACTCTCGGGGGCTATGAGAGGCTCGGGGCTCATACCCCGAGGCACAGCCCGCGAAGTCTGGAACCCAATCCCCTCCCTCGTTCAAAGGCTGCACTGCGACGCTGCCGCTCGATTAGTTGAGGGGGGGGGCTGGGGGGGGGTGCCCAGTGATAGAGGGACCCGAAGGGTCTCCTTTCCTCGGACTCGCTCCCGTTCGC